>DHIO01000007.1:18684-27881 GCA_002403855.1 Acidimicrobiia bacterium UBA4744
GTGCTGGGACGGCTGCCCGGCGGCGTCCCGATCGAAGAGATCCTCAACATCGCCGACCAGGTCTTCCAGTAGTTTCACCGGCACCGCCCCGGACCACTCTCAGGGCCGACCGGCGCATTGCGCTACCCTCGGTCGCCGCTTTCAGCAAAGGACGCTCATGCGCATCGGAGTTCAACTACACCCTCAACACGCCGACTATGCCGACATCCGACGGGCGGTGATCGCTGCGGAGGAGATGGGGGTCGACATCGTCTACAACTGGGACCACTTCTACCCCCTCTACGGCGAGCCGGACGGCAAGCACTTCGAGGCGTGGACGATGCTGGCTTCGTGGGCGGAGATCACCGAACGGGTGGAGATCGGCCCGCTGGTGACCTGCAACTCGTACCGCAACCCCCAGTTGCTGGCGGACATGGCCCGCACCGTCGACCATGCCTCCGGCGGGCGGCTGATCCTCGGGTTGGGGTCCGGTTGGTTCGAGCGGGACTACACCGAGTACGGCTACGAGTTCGGAACGGCCCCCGGCCGCCTTCGCCACCTCGACGCCAACCTGCCGGTCATCAAGGATCGCCTCGGCCGGCTCAACCCTCCCCCCACCCGGGACATCCCCATCCTGATCGGCGGGGGTGGCGAGAAAGTGACCCTGCGGATCGTGGCCGAGCACGCCCACATCTGGCACGGCTTCTACGACTCCCGCCAGCCGGACGAATTCGCCCACAAGAACCGGGTCCTGGACGACTGGTGCGCCCGGGTGGGACGCGACCCTTCGGCGATCGAACGGTCGGTCGGGGTGGACCCCAAGAAGACCGAAGTGGCCGACCGGCTGGTTGAGAGCGGCGCCCAGCAGGTGACCCTCGGGTTCAACGGCCCCCGGTACGACCTGGGGGTGGTTGCCGACTGGCTAGCCTGGCGCGATCGGCTCAACGCCGCCTAACCGGAAGGGCTTCCCGTGGTCGGTGCCCTAGCTCTCGTAGTGGGTGGTCTGGTGCTGCTCACCGCCGGTGCCGATCGATTCGTGCTGGCCGCCGCCCGGCTCTCGCGGGCGTGGGGCCTCTCGCCGATCTTGATCGGAGCCCTGGTGCTGGGGATGGGCACGTCGGCCCCCGAGTTCCTGGTCAGTGTGGTGGCCGCCGCCGGCGGCGGTCTCGATCTGGCGCTGGGAAACGTGGTCGGCTCCAACGTCGCCAACCTCAGCCTGGTGCTGGGCGCCACCGCCCTGGTAGCTCCGGTGACCGACCATATCCGCACCCTCCGCCGGGAAGGTCTGCTGATGCTGGCCGCCGTCGCCTTGCTCACCGGACTGGCCTGGAACGGGGCCTTGACCACCGTCGACGGCATCATCCTGCTGGTCACCATGGCGGGGGCGGCGGCGCTGCTGGTCCGGTGGGCCCGCCGGGACGCCGAGGGAACAGGAGCGGTTACGGCCGAGCTCGACGCCATGACGCACGGTTCCGGTCACACCAACATTCGTTTCGAGCTGATCGTGGGGATCGTGGCCCTGGCCGCCACCCTGGGTGGAGCGGAGATGCTCGTGCGGGGATCTCAGGCGATCGCCACGAGGCTGGAGCTCTCCGAGGGCCTCATCGGGCTGACCCTGGTGGCGCTGGGGACCAGTCTCCCCGAGCTGGCCACCGGGATCGCGGCGGCCCGGCGCCGTGAGCACGATCTGGTCGTCGGCAACCTGCTGGGATCCAACCTGTTCAATTCGCTGGCCGTGGCGGGCGGGGCTGCGGTGGTGGGAGGCGGTGCACTCGCCATCGACTTCAGGACGGGGATGCTGTTCATGCTGGGGATCGCAGCGTTTGCCGGGATCCTCACCGCCACCGGCAACAAGCTGGTCCGCTGGGAGGGGTTCGTCCTCCTGGTGGTCTACGCGACCTTCGTGGCGACCAGTTTCTAGCGGCGTCAGCCGAGCTGGGGCGGGCCTTCGCGGTCTCGCCACTGGGCGGCCCGCGACTCCGCCAGGATCTCCTTGAAGATCCGTTCCACATACTCGGGGTCGAGTTTCTGCAGGACCGCTTCCTCGCGGATGATCGCCAGCAACTCGTCCTCTCGTTCGGGGATTTGCACCGGCATGCCCCGGGCCGCCTTGACCCGTCCGATGGCCAGAGACAGCTCCCGGCGCCGGGCGAACAGACGGACGATCTCCCGGTCGACGATGTCCACTGCCTGTCGCATGCGGGAGATTCCCAGCGCATCCATCAGAGCGGCGAACCCGTGGGCGTCGAGCTGCTGCAGCTGGTCGGAGAGCGCCTCATCCGGCGAAGGGTGAACCTCGACTGCCAGCCCGTCGGCTCCTACCCCCTGAGCGGCCAGGGCCAGCGGGGTAACCAGGCTCCGGTTGCCGGCGGCGTGGGACGGATCGACGATCACCGGAAGGTGGGACTGGTCCTTGACGACCGGAACCGCGCTGATGTCGAGGGTGTTCTGGGTGCTCTGCTCGAACGTGCGGATACCCCGTTCGCACATCACTATCCGGTCGTTGCCTTCCGCCAGCAGGTACTCGGCGGACCACAACCACTCGTCGATGGTGGCCGACGGGCCCCGGTTGAGGAGCACCGGCATTCCGGTCCGACCGACGTCCCGCAGCAGCTCGAAGTTCTGCATGTTGGCCGGCCCGATCTCGAGCATGTCGGTGTGACCGGCGGCCAGATCTGCATCGCCACCTTCGGCGACCTCGGTGATGGTGGGGAGACCGACCGACGCACCCGCTTCTTCGAGCAGGGCCAGCCCGGACCGGCCCATCCCCGAGAAGGTGTAGGGGGAGGAGGGGGACCGGAACGTCCCGCCCCGCAGGATCGAGGCACCCCGTTCGGCGACGATCTGGGCGGCGTCCATCAACTGGCCTTCCGATTCGATGCTGGCCGGACCGGCGATGACCGGGAACGGATCGTGACCGAAGCGGACCCCGCCCACCTCGACGACGGTGTTCGAGCCTTCCGGCCTGCGATGCGCTTTTCGGTCTGTCATGTGCCTGCTCCTGGTCGGAGAGCCGGTTCCGGGATACAAAAAGACCCGGAGCCCTGGCTCCGGGTTGCTGAATGTCGCTGGTGGTGTTCGTCTAGTGGCGCGTTCCTTCAACCCGGGCTGCGGGCCCGGTAAATGCGAAGTCGGCGTAATAGACGTGCTTCATTGGGTAAACAAGTTAGCCCAGATCGAGACGGGTTACAAGGGGCGAGGCTTTCGCCGCCCGGATTCCACCAACCTGAAACCTGCAACCTGCAACCCGCAACCCGAAACCTGAAACCCGAAACCCTCCCTACCCTTCGGCCACCTCCAGCGCCCCCGAAGCCAGCTGCTCGACCCGTTCCCCGAAGCCGGCGAAGCGCTCGTCGGTGGTTTGCCCGGCCACGTAGCGGGCGTAGATCTGTTCGACGATCACCGCGATCTTGAAGAACGCAAACACCTCGTACCAGCGCATCTCGGACAAGTCGAACCCGGTCCCCTGTGCGTAGCGCCGGACCAGGTCGGCCCGGGTCAGGAAGTCGCCGTGCACCAGCGGGTTGTTCATGAAGATCCGGTAGCGGGGGTCGGTCGGCTGGGACCAGTAGGCGAGCGTGGTTCCGAAGTCGATCAGCGGGTCCCCCAAGGTGGCCATGTCCCAGTCCAACACTGCTACTACAACGCCGTTCTCGTCGACCATGGCGTTGTCCAGCTTGTAGTCGTTGTGCAGCAACGAGGCCGCTTGCGGGGCGGGAACGCCGCCGGTCAGCCAGCCGGCCAGCCGTTCCATGGGTTCCAACTCGCGGGTCTTGGCGGCTTCCCAGCGGGCCGCCCACCCGCGCACTTGCCGTTCGGCAAAGCCGTCCGGCCGGCCCAGGTCGCTGAGGCCGATTGCCTCGTAGTCGACCCGGTGCAGCGCCACCAGGGTGTCGACGAAACTCCGGCTGATGTCCTGGCGGATCGCCGGGGAGTCGGGCAGACCCTGGGGCCAGCGGTTGCGGATCACGAACCCCCGCCGGCGCTCCATCACGAAGAACGGCCGTCCCAGCACGCTCTCGTCGGTGCAGAGGTGGAGGGCGGCCGGAGCCTGGGGCAGGACCCGGCTGAGGGCGTGCAGTACCGAGAACTCGCGCACCATGTCGTGGCTCTTGGGAGGCACGGGTCCGAGCGGCGGGCGGCGGACCACGTACTCCCGCTTCCCGATCCGGGCCAGATAGGTCAGGTTGGCGTGGCCGCCGGGGAACTGTTCGAACTCGATCGGCTGATTGCCGGCGAACTCCGCAGTGTGCCGGCGCAGGTAGGCGGTGAGCTTCTGCTCGTCGAACCGCTCTTCGGACCGGATCGGGGCGGTGTCGCGGGGAATGGACATGGCCGGGAGTCTACGTTTCGGCGCTCACCGGCTGCTCGCCGCCCGCTGATCCCGAATGGCAGGGACCGCACCGAGCCCACCGCTCACGGGCCGCGGCCGGCGGCCCGCTACCCTCTCGATCCCATGCTCACCTGCCTCTTCGACGTCGACGGCACGCTGGTTGATTCCCGCCGGCCCATCCTCACCGCCCTCAACGGAGCGCTGGGCGACCACGGCCAGGCGCCGATCAGCGAAGAAGAACTGTGGCGGCATGTCGGGCCGCCCCTCCACGACACGCTCACCGCACTCCTCGCCGAACGAGAAGCCGGCCCCGATCTGGTCGGGCCGCTCATCGACTCGTTTCGCCACCATTACGCGGCCACCTCGGTGGCCATGGCCCGCTCCTACGAGGGCATCCCGGAGCTGCTCGAGCGGCTGCATGGTTCGGCCCGTCTCGGGGTGGTCACCTCCAAACCGGTCCCTTTCGCTCGCCCCATCCTGGAAACGCTCGACCTGGACGGGTTCGTGGAGATCATCGAGGGCCCGGGCCTGGACGAAATGGAACCAAAGACCGAGACCTTGGGCAGAGCTCTGCGACTCCTCAACCACTCCGGACGCAAGGAGTCGTTTGTGATGATCGGCGACCGCCGCCACGACATCGATGCCGCCCGGGCCAACGGGATCGGCTCGATCGGCGTCGGCTGGGGATTCGGCACGGTGGCCGAACTCACCGAAGCGGGAGCCGACCGGATCGCTGCAACCCCCGCCGCTCTGGGAGCAATGTTGGGGATCTAGTCCCGCAGGTGACGATCGAGGAACGCCACGACGTCGGTCATGTACGGCTCGAACCGCTCCACGGTTGAGTGGTCCCCGTCCCGGACGATGACCACCTGGCCGTCGGGGGCGTTCTCGAACAGCCGGAACGCGTCCTCGACCGGGATCACCTCGTCGCCGTCGCCGTGCATGATCAGCACCGGACACTGCACCTGTTCGATCACGTGCAGCGGAGCGAAGTCGTCGAACCGGTGACCGAAGGCCTGTTCGACCGGCCACAGCAAGGCCGTCGACACCGTCCCGGGAAGCCGGGCGATCCGCAACCGGTTGGCCATGATCTCTCGAGGGTGAGCGAAGGCCGACATCGAAACGACGGCGCCCAGGTCCGGATCGCAGGAGCCGGCCAGGAGGGCCGCCCCGGCTCCGACCGAATGCCCCACCCCCGCAGTGGAAGTGACGTCGTCGCGTTCTCGCAGCCAGGCGATGCCAACTTCGAGGTCCTCGGCGAAGCGGGGCAGGGAGGAGAAGTCGTCGTGTTCACTGCGCCCGTGGTTGCGGGCATCGAGGAACAGGGTGTGGTAGCCGGCCTCGTACAGGCTGGGGGCGAGGGGCAGCAGCAGTGAGCCGTTCGCTCCCCACCCGTGCAGCACCGCCACCGCCGGGGCGGGAGCGTCACCGGCCGGGATGAACCAGGCGTGCAGGCTGGTTCCGTTGACCGACTCGAGCCAGATCTGCTCGCCGGGCAACCCGAAGTCGTCGGGCGTTTGGGACGAGTCCCGCTGCGGGGGCGCGAGGGCCCTCCTGAGAACGCCCGGGGCCGTGTACAAGGCCCCGGCGGCCAGTGCGGCCCTGCCGATGAATCTGCGCATCGACGCATATAGTAAGCGTGATCGGCGGGAACCCGGTCGAATGGCAACCGCGGCGGTCCGCTACTACGTTTCGCTCAGGACAAACAAGGAGCTCCCCATGACGAAGGTGGTGGTTACCGGCGGCAGCGGCAAAGCCGGACGGGCCGTCGTCGCCGAGTTGAACGAACGCGGCTACCAGACCCTCAACGTCGACCTGACCATCCCGCCCGCCTCCTGGGGGTGGGCGCTGGGCGCCGATCTGACCGACCTGGGCCAGACCTTCGAGGCGTTGTCGGGAGCCGAGGCGGTGGTCCATCTGGCGGCGATTCCCGCCCCGGAGATGCGACCCGAGCAGGAGACCTTCCGCAACAACGTCCTCAGTACCTACAACGTGTTCTCGGCGGCCGCCGACCTGGGCCTCGCCAAGGTGGTCTGGGCGTCCAGCGAGACGGTGCTCGGCTTGCCGTTCGAGAACGAACTGCCCGACTACGCCCCGATCGACGAGCAGCAGACCCCCTACCCGGAATCGAGCTACGCCCTCTCCAAGCTGCTGGGCGAGCAGATGGCCGCCCAGTTCAACCGCCGGTTCGGGCTGCCCTTCGCCGGGTTGCGCATCTCCAACATCATGGAGCCCGACGAGTACTCCAAGTTTCCCACCTTCTGGGACGACCCGACGCTCCGCAAGTGGAACCTGTGGGGATACGTCGACGCCCGCGACGTCGCCCAGGCGGCCCGCCTGGCTCTGGAACTGGACGTGCCCGGCTCGGAGCAGTACATCGTCGCCGCCGCCGACACGGTGATGAACCGGTCCAGCCGGGGCTTGATGGAAGAGGTGTTCCCGACCGTTGAGATCCGCCGCGACCTGGGCGAGTTCGAGACGCTGCTGTCGATCGACAAGGCCCGCGAGGTGCTGGGCTACGAACCGGACTACGCCTGGCGAGACCACNNGTCTCCCTGGAGGTCGCCCGGGGCGAGACGTACGCCCTGCTGGGACCCAACGGAGCCGGCAAGACCACCACCGTCGAGATCCTCGAGGGACTCCGCCGCCCCACCGGGGGGACCGTCTCGGTCCTGGGCCTCGACCCGACCGCCGACCGGCGGGACCTCCAGCCCCGGATCGGGGTGATGTTGCAGGAGGGGGGTGCCTACCCGGGCGCCCGCGCCGAGGAGCTCCTCACCCTGTTCGCCGCCTACTTCGACGATCCCCGCTCCCCCGGCGAGCTGCTCGGCCTAGTCGGGCTGACCGGTCGGGCCCGCACCCTCTACCGGCGGCTCTCCGGCGGTGAGAAGCAGCGCCTCTCCCTGGCCATGGCCCTGGTCGGTAGGCCGCAGCTGGTCTTCCTGGACGAACCCACCGCCGGTCTCGACCCGGGTGGCCGCCGCGCCACCTGGCAGACCATCGAAAGCCTCCAGGCGGATGGGGTGACCATCCTGCTCACCACCCACTTCATGGACGAGGCCGAGCACCTGGCCGACCGGGTGGGGATCATCAACCGGGGTCGCCTGGTTGCCGAAGGGCCCCCCGCCGAGCTGGTGCACGGCACCGGCGGGCTGTCGTTCCTCGCCGATCCCGGACTGCCCGTCGAGCAGCTCCAGACCCGCCTCGATACGACGATCCGGGAAGCCGGGCCGGGCCGTTACGTGGTCGACCTGGCCGACCCCAGCCCGGCCCAGGTGGCCGCTCTCACCGCCTGGCTGGCCGAACACGACGTGCTGCTGCGGGAGCTGCGCCTGGGGGCGGCCGGGTTGGAGGAGATCTTCCTGGCCTTGACCGAGGAGGAGACCCCGTGACCGCCCGGGCCCTTCGAGCCCAGACCAAGCTGGAGCTGCTGCTCACCCTCCGCCGCGGCGAGGCGGTGCTGCTCACCCTGGTCATCCCGGTGGGGCTCCTGGTCTTCTTCGGGACCACCGAGCTGTTCGCGGTGACCGTCGAGTTCATCACCCCCGGGCTGCTCGCCCTGGCGGTGCTGTCCTCGTCGCTGGTCAGCCTCTCGATCGCCACCGGCTACGAACGCAAGTACCTGGTCCTCAAGCGGCTGGGGGCCACCCCGCTGCCTCGTTCGGTGCTGTTCGTGGCCAAGGCCATCTCGGTGCTGGCCCTGGAGGTCCTCCAGGTGGCGCTGCTGCTGGGGGTGGCTGCTCTGTTCTTCGGGTGGCGGGCCGGCATCGACTGGTGGCTGCTGACCGGGGCGCTGCTGTTGGGGACCGCCGCCTTCTCCGGGATCGCGATGCTGATGGCCGGCACCCTCCGGGCCGAAGCGACCCTGGCGCTCTCCAACGGGCTCTACGTCATGTTCCTGCTGATCGGGGACGTGATCTTCCCGCTGGAGAGCCTCCCCGACGCCATCGTCCGGATCGGCCGGGTGCTTCCCGCCGCCCCGCTGGCCGGTCTGTTCCGGGCGGCGGTCGGCCAGGCCGAGTTCGTGTCCGCCCACGCGGTGATCCTGGCCGGTTGGGCGCTGCTGATCCCTCCGCTGGCCGTCCGCTTCTTCACCTGGGAAGAGCGATAGGGGCGGCGGTCCTCAGCCGTCCACGTGGATTCCGTCGGCCGTCTCGCTCCCGAACCCGTACGCCGATCCGTCCCAGAACATGGCGAAGGTACACGCGGTCGTCGACCCCAGCGAGATGGGACTGCAGACGAAGATATCTGCGCCGGTCCCGGCGGCTCCTGCCACCGAGAACGATCCCGCCGTGGTCAGGTACACCTCGCCGGCCGGGTCGACCCAGGCGCCGTTGACATCTTCCGAGGATGCGTTGTTGAGCGCCACGTCCGAACCGTCGAAGTACACCTGCCAGGTACCACTGGTAGCGCTGCCCAGCGAGGTCGGAGTGAAGACGATCAGGTCCTCATCGGCGCCGGAGGCACCGGCGACGCTGAACGATCCGACGGTGCTGAGCACGATCCGTCCGTCACCCAGCAGCGTGACGGCGTCGATGTCTTCTCCGTTCTTGGTCAGCCCGACGTCGGAGCCGTCGAAGTACCACTCGAACGTTCCGGCGGTAGTCGCTCCGAGCGAAGTGGGCACGAAGCGAACGATGTCGGAGTCGTCCACGCTTCCCACGTTCGGAATGGTCGTGGCGCGAACGAAGCTGAGCAGGATGCTCCCGTCGGTGAGCAACTCGAACGCATCGATATCCCGTGCTCCCGAACCGCTCAAACCGACGTCCGAGCCGTCCAGATACATCGACCAGGTACCGGCAACGGTGTCGTAGGCCAGGATGTCCTCATCCTGGAACGACACACCACCGACGGTGCCACCCGAGGTGGAACTGACGTAGATGAC
>DHIO01000014.1:0-1104 GCA_002403855.1 Acidimicrobiia bacterium UBA4744
CCGTCCCCGACCCCGTAAACGACGGATACACACCAGGGGTGCCGTCCCAGATGAACGCCCCGGTCTGGTCCAGGAAGGCCGTTCCACCATCGTAGGAGATCCGGACCTCAACCGCCGGGTTCTGCATGTCCTCCGGTTGAGCACCGATATCGGTGGCGGCCGTGACGGTATAGCCGTAGTCGAACGACCCGTCCTCAAGAAGACAGTCCGGATCGAAGTCGATTGTCGAATGATGCGCCAGCGCGGTCCCCGGAACCGCCAGAAACGCTGCGAGGACGGCGACAACCACCGCAACTCGCCCTAGTGGCTTTCTCATGTAGTACCTCCGTGTTCCCCAATCATTTCCCTTGGGCCGCTCAGACGACCCTGTCCCTTTCTCTCAATCACTCGCACCGGCGCCGAGAGATTCCAGCCCCCGGTGCAAAGCTCCTCTAGTCGTCGTCCGCATCGTCGTTGCTGCTTCTCCTCTCTCGATGCTTTCCGCGGTACCCGGACCACGGGATCCAACTCCCCGGGATGGTCGCTACCGCTTCCTCTTCTCTGCGGCGCAGCGCCAGCACGACCAGACCCCCAAACGCCACGAGGGCGGCGCCGATCCCACCGAGCCCGCTGCCCACCATTCCGGTGAACGGCAGCGACTCGGACGTCTGGGCGACCGTGGTCGTCGTCGTGATCACCTGCGGGAGTACTTGCGGCGTCTGGTAGATGCCGGCATCCCAGGTCAGGTCGACCTCACCGGATGCCAGCGAAATCGCTCCGGTCCGACCCGCCGCCCCCGCATCACTGTCGACAGCCGCAGGAGCCGCCCGCAACGAACTCACCTCAAAGCCATCTGGCACCACGAACTGGACCTCGTAGGTGCCGGCCCGCAAACCCGAGAACAAATAGAAGCCGTTGCTGTCGGTCGCCATCGTGTCGATGATCAACCCAGCCTCATTCAGCAGATGCACCGTCACCCCGGGAACCCCGAACTCGAAGTCGTCCTGGAACCCGTCGGCGTCGGTGTCCTCCCACACGTAATCACCGATCGCACCCCGCGGATCCGGACTCGGGTTGGGGGAGGGCGAGGGCGGGTCCTCCGCCCCGAAGTAGTGGGAGGGATCG
>DHIO01000014.1:1290-3153 GCA_002403855.1 Acidimicrobiia bacterium UBA4744
GCCGTACAGGTCATCGAACCGGCCACCGCCACCGTGGTCGCCGGACACGACACCGACACTGCCTGATCATCGGTCACCGCCACCCCGGTCAACGTCACATTGCCGGTATTGGTCACCACATAGGTCCAATCCACCTGACCTCCCACCACAATCTGAGGCCCGGTCGGAGTATCCGCATCCTCACCATTGGTCGCCTTCTCGATNNATATCCACCCCCGGCTCCTCCGAGACAGAAGCGGTATTGAGGAACGTGCAGGTGAGGTCTTCTCCGCCTCGCAGGTTCGCCGTCACGCCGGCTGAGATCGGAGAGGAGTCGGCTCCGAGATTGCTCGAGCACCGAATGTCGGTTGGGGTGTACCCAACGGGGTTGGAGGCGACCAGTTCGACCAGGGAGTACGAACCGGCGTCGAGGCCGCCCCATGTGTAGGTGCCACCATCGCCGGAGACGTCGCGAATGTCCGGGTCGAAGTCTCCGCTCCCGCCGGTGGGCGGGGCCGGGATCGTCCCGGAAAGCTCGAAGCTGAAGGTCTCCTCGATGACCGGATCGGTGTTCTTGACGACTGTGATCGATCCGCGAGTGAAGGTCTCGCCACAGTCCTTGGTGAAGTTCCCGTTCGTGTACTTGGCAATGTGGTAGCTGGCGATCCGCCAGTTGGTGTCTACGCCTTGGGTCGGCTGATTGCCGCTGCCACCGCTTCCCCAACCGGCCTCGAATGTGTCGGAGCAGGAGACATGGATACTCATACCCGGCCCGTCGGGGTATCCCGCCGCCCCACCGGTGCCGGGGAACCACGCCTGGTTCTTCTTGCGATCGCCTCCGTCCGGCGGATAGACGTAGGGCGAGCCTGGTTTGTTGTGTCCGGCGATGATCGTCCCGTTGTCGAACACGAAGACGAATTCGGACCAGTCGTCCTCAGGGCCGGCGCTCACCACCGGCGCCAACACAACGAAGGTGGCCAGCAGAACCTGCAGCGCAAGGAGGGTCCGAAAGCCCTTGGCAACCAGTGCACGGATTCCGATTCCTATCCGACCCTCTGTGTGCCCAGCCATGGTGTGCCTCCCGACCTCACCGCTATTCGTCGTATGGACGGCTGCGATTCTCAACGGGGCTCAGGTCGGTCTCACCATTGGCTCGCTTCGACCCCGGTGACCGGTCATGGGTCGAAGGTCACTGCCTCCCCAATTAGCCCTCAGCGCTCGAGCTCATGAAGTAGTTGGTCTATCACTCTTCGTGANNAACAACGCTCTGTGCAACTAGTAAACCACTTACAGTGACAGACCTCAAGCGCCAACAGGGCCTATTCGAGAACCACATCGGGGAACTAGACATGCAGGCGATCCCGGATGGTCCCTGGGGGCGTCGGCTACTCGACGTGATAATGCCGAAGGCGCGGGTACCAGTTATCTACGGCGACGACCGCTTCGCCCTCCCGGCGGCGCACCACCAGCAATATCAGAGCACCAAGCGCAACCAGGCCGAGGGCCACACCGGCCCCAGGACCGTCGGAGCCGCCGGTGTACGGCAGGGTCTCCGGTGTGGTCGCAGCAGCAGTGGTGGTGGNNGTCGGTCGTCGTCGTGTCGATGATCAACCCGGCCTCGCCCAGCAGATGCACCGTCACCCCGGGAACCCCGAACTCGAAGTCGTCCTGGAACCCGTCGGCGTCGGTGTCCTCCCACACATAATCACCAATCGCCCCCCGCGGATCCGGCTTCGGATCAGGATCAGGATCCGGCTCCGGTTCCGGCTCCTCACACAACTCCGTCGGAGCCTGGAAGGTCTCGGTACGTTCGCTCCCCGAAGGCGGTGTCCCATCACTCCAATCGGCCACCGGATCGGCCGTGATCGTCACCGTGCTGGTACC
>DHIO01000016.1:0-10964 GCA_002403855.1 Acidimicrobiia bacterium UBA4744
GTGGCACTGGCCGGAACCCTCCTTCCGGCGGCCTGGAAACTGGCCGCGAGCAAGCCACGCTCGCGGTGACCGGTTCGGGGTCTCGGGTTTCGGGTTTCAGGTTTGAGGTTTCAGGTTTCAGGTTGCAGGTTTCGGGTTTCGGGTTCCTGCGATCTGAGCCGGGCGTCTCTCCGGCTACTCTCCGAGGATGCGCCGCGTTCCCGATAGACCCAGCCTCGCAGGGCTCGAAGAAACACTCCCCGCCCGCTGGGATGCCGACGGTACCTACCGGTTCGACCGCTCGAAACCCCGCGAATCGATCTACTCCATCGACACTCCTCCGCCTACGGTTTCCGGTGCCTTGCACGTCGGGCACGTGTTCTCCTATACCCACACGGATACGGTTGCTCGCTTCCAGCGAATGCGCGGCCGGGACGTCTTCTATCCCATGGGATGGGACGACAACGGACTACCCACCGAACGACGCGTGCAAAACCACTACGGGGTCCAGTGCGATCCAACCCTCGCCTACGACTCCGAATTTGTTGCACCCGACCAACCCGCCGACCCTCCCCTCTCCATCTCCCGCCGCAACTTCATCGAACTCTGCAATCAGCTCACCGCCGAAGACGAGCAGGCCTTCGAGGAGCTGTGGCGAGCGCTCGGCCTGTCGGTCGACTGGTCGCACACCTACACCACCATCGGCGAACCGGCCCGGCGCGCCGCCCAGCGGGCCTTCCTCCACAACCTGGCCCGCGGAGAGGCATACGCCCAGGATGCCCCGGTGCTCTGGGACGTTGATTTTGGTACGGCGGTGGCGCAGGCCGAGCTGGAGGACCGCAGCCAACCGGGCGCCTACTACCGGGTCGCCTTCCGTCGATCCGACGGCAGAGCCGTCGCCATCGAAACGACCCGCCCCGAGTTGATCCCCGCCTGTGTGGCCCTGGTTGCCCATCCCGACGACCACCGCTACCACAACCTGCAAGNNGCCATGATCTGCACGTTCGGCGACACGACGGACGTGACCTGGTGGCGCGAGTTCGACCTACCCACCCGCACGGTCATCGGTCGCGACGGGCGGTTCCTAACCGACCCACCCTCGTGGCTGACCACGGATGCGGCGCGAGCCGCGTATGCACCTTTGGCCGGCCTGACCGCGGAAGCTGCTCGCAGCGCCATCCGGGCACAGCTCGGAGAGGCCGGCGATCTCCTTGGAGACCCGCGCCACATCAGCCATCCCGTCAAGTTCTACGAGAAGGGCGAACGGCCCCTGGAGATCGTGGCCAGTCGCCAGTGGTACATCCGCAACGGCGGCCGTGACGACGAGTTGCGGCACCGGCTGCTCGAACGGGGCCGGGAGTTGGCCTGGGTGCCCGAGCACATGCGCGTCCGCTACCAGCATTGGGTCGACGGGCTGACCGGCGATTGGCTGATCAGCCGGCAGCGCTTCTACGGTGTCCCGATTCCCGTGTGGTACCCGATCGACGCGGATGGGGTTGTCGACTACGAGACGAACCTCACTCCCAATGAGGAGGACCTGCCGGTCGACCCGTCGGCGGAGCCGCCTCCCGGGCTCAGCGAGGATCAGAGAGGACAACCGGGCGGATTCGTGGGAGATCCCGACGTAATGGACACCTGGGCGACCTCGTCGCTCACACCGCAGATCGCCTGCGGGTGGGGGGACGATCCCGACCTGTTCACGCGGACGTTTCCGATGGACCTTCGACCCCAAGCCCATGAGATCATCCGTACCTGGCTCTTCGCCACGGTCACCCGCGCTCACCTCGAACACGATCAGCTCCCCTGGCACACCGCCGCCATCTCCGGCTGGATCCTCGATCCGGACCGCAAGAAGATGTCGAAATCGAGGGGCAACGTGGTCACCCCCATCGCGCTGCTCCACCGTTTCGGGCCGGACGCGTTGCGCTACTGGGCGGCCCGCGGCAGACCGGGAGCCGACACCGCCTTCGACGAGGGCCAGATCAAGATCGGCCGGCGGTTGGCGATCAAGCTCCTCAACGCCTCACGGTTCGTCCTCAACTTGGGTGAAGATGTTGCCCCCGCGGCGATCTCCGAGCCGGCCGATCGATCGCTGCTCGCCGCCTTGGTGCCCCTCGTCGAAGAGTGCACTGGAGCCTTCGAGGCCTACGACTACACCCGCGCTCTCGATCGGACGGAGTCGTCGTTCTGGGGCTGGACCGACAACTACCTGGAGTTGGTCAAGACCCGCGCCTACGGGGAAGGAACCGGAGCGGCTTCTGCGCGGGCCGCCCTCCAGCTGTCCCTTTCGGTCTACCTCCGCCTCCTGGCCCCCTTTCTGCCGTTCGCCACCGAAGAGGTGTGGTCGTGGTGGCAGACCGGCTCGATCCATCAGGCTTCCTGGCCGTCCACCGAGGAATTCGCCGACCATGCGGGCGACGCGCAGATCCTGGCGGCCACCACGGCGGTGCTCGCCCGGGTCCGCAGAGCCAAATCGGATGCGCAGGTGTCGATGAGGACTCCGGTCACCATGCTTTCCGTCACGGACACTCCCGAAGGGCTCGAGAGGTTGCGGGGCGGCCTCGCCGATCTCCAACAAGCGGCAAAGGCTCAGGTGGTGCAGCTCGGCGAAGCCGGGACCCTCTCGGTCGAGGTGGAGATGGACTGACTCCCGGGCCGCACGCGACCCGAGGTGTTTCACCATCCGTCCATGCCACATGCCGGCCGGCCGGTACCGCCGAAGGGGTTGAAACCGGCCTTTGAGCTCGAGAGCGACAAAATCGTCCCAGATCCGGACCTCCGTCCTGTGCGATGATGGTAGAGACCGGACCCCAGGGAAGTGCCGTGAGAATCCTGCAAGTGGCGCCGCCGTGGCTGTCGGTACCGCCTGCGGCCTACGGCGGTATCGAGTGGGTCGTGAGCGGTCTGGCCGATGGCCTCACGGAAGCCGGCCACGACGTGACGCTGGTCGCGTCGGGCGGATCCCGGACGCAGGCGCGGCTCGAAACCGTCTTCGACGAGCCTCCCTTCGAGCAGCTCGGGGACGCGCGGATCGAGACAATCCAGGCGCTTTCTGCCTACCTCCGCCGAGCGGACTATGACGTCATCCACGATCACACGGCGGCCGTGGGTCCTGCCCTTGCCGCGCTGACCGACGGTCCCCCGGTCGTTCACACCCTCCACCTGCCGTGGCTGGATGAACAGATCCGGCTGGCCCGCCTCATCGCCTGGCACGTGCGGCTCGTGGCCATCAGCCACGACCAGGCGGCCCGGGCTCCCGACGACATCCCCATCAACGCCGTCGTCCACAACGGGATCCCGGCCGAGCGGTATCCGTTCTCGGCCGAAAAGGACGACTACCTGCTGTTTGTCGGTCGAGCCAATCGCGAGAAAGGGCCCGAGCAGGCAATCGAAATCGCCGGTCGTCTGCAACGGCCGCTGATCATGGCGATGAAAGTCAACGAGCGCTACGAGCGTGAGTACTGGGAGGAGGTGTTGCAGCCGCTGATTGCCGCCGCTCCCGCCGCCATAGAGTTGGTGCCGAACCCGGGGCACGAGGTCAAGGCCGGCCTCATGGCTCGAGCTGCGGTTGTGGTGCTTCCCATCCAGTGGTCCGAGCCGTTCGGGATGGTCATGCCGGAAGCCAACGCCTGCGGTACTCCGGTCGTGGCCTTCGACAGGGGAGCGGCCCGGGAGGTCATCGCCGACGGCAGGACCGGGTTCGTCGTCCCTCCCGGCGATCTCGATGCTTTCTGCGCGGCCGTGGACCGGGTCGGAGAGCTGTTGCCCCGCGATTGTCGCAACCACGTCGTCGAACGTTTCTCGGTGGCGCGAATGGTGGCCGATTACGAACAGGTCTACGAAACGGTTTCGACGATCGACCTGAGGACACACGTCAAACGGTCGTTGTGACGATCGCCGTGAGTTCGTACCATGTGCTCCCAGAGGCTCCGAAGGACTGGTACTGCTCCCGTGTGGTCGGATATAGGTAGGGTCCCTTCCCATCCCGGCGGTGGAATCTTGACGATTTCCGGACGGGCGTTTTGCGTGTCGGGTCGCAGCGGCAACATCGCCGAGCCGGGACCCCAGGGCTTCTTCAGCAACGACACCCGGTTCCTCTCCGGATTCCGTCTGGTGGTCAACGGCGTCGATCCGGAGGTGGTAGACGCTGCGTCCATCGATGCCGACGAGGCGGTGTTCTTCCTCCGCAGTCGGGCGCTCGGACAGGACGAGCACGCCGAACCGGGACTGGTGGTCCGGCGGCATCGCTACCAGGGCCCAACTCTGCACGAGGACGTCATCGTCGAGAATCGCACCCTTCAAACGGCGGCTGTGACCATCGAGTTGCAGGTCAGCGTCGATTTCGCCGATCTTTTCGACGTACGCCGGGCCGGACCGGCGACCGAGCGGGCCATTCATGCTCAACGCACCAATGGCGAGCTGGTGTTCACTTACAGCTCGAACGGATTCGAGCGGGCGACCGAGATCACCCTCTCCGAAGATGCCGCCAACGACGGCAACTGTCTGATCGTCGTCCGGCGGATCGAACCCGACGAACGCTGGAAGATGTGCGTGGACATCGTCCCGATCGTCGACGGGTCACCAATGCCGATAGAGCGGTCGTGCACCACCGGTCACCACGCCCACGCGGTGAGCACCGCTCCCCGCCAGATAGCTCACCCGCCCCGCTTGCGTTCGTCCGCCGACGCCCTCGAGCACCTGTGGGCACATAGTCTCAACGATCTGGCCGCCCTCGAGATCAGGATGGACGGCCACCGTGCTTTCGCAGCCGGTATTCCCTGGTACGTGGCGTTGTTCGGGCGTGACAGCATGATCACCTCCATGGAAGCGATGCTGCTCGACCGGGATGCTGCCCTCGGCACCGCGCAGCTGCTGGCCGAACTGCAAGGCACCAACATCGACCCTTCGGTGTCGGAGGAGCCCGGCAAGATCCTTCACGAATTGCGCTTGGGGGAGCGCAGTCTTCCGTACGACCGAATGAGCCGCTACTACGGAGCCGTCGACACGACCCCCCTGTGGTGCATGCTGCTCAACAAGCTGCACCGGTGGGGAGCCGACCCGGCGCAGCTGCGAATGCTGCTGCCCAATCTGCGGGCGGCGGTCGAATGGATCCGGCAGGGGCTGGAAACCGGGGATGGGTTCTTGTCTTACACCGGCGATGTCACCCGGCTCGCCAATCAGGGCTGGAAAGACTCCGGCGATTCGATGGTCGACGGAAACGGACGGCCGATGGAACCGCCCATTGCGGTGGTGGAGGCACAGGGGTACGCCGTGGCGGCCCTCCGATCGGCAGCACGGCTGGAGGTCGAGCTGGGAGACCCGGCCCGAGCGACCCCTCTACGAGTTGAAGCGGATGAGCTCCAGGAGCGCATCGAGGACCGCTTCTGGCGGCCCGATCTGGGCACCTTCGCCATGGCCATCGGCAAGGACGGTGGAGCGGCCGACACGGTCTCGTCCAATCCTGGTCACCTGCTGTGGGCGGAAGCGGTGCGCCCGGAGAAGGCCGCGACAGTTGCCGCGTCGTTGGTCGGTGCTGAGATGTGGTCGGGTTGGGGCATTCGCACTCTCGCCCGCAGCCACCCCGCCTACCATCCCATTTCCTATCACCGGGGCAGCGTGTGGCCCCACGACACCATGCTGGCCATCGCCGGGTTGCTGTCCTACGGTCACATCGATGAGGCGATCACGCTGGCGGGCGGACTGCTGGCCGCCGCGGCACACTTCTCCTACGAGCTGCCCGAGCTGTTCTCCGGCATCTCGCGCGACGAGGTCCCTCATCCGGTCGGGTATCCCACGAGCTCGTCACCCCAGGCCTGGGCGGCTGCAGTGCCGATCTACCTCACCGAGCAACTACTCGGCATCCAACCCGATCTGCCGGATGGACGGGTAGTGGTTGCACCGCGGCTTCCCGAGGGCATCGAGCTCGACCTCGACGGTCTCCGGCTGGGAGAGGGCGTGCTTTCGTTGCATGCCGAAGGACGCCGGGCCCAGTTCCTGGAGGTGCCTCCCGGCATCGACGTCATCGTCCGTTGACAGGACCGAGTGNNCGCCGGATCATGTCTTCAGGTCGAGTACGAACAACGTGAGTGTTTCGGCCACGAGGGCCGGTTTCTCCTTGTCTTTGATCTCGATCGTGACCTTCGACTTGAACAGGATCCGGTCCGGGCCCTTGGCGGTCACGTCTACCAGAACCACCTGCGCCCGGACGTCGCTCCCTACCTTGACGGGTTCGAGGAATCGCACCTTGTCGGTGCCGTAGTTGACGGCCATCACGGTCCCTTCCGGCAGGATGCCGGACCCGCTCGTCAGGTACGGGATCAAGGAAAGAGTCAAGAACCCGTGGGCGATGGTCGTTCCCCACGGTGTCATCCGCGCCGCCGCCGGATCGACGTGGATGAACTGGTGGTCAAGGGTCGCCTCGGCGAAGGCGTCGATCCGCGCCTGGTCGACGGTGAACCAATCGGAAACGCCTACCTCCCGCCCGACGTAGTCGGGGAGTTGATCGACCGGCACCGTCTGCATGTTCCTTTCCTCCTCTCGGGTGTCGGTTTGTCTACCTACTGTGGGCCAACCGGCTCCCCCGCGACGGGTATCCGCTGAGAGTCGTTTCCTCCCCCGTCCGAAGAGTCACGGGCCTTTCCGCTTCACGACGAACGATGTCTGGCGATTTCGGCCCGAGCCACCACGTTGCGGTGTACCTCGTCGGGCCCGTCGTAGATTCGAGCTGCCCGTTCGTGGCGATACCAGAAGGCCAGCGGCGTGTAGTCGGTCATGCCCAACCCGCCGTGCACCTGCAGGGCACGATCGAGAACCTGCTGGAGCACGTTGGCCACGAAGAACTTGATGGCGGAGATCTCGACTCGGGCGGCCTTGTTGCCGGCCGCCTCGAGATGTCGAGCAGTGTCGAGCACCATCAGCCGGGCGGCGTTGGTCTCGGCCCGGCTGTCGGCAATCCAGTGCTGGACCACCTGCCGGTCTGCCAGCGGCCGACCGGGAGCCAGTTCCCGATCGACGGCGTACCGGCACATCAGTTCGATGGCCCGCTCGCAGATGCCGATCCAACGCATCGTGTGGTGGATCCGCCCCGGGCCCAGACGCTCCTGGGCCAGCACGAACCCGGCGCCTTCCTCACCGATCCGGTTGGCGACCGGCACCCGGCAGTCATTGAAAGAGACCTCCGAGTGGCTGGCCCAGCCGCTTCCCACGTCCCCCATCACCGGAGTGTTGCGGACCACGGCGAACCCGGGCGTCCCCGAGGGAACGATGATCTGGCTGGCCCGGCGGTAGCGGTCGGCATCGGGGTTGGTCACGGCCATGACGATGGTGAAGGCGGCGCCGTCGGCCGCACTGGTGAACCACTTGTCCCCGTTGATGACATATTCATCGCCGTCTCGTTCGGCAGTGGCCGACATCCACGTGGGATTGGAACCGGCGTAACCGGGCTCGGTCATCGAGAACGAACTCCGGATCTCCCCTGCCACCAGTGGTAGCAACCAGCGGTCCTGCTGTTCGTCGGTTCCGAACTGGAGCAGGAGTTCCATGTTGCCCACATCGGGCGCCTGGGCGTTGCAGACGTAGTGGCCGAGCGGAGTGCGACCGAGCTCCTCGCTCAGGTGGGCGAATTCGACCAGGGACATCCCCGCACCGCCCACCTCCTCGGGAAGGGCCGGGGCCCACATGCCCATCGCCTCGGCCCTGACTCGCGCCTCCCCTACCAGCGGATCGAGCTCGGACCCCGCCAGGAAAGCGGGTTCCAGCGGGATGACCTCCCGGTCGACGAACTCCCGGGCGGTGGCCAGCAGCTCGGGAAGGGAAGAGGACACCGTCATGAGCTCATCCTAGGGAGGACCGCNNTACGGAACGAAGCATGGCGCACTGAAGTCGTACGCCTCGGCCGTCGGCCCGGTGAACAACCCGGTGGCGGTAGCCGTCCCGCCCGGGGCTGAAGCATCCACCTGGTTGACGACGCTCTGCCTCGGCACGCGGTCGTTGGGATCACCGACGTAGCTGGCGTTGGGAATCATCCCGTCGAAGCTCACGTCGTCGAGCTGGTTCACCGCCGTGGCCATTCCGGCCCGGGTCAGATCGCCGTTGCCAATGGCCTTCTCGATCAAGGCCTTGACCGGGTACTGCGAGGCCCAGCCGTTCAGGAACCACTCGTTGGGCTCCTGACCGATGGCCTCCGCCGCCGCCCGGGCCGCATCGTGACCGGCGCTCTCCCCATACCAACCCGGCGCGAATCCGGACTGGAAGTAGGCCGCCTCGAGTGCCGGCAGCAGTGCTTCCTGGGCGACCAGGCCCGGGTTCCAGGTCGGGTGAGTCCCCACGAACAGCGCCTGCCCGCCGGCGCCGAAGACACCGCCCATCGTCTGGGCCATCTCGAGCGGACCGGTGGTGATGAACACCACGTCGGGGCTGGTGGCCAGGATCTGCGAGACCGCCTCGGAGACGTCGCCTCCGGCCGACAAGGGAACCTGGGTCAGCTGGAAGGTTGGGTCGCCGAGCCCGTAGGCCCCCGTTGCGTGGACTACGCCGGCGGCGTAGTCGCCACCGTAGTCGCCGGGGAAGCCGACGATGGCGTAGGTCCACTCGGGTCCCAGGGCCCCCATCACGAAGTCCACGGAGTTCATGGCCTCCAGGCAGTAGTTGACACCGGTCTCGAGAACCAGTCCGTTCCCGTCGGTCTCCGGGAAAGCCCAACCCGACCACCAGGTGGCCGGCACCGCCACCATGTTGTCCTCGATGTACTGCGGCAGGGCCGCCTGGGTCTGGGGCGTGCCGAGCGACTGCGCCAGCATCAGGATGTTCGGCTCGATCTCCACATAGCCTTCGACGTGCTCGGTCGGGTTGTAGTGGGCGTCGACCGTGTTCTCGGCGGTGATCGCAATGTCGAAGCCTCCGATACCGCCGGCCGCATTCACCGCATTCCAGAACTCGGTGGCCCCGGCCACCGCCGGTATCGCCAGGGGCGCAAACGGACCGTCGCTCAGATCGGAGATCAACCCGAGGTAGATGCAGCCGTTGTCCGGGTTTCCGTCCGGACAGGGTTCCTCGGTCACGCCCAGATCGAACGCCACCCCGGCCTCCGTGGTGGTCGTCTCCCCCGCGGTGGTAGTGGTCGCCGCCTCGGTCGTTGTGGTCGCTGCTTCCGTGGTCGTGGTCGTGGTCTCGGTGTCTTCCTGCGTACACGCCGCTGCGATCAGCACCAGCACCGCCAGTAGAGCCAAAACCTGTATCCATCCTTTTCTCATCTTCCCTCCTCCTCTCCTCAATCCTGCCATGGTCGGGATATCGATCTCAATACGAAAACGGCCAGGCCTTCCAGTAGTTGCGAATCCGAGTCCAAATCCCATACAGACCCAGGGGTTCGACGATCAAGAACAGCACGATGAGCAGACCGAAGAGGATCTGCTCTACCTGTACGGATGTCAGGAACCCACCCGTGGGTGAATCTTCGATGAAGGGGACCAACGGAGCGAAGAAATCCACGATGCGCGGCAGGAACGTGATGAATACTGCGCCCATGATCGAGCCGGCGATGGAGGCGACGCCGCCGACCAGGATCATGGCGATGTAGACGATCGACAGCGTCAGGCTGAAGGACCGTGGTTCGATGAAACCGACGAAGGTCCACAGCAGCGCACCGGCGATGCCCGCGTAGAAAGAGGATACGGTGAAGGCGATCAGCTTGTAGCGCCCCAGGTGGATGCCCATGATCTCGGCGGCCACATCCCGGTCGCGAATTGCCGAGAAAGCCCGTCCGATTCGAGATCGCACCAGGTTCTTGGCCAGCAACCCCATCACCAGGAGGAGGACCAGCGCGAAGAGGAAGTACTGCTGTTCGGGGGACAGGGTGATCCCCAGGAAGTTGCCCTCCCGGCTCAGGTCGTAGCCGAAGATGATCGGCTTGGGGGCGCTTCGACCGACCCCGATTCCACCGGTGAGGGAGTCCCACTCCCGAAAGATGTGCTCACCGATGAAAACCAGGCCGAGCGTCACAAAGGCCAGATAGAGGCCCCGCAAACGAGTGGCGATCGGAGCGACGACGAGCCCGGCCAGTGCCGCCACCAGTCCGGCGGCGGGGAGCCAGATCCACATCTCGAGACCCAGGCCGATCAGCGGCCCTCCGGGTTCTCCGCCGAGGGCGGCGGCCGTGTAAGCACCGATGCCCAGGAAGAAGGCGTGTCCCAGCGAAATCTGTCCGGCCCACCCGGTAACCAGATTGAGCCCGATGGCCCCGACCGCGGCGGCCGCCGCACTGGCTCCTCGCAGGGCCAGGTCATCGGGAGCCACCGCTGCGAGCAAGGCCGCGGCGAGGCAGAACAGCGCGAACCAGACGCGCTGGGTAGTGGTCGGCAGAATCGCCGCATCCCGTTCATACGCGGTGACGAGTCCGGGTCTGCCTCTCATACGCGTTCCACTTCGCGCGTGCCGAAGATCCCGTAGGGACGGACCAGCAAGACGATGAACATCACCACGTAGGCGATGACCGTCGAGAAGTTCTCACCGAGGAAGGCGGCGTACTCCGCCTGATAGGCGACCGTGTACGCCTCTGCCAATCCGACGATGAGGCCTCCGACGATCGCCCCGGGAATCGAGTCGAGACCCCCGATGACGGCGGCGGGAAGTGCCCGGATCGCCCGTACCCCGATGGCGGCCGACACGCCGGTTCCGGCTCCCAGGAACACCCCGGCAATGGTCGCCAGCCCGGCCGCCAGCGCCCAGGCGACCGCGAACACCCGTGCCACCGGTATCCCCTGAGCGAGCGACGTTTCCTGATCGAAAGCGGTCGCCCGCATGGCCAGACCAAACCGTGAGTAGCGGAAGAACAACAGGAGCAGCCCCACCACGATGATGCTCGCCACGATGGTGGCCGCGTCCTTGCGGCTCACCACCAGTTCCCCCAACTGCAACATCTCGATGCCCCAGGGATCGCCCAGGGATCGGATCTCGACCCCGATCAAGTCGAACCCGATGACGGTCAA
>DHIO01000016.1:10975-28001 GCA_002403855.1 Acidimicrobiia bacterium UBA4744
GCGTAGATAGCTCCGGTGGCGACCCCGTTGATCGTCGCCTGGAGGAACTCATTCACGAGTACATCCCCTCGATCAAGTCGGAGAATTCCTCCGCCAGCACCTTTCGCTTGATCTTCTGGGTGGCCGTCAGCTCACCCTGGTCGTGGTCCAGTTCCTTGGGGATGAGCTTGAACTGCTTGATCTGCTCGACCCGGGCGAGGTCCTCGTTTGCCCGGTCGACCTGCTTGCGGATGAGTTCGGTTACCTCGGGCTTCTCGCTCAGATCACGATATGTGGTGAAGGTGATGCCCTTCCGCTGAGCCCAGTTGGCGACCACGTCGAACTCGATCCCGATCAGGGCGCTGACGAACTTGCGACGGTCACCGACCACCATTGCTTCCTTGATGAAGGGCGAGACTTTGAGCAGATTCTCCAGTTCGGACGGCGACACGTTCTTGCCACCGGCCGTGATGATGATGTCCTTCTTCCTATCGATGATGCGAATGTGGTTTCCGTCCCATTCACCGACGTCGCCGGTGGAGAACCAACCCTCGTCGTCGATGGCCTCGGCGGTCGCCTCGGGGTCTTTGAAGTAGCCCTTGAACACGGCCGGGTGACGGGTGAGGATTTCACCGTCACCGGCGATTCGAAGCTCGCAACCGTCCAGCGGCTCACCGATGGTGCCCAGCTTGATGCGGCCGGGGCGGTTGACCGTCCCCAGGGCGTTGGTTTCGGTCATACCCCAACCCTCGACGATGGGCACCCCGACCGCCATGAAGAACTTGAGCACCTCGGGAGCTATCGGGGCGGCGCCGGAGACGGCTTGTAGGCATCTCGACATGCCCAGCTTCTTCTGGAGGGACCGGTAGACCAGTAGCCAGCCCGCTCCGTGCACGACGTTGCCGAGCAGGCCGCGTGAACCCTTCTCCAGGATCCGATCGGCATTCCACATGCCGGCTTTCAGGAACACCCGATACAGCGCCTTCTTGACCGGCGAGGCGTCCGCCATTCGTATCTGCGCGGCCGCGCTCATCTTCTCCCAAATGCGGGGAGGCGCCGGGAAATAGGTGGGCTGTATCTCCGCGAGGTCGGCAACCACCGTGTCGATCGATTCCGCGAAATTGACCGTCGCCCGAGAAGCGATTCCGAACGCGAGGTCGTACAACCGGCCGAACACGTGGCAAAGTGGGAGATAGGAGAGAAGCTCGACCCGGGCGGTCGTTATCTTTTCGGCGGCGATGACCCCGATGGCCCGGCCGGCCGTCCACACCAGATTGCGGTTCGTGAGCATCGCTCCCTTGGGGGGACCGGTGGTACCCGAGGTATAGACGATGGTCGCCGTCGTATCGAGTTCGATTCCGTCGGTGAGTTCATCGAACCGGCCCGGGCTTTCGATGAGTTGCTGACGGCCCAACGCCAGGAACACGTCCCACGACATCAGCACCGGGTCGTCGTAGGTGCGGACTCCCCGCGGTTCGAGGTAGATGATCTTCTCGAGATGTGGCAAGTGATCTCTCACCGCGAGAGCTTTGTCGACCTGCTCCTGATCCTCGGCTATCAACACCTTCGATTCGGAGTGGTTCAGCAGATAGTGAACCTCCGGAGCCGGGTTCGTCGAGTAGAGCCCCACCGATACCGCTTGAATACCCTGAACGGCAAGGTCCGAAACCACCCAGGCAAGCCGGTTTTCCGAATGGATGGCCACCTTGTCGCCCGGCCGGACACCGAGCGCCCACAGAGCCATCCCTACCGTCTTGACCAGTTCCCAATACTCGCCGTACGTGGTTTCCTGCCAGATGCCGAATACTTTCTCCCGAAGACCGACCCGGTTGGGTTCGTCTTGGGCGATGTCTCGCAGCCAGGCGGTCATGCTGGTGAAGGCCAGTTCGGGAACGTCGCTGCGCGGTCGTTGCTCGGTAGCGGTCATGACGGTTCCCCATCCCGGCCCGCCGCCTCGGCCGCTTCGACCTCGGCGGTGTGGAGGTCGGTGCTCTCGAACTCCTCACCCAGGTAGGCGCGGATGACCTCAGGGTCTTGCTGAACAGCCTGGGGAGCTCCTTCGGCGATCTTGCGGCCGAAATCGAGAACCATCACCCGGTCGGCGATGTCCATCACCAACCCCATATCGTGTTCGACCAAGATCATGGCGATCCCCAGCTCCTCCTTGATATCGAGGATGAAGCGGGCCATGTCCTCGGTTTCCTCCAGGTTCATTCCCGCCGCCGGTTCGTCGAGCAACAGGAGCCTGGGACCCATGGCCAGCGCTCGTCCCAGCTCGACCCGCTTCTGGATGCCGTAGGGAAGCATCCCCACCAGGCTCTTGCGGAAGGCCTGGATCTCGAGGAAGTCGATGATGTCCTCGGCCCTCCCACGGTGTTCGGTTTCCTCTCGCTTGGTTCGCCCCTGATACACGGCGGCCGCCAGCGGACCGTAGGAGAAGTGGAGATGGCGGCCGAGCAGGATGTTGTCGAGCACCGTGAGGTTTTCGAACAACTCGATGTTCTGGAAGGTGCGAGCCACTCCCAGCCGGGCGATGCGGTTGGGCCTCATACCCAGGAGGCTGCGCCCTTCCATACGTATCGATCCCTCCTGAGGGTGATAGACGCCGTTGACACAATTGAAGATCGATGTCTTGCCTGCGCCATTCGGGCCGATGATGGCAAACAACTCTCCTTCGTCGACGAAGAAGCCGACTCCATCGATGGCTACCACCCCCGCGAACGAAAGCCGCACATCCTCAACCTCGAGGAGATGTGAGGTCACGACAACCACCGCTTCCGGCGCTTGTAGTGCTTGATATCCCGAAACGACTTCCGGGCTCCGCTCCCGGCGCGCAGCCCCAAATAGAACTCCTGGACGTCCTCGTCGCGCATCAACTCGTTGGCCGGCTTGTCCATGACGATCTTGCCGGTCTCCATGATGTAGCCGTGTTCGGCGATCGACAGAGCCATCGTGGCGTTCTGTTCGACGAGGAGGATGGCAGTCCCCTGTCGGTTGATTTCGACGATCAAATCCCGGATCTGCTGCACCAGCAACGGGGCGAGGCCGAGGCTCGGCTCGTCGAGAAGGAGGAACCGGGGATTGGACATCAACCCGCGCCCCATTGCCAGCATCTGCTGCTCACCTCCGGACAGGTAGCCGGCCGTGCGTTTGCGGCGGTCCCGGAGAACGGGGAAGAGGTCGAATACCCTCGTCAAGTTCTCATCGCGTTCACCAGGGTTGGCGTAGGCCCCTACCCGCAGATTCTCCTCGACGGTGAATTCGGCAAAGATCCGCCGTCCTTCCATCACCTGGGTCACACCCCGGTCGACTACGGAGGCGGGCTTGAGCCTATGAGTCGGTTCTCCGTCGACCCGGACATCGCCCTTGGTGATGTCACCGTGGTGAACATCGAGGAGCCCGGAAACCGCCCGGAGCACGGTGGTCTTGCCGGCCCCGTTGGCACCGAGCAGGGCCACGATCTTGCCGTCGGGCACCGCGAAGGAGATGCCGCGCAGGACCAGGATGACGTCGTGATACACAACCTCCAGGTTGGCGACTTCCAGCAAGCTGAAACGCTCCCTCCGTCGGTTGGCGGGCGGTCTCCGGCCGCCCAAACCGTGCCGCGACTATATCAACGGAGCCGCAGGCGATGTCGAGGAGACCGGTACCGGCTCCTGGTGGCGCAGCGGGCTCCGGTTTGAGGTTCCCGGACTCAGGTACCAGGCGGGCCAAGGATTCGATGGTGGAAAGCAAGATTCTCGGACCCGAAACCTGCAACCCGAAACGTGAAGCATCGCATCAAGTGCACCTCACGCGCCTTCGATCCACTCTGCCCCGCCGGGCCAGTGTTCCTTCTTCCAGATCGGCGCTCGCTGCTTCAACTCGTCGATGAGATAGCGAGCCGCCTCGAATGCGTCTCCCCGGTGAGCGCTGGATACGGCCACACCCACCGACGGCTCACCCACATCAACGCGACCGACCCGGTGTTCGACCACCACCCCCAGCAATGGCCAGCGGTTCCCGGCCTCTGCGACGATCGCCGCTACCTTGCCTTCCACTTCCTCCCGATAGGCCTCGTACTCGAGGTGGGTTACCCCCTCTCGGCCCGGGGAGTGATCCCGAACCGTGCCCAAGAAAACCACCACGGCCCCTGCGCGGGGACTGCCGACCTCGCCGGCCAGAGATCCGGCGTCGATTGGTTCTTCCGAGACGCGTATGCGCCCATCTAGTGGGGATTTGCCCATACAATCACCTCATGGCCAACCGACAACCCATGCCCGGTAACCGGCTTGCCCCTGTAACGCCGCCGCCACCGCCGCAGGTTACTCCGACCGCTCCCGGCCGCGGGCAACACCGCGCCCGGCCTTCAGGCGGGGGTGGACGGATGGTGTTGGTGGCGGTCCTGGGCGGGCTGATCGGATCCCTGCTCACCGTCGGCGCGCTCAGCCTGGCAGGGGTGTTCTCCGAACCCGAGACCGTGCCTACGACAACTACGGTCACATCCGCGCCGGCAACGGTGCAGGTACCGCAACCGGCGCCGGTGCCGGTGCCGGCGCCGGCGCCCGGCGAGGGGACCACCGCCGTCGCCGTCATCGCTGAGTTGGTCCGGCCATCGATCGTCACCGTGGAAATCGGGAGCGGCGACGGAGTGACCGACCTCGCCAACGGAACGGGTTCCGGAGTCGTCTACAGCGCCGACGGATACCTGCTGACCAACAACCATGTGGTCGAGGACGCCGAGTTCGTGCGAGTCGTCCTCCTGGATGGGAGGATCTATCAGGCAGAAGTCGTCGGAACCGATCCGCTGACCGATATCGCCGTGCTGCAGGTCACCGCTCCCAATCTCATACCTATTGAGTTCGCGGACATCGAGCAAGTGCGGATCGGCGACCCGGCCATCGCCATCGGCAACCCGCTGGGTTTGGGTGGAGGACCATCCGTGACCTCCGGTATCGTGTCGGCGTTCAACCGGAGACTCCGGGTTACGGCTTCCGAAGAGCTGTACGGCCTCATTCAGACCGACGCTCCAATCACGCGCGGTTCGAGCGGAGGAGCGCTACTGGACGGCGAAGGCCGCCTGATCGGCATCACCACCGCCATCGGAGTCAGCGACGTCGGCGCCGAAGGACTGGGGTTCGCCGTGCCAACCAACGTGGTGATCGGCATAGCTGAAGACCTGATCGACGACGGCGAGGTGATGCATGCCTTTCTCGGCATCGTCGGCGAGGATGCGTTCGAGCTGACCGAGGACGATGCCCGACTGCCGACCGGAGCCCGCATCTTCTCGGTTGAAACCGACTCCGCCATCGGCGACGCCGGAGCTCAGACCGGCGACATCATCGTAGCTGTGGACGGCGCACCCGTCGCCAACATGAACGAGCTGGTCGCCATGTTGCGAACGTACCGGGCCGGGGAAACGGTTCAAGTCGGCCTGCTTCGAGAAGGAGAAATCATCGACGTTCGCGTGGTGCTGGACAGGCGGCCCGACGACCTGTGAGCGACGACCTGTTTGCCAGGCTCATTGAGCTCTTCAACCAACCGGGACCGGTCAATTGGAGGCTGGCGGGGGAGATATCCAGCCATCTGGCCGGCGAGCCGGAACCGATTGAACCGTGGCTGGCGGAGGAGTACCGGGATCTGACCAGACTCGCCCAGATGAAGATTGCCGAGGTCACCAACCTCGAAATCGGCGATGTGGTGGACGCGACACCCATCGATCGAGCCGGCTGGACCGGCAGGAACCTGAAGAGTCTCCGATACCTGGTGGAGCCGCTGGCCGAAAAGATGGCGATGGGCGGGACCGGCGACCCGCTCGAGGGCATGATGGTTCCTCTGGGCCCGGCCATCCTCGGCGCTCAGATGGGCATCATGATCGGTTTTCTCAGTCACCGGATTCTCGGCCAGTTCGACATTGGCCTGCCCACCGCCGGAGCCGGCGACCTCTACCTCGTCGTGCCCAACATCGAGGCGTTTGCAGCCGAGAACCGGCTGGATGCACGCCAGGTTCGCCTGTGGGTCGCATTGCACGAAGTCACCCACCAGGCCGAGTTCGCCCAACCGTGGGTTAGACCTGCTTTTTTGGAACTGATCGGCCGGTACCTGGATGAGTTGGAACTGGATCCCGCTTCGCTGACGGAGAAACTCCAGAGCTTCTCGGACCCGGAGCAGTTTGAGGCGGTGCTCGGCGACCCCGCCGGATTGGCCGGCCTCATCACGACGCCCGAGCAACGTCCAATCCTCGATTCGATCCAAGCCTTCATGGCTTTGATGGAGGGATACGCCGATTTCTTGATGGACCGCGCCGCCTCCAAGATGCTCCCGGACCTGGACCGGATGCGCGAAGCCATGACCCGGCGACGGGCCGAACCCTCGCAAGCCGAGCAGATCATCAACCAGATGCTGGGCCTGGAACTGAAACAAGAGCAGTACCGTCTGGGTGCCGAGTTCTGCTCTGAGGTCACCAGACGTTGGGGGGAGGAAGCCCTCGACCATCTCTGGAGGGGCGAGGAAGCCCTCCCCAGTCTCGCGGAGCTGCGCGACCCGGTGGCTTGGGCGGCGAGAGTCCTCTTGCCGGACTTGTAGTCCGGCCCTTTGAGGTTCGAGAGATGGTCGGCTTCGAGCCTCAGGCCTCCGACTCTTCGGTTTCCACCGGGTGAGCCTTCAAGAACTCGAAGATCTCATCACGGAAGAACTTGAAGGTACGGCCTCCGGGAAGACGGTAGGCGGGAATGCGGCCCTCCCGGGCGTACTTGCGGACCATCTGTACATTCATGCCGAGTAGTTCCGCCACGTGTGCAGCGTCGAGAATCTGGGGATAGTCGTCGTCGGCCATAGCGAGGCTCCTAATGGTTACCGATAGTCTACAACAACAGACGATCCTCGTTTTTCGACTCCGGATCTTGGGCATTGGTGCGCCGGCGACGGCCGTGGTTTGGCCCGGGAGGCACCGGGAACACGGAATCCGAGGAACGAATCGCGAAGAACGAATTACGCTGCCTATTCATGAGCGAACAATCATTGCGTCCCCTCGGCCTGGGCGAGATCATCGACACCGCGTTCAAGATCTACACCCGCCACTGGCGCTCGCTGATGCTGCTGGTAGGTGCGGTGGTGGTTCCGGCGGGGATTGCCTCGTATCTGATCCTGAATGCCGCAGTTCCTCCAGACCTCACCCGGCAGCTCAACGATCCCGCGCCGGTCATCGATGAGGCACTCCTCAACGACATGCTGCGGTTTCTCGGAGCCGCGCTGGCCGCCGCGGTGATCCAGTCTGCCGCAGCGGTACTGGCATCGGCCGGAAGCGTTCGGGCGGTCGCCGAGATCTACCTTGGTATCGAGCCGGATTGGCGGAGGTCGCTCAGAACGGCGGCAGGTCGCCTACCGTCCATCCTGATTGCCGGTCTGCTCATGATCGCGGCCATTTTCGCCTTGAGTGGCGGGGTCTGGTTGCTGGTCGCCGTCACCGCATCCACGTCAAACGGTGGCAGCGCCCTGGCGGCGCTGTCGCTCTTCGCTTGGCTGGTTCTCGTTCCTTGGCTGGTCATCTCGTGGGCTCCGGCAATTCCGGTCCTGGTCGTCGAAAAGACCTCGCCCCCCGGTGCCCTGTCGCGATCGTTCGGCCTCGTCCGCGGCCGGTGGTGGCCCACATTCGGCACGCTGCTCACTACTTCGTTGATTGTCGCGGTGTTGAGCGGGATTGCTTCGCGGATCATCCAGTCGTTCCTACCCGACGGCGGGGGATTGATTGGAGGTATGGCCGTTTCGGTGGCCATTGCCGTTGCGACCACGCCTTTCGTCGTCTGCGTCCTGGCAGTGCTGTATTTCGATCTCCGCACCCGTCACGAACCGTTCGACCTCGTCCGGTTGGCTGCGGACGTCGGCGCACCGCCCCCTGCGCCCCCGACGGGATCTGCCCCACCTTCGCTCCCCCCAGATCGGCCGGATTGGCCGCCGCTACCGCCGGAGCCGAATGGAGACGCCCCGCCACCTCTCGGGTAACCTGAGCAGGAGAGGAAAAGGTGAGCATGACAGAGGAACCAGTCCGACCTGAGGTAGTCGCCGACGAGCCCGACGCAAAGGGCGACGGTTCGACGATCAGCGAACCGACCAAGCTGATCCGGATCGCATCCATGACCCGAGCCACACTCGACGAGGTTCGCCAGGCGCCGCTCGACGAGGCAGGACGCAAACGACTGCTCGAGATCTACCGCCGGTCGATCGACGAGCTGAAAGAGGTGCTGTCGCCCGACCTGCGCGAGGAACTCGATGAGGTCTTCCTCCCCCTCACCAGCGATGTCCCCTCCGAATCAGAGTTGCGGGTTGCCCAAGCGCAACTGGTCGGATGGCTCGAGGGTCTCTTCCACGGCATCCAGGCGAGCCTCTGGAGCCAGCAGATGGCTGCCCAGGCGCAACTGGCTGAGGTCCGCCAGAAGAAGGCGCTCGAGGGACGCACCGACGACAAGTCGTACCCCGGCGTGTACCTCTAGGTGCCGAAAATCCGGGGCATCGCCGTTGCCGGAGAAGAGCCAACCAGTCGGTGCCATCCCCCGGGCAAACCGGTTAGAGGCGTGCTACGACTCCCGCCGAAGAGGTACCGCTTGGGGGGATCGTCTGCAACCGCATCGGGGTGACGAAACCTCGTCACCAGATTCGGACCCGGGGTCCCCGACCCCCCGGTCGAGTTGATGCCGCCCGCCGGAACCCCTAGCCGGCCTTCTGCTTGCGGACGGGTTGTAGAACGGCACCCGACAGCGAACTCACATGGCCGTCGTCCCAGAGAACCTCAACGTTGTCACCCTTGACCTTGGTGACCTTGCCGGTACGGCCCGTCTGTCCGACCTTCTTCGTCAACTCACGAACATGCATTCCAACCCGCAGCACGTCGCCTTCACCTCCTTTTTGCGAAGTATACGGAAACGGTGCCGTCGGTCTCCAGTGGAACCCGCCGGCCGCAGCCGACAGTGCCGGCCGACAACCTGCGCACCGGGGCATCAGCCACTCCTACCCTCGCTCCGGCTTCTCCGATGCCTCGATGACCGGAATCTCCGCGGTCGGTTCGTCGCCGGTGGCGTTGAGCCGCTCGATGACGGCCATCCTGGCTTCCGGAGTAGCGAAAGCGGTGAGCACGTCGTCTCGCTCCAGCCGGGTATTCCCGGTCGGCACGTAGACGACCCGGCCCCGGCGTACCGAGACGATCGTGCATCCTTCCGGCCAGCTGACCTGGCTGAGGTACCTGCCGTCTGCCATCGAACCGGAGGGGATCCTGAAATCGAAGAATTCGGCTCCCGGTTGCGTGCGCCTGCGAAGTCGATCGCGGGCCAGCTCGTGGTCGGTCTTGGCGCTCAATGCCTGGTGATAGGCGCGCACCGCGTCCTCCCTTCGGAACATCCCGACCAAACGGGATACGTCGTTTTCGGCAACGACGGGTAGACGGCCGACGCCGAGAGCTGCCATTCGTTCGAGCGCAACACTGACCGGCGTGCTGGGAGACACCGTCACCGGGCGGCGAGTCATCACCTCTGCCACACTCACGGACTCCGACGGTCCGGCGGCGCGGAGCACGTCCGTGATACTCACAACGCCGGCCAGCCGGTCGTTCTCGTCGAGGACGGCTGCTCCGTGTCGACGACCCCGGTCGAGTATCTCCAATACCTCGCGCGCTTGCATGCCCACCGGCACGGACAGGGCATCGAGCGACATCACCTCGCCGACCTGCACCGTATCGAGGACATCTACCTCGCTCGATCTGACTAGCTGCACTCCCTTTCGCCGGAGAGGCATCGTATACACCGATTCTGGATGGATCAGATCGGTTATCAGAGTGGCCAGGACCACCGCCAGCATCAGAGGAAGCACCAGTTTGTAATCCTGGGTGATCTCGAAGACGATCAGGATCGAGGTGAGGGGCGCCCGGGCCACGGCTGCAAAGGTGGCCGCCATCCCCACCACCGCAAACGCACCCGGTCGCAGCGGGGAAATGCTCCACACCGGGGCCAACAGCTCCCCAAAGGCTGCTCCCAGCGTCGCTCCGATGAACAGACTGGGCATGAACGCCCCGCCGGAGGCGTGCGACCCAATCGTCACCGAGGTGGCAACGACCTTGAGTCCTGCCAGGAGCAGGAGGATCCACCACAACTCGTTCCCCAGCAGACTGAAATCGAGAACCTCCGCAACGAAGGCCTGGCCGGTCCCGAGAATGCGGGGTTCGAAGAAACCGATACCCGCCACGAACAGCCCGGCCAAGAGCGGTTTCAGCCAACCATGGCGGGCGAAGTGCCCGCCCAGTTCTTCGGTCCAGTTCAGCATGCGCAACAACGCGTACCCGGCCACTACGGCCAGCAGACCGAGCGCCGCATACAAGAGAAGCTCTCGGGGGTCGAGCAACGAGTACTGCGGGGCCTCCAAGAGCCGCTCCTCGCCGACGAGGCTCTTGGTAGTAACGGCGGCCGCGACCGATGCCACCACCACGGCACTCAGGTGGCGCACGGAAAAGGTGCGGAGCAGCACCTCCATGGCAAACAGCATCCCGGCAATGGGGGCATTGAAGCTGGCGCCGATGGCGGCGCCGGCCCCGGCCGCTACCAGACTGCGGATCTTGTCTTCGCCGATCCGGGACCGCCGCGCTACCGACGATCCGATGGTCGCACCGATCTGAACGATGGGACCCTCCCTGCCCGCCGAACCGCCGCCTCCCAGAGTGAGAGCGGTGGCGAGGATCTTCAGAGGGACCCCCCGGGTCGGGAGATAGCCGGAATGGACGGCCAGTCCGGCAATAGCTTCCGGGACTCCGTCGCCCGCCACCTCCGGTGCAAAACGATGCCCGATCCACCAGGCGCCCAGCAGGCCGAGGGGTACGCTGGCAAAGAGCACGTAGCGCCCGGCGTCGGTAGCTTCGGTCGCTATCCAATCGACGGCCTGCTCGATCCAGGAGATGACCTCGATCAGGAGCGCCGCCCCACCGCCCACCAACGCCCCGACCAACAGCGCCAGGCCCAGGAACCAGGCCGTCTCGGCTTGACCGAGCGCCCACCGGCGCGGTGATCGTATCTTTGGCTGGGGGTCGGTCATGGTGCCTCGCTGGGCGAGTGGATGTGCGCGCCCAACATACACCGGAATGTCCGATGCGCTGAACCACGGTTACGCTGGGCGAAGCTTCAAGGAGGTCCGGCACCATGAGCGAAGTAGCAGTGCACCCGGCCGTCGAACCATTGGCCTTTCTCCTCGGCCGCTGGAAGGGCGAAGGCAAGGGTGAGTATCCGACGATCGAACCCTTCACCTATGGAGAAGAGATCGAGTACTCCCACACGGGCAGGCCCTTCTTGTACTACGTGCAGAAGACCTGGAATCCCGCCGACGGGTACCCGCTCCATTCGGAAGCCGGGTACCTGAGACCGGTGGCAGAAGGTCGAGTTGAGCTGGTCCTCGCCCAGCCGAGCGGCATCACCGAGATACTGGCCGGTTCTCTCAACGGTTCGCTGATCGAAATGACCAGCACATTGGTCGGGGTGAGTCCGACCGCCAAGCAAGTCTCCGCCGTCCGACGGGTCATCTCAGTGGCCGGAAGTACGCTCAGCTACCAACTCGACATGGCCGCAGTGGCCCAGGACATGAGCATCCATCTGCGGGCCGACCTCCAGAAGGCGGAAGCCTGAGGTTACCGAGTCCCGAGCCGGGGTTGGCGACCGTTCGCTCGTCCCCGACGACTAGGTGCGTTGTTGGCCGTTGCCCGGAGCCTGCAACTCGAAGCTCGAAGCTCTAGGTTCCTTCTGTGCGTCGTCTCACGTCCATCACAGCTTTTGCTCGCACCATCGACCCGCGCCTGCGAACCCACCAGTTCCATCTGGCGGTCGCCGTCTTCGGTGGGTTGCTGGTGCTGGCGGTCGATGTCGACCGGCTCGGCTCGATCACCATGGCCTTGAACCCGGCGGTCAACGCGGGGGTGACGGTGTTCCTCGCGTGGGCGATCACGCGAGAGATCGACCCCGACGAGGTGCGCACTGCCCATCTGGCTGCCGTGCTCGCCGTAGCGGGGCGCTTGCTGACCGGTCCGGGCAACCTGGCCGGGTTGATCATGCTGCTCCTGGCGGCCCGGGTCACTCTTCGTAGTACCGGGCTGCAGCCCACGTTGCTGGACGGCTTCGTCTTCCTGCCGGCCGCGGCGTTCTTCGCCGGCAGGACGGTCACGGGATGGATGGCGGCCCTCGTCCTCGCCTATGCCCTGGCTCGCGACCACCGCCTCCCTGATCCGGCCCCCGCCCGCAGCCTGGTTGCAGCCTTCCTGGTGTCGGCCGCCGCATCCGGGAGCGTGATCGCTGCCGGCGCCTTTGGATCCGGATGGCCGGTGCCGGAACCGGTTCCGTTGATACTCATGGCCGTCGGCGTGATCTCCGGGCTCGTCCTCCCGGGGTACCTACCGATGTCCAAGACCGACTACACGGGAGAGATGCTCGACTACCTCCGCCTTCGCTCCGCCCGATGGACGCTGCTGGTCGGCGGTACGGTGACCGCCCTGGTGGCAGGAGGCCCGGCCGTTGCCGGCTTGAGCGCACTATGGCTGGGGTTGACGGCGGCCACGTTGATCGCTCGAAAACTGGTGCCGGCCTTCGGGCCGGCTTGACCACCGGTGGCGGCCGACCTCGGTACCCGTCCCGCCCGACGCTCCTCGTCAATCCCGACGTTTCCTGCCCCAAACCGGGCACTCGGCTCAGAGGGCTGCGCCCCCGGCCGGTTCGAAGAAGTGGAGATGGTGCGGGTCCACGGAAAGCTCGATGAGATTGCCCGAGACCGGCCGTTGATCGCCCTTGAAACGGACCTTGACACGCCACGCGCCGATGGTCACCCAGGCCTGTACGAAGGACCCGGCATCTTCAACCCGTCCGACTGTGCCGTGCAGGCATTCAGTGAAGGGGGTCCCGGGAGCGGCCACCACCAGGTGTTCCGGCCGAATACCGACGATGACTGCTCCGTCGAGGTGAGCCTCCAAGCCCGGCCGGGTGGACACGACCGACCGATCTACCAGCAACCGATCGTTGCCGAGCGGCAACCACCAGCCGTTTTCAGCCCTCTCGAGCCGAACGGTCGTGTAGTTCAGTTCTCCAACGAACCCGGCGACGAACAGCGAGGCCGGTTTGTGATAGACCGCCCGGGGGGTGTCCACCTGACTCAGGACGCCGTTCTCATCGAGAACGGCCACTCGATCTCCGAGCGCCATGGCCTCCCGTTCGTCGTTCGTGACATACACCGTCGTCGTGCCGAGATCCCGATGCAATCGCGCTATCTCCAGCCGCGTCCGTTCCCGGATCCGAGCATCGAGCGTCGCCAGGGGTTCGTCCATGAGCAGAACGCGGCTCTCTTTCACCAGCGCCCGGGCGGTGGCGACCGAGTGCTGGTGACCGGCCGAAAGCTCACGCGGCATCTTGCCCAACAAGGCCCGGATCCCCAGTTGCGATGCTTCGGCCTCTACTTCCCGGTCGGCGTCCGGCTTGGGGACTTTGCGCATTGCCAGCGGGAATCCGATGTTGTCACGGACGGAAAGGTGCGTGTACAACACACCATCCTGCTGAACCATCGCCACCATCCGGTCGCGAGCAGCCACGTCCGTGACGTCCTCATCATCAAAGAGAACTCTGCCTCCGGTCGGTACTTCCAGGCCGGCGATCAGCCGCAGAATCGTCGATTTGCCGGATCCGGAAGGACCGAGCAACACCATCAACTCGCCCGCCTCAATATGCAGATTCAAGCCTTCCAAGACGGTGGCTTGCCTGGCAAACGTCTTGGAGACATCGACCAGGGTCACCGATGTCATCTGCCGGGTCTCCTCGACGTGAGCGCCGCAACCGGCTCGTCGAGAACTGCCGGCACCCGGAGGCGCACGGAATTGATCAACGCAAGACCGTCTGCGCGGGCGAGGTCGGAGACGAGGATAGGGGCCTCTCTTATCTCACCTGCCTCCAACAGTACCCGTCGCATCACTCCGGGAAGACAACCCGAGGACACCGGCGGGGTCAGCCAGCTGCCGTCGAAACACACGATCACGTTGGCGAAAGTCGATTCGGTGACCTCACCCTCAGTGTTGACCATGAGAACGTCGTCTGCCGCTCTATGCCGGCTCCGTGCCTGGTGGTAGCGGCGGCGTAGGGATGTCTTGTGGTACAACCGCCAATCGGAGGGATCAACCGGCACGTGATCGACCGCCACTCGGAGTGGCTCGGTAGGCTGGATCAATTTGTCAACCTGTATGCCGATCCCCCCAACCTGGTCGAGCGACAGCCTCACCCGAACCGGGCCTTCTGTGATCTCCCCAACCGCAACCTGTAGACGCCGCTGCACCTCTGCCCGGTCCATTCGATAGCCGCAGTACTCGGCCGAGGCCTGGAGTCGATCGAGGTGTTCGCTCAGGAACCAATATCCCCGCCCGGCTTCCCACCGCAGAGTCTCGATCAAGGAGAAGGTCGCCGGTTTGCGCAAAAGCACTCGCGCTTTGGTGCGTGTTTCCGCGTACTCCAGGTCGGTTCGCGAGTCGGCAGTGATACCCCCGCCTATCCCGTAGGAGGCGGTGCCCGAGTCCCGCTCGATGGTCACGGTTCGAATAGCCACGCTGAAGGATGCATCCGGTGCGCCGGTCTCGGGCGGTGCCAACATCCCGATCGCCCCGCAGTACACGCCACGCGGCGCGGCTTCCAGATCGGCAATGATCTCCATGGTCCGGACCTTGGGCGCCCCGGTCACCGACCCACACGGAAACAGGGCTCGGAAGAGATCCGTCGTGCTCGTGCCGGGCCGCAAACCGGCCGAGACCGTGGAAACGAGCTGCCACACCGTCTCATACTGCTCGACCTCGAACAGCTCGTCCGCGTGAACCGTCCCGAATTCGGCGACCCGGCCGAGGTCATTTCTGATCAGATCCACGATCATCACGTTCTCGGCCCGCTCCTTGTCGGAAGTGAGCAACGCGGCTCGCAGCGCTCGATCTTCCTCCGTCCACCGGCCCCTCGCCGACGTTCCCTTCATGGGCCGACATACGATGTGATCGCCGTCTCGGTGAAAGAACAACTCGGGAGAAGCGCTCAGGATCCGGAAGGCTCCGGTATCGATGTAGGCACCGTAGGAGGCGGTTTGTGCCGCAAGCAGATCTGCGTAGAAGGCCTGCGGATCGCCGTGGAAACCGGAAGCCTGCTGGTAGGTGTAGTTGACCTGATACGTGTCACCCGCTTCGATGTGTGACCGAATCCGAGCCATCGATCGTCCGTATGCGGCGCGATCTTCAGCGGGCTCCCAAGGCGTGAGTTCGTACTCGCCGGTGGGGACCGGTCCGGGATCCACTCGATCGTCGTAGAGCGCGAACCATATGAGCGGAAGCCCAGGCTCGCCGCCCGGTTGCCGGCGAACCGTCAGCGCCTCATCGAACGCCGGCGCGGCCTCGTACGCTACGAACCCGGCTGCCCACTTCCCGGAGGCAACCTGTCCTTCGACCAGCTCCAAAGCCGGAATCACCTGGTCGATACGGTGCGCTTCGACGACCTGGGGATTGCCCCGGAACCCAAAGCTCAGCCCGCGCCGCCGGTCGTCGAAGCGGACCTCCACTATGGACGCCTCACGCGCACCACCGGCTCAGTCCAGTGGTTCAAACCGGGCCTGGAAGAACCGCAGTTCAGGAGGCTCGTAGGTGAAACGCAGGCCTTTGACCCTCTCCCGCTCCTCGTAGACCGAAACCACGGATTCCGCGACGACGTCCATGTGAGCCTGGGTATAGACGCGACGCGGGATGGCCAGACGAACCAGCTCGAGTCTCGGGTAGTGATGGTCGCCGGTCGATGGATCACGTCCGGCCGAGACGATCCCTCTTTCCATCCCTCGCACTCCTGCGTCGAGGTACAGGGTGGCGGTCAGGGCCTGGGCCGGGAAATGCTCCTGCGGCAGATGCGAGAGAATGGCCGCTGCATCGAGGAAGATCCCGTGTCCTCCGACCGGCCGGACGATCGGAATCCCTGCCTTGATCAGCTTCTCCCCCAGGTACAGCACCTGGCCGACCCGGGCGGCCACATGGTCGTCCGTCTCGACCATTTCGCGGATCCCGCGGGCCAACGCCTCCATGTCCCGTCCCGACATTCCTCCGTACGTGTGCAGCCCCTCGAAAGCCACCAGCAAGGCGCGCGCTCGTCGGGCCAACTCCGGATCCCGTACGGCCAGAAACCCGCCGATGTTGACCAGGTTGTCCTTTTTCGAAGACACAGTCGCCCCGTGAGAATACGAGCAAATCTCGGCCAGAATCTCCTTGATCGACTTGTCGTGGTAGCCACCCTCTCGCTGCTGGATGAAGTAGGCGTTTTCGAGAGCGCGGGTGGCATCGAGCATCACGAGAATCCCGTATCTCGAACAGAACTCATACACCTCGCGGAAGTTGGCCATCGAGGCCGGTTGACCGCCGGCCAGATTGACGTTGGTCTCAAACGATACGTAGGGAACCCGATCCGCGCCGTACTCGTCGACGATGGCCTGCAACTTGACGAGGTCGATATTGCCCTTGAAGGGATGCTCGCTATCCGGCTCGTGGGCCTCGTCGATGATGACGTCCACGAACGACCCGCCCGCGTATTCCTGATGGAAACGGGTGGTGGTGAAATACATGTTGCCCGGGACCACGTCGCCTTGCTTGATGAGAATCTGGCTGAGTATGTGCTCGGCGCCCCGCCCCTGGTGCGTGGGGATGAGTTCTTCGTAGCCGTAGGTTTCGCGAACCGCGTCGACGAGGTGATAGAAGCTCCTTGATCCGGCATAGGCCTCGTCGCCGAGCATGAGCCCGGCCCACTGGTAGTCGGACATGGCGGAAGTCCCCGAGTCGGTGAGAAGGTCGATGTAGACGTCTTCGGACTTGAGGAGAAAGGAGTTGTAGCCGGCGGCGGCAATCGCCTGCTCGCGGTCCTCGCGAGTGGTCATACGGATTGGTTCGACCATCTTGATCTTGTAGGGCTCAGCCCAACTCCGGTGCGGCATCCTGAACTCCTGCTTGGGGGTCCCCACAAGTCTTGCACAGTGGAAAGAATCAGTGGGAGGTGGGCAACCAGCG
>DHIO01000028.1 GCA_002403855.1 Acidimicrobiia bacterium UBA4744
ACGCTCGATCACGCCGCCCGCGAAGCCGCCCGTTATGGGGCAACCGAGGTCCCTTGGGACGGATCTTCACCCACGGATGTCAGGGCAGTGGCCGACCAGGAACTGCAGGCATCGGCGATCGCCCCCGCCGACGTGGCCACCGCCTGCATTGCTCAGGGCAATGCCCCCTGCGGCCTGGGAGCCATTCCGGGGGTCGACCAGGTGGCAGTGGAACTGAGCTGGAACAACTACCAGTTGGATTTCGTCTTCTTCTCGATCGGTGTCGACCTCAAGGCATCGGCCGTATCCCGCTGGGAGGGCTGACATGCGGACGGTGCTCAGGACCATTCGCGAGGATGGCGGTTTCAGCGCGACCTGGACGGCCATTACCGCCTTCCTGCTCGTCGGGATGGCGGCACTGGCGGTAGACGTCTCGGGTTTCTACCGGGAAGCCGCGTTCGAGCAATCGGCCGCCGACATGACCTGCCTGGCCGGCGTTCGGGATCTTCCCCAGTCGCCGAGCAACGCCCTCGATCACGCGGTGGCCATCGCCAAGCAGAACTGGCCGGAGATGTCGGCCGTTTCGGCCAGCATCGTTGCCCAGACCGCCACCCTCGACGACGGCAACGGCAACGTCGTGACCATGGTCGCCGGCTACGGGGGTGATCTCACCAAGATGGCCGTCACCTTGACCCAGCAGGCACCCACCCAGTTCGGGAAAGTGCTCGGGGCGACCAGCGCCCAGGTGACCCAGGAGGCCTACTGCAAGGTCCAGGGCCTGAAGTTGGGCGATCTTCCGTTTGGGGCGCTTCCGGGCGGATTCCAGGGAATCCTGCAGGTGGAGAATCCCTGTGACACCGGCAACTGTCGCCCCCTCGAGCTACCGCGGGCCGATTGGGCCGGTCAAGGCGAATGGTTCATACGCAACGTTGCCATCGGAGCGGAGGCTCAGCTGGACCCCAACAAGTGGGAAACGGATCCTCTCAACATGACCACCTGTGCGGTGGGCTCTGGGCCGTGCACGATCGTCAACCAGGACCAGGGCGTCTCATCCGGCCAGCTCTCCGACGGACTGGTGCGCGGCAGCGTCACCGCCGGGGTGTCGGGACGCTTGGCGGATACCTCAGTTGCCACCCGGACTTTTGTCAGTCTCGGCGGCCGTACGTTGGACGGTGACTATCCACCGCAGATGCTGCAGGTGAACCCCGACCCGGGTGTACCGATGGCGTTCGCTTCCTTCACGGGCGTCACCGACCCGGGCGCTCTCAGCGCGATGGCTCCCCCGGACAAGTTCGATGCCGAGGTGCACGCCGATGCGACCGTGCCGCAGAGCTGGGTAGATGTCGATAAGACTCATCACATCTACTACAACGACACCATCGGCAAGTGCGACTCGCCGCGCTTCGCCAGGATTCCCATCGTTGCGCAGATCGATTGGCAACCCGGCGAGGTCGTCAACCTCCCGGGGGGAAACAGCGATCCGGTCAAGGTGGTCGGCTTTTATACCGTCGCCCTGGAGCACCCGATCGTCCCCGGTGACTTCAAGAACCCCTCGGACGCTCTCAAGACGTTGAGTGCCGAGGCAGTGTGGTTCGGCGACAACGCCAACTGCATCGGTCCCGGTGGTACGGTCAAGCCCTACGAAGAGGGCGACGCCAAGGTACTGCGACTGGTCGATCAGAACGCCTGAGGGTCGGTCATTCACAAGCGGACATGGGTTGACTAGTCCGATCCGACCAACCAAATACCCTCATCCTGCCTAACGCTGTTGGCGTTATTATTGCCACAGAAAGTGGGAAGAGGTTTAGGCACACAACTCACCCACATGGGTTATGATGCGGCGGGGCATTGGCAGCGATCTGTCACACAGGTGAGGCCCCACCATTGAACTGGGAGGCAACGAACGATGGTGGGCTGGTTCGGGAGATTGCATAGACGGGAAGATCGGGGCGCGGCGCTGGTCGAGGCCGCGCTGGTCATGCCACTGCTGATGCTTCTGACCGTCGGCATATGGACGACGGCTCGGGCTTGGAACGTGCACAATACGCTCGACCACGCCGCCCGAGAGGCAGCTCGGTACGGCGCCACGGAGGTACCGTGGGACGGGTCTTCCGTGGCGAACGTGAGGGCTATCGCCGACCAAGAGTTGCAGGCTGCATCGATCGCGCCGGCAGATGTCGCGACCGTATGCATCAACAAAGAGGACGCCGGCAACGACCCCTGTCCCCTCGTAGGCCTGGGATCAACGAGTACACCCCAGGTGGCGGTTGTGCTGCAGTGGCAGAACTACCCACTCGATTTCGTGTTCTTCTCCATCGACGTTGACTTGCAGGCCGCAGCGGTGGCTAGGTGGGAGGGGAGTTGACCGTGAGACGGCTGAATCTCCGCGATGATGGAATCACCGGTATTTGGGTCGCGCTCATTATGCTGTTCCTCGTTGGGGCAACTGCTCTTGCGGTCGACGTCTCCGGGTTCTACCAGGATGCCCGGGCCGAACAGACGGATGCAGACCTCACGTGCCTGGCCGGCGTACCCGAGCTTCCGGAGAGCCCAAACACGGCATTGGCGCGGGCTGCCGAGTTCGCGCAGAGGAACTGGCCTGCCCTCAACGCAGTCACACCCACTATCACTGCGACTCAGGCGATTCTCGACGACGGTAACGGGAACGTCGTGACCATCACTACTCCCGTCGACGGACAGAGCACCAAGATGAAGGTCGAAGTAGGCAAGCTCGCGGAGACCAGTTTCGCCAGGGTGATCGGGGCTCAGAACGTTCAGGTGTCCCAGGTGGCAGCCTGCCAGTGGTTCGGACTTGGATCGGGCACTCTCCCGTTCGGCGATCTTCCCGGAGGAATGAATCAATGGTTACAGAACCCGGACTCATGTGGGCCCGATGACCGAGGCAACTGCGAGCGACTGGTCATTGAACGTATCCCCCGAGACGGTGCCAACAGGACGGTCGCCCAGAATGTCGCGTACGGAGCAGCTCGCGATGTGCGCGTCTACACGGGTACGGAACGGACATGCTCAGGTAACAGCGCCGTCGATCCCTGTAACTCGATTGAAACTTCGACAGGCAACAATGATCCTCAAAACACTGCCGGTTTCCTGATGGGTGGCAACTGGGGAATCGCGCCCGGCGAAGGCAGACTGCAAAACACAGCGAACTCGAATCCGGGCAGGATCTGGACATTCCAAGGATCGCCAGAAGATGGGGACCAGCCTTCCGACCTTGGCACCGTGTCAAACCCACCGACTGTCGGAAAGCCTGCCGACTACGACGAGGCTATTAACGGACCCTGGGATGATGTCCACTACTATTCGGATTTCGACGCGGAGGGCTGCTCCTCTCCTCGGATAGTGCGAATCCCCATCCTCGTCTGGGAAGACGAGTACACGCAATGGGCGACTGGTACACTACCCGACTCGCCTTCGTGGCCGCCGGGAAGTAAGACGATGCGAGTCGTCGGTTTCCATTGGGCATTCGTCACCGAGCCCAACGATCCCTCAGATATCAGCCCCGGCAACAAGCTCGAGAAGATCGAGGCAGTTCCTTTGGCTTTCGCCGATGATATCCGGTGCGTCGGACCCAACGCACCTACTAAGCCATTCGAACCCGGCGATCCAAAGGTGGTCAGGTTGGTCGCACCGTAGCGGGCCCGACTCCAGTCCCTTTGACGTAGCCGTCCATCCTCTTCAACACCACCACCCGTCGAACGCCGCCACAACCTCAGGAAGCTGTCATCAGCCTCGGGAAGTCATTGATCGGACGTTGGTTCAGAAACCGGAATCGCTCCGACCACTAACCACAGGACCCTCCGAAAAACCCTCATCGCGGCTGGCGTTTCTGCCGATACTTCTTCCAGGCTTCTAGGCCACGGAGAGTGACGGCTTGTCTCGAATCGACCGCTATGTGCGGCATCATTTTCCCATGGGCGGGGCGATCCCGACGTGCCGCATCGTCGGATCGTCTCCGTGCTCCGGGAGACCGTTATGACACGACCAAGACACCGCCGGCGCGACGAGCGCGGCGCCGCCCTGGTCGAGGCCGCGCTGGTGCTCCCGCTGCTGCTGATGCTCACCTTCGGCATCTGGACCACGGCGCGAGCCTGGAACGTCCACAACGTGCTCGATCANNGAGATCCTGGCCGCCAGCATCCCGTGGAACGACGTGTCCGGTTGCTCGACCATCATCTCCGGTGGAGCGGTCACCGAGAGCGCCACCGCCGGGAGCGGTATCACTGTGGTCGACGATCCGGCCGGTTACTGCATCCCGCTCGGCGGCAGCCCCGGCGAGGACCCCACCACCGATGATCGGGCGCAAGTCCGGCTGACCGTCCGGGACTTCCGCCTCGACTTCATCTTCTTCTCGGTCGAGGTAGACCTGAGCGCTCAAGCCGTGTCGAGGCTCGAACCGTGACACCCCCGCCGGGCGTTGGGCGCCGGCACTCGGACGAAACCGGGATTGCCGCGACGTGGACGGCAGTCGTGCTCCTCTTCCTCATCGGGGCCACGGCCCTCGCCCTCGACACCTCCGAGTTCTTCCAACTAGCGCGCAGCCAGCAGCGGGCGGTCGACCTGGCCTGCCTGGCCGGAGCGGCCGAGCTGCCCGGCGACCCCGCCATGGCCGTTGAGAAGGTAGCCGACTTCGTGCGTCCCAACCAGCCGGGACTCAGCGCCATCTCCCCTACCGCCCCGACCACCGTCATCGGCAGCACGTCGACGTGGGTCACCGGCGACTTCGTACTGGAGGTGGAGACGCCGGCCGAGTACAACGGCACGGCCAGCCCCAGCATCATGCGGGTCAGTCTCCGCCAGGAGGCACCGACCAGATTCGGCCAGGTTCTCGGATCCGACAGCCAGGGAATCCTGCAAGAGGCTTATTGCGGCGCCTTCACGTCGGTCTCGACCGGGATCTTTCCCGTCGGCGTCAACGCCGGGTTTCCGGGGGGGATCATCAAGTTCACCGAGAACCAGTGCAACGACGAACCATCGACCGCGTCGGGCAGCGGGGTCTGCAACTACCTGGAGGTACCCCGGGTGGACGGACTGGGCGGCGGCGGAACCAACGAGCTCGCCTTCAACATGATGGTGGGAGCCGACCGGTCGATCACCTGCCACGACCCGGCCGCCGGAGCCGATGATCCCTGCATCGCGGCGCAAGTTCGCTGCGACTCGGTCTCCGGCGACGTTCCGTGCAATCAAGTGGTTTCGAAATCCGGCAACATCGCCGGGTCCGTATACGACGGTCTGATCGGTGGCAAACCGGCCAACGACTACATCGGGCGACTGGCGTATTCGGACGGTCGAACCGCCAGCCCGGTGAATCCGCATGGCATGCCGGCCGGCGGTTGGACCTCCCTGGCCCGACCCACCGGCGCGCCGTCGGGCACCGTCGTGTGGAACACCAACCTCATGTCGAACCCCCACGACGACCTCGACGCAACCTGCGTCGCGGGAGCCGCCCCGAGTATGGACTACTTCTTCGACGACGGGACGCCCCCCGCCCCGGACGATCCAACCGACTCCTGCTCCGACGGGGAGCTCGACGACCAGCCCGTCTATCCCATCCCTCCCGACATCGCGTACGTGAACCCGCCCCGGTTCGAGATCACCAAGTACGACTGTCGCGACCTCCGTCTCATCGTGGTGCCGGCCGGGACTTGGGGGCCCAAAGGTGCCGGACCCTCCAACCCCCGCCTGTTCACCATCACCGGATTCGAGATTGCCTACCTCCTCGATCCAATCGTCGAAGACGACACCAGCACCTCCGGCGGACCGGAAGACGGCAAACGCGAGGGCACGATCTCGGACGGCGACGTACGCCTGCTCTGGTGGGACCACCAGAACGGGTCCGGTGGGACTTGGAGTGAGGGAGACGACCGGACCACCAGCCTGGCTCAGATGTCGGCCTTCAGCGTGGACTTCGCCCCGGACGCCGAGGTGGTGGGCGGTTGCCCGCTCAACCCCGTGCCGGCGGGATTGGGCAATGTGCTGCCCAGCGAGGTGAAGCTGGTCCCTGCTCCGTAGCGGCCGCCGGCGACACGGGTAGATTCGTCGACATGCGAAACCCGCCCCGCTTGCTGCCCGCCCTCGTCACTCCGTTCACCCGAACCGGGGATCTCGATCTCGAAGCCCACCGGCACAACCTCCGGGTTCTGACCGAACGCGGCATCAAAGGCTTCCTGGTCGGCGGGTCCACCGGGGAAGGCCCGTATCTCGCGACCGGCGAACGTGGGCAATTGGTAGACGCCGCCCGCCGGGAAATGGGCAGGCGGCCTTTTCTACTGGCGGGGATTGCCGCCGAGTNNTCGGTTCGGGAAGCGCTGGCCCAGACGGAGGAGGCGGCGGCCGCCGGAGCCGACGCAGTCCTGGCGCTCACCCCCACCACCCTGGTCCGGGGAAATCACGTTGCCGTCACCGGGTTCTTCGGGGATGTGGCCGATGCGGCTCCGGTCCCGATGTTCCTCTATTCGGTCCCGGCGGTGACCGGCTATGCCCTCCCGGTCGAGCATGCGATCGAGCTGTCCCGGCACCCCACCGTCGCCGGCATGAAGGACTCGGGGGGCGATCCGGTGGCCATGAGTCGACTGGTAGAGGGAACCCCCGACGGCTTCGTTCCGATGACCGGCTCCTCGAAGGCAGTGACCCTCTGCATCGCGGCGGGTGCGTACGGCGCCATCACTGCCAGCGCCAACTACCTACCGGAACTGGCGGGCCGGGTGCTCGCCACAGCCCGGCGATCGCCCCGATCCGCCGCCCCGGTTCAGTCGCAACTCACCCGGCTCTCCGGAGTCGTCGAGGCTCACCGGGTGCCGGGGGTCAAGGCGGCGGCCGAGCTAGTAGGACTGCAACCGGGATACCCTCGGCGGCCCCTCCGACCATTGCCGGCCAGAGACCGGAAGGCGATTGCCAGGTTGCTCGCGGAGGCGGGAGTCCTCTGAGGCTGGTTTTCCGTTCGTTCAGCGCGATGCGATGTAGGCGATCAGGGCATTCATGTCCTCGGCACTGAGACCGCCGTAGTCGTTCTGCATCAAACCGGCGGAGTACCCGTCGACGATCTTGGCGTCGGGTGACCGTATCGACTCCTCGATGTAGGCGTCGGTGGCGGCCACAGTCGAGCCGCCGCTAAGGGTGACGGTTGAACCACCAAGACCCTTCCACGACGGTCCCAGCCCAACAGAACCATCCGACGAGTGACAGTTGCGACAACCCAGATTGGTTGCGAGTTCTGCGCCCAGCGCCACGTAGTCGATCGAGGTGGTCGTGGTCGTAGGCGCGGTTGTGGTGGTGGTCGGCGCCGCGGTTGTCGTTGTCGTTGACGTCGTTGTTGTCGCAGGAGCAGTCGTCGCCGTGGTGGGAACGGTTGTCGTGGTCGCAGCCGTCGTTGATGGCGGTGTGGCGGTGGTCGGTGCCGCGGTCGAGACGGTGGTGGATGCCGGAGGTGTGGTGTTATTGGAGGCAACCGTCGTGTCTCCACTGCACCCGGCCAGCAGCAGCGCCATGGCGCCCAAACTCGCACGTCGACTCATCGACAGATTATCGGCGAAACCGATTCGCTACTCAAAGCCGAGACGTTGTGACTCCGTTCGCTCGTTGCGGCCGTTCGTTGCCTCCCGCCGCTTGGAACGCAAGCAAAGGGGACATTCCGCTCACTGCTACCCTTTCCCTCGTCGAAACGAAGCGGTGTCGATAGAAGGAGCCACCCGATGGCAGTCAAATTCCTCAGCGAGGATTGGGCCACAGAGGTAACCGCAGCACTGCAAGCTCACGAGGCGTTCACCTCGTCTGCCGACATGAGCTTGCAGTTCGTGGTCACCGATGCGCCCGAGGGCGAAGTGAAGTTCTACATGGACGCGTCGGGTGACGAACCGGTCCAGAAGCTGGGTGAGCTGGAAGATGCCGACGTCACCATCTCCAGCAGCTACGAGACGGCCAGCGCCATCTTCAGCGGTGAGCTGAACACCCAGATGGCCTTCATGACCGGCAAGATCAAGGTCAGCGGCAACCTGGCCAAACTGATGACCCAGCAGTCGGCGCTCGGGCATTGGGCAACGGCAGTGGCCGGCCTCGACGTCGAATACTGAGAAGGGATCACCGCCGGGGGCGACCCCGCCGGGGGTCGCCCACTTGCGTTGTGCAGGCTCTACAGGTCGATCTGGTGCAGCTCGTCGACGTTCTCTTTCACCGACGCGGCCGCTTCGGCCAGGGCGGCCAGCTCGACGTCGGTCAGATCCAGTTNNTCGTGGATGCCGTATTCTCCCGACACCCAGGCGCACACCGGCATGGTCACCTGCTCGTCGTTGATGATCGCCGCCACCATCCGGGCGGCTGCGGATGACGGAGCGTAGTAGGCGCTACCCGTCTTGAGCAGGGCCACGATCTCGGCGCCTCCCTTGCGGGTGCGGTCCATGAGCTCTTCGATCTCCTCGTCACTCAGGTAGTCGCTGAGCGGCCGGCCGGCCACCCGGCACTGCGACGGGACCGGAACCATGGTCGGACCGTGGCTGCCGAGCGTGAGGGCGTCGATCTCGAGAATGTCGACTCCGGTGGCCTCGGCGAGGAAATGGGCGAGGCGGGAGCTGTCGAGAATACCGGCCTGCCCCAGCACTTTGTGGTGCGGCAGTCCGGAGACCTCGGCAGCCAGGGTGGTCATGTGGTCGAGAGGATTGGTCACGACCACCAACGTCGCCTCGGGTGAGTACCTGATCAGCTCCTCGGTGACGCTCTTGACGATCTTGGCGTTCACCTCGAGGAGATCCATACGGCTCATACCGGGTTTTCTCGGCAATCCGGCGGTGATGACCACCACATCGCTGCCCGCGGTATCGGCGTAGTCGTTGGAGCCCACCACCAGCGTGCGGTACTTCTCGACGGGGCGGGACTGATTCATGTCGAGCGCCAAACCCTGGGGCAGGCCTTCGACGATGTCGGTCAGAACCACCTCGTCGACGATGTCCATCGCCGCCAGCCGCTCGGCGGTAGTCGAACCGTACTTGCCCGCACCTACGACGGCGACCTTGCTCATGGCGATTCTCCTTTGCTGATCGATTCTCGAAGGCTAGCGGCACCATCGCCGCGGTTGAGAGGGGAACGTCGAGTTTGATCGACGGTCCTGCTATCAAGGACCCGGTGCGACGGTTTGCTACCCTCTTGGCGCTGATTCCGGCTTTGACGCTGCAGGCGTGCAGCTTCGTTTCGCAGTCCGGAACCGGCCCTCCGGGCTCGGATACGACCACGGGCACCCAACCACCCGAGATCGACCTGACCGACCCGGAGCTTCCGACCCGCCTCGGGTCCCCGCCTTTCGAGGACGTCGTCTGGCAGCGAACGGTCGGAGGGGTGACCGTGCTGGGCGGCACCGCCTCGGCCGATCCGGCCGAGCTCGAGTTGATTGCCGGAGCGCTCGAGGAAGTCCCGGCGGTCCTCGCGGATCTCGCCTTGCCCCGGAACCTGATCAGGATCCGGTCGGTCGACGGCGAGGAAGCCGTCGGCAAGGCCGTGGCCTTCACCCAGGGGCCCGACATCTACCTCGTCGACAAGACCTTTGCTCCCAACGGTGACGCCGCCACCCGGATGGATTTGACGAGGGCGCTGCTCCACGAACTCGCCCATGTGGCCCAGTTCTCGACCCTCGACGAGGCGTACGTCGAAGCGGCCCTGCAGGGGAAGGTCGACCAGGTCGAACCGGCCTCCGGGTCAAAGCTGGTGCGTTCGTTTGCGGACGCGGTTGGATGGATCGACCAGAACCCGGATCCCCTCGAGGCCTCCTGGCTGCTGCCCTCGTCCATCGCAACGTCCACGGACTATGGCAGGACGGGAGCAGGAGAAGACATGGCGGAAGCGGTTTCGATGGTGGTCCTGGGGCGGTCCAACTGGATCCCCGGCACCCACACCCGCTGGGTGGAGCAATGGTTGAGAACCGACGCAACGAGGCTGGCGGAGGGGAAACCGTGGGCACCGGCCGGATCCCGCGAGGTGCTCTCCCGCGACCCGCTCTACGACGAAGCAGCCCTGACCGGCATCGCCATGAGGTTCGACCATATTGAGCCCCTGTATTTCAGCCTTCCGGACGATGTGGCCCCCCACCAACAGCTGGCTGCCGAGGTCCAGCAACGACTCCTGGACCGAAGGCTCAGCGGAGTGCTGGCCCGCACCGACGATGACCGGCTGCCGCGCTATGCCGGGCTGTTCAGCAGAACCGACGGCGTGAGCTTCTGGGTCGAGCTGTGGGACTTCCGGGCCGCCGGCGGCTTCAAGGCCGCCGACCCCATCCTGACCTACGTCGTTCTGTGGTAGCGAGCGACGGGCGGCCACGAGCGGCGAGCGGAAAGCAGCAGGCCACAGGCAGGTCTCGGCGTCCTTCGTCCTCTCGGGAGTGTAGGTTCGGGAGTGGGAATGGGGCGTGTCGCAGCTCTCATCTCTTGTCTGCGACCGCACAACGAGGACGTAAGGGAGGAGAGGACACATGAGAAGACAAGCGATAGTGCTGGTGGCGCTGCTACTGGCACTCTCCGGTGTCACCGCCCTGGCACCTGCGGCAGCGGTGGTGTTCGACGACGTGGCACCAACGACGTACTACGCAGACGCGGCGCTGTGGGCCGGGACCAGAGGCATCTCCAACGGAACGGGTCCGGGTGAGTTTTCACCGGACGACCCGTTGACGAGGGCAGATGCGATGACGCTGCTGTGGAGGGCCTTCGGATCCCCCGAGCCCGTTGTGACTGCGACGCCGCCGTTCTTCACCGATGTGCCCGCCGGGACCTACTACCGCAAGGCGGTCGAATGGGCCTTCTACGGCGGGATCACGACCGGCAAGACCGCTACCACTTTCGCGCCCGGGGACACCATCACCAGGGCAGAGTTCTCGACGATGCTCTGGCGTGCCTACGGCTCGGTGGCCGACAGCCCGGCTGCCAATGGCGATGAGCTGTGGATCGAGCACACAATGCTCGGTCAGCTTGTCGGAACATTGGAGCAACCCGACGGCTTCCTGTTCGAAGGAGAATGGACGGCCGTCGGCGGGACCGGGATGTTCACCAATGCCACCGGCTCGGGCGATCTGCACGGGACAGGCAACGTCTACGGCGTGGTCGACCCCGATGTTCCGATGGGACTCATGCAGCTCAACATCGAGGGCCAGATCGCATACGATGGGTCCGAGGGACCGATCGAAGGCACCGTGATGGGGGAACACGGACCACCTGATTTCACCGCGCCGGGCTGTCCCGAGTGGGCCGAATGGCGCTACTCCAGTGCGGGTGCGGGTCAGATGTCCCATCTCGGGCGGGTCGAGTACAGCCTGACTCAGTGTACGGTTTCCGGCGCCGTGTCCACGTCCGAGGGCACGATCACGTTTGTTGCCGCCGCGTTCAGCGATGTGCCCGCCGGTTCCTACTACGAAGAGGCCGTCAACTGGATGACGGCGAACGGCATCACCACGGGGACCACGCCCACGACCTTCTCACCAGACGTACTGCTGACCCGGGCCATGGGGGTCACGTTCCTCTGGAGGGCCGCAGGCGAACCAGAGACGTTCACGCTCAACATGTTCCACATCGACGACCACCATTCGCATCTCCAGGCGGACGACATAGGCCTCGAGATCGGTGGTTCGGAGGTGGAATTTGAGCTCGGCGGTTTCCCGAGGGTGGTATCCACCATCGACGCTCTCCGCGCCTCCAACGCCGGCGAGAACAACATGGTGATCCACGCCGGCGACGCAATCACCGGGACCCTGTTCTACACGCTGTTCGAGGGCGAAGCGGATGCGGCGCTCATGAACGAGGCGTGCTTCGACATCCTGGTTCCCGGGAACCACGAGTTCGACGGGAGCGACGCCGGGTTGGTGAAGTTCCTCGACTTCCTGGATAGTGGCTTGTGCGACACCGAGGTGATCACGGCCAACGTGGCTCCCAAGCTCGGGACGCCGCTGGCGCCCAGTTCGAGCACCGACTACCTCGAACCGAACACGATCCGGAACTTCGGCGGTGAGCAGGTGGGGTTCGTGGGCATCACCATCGCCCAGAAGACGAAGGTGTCGTCTTCCCCGCTCGAAACCACGCAGTTCCTCGACGAGCTGACGACTGCCCAGGCTCAGATCGATCAGTTGACGGCGCAAGGCGTCGACAAGATCGTCTTGATCACCCACTACGGGTACAGCAACGACGTCGCCCTGGCGTCGGCGCTCTCCGGGGTGGACGCCATCGTGGGCGGCGACTCTCACACACTGCTCGGTGACTTCGACAAGTACGGCCTCACCACGCGTGGGGACTACCCGACCCAGACGACCAACGCGGACGGCGATCCCGTCTGCATCGTCCACGCCTGGCAGTACAGCACCGTCGTCGGTGCGCTGTCGGTGCACTTCGACGAGGACGGCACAGTGGTCGACTGCACCGGTTCCGCTCACCTGTTGCTGGGTGATGTGCTCGAGAACGAGGGCGGGGTTCCCGACGCCACCATCCAGGCGGCGATCGACTCCGATCCGCAGCTGATGCAGATCGCCCCCGATGCCGCGGCCGGTGCCGTGCTCGACCAGTTCGCCGCCGAGGTGGATGTGCTGGCGGCCGAGGTGATCGGGACGGTTTCCGAGGATCTCTGCTTGGCTCGGTTCCCCTACGACGGCAGCCGGAGCGAAATCTGCGATGACGCCGACCTGCCCAACGGCGGGGACATCCAACAGCTGGTCACGGAAGCGTTCCTCACCAGGGCGTTCCGGGCGGACATCGCCCTGCAGAACTCGGGCGGCGTGCGGATCGACATACCGGCCGGCAACATCACGATCGCTCAGGCATACGAGCTTCTGCCGTTTGCCAATACGCTCTTCGAGTTGGAGATGACCGGCGCCGAGGTCGCCCTCGCCCTCGAACAGGGCTTGTCGAATGTCCTCGACAAGGGCGGTTCGTCGGGAGCGTATCCCTACGGAGCCGGTATCCGGTGGGACGTCGACACGACGGCCACCTCCGGGAACCGCTTCTCGAACATCGAAGTGAAGCCCAAGGGAACCGATACCTGGGTGCCGATAGACCTCACCGCCACCTATGTCGTTGTCGCCAACAGCTTCATGGGCGGAGGCGGAGACGGCTATCAGGTGCTCGCGGACGTGGTGGCGGACGGACGCTCCGTCGATACGTTCCTCGACTATGCCCAGTCGTTCATCGACTACATCGTCGAAGACGCCGGCGGGGTGATCGGTAAGCCGACCGAATACTCGACTCAGAACTACTCACCCGCACCGTAACGCGCGAGGTGCGACGACAGCAGGGGGCGGCCCGCACCGGGCCGCCCCCTTTCACGAGCACCAGGCAACGAGCCGGCGCCCCTCGTGTCTGCTTGAAAGCTGGGAGCTTGGCTCCAGCAGGGCGCTGAGGACTGATTCCTTCTTCTCTTACATCCTCTCGACGATCGCCGCCGCGAACTCCGAGGTCTTCACCTCGGTAGCGCCTTCCATCAAACGGGCGAAGTCGTAGGTGACGATCTTGTCCTCGATGGTCGCCTCGATGCCGCCCACGATGAGATCGGCGACCTCTTTCCAGCCGAGATATCGAAACATCAACTCGCCGGAGAGGATCACCGACCCCGGATTCACCTGGTCCAGCCCCGCGTACTTCGGCGCGGTTCCATGGGTTGCCTCGAATACCGCGTGACCGGTGTCGTAGTTGACATTGCCGCCCGGAGCGATGCCGATGCCGCCGACCTGAGCAGCAAGCGCATCGGAGATGTAGTCACCGTTCAGGTTCATGGTGGCGATCACGTCGTATTCGGCGGGTCGGGTCAGGATTTGCTGGAGGAAGGCATCGGCGATGGCGTCTTTGACCAGCAGTTTGTCGCCGGGATCGCCACCCGAATCGGCCCAGCCGACCGCCACGTCCCCGAACTCCTCCCCGACGAGCTCGTATCCCCAGCTACGGAAGGCTCCCTCGGTGAACTTCATGATGTTGCCCTTGTGGACCAGAGTCACGGAATCGCGGTCGTTGGCGAGCGCGAAACGGATTGCCGCCCGGATCAAGCGCTTCGAACCCGTCTCCGAAACGGGCTTGATGCCCAGACCGCTGTCCGGGCGGATCTCCCAACCGTACGTCTCGCGAAGAAACTCGAGCAGCTTCCGGGCGTCTTCGGTGCCGGCTTCGATCTCCTTGCCGGCATAGACATCCTCGGTGTTCTCCCGGAAGATCACCATGTCGATCAGCTCGGGATGCCTGACCGGCGAGGGTACGCCCTTGAACCAGCGGACCGGCCGCAGGCAGACGTACAGATCCAGAGTCTGCCGCAATGCCACGTTGAGGCTTCGAATGCCGCCACCCACCGGCGTGGTCAGTGGACCCTTGATACCGACCAGGTACGTACGAAACGCGTCGACCGTTTCGTCGGGAAGCCACTCGCCCGTTTCGTCGAAAGCCTTCTGTCCGGCCAGCACTTCCGTCCACGCCACTCGACGCCTGGCGTCGTAGGCCTTGTCCACTGCGGCGTCGAAGACGATCCGCGCAGCGCGCCATATGTCGGGACCGATGCCGTCCCCTTCGATGAAGGGGACGATGGGCTCGTCCGGAACCGAAAGACCGTCGGGACCCATCGTGATGGGCGATGCCATAGGGACTCCTTCTTTTGGACCGATTATCCCATGCTGCGCTCTGCGGCGGCCACGGTGTTGCGCATCAACATGGCCACGGTCATCGGACCCACTCCGCCGGGAACCGGAGTGATAGCACCGGCCACCTCCTGCACCTCATCGAAGGCGACATCACCCACCAGGCCGTCTTCGGTCCGGTTGATGCCGACGTCGATGACGGTGGCTCCGGGCTTGACGGCATCCCGGCCAATCAACTGCGGGACCCCCACGGCTGCCACCAGAATGTCGGCTTCCCGGGCTACGGCGGCGATGTCGGGAGTCCGGGAGTGGGCCACCGTAACCGTTGCATCGGTGCCTTTGGTGGCCAGCAGAATCGACAGTGGCCTGCCGACCAGGAACGAACGGCCGACGATCACCGCCTTCTGGCCGGACGGATCGATCCCGTAGTACGAGAGAATCCGCATCACTCCCTGCGGGGTGCAGGGAACCAACACCGCCCGCTCCAGGGCCAGCAAACCGAGATTGTAGGGATGGAGCCCGTCGGCATCCTTGCTGGGATCGATGAGCGATGTCACTCGCTTGTCGTCCAGGTCCCCCGGCAGCGGAAGCTGCACCAGGATCCCGTCCACCGCCGGATCTGCGTTCAGCCCCAGCACGAGCGACTCCACCTCGTCCTGAGTCGCCTCGGCGTCGAGTTCATGATGGAGTGAACTGATACCTACCTTCTCGGCCAACCGTCGCTTGCTTCGCACATAGACGTGCGACGCCGGGTCGTCGCCGACCAGTACGGTGGCCAACCCCGGGACCTTTCCCTTCTCGGCCAGGACCGCCACTCGTTCGGCCACCTCGTCCCGTACTGCTGCCGCTACCTCTTTGCCATCCAATATTTGCGCGCTCAATGTCGGAAATGCCTCCTGCCGGTGAACACCAGGGCCATCCCATGCTGTTCTGCGGCCACGATTACTTCTTCATCTCTTCTCGACCCACCCGGTTCCACGACGGCCCGCACCCCGGCGTCGGCCAGCAGGTCGATGCCATCCCGGAAAGGGAAAAAGGCATCGCCGGCCGCCACCGCCCCCACTGCCCGATCGCCGGCCCGAGCCACGGCCCGTTCGGCCGCTCCCACCCGGCTCTGGTCTCCCGCCCCCACGCCGACGGCCGCTCCATCCCGGGCGATCACCACCGCATTCGACTTGGTATGGGCCGCAACGGCCCACGCCAAATCGAGGTCCCGCCACTCGTCCTCGGTGGGGCGCCGCGAAGTCGTCACCTGCCAGTCGTCGGGGCCTTCTTCAATGCCGTCTCTCATCTGCACGACAAACCCACCGTCGAGCCGGCGCAGATCGAGCCCGCCGGGATGTGGGGCGGGCGCTCGGAGAACCCGCAGGTCCCTGCGTCCGGCCAGCACCTGGGCAGCCGCAGCCGTTACTTCAGGAGCAACGACCACCTCGACGAAGACCTCCGAAATGGCCTCGGCGGTGGGGGCGTCGAGCGGCCGATTCAAGGACACAACGCTGCCAAAGGCAGAGAGTGGATCGCACTCCCATGCGGCCGCGAACGCCTCGACCGACGAGTCCGCCACGGCCGCCCCGCTGGCATTGGTGTGTTTGACGACGACGGCAGCCGGATCTGCGAACTCCCATACCAGCCGCCACGCCGCTTCGGTATCCACGTAGTTGTTGAAGGACATGTCCTTGCCCTGCAACTGGACTGCGGATGTCCACCACCCTTCCTCGNNCGCCGGAGCGGCAGAACCAGCCGGGTGGGCAACTCGTCCGGTTCCAGCCACCGCAAGATGGCGGCGTCGTAGGCAGCGGTGCGGTAGAAGGCGGCCCGGGCCAACTCCTTTCTCAACTCGTCGTCCAGACCACCCTCCCCTATTGCCTGGGAGACATCGTCGTATTGACCGGGCGACGTGACCACGCCCACCCGGGCATGATTCTTTGCCGCGGCCCGGATCAGGGCCGGACCTCCGATGTCGATACTCTCGATCGCCCGGCGATCGGTGACATCGTCCAAAGCCACCGTTGCCTCGAACGGGTAGAGGTTGACGACTACCAGCTCAAATGGTTGAACGCCGTGGCGTTCCAGGTCGGTCCGGTGATCTGGTTCCGACACGTCGGCCAAGATCCCCCCGTGTATGGCGGGATGAAGGGTCTTGACCCGGCCTCCGAGGATCTCCGGTGAACCGGTAACGTCGGCCACCCTCGTGACCTCGATGCCGGCTTCCTCCAGGGCACGAGCCGTGCCACCCGAGGAGACGAGCTCGGCACCCGCCGCCACCAAACGGTGAGCCAGCGGAATGAGGCCGGTCTTGTCGGAGACGGAGATCAGAGCTCGGCGAATCCGAATTCTGGTCACGCGTCCTCCAAGATCACACGGACACCCGGGCCGCTGCGGACCACACCCAGGGCCTTCCTGCCGTCTCGCAGCGCATACTAGGAGTCTGCCGGGCACGGCATGCCGTACGCCTCATGAACACCCGATCAGAGTCCCCGCGGACCGGCGTGCCGTCGGATGGGCGCCGAAATCGTGTCTCAGAAGATGCCGGGACGTCAGCCGGAAACGGCCACCATGGTACGCGTGTCGATGGTCTCCAGGAGTTTGGCCGGTTCCGGTTCGATGGCCCTGCGTTGCTCCGACGCGTAGTACCTCTCGGAAGTGGCCTCGATGCCGTCACGGGCGCCCACAATCCAGATGAACTGGTCATCCTCGGGAATCATCCAGGCTCCGACCACCTCGAAACCGACGGCGCGACGAGCCTCCACAACGGCCGGGAATATGTCGAGGAAGGTCTCCATGTGTCCTTCCTTCACTCTGTAGATGCGTAGCTGGTATTCCATCAGGAGTTCCTCAGTTCTCGTGGTCCGTTCGTTGCACGCTACCCGAACCCGACCCGGCGGCCCGAAACCTGAAACCAGAAAATCGACGCGACCTCTAGTCTGCCTCCGTGACCGATCGGCTCCTCACCCGTCCGTTTGTGCTGGCCTGGCTGGCCAATCTGGCCCAGGGCATGGCGTTCACCATGTTTCTCCACTTCCCCGGGTACCTCAAAGGCCTGGGGGCGGGGGAAGTGGAGATCGGATTGATCGTCGGACTGACCGCGGTGGCATCGATCGCCGTCCGGCCTTCGGTCGGTCGGGCAATGGACGAGCGGGGCAGGCGACCGGTCATCTTGTTCGGGAACGTGGTCAACGTTGCCGTCCTGGCCTTGTATCTGACCATCAGCCAATTGGGTGTCTGGCTCTATGCCGTGCGGATTGTGCACGGGTTCGCCGAGGCTCTCTTGTTCACGGCCCTCTTCACGTACGGTGCCGACCAGGTGCCGGCTTCCCGGCGCACCGAAGGAATCGCCTTGTTCGGAATCTCGGGGATGCTGCCCATCGCCCTCGGTGGAGTGCTCGGCGATGTTGTGCTGGCCCGGTGGGACTTCGACGTCTTCTTCACGGTAGTCCTCGGCTTTGGGATCCTCTCGCTACTCCTGTCGCTGCCGCTTCCCGAGTCGGGCCTGGTCCGAGAAAAAGGGGAGCGCCCTCGACGTTTTCTCGCTTCGGTGCTGAAGCAGAGCCTCCTGCCGCTCTGGTGGATCACGCTGGTCTTCTCTCTGGCGCTCACGGCCTATTTCACATTCCTCAAGACGTTTGTCATCGACACCGGGATCGGCTCGGTCGGGCTCTTCTTCTCTGCCTATTCGGCCACGGCCATCGGGCTGCGCCTGTTTGCCGCCTGGTTGCCCGACCGGGCCGGGCCCAAGCGGGTGCTCTACCCCGCCCTCGGTTCGATGGTGCTGGGGTTCGTGGTGCTGGCGGCCGCCTCCGGGCCAGGGGCGGTGGCCGTCGCCGGAGTCTTGTGTGGCGCCGGCCATGGATACGCTTTCCCGATCGTCATGGGGCTGGTGGTATCGAGAGCAGCGGAAGCGGACCGAGGCTCGGCGATGGCCGTCTTCACCGGATTGTTCGATGTCGGTGTTCTGCTGGGGGGACCGGCGTTCGGAGCCGTCATCCGCTTCGGCAGCTACTCATCGATGTTTCTTTCCGCCGCCGGATGGATGCTGCTCGGTGGTCTGGTCTATGCGTACTGGGACCGCTCGAATCCGGTCCCTCCGGCCCCGGTACCCCGAAAGCGACTGGGGGGAACCTCGATGATCCCCGGTGAGAGCGCGGCGGTTCCGCCGAATGCCTCCTCCACCGACGCGTAGGCTTTCTCGTAAGGACGACTTGGGAAGGAACGGCTATGCCTCAGTACGCCGGTGTCAGTTCGTGCCATGTTGGCGACATCCGGATCCATTTTCTGCCCGACGGTGGAAGTGTCACGGAAGCAACCGTCGCTTTCCCTGCTTCGACCCCGGAAGCATGGGAGCTTCACCCCGAGCACCTCGACGATGAGGGCAAACTCGTCGCGACCATCGGCGGCTTTCTCGTCGAGACGGGAGACCGCAAGATCGTGATCGACACAGGTATCGGACCCACCCGGCTCGACGTACCGGGCATGGGCTTCTTCGAGGGAGGCAATTACCTCAACAGCCTCGCCGCCACTGGAGTGAGACGCGAACAGGTCACCGACGTCGTATACACCCATCTTCACTTCGACCACGTCGGATGGACGACCCAGGGTGCCGGCGGCGATTGGGAGTTGACCTTCCCCCGAGCGCGTCACCTCACCACCGACGCCGAGTGGGGGTTCTGGCATGGCGGCAACGACCCGTTCGGCCCCGATCTCGATGCTGTTCAGCGGCCACTCGAGGACCGCCTGGAGATGACCAAGGGCGGGGTGACGGTGGCACCGGGAATCGACGTGATAGCAACCCCCGGACACACTCCCGGACATGTCTCCTTGGTGGTATCCGAGGGCTCCGAACGGGGCATCATCCTCGGGGACGTTCTGCATTGCCCCGTGCAGCTGACGGAAGCCGAGTGGAGCATCGCCGCCGATGTTGATCCCGACCTGGCCCGCCGAACGCGGGAGGAGGTGTACCGGGAACTGGAGAAGCCGGGGACCTTCGCCGGCAACAACCACTTTGCAGATGCAGTGTTCGGCCGGATCATCCTGACCGAGGGCAAGCGAACCTGGCACGTGTGTTAGGGCGGACCTGCAACCTGAAACCTGAAACCTGAAACCGTTGCGCCGCAACCTGAAACCTGAAACCCGAAACCGTTGCGCCGCAACCTGAAACCTGCAACCCGAAACCTGATACTCGGGCGCCGCCGTCCTTACCACGCACCCCCGCCGCCGCCACCACCGCCGCCGCCACCACCGCCGCTGAAGCCTCCCCCTCCGCCGGAGGAACTCGGTGGGGCGAAGGCACCACTGAGGGCCGACTGCAACCCGGCCAGCGCATTGGTGGAGTGCCCGCCGGAGAATCCTTGATGGCCGTACCAGTAGATGTGACTGGTCTGAGCCAGCTCCTCGGGAGCGTGAATGCGGGCAGCCTCCAGCACATCATCGGCCACCCCGAGGGTGATGGCATAGACGAGGTATTCATCCCATAGGTCGAGAGCAATCGGAGGCGCCTCATGCAGACGGCTGAAGTCCTGCAGATACCTCTTGAACGCCTGCCAGCGGTCCGCCAGTAACGCTCCCTGGCCGGTGCGTTTCACCCAGCCCGTCTGGCGGAGTCCGAACACAGCCACAATTGCGACATTGATGACGAAGGCGATGATCAACCCGGGCACCAGAAACGGCGCCCATCGCGATCCGGCGACGCCGATCCAGAAGGGGTACACGACGACGAAGACGGCGATGATGATGCCGATCGCCCAGGCCAACGGCTTGCCCCCGCTCCGGTCCAGCAACCCCAAGCGCACCTGTTCCTTCCGGCCTTCGGCCTCGAACTCGTCGTAGCTACGAGCATTGGCAGCTGCATCGTCGCGTATCTCGTGCCGGAACTCGGTGAGCGGAAGCGGACCATCGGCCAGCACCCTCTTGAGGATGTCCATGACCGGTTTCTCGACGGCACCCTGAGCGAGACCGGTGTCGCCCAGTCCAATCTCGAGATCGGAGATGTCCTCGCGCCGCAAACCCATCCACGTCTTCTTCTCGACCGTCACCGGCTGGGCTCGCAGGGCTCCGCGCCGTATCAAATCGAACATGGTGGCAACGAAATCCTCGGTGGCAACCGGCCCCTGCCGCAGCAGGCCCCCGACCACGGCGGGCGGGTGCCGGGAAGGCGGCTCCTGTTCGTATTCCCGGTCGTAGGCGATATCCGGTTCACGACCGTAGCGGCGGTAGATGACCGCTACGGCCAGAGTGGCCGGCAGGAAGGCCAGCAGGGCAAGGGTGGCCACCAGGAAGATGAGCGACGTCCGATCGGCGGCGGCCTGGCGGTCCAGGGCTTCCTCATTGGCGAGGATCTCGTCGAGTCCGTTTCCGGTGACGACGCTTGCCCCTCCGGTTGACGTCAGGCCGGACCGCGGGAACACAACTCGAAACTCGACCCACTGACCGGCCGGGATACCTTCAGCCGTCAGACTCGGAGAGACGCCATCCGCACCGAGCGATGTCGATCCGTTGACCGACCGCGGGTGACCCCAGACGCGGACGGCGCCGGGCGCCTGGTCTCCGGGCAAATCCATCTCGGCATAGAGGTTTCCGAGCGGCTGATCCCACTGATCGCCCCACACTTTCAGGTTGACGTCCACCACATCGTCGTAGGCAACAGCCAGGCCGAGCATCCGGTAGCTGATCGTGAAGGTGCGGTTCTCATCGAAGGCTCTGTAGTGCCAGACGATCCGCACCGATCCGGCCCGGCGTTCGACGCCGAAGGTGCCCGGTTCGCCCTGCGAGCCGAGTGCCGTCGGCGCTCCCGGCCGGTATGGGGAACCCTCCTCGAGGACCTGGACATCGACGACGTCTTCCCCGGTCCGCAGAGGTATGTCCCGCCAGGCTCCCTCGAAGCTGCCGTCGAAATCGTAGGTGATGTGTTCAACCACCATTACCGACCCGTCCGATTCGACGCTGATTCCAACGTCCGTGTTGGTGAGAGTGAACGACTTGGCAGCCGCCGGCGCGACGGCCCCGAGTGAGACGAGCGCCGCCAGGACGGCAACGAGACCACCGGATCGAACCAGTCGCGTCAGAAACGCACCTCCGGAACCTGCTCCGCTTCGTCGGGAGCGTCGAAGAAGGGCTTCACCGAGAAGCCGGTCATGGCCGCAACCATGTTGGACGGCACCGTCTGCACCCGGTTGTTGTAGGTCAGCACTGAGTCGTTGTAGATCTGTCGGGAGACCGCGATCTTGTTTTCCGTTTCCGCCAGTTCTGCTTGCAGTTCGGAGAAGTTCCGGCTGGCCTTCAGGTCCGGATACGACTCGGCCAAGGCAAAAAGTTGTCGCAACGCGCCCGTGAGGAAGTTCTCGGCCTGCGCCTGCTCCTCGACGGTCTCGGCGGAAACCGCCCGGTTCCGCGCCTCGACGACCTGCTCGAACGTGGATTGTTCGTGAGCGGCATAACCCTTCACGGTCTCGACCAGATTCGGGATCAAGTCGTACCGCCGCTTCAGCTGGACGTCCACCTGCGCCCAGGCATTGTCTGCCCGGTTGCGCAGCCGAACCAGTCCGTTGTAGATGCCGATGAAGGCCAGCACCAGGGCGACGACCACAGCACCGGCAATCACATAGCCCACTCATCCCCCTCAGATCGACTGACGCCGAGTCTAGGAGCCCTGCACCAGACGATTCGACCAGACCGGACTCGGCCCAGGCGAAACCGGAGCGATACTCCGCGCTGATATCGGAACCTGGAACCCGCCGCCCGGGACCCGAACTAGCCGAATCGTCCGGAGATCGCCTGCCAGATCAACACGACGCCGAGCACCACCAGCAATCCGCCGCTGGCGGCCAGCACCCGCCGGTACCAGGAGAGGCTGAGAATTCCCCGACCGTAGGCAACCCCCCAGGCGAGGAAGACCTTGCTCCCCACCAGCAACCCGTAGAAACCGACCAGAAACGCCGCAGCGGGGACGGCCCCTCGGTCCCACGCCGACACCAGCAACGGCCCGCCCACCCCCAGCCAGAACAACCAGGGGTGCGGACTGAGGATGTTGGTGATGAAGCCTCGCCGCAGGTCGCGAGGATCGCTACCGGGTTGCCCGAAGGTCGCCCGATGAGACTTCCGGTAGGTGTCCACTCCCAGGAATATGACGAACAAGCCACCGGCTGTGGCCAGATACGGCAGGACCTGATCGGGGAAAGCACCCACGGCCAGCACACTCAGCGCCACAACCGGTAGGTCGGTCAGCAGCGGAGCGATCGCCACCCGGACCCCCGCCGCTACGCCGCGCTGCAGCGCGGTCGTCACCACCAAGGCGCTCAATGGTCCCGGGCTGATACCCGCGGCAAAGCCGAGCGAGATCCCGAGAAGGAGCTCAGACACGGCCGGTTCCAGGTTTCGGGTTGCGGGTTTCGGGTTCCAGACCGACTACTCCATGGCTTCGGCCATCGCCCGGCCGATCTGCGTAGGGTCGTCCAGCACGACCGCCCCGGCGGACCGCAGCGCGTCCATTTTGGCACCGGCGGTTCCCTTGGAGCCGGAGATGATGGCCCCCGCATGTCCCATCTTCTTCCCGGGCGGAGCGGTCACCCCCGCCACGTACGCGACCACCGGCTTGGTGACGTGCTCATCGACGTAGGCGGCAGCCTGTTCCTCGGAATCGCCGCCGATCTCGCCGATCATCACGATGCCTTCGGTCTCGGGATCCGCTTGAAAACGAGACAACACGTCGATGAAGGACGTCCCGGGGACGGGGTCGCCGCCGATGCCCACNNCAAGTGGTCTGACCGATACCGAGCAAGGTGAGTTCGTGCACTGCCTGGTAGGTGAGGGTCCCGGACCGGGACACAACCCCGACGTTCCCCGGCAGGGTGATCTCGTGGGGCATGATCCCCACGTTCGACTTCCCCGGAGAGATCAAACCGGGACAGTTGGGACCGATGAGTACGGTGTCGGGCACGGTCTGCTTGACGTAGTTGTACACACGAGCCTCGTCCTGAGCTGGAATCCCCTCGGTGATGCAGACGATGACGCGGCAGCCGGCGGCGGCGGCTTCCATGATGGCGTCGGACGCGAAAGCCGGGGGGACGAAGATCAACGACGTGTTGGCTCCGGTTGCCTCCACCGCCTGCCCGACCGTGTCGAAGATGGGGATCCCGGAGACCTCCTCTCCGCCCTTGCCGGGTCGGGTGCCGGCTACCACACTGGTGCCGTAGGCGCGGTTGCGAAGGGCATGGAACTGGCCCTCCTTGCCGGTCAATCCCTGCACGACGACTTTGGTTGATGTGTCGATCAGAACCGCCATGTCAGGCCACCTCCCCCTTTGCGAGCTCGACGGCCTTTTCGGCTGCTTCCCGCATGGTCGCCGCCGGAATCAGTTGGTCGGATTGGACCTTGGCGAGAATCTCCCGTCCCTCTTCGGCGTTGGTGCCGTCCAGGCGGACGACGATCGGCCACGGCAGTTCCAGGCTCTCAAAAGCATCGAGTACGCCCTGGGCGACGAGATCGCCCCGGGTTATGCCACCGAAGATGTTGATCAACACCGTCTTGACCGAGGGGTCCTGCATCAGAATCTCGAGAGCGGCGGTGATGGTGTCCGCTCCGGCACCTCCGCCTACGTCGAGGAAGTTGGAGGCTCTGCCCCCGACGAGGGAAACAACGTCGAGCGTCGACATCACCAAACCGGCCCCGTTGCCGATGATGCCGATATCTCCCTCCAGCTTGATGAAGCTCAGATCGCGCTCCTTGGCCATCTTCTCTACTGGTGGAATGACATGGTCGTCGGCCAAAGCTGGAAAATCGGGGTGCCGGAAGAAACCGTTCTCATCGAGGGCGACCTTGGCGTCGAGAGCCACCACATCGCCTTCTTCGGTGAAGATCAGCGGATTGACTTCGACGAGGTCGCAGTCGAACTCGACGAACGCCTGATACAACTTCTTCAGTAGGGCAATGGCGCCGCGGGCCGCTTTCGGGTTCAGTTTTGCGCGGTAGACCATTTCCGTTGCCTGCCAGTCGGTGAGGCCGATCACCGGATCGATGTGAACCTTCACGACGGCCTCGGGTTCGGTCGCCGCCACTTCTTCGATGTCGATGCCCCCCTTGGCGCTGATCATCCCCAGATGCTTCTTGGCCGAGCGATCGAGCGTGAACGAGGCGTAGTACTCAGCCCTGATGTTGGAAGCGCCTTCTACCCACACCTTGTGAACCGTGTGCCCCTTGATGTCCATGCCGAGGATGGCGAGGGCGTGCTCGTGGGCCTCGTGCGGTGTCTCGGCCAGCTTGATACCGCCGGCCTTCCCGCGCCCCCCCACTTGCACCTGGGCCTTGACCACCACCGGACCGCCAATTTCCTCGGCAGCCCGCTGGGCTTCGGTCGGTGAGGTGGCCACCCGTCCGTCGGGCACGGGGACCCCGATCCGGGCGAACAGAGATTTTCCCTGATACTCGAGTAGGTCCACGGTTTCTCCTCGTCAGCGTTGCGGTACGTGGCCTTCCACCCAGTCGGTGATTTCGCTCAAGGGCGTCCCGGGCGTGAAGATCCCGACCAGTCCGGCTTCGAGCAGAGCGGCGGCATCTTCGTCGGGAATGATGCCCCCTCCGAAGACGACGATGTCGTCGGCGCCCCGTTCGGCGAGCAATTCGACGACTTTCGGAAAGAGGGTCATGTGGGCACCGGACAGCACCGAGAGACCGATCCCGTTCACGTCTTCCTGAATGGCGGTCTCGACGATCTGCTCCGGGGTCTGATGAAGCCCCGAATAGATCACCTCATTGCCGGCATCCCGCAGGGCCCGAGCGATGACCTTGGCGCCCCTGTCGTGTCCGTCGAGTCCCGGCTTGGCGATCAAGATCCTGCGTGGCATGGCGAACCCGAGGTTACCGCACCGACAGACCACCTGATTCCCAGTCCGGACGGTGCAGACTGTTTTGGCGTCCTGAACCCGGCCTATTTCGGGGCCCAGGACGCCAAAACTCGGTACTTGGAAGGCTTGCGCACCCGCTACGGTTGGACCTGAGTGAACCAATCTGGAGGAGCCGCCATGTCCAACATTCACGGAGTCGCCGCCCAGGGTCAGAGCATCTGGATGGACGAGATATCGAGACAACTCCTCAAACCGGAGGGGCTGTCCGCTCTGGTCGACGGCGCCGCAGTCACCGGCGTGACCTCGAACCCCACGATTTTTGCCAACGCCATCGTCGGGTCGACGGACTACGACGAAGCACTCCACGAACTGGTGGAACGGGAAGCCGACACCGCCGAGATCTACACGGCGCTGGTCACCCGCGACATCCGCGACGCCTGTGACGCCCTCCGACCGGTGTGGCAGGACACCGATGGTGCCGACGGCTTTGTCTCGGTCGAGGTGTCCCCGGAGCTGGCCAACGAAACGGAGGCGACCATTCAGGAGGCCCGGGACTGGTGGAAGAGGGTGGACCGGCCCAACCTGCTCATCAAGGTACCGGCCACCCCGGCAGGGATCCCCGCCGTGCGGCAGTTGATCGGTGAGGGCATCTCCCTCAATGTGACTCTGATCTTCTCGCTGGAACGATACCGGGAAGTCATGGATGCCTACCTGGACGGCCTGGAGACCTACGCGCAAACGGGCGGAGACCTCTCCCGGATCAACTCGGTGGCTTCCTTCTTCATATCGCGGGTCGACACCGAAGTAGACAAGCGCCTCGAGCAGATCGGCACCGAAGAGGCCCTCGCCCTGCGCGGCCAGGCCGCCATCGCCAACGCCCGGGCGGCCTACGGCCTGTTCCTCGAAGCGTTTGCGGGAGGGCGCTGGGATTCGTTGTCGGCCCGGGGAGCGCGCATTCAGCGTCCCCTCTGGGCTTCCACCAGCACCAAGAATCCCGACTACCCGGACACGCTGTACGTCGACGAGCTCGTCGTGGCCGACACGGTGAACACCGTCCCGGTGAAGACGATCGAGGCCTACCAGGATCACGGCAACCCCCATCCTTCGGCATTCGGCGCATCAGAGATCGCCGGAGCCGAGGCAACGCTCGAGAGGCTGGGAGCGGTGGGAATCGACTACGACAGCGTGGTGCAGGTTCTCGAGGACGAAGGCGTTCAGAAGTTCGCCGACTCGTATCGCGAACTGCTCGATTCGATCGAGCAGAAGCGGCTCGCACTGCACGGGTGAGAATGTGCTTGCTGCCGGGGCGCCTACACCTTCTTGAGCGGCGCCCAGGCCAGTAGCAACCGCTTCTCCCCCTGGTCGTCGAACTGGACGGTGACTTCGGCGCGATCCCCCGAACCGCTGATCTCCAGCACAACGCCCGCCCCCCACTTGTCGTGCAGGACCCGGTCGCCGGGTTCGACATCCGACGCCTCAACCGTCGAGTGAACCGTGGCGGAACCGGCCTCATACTCCGCTCGCCGGCGCCGCTTGTCGATCTTGGTCACCAGCTCCTCGGGAATCTCAGACAGGAAGCGGCTGGGCGGGTTGTAGTTGGTGCCTCCCCACAGCATCCGGCTCCAGGCGTTGGTCATGAAGAGCCGGTCTTGAGCCCGGGTGATCCCGACGTAGCAGAGCCGACGCTCTTCTTCGAGTTCGTGCGGGTCGCCCAGAGACCGCACGTGCGGGAACACTCCGTCGTCGAGTCCAATGATGAAGATGACGGGAAATTCGAGGCCCTTGGCATTGTGCAGGGTCATCAGCGTCACGGTGGCCGCGCTCTCATCGAACTCGTCGATATCGGTGACCAGGCTTATCGACTCGAGGAACAGCTCGAGCCGGCGAAGCCCGTCGAGGTCATCCCAGGCTTCGTCACCCACCGTCGAGCCCTCCGCGCCGATCTCGTATTCCTCAGCCACCGTGACCAGCTCCCGGACGTTCTCCACCCGCCCCAACGCCTCGATGGTCTTCTCCCCTTGAAGCTCCGCCAAGTAGCCGGTGTCTTCGAGTACCGCTTCCACGGCGGCCTTCGGTCCTTGCTCGGCCCTGGAGCGAAGGACCTCGGTCAGGGCCAGGAACTCCTTGATCTGTTTGCGGGCCCGGGCCGCGAGGTTGGGCTCATCGTCGACCTGGCGGAGCCCGTCGTGGAACGACACCTCGAGCCCCTGGGCATAGCGGTCCAGGTGCCCGATCGAAGTGGCTCCGAGCCCCCGCTTCGGAACATTGATGATCCGCTTGAGGGCCACCTGATCGTCGGGGTTGACCAGCACCCGCAAGTAGGCGAGGACATCCTTGACTTCACGCCGTTCGTAGAACTTGACGCCGCCGACTACCGCATAGGGGATACCGTATCGGACGAACACCTCTTCGAGCACCCGACTCTGGGCGTTGGTGCGATAGAAGATGGCGATATCCGACAGCGACCGGCCCTCGTCGTCCAGAGCGTTGATCTGTTCGGCCACGAACGCCGCTTCGTCGTGTTCGTCCTCGGCTTCGTACCGGCTCAGCGGTGCGCCCCGTCCCCGGTCGGTCCACAAGTGCTTGGGCTTGCGTTCGTTGTTCTGAGAGATGACCGAGTTGGCCGCTTCCAGGATCACTTCGGTCGATCGGTAGTTCTGATCGAGTACCACCACCCGGGCGTCCGGATAGTCCATCTCGAAATCGAGAATGTTCCTGATGTCGGCTCCCCGAAAGCCGTAGATGGACTGATCGCTGTCTCCCACGACGCACAAGTTGCGGTGCTGAGCGGTCAATTGCCTGACCAGCGTGTACTGGGCGCGGTTGGTGTCCTGGTACTCGTCGACCAGCACGTACTGGAAACGGCGCTGGTAGTGGTCCAACACGTCGGGAAAGGCGCCGAACAGCTCCACAGTGATCATCAGGAGGTCGTCGAAATCCATTGCCGAGGCTTCGAGAAGCCGCTGCTGGTACAGCCGGTAGACGTCGGCAACTTGCTCGTGGTAGAAGCCGGTCCCTTGCTGGGAGAACGACTCATAGTCGATCAGTTCGTTCTTGGCATCGGAGATGGCAGCCCGGATGTTGCGCGGCGGGAATCGTTTTGGATCCATGTCGAGGTCACGCACACACATCGTGATCAACCGGAGAGCGTCGGCGTCGTCGTAGATCGAAAACGACGACCGGTACCCAAGACGCGGAGCTTCCCGCCGCAAGATACGCGCGCAGGCGCTGTGGAACGTGGACACCCACATAGCCCGCACGGCGCCGCCTACCAGGCGTTCCACCCTCTCCTTCATCTCGTTGGCGGCCTTGTTGGTGAACGTGATCGCCAGAATCGCGGAGGGCGGAACACCGAGGTCCCTGATCAGATGAGCGACCCGATAGGTCAGCACGCGGGTCTTGCCGGAGCCTGCTCCGGCTACCACCAGCACCGGTCCCTCAGTGGCCGCCACTGCCTCTCGCTGCACCGGGTTCAACGAGTCGAAGAGCGGAGACTGGGCCGGGTCGGCTTCGGCCGCGAAGAGGGCGTCGTCGGACGAGGCGAAAGGTTGCACGAGCCGATGGTACCCGGCCGGAAGGGGCTAATCACACGCGTGTAAGCGGTGTTTCAGCGAACCGTGACCTGGACGGTTCCGTCGGACCCGACGACCCGCCCTTCGTCGTCGGCTTCGGCGGCCAGCTCGGGAGGCGAAGTCCTGATGGTGAAGCAGAAGCGACTGCCCGTGGGAAAACGGTGTTCGTACCAGAGGTCGCCGCCCATCGCTCGCGCCAGCTTCAGGGCAATCGGAAGGCCCAATCCAATCCCCTTGTCCGAGCGAGCGTCGCCCTTCGAGAGTTGCTCGAAGTGAGTGAACACCCGATCCACATCTTGTTCGGGAATTCCGGGACCGTTGTCCGACACCACCACGAGATAGAACTCACCGTACGGACTGCCCTCGACGAGGATCTGATCGCCCCCATAGTCACGGGCGTTCTCGACCAGGTTGCGCAGCACCTGCTGGACGCGTCGTGCGTCGGCGAAGACCGATACCCCGCCCGGGATTTCTACCGCTGCCTCGCGCGCCGCCCCCGGCGGCAGGATGCTGCTGGTGACATTGCGCGCAACCTCCGCCAGTTCAAACATCCCGAGGTCGAGCCGCAGCCGGCCCGCTTCGAGCCTGGGAATAACCAGCACGTCTTCCACCAACTCCGATAGGAGGAGGGCTTGCTTGTTGATGATGATCAGGAACTCGTCGACCTCTTCGTCCGGCAGGTCTTTCCACGACTCGAGCAACGTATCCGTGAAACCGGCAATGGAGGTGAGCGGCGTTCGCAGTTCGTGGCTGACCATCGAGACAAACTCGTTCTTCATTCGTCTCGCCCGGTCGCCGGACTGGGTAGCGAGCTTCTCCCGCCCCCGAGCCGCTCGCACCGCGCGAATGGCGGCCAAGACGGCAACAACGGCCACGAGCGAGGCGCTCCCGCCTATGAGTTCAGGCCAGTTCTCCATTGCCTCTACAGCCTCCGGTTGAGCAGCTCACATGCTGCCCACATGAGCTATCGACACGAACCCGAATGAGATTGAGGTCTTCAGGAGGGACCGGCACAGCCGCATCTAGGACTCAGGATCACCGTAGAGCGAGGAAAGGCTGAGCCGGGCCTCCTGTTCAAGGAGTTTCTGGTGGTGATAGGCCGATTCGACCACGGCCGCCAGGGGGTACTCGACCATCCGCAGGGTGCGAGCAACCTGCGGGGTGAAAACTCCCGGCCGGCGCGACCCGACGGCGAGGATGCCGAGGACTTGACCGCGAGAACGCAACCCCATCGCGAAGAACGAGGGCCAACCTCCGTCGGAGTCGGCTTCGGCGAAATCATCTGCGCCGGCCCGCCACACGCCCAGTTCCTCAGGACTCACGGAGATCGAAGCCAGTTGTTCGAGGTGGCCGGCGGCCAAAGCCCGGAAGTGATCGAACTCGGTCTTCGATAGCTGCGTATCCATGCGGATGGCCAACCGCCGTTCCGCCGTCAGCGCGATTCCGGCCAGGTCGTAGTCAACGAAACGGCGGAGAATCTGCAGGGATTCCTGCAACGTGGTTGGTAGGTCCATGGCCCGGGTGGCCATCGTAACGATGTCGTTCACGATGGTGGCGTCGAACAGCTTGCGATCCAGGAGCTCCGTGACCCGTGCCAGCACGTCGACCTGGTCGAGCTGTTGGGGTACGACGTCGCCGGTACTGAGCTCGGAGAGTGCCCTGGTTGCCCCGATCGTCCGGATGGATGCGAGAAGTTCCTCACCAAGCGATTCCTTGGTCAGGTACCCGTCCGCCCCGGACTTCTCCGACCAGTAGCGGTCTTCGGCACTGTCGAGAGCCGTGAGGATCAGAACGGGAATGTGAGCAACCGACCAATCCTCCTTGATGAGCCGGCAGGCTACGTATCCGCTCATCCGCGGCATCTTGATGTCCAGCAGAACCAGATCCGGAGCTTCGGAATAGAACTGCTGAATGGCCTCGATACCGTCTTCCGCGGTGACCACGTCATACCCGGCGTCCCGGAGCAACGACGTTACCGCTGCTCTGATGACCGGGCTGTCGTCGGCAACCAGAATCTTCACCGGTTCACCTCGGTTCGATCATCGGGTTGTTCCGCCGTGCGCATCTCGAGCAGAGATTGGAGGGTGGTCGCCAGCAAGCCCTGCCTCAAATCAGCCTTGTCGAGATAGGCATCAACGCCGGCCGACCAGGCCCGGGCCTGGTCCTCCTCCTCGGCAACGGCCGACACCATGACGACCGGCAGCGATGGGAGGATCTCCCGAACCGCCGTGACCAACTCGACACCGTCCGATCCCGGCATGGCGTAGTCAACAACCAGGGCATCAAAACTCTCCGACCTGAGCTTGGCCAGCCCTTCGTCGGCATCGGCAGCGACCAGGGTTTCGAAACCCTGACCGGTGAGCACCGACCCCACCAACTGGCGTGCTCCGCTCGAATCGTCAACCACCAAGACCCGAGGCCTCGACATGACGGGGGTCGGGAGCAACCGCACTCGGTCCCCCAACCGGTTGGGCTCGATCACCACAACGACCTCTCCTCCACCGAGCACCGCAGCGCCCGTTAGGTGCGGCACTCCGGCCAATACGGGACCCAGACCCTTGACGGCAACCTGGCGTCTGCCGATGATGCGCGGCACCGTTACTGCGACATGACCGGACCGGGTGGCCAGGACGATAACCTCGTTGACCGCCTCTGTTTCGGGGAGCCCGACCGCCGAGGCGAACGATGAGATCGGCAGTCGCTGGCTCTGATGGACAAGCTCCATCCGATCTCGTCCGGGGCGCACTTCGGCACCCGAAAGGGCAAAGGCCGCCACTACGGCAGCCGCCGGGATACCCCAGTGGCGCCTCTCTGCCTCGAGCAGCAACATGTCCTGCAAGGCCCAGGAGGCAGGCAACGTCAACATCACCGAGGTGCCGTGGCCGGGCCGCGATTCGATGGTTATCCCGCCGTTCAACATCTCGGCGGTCTCGGCCACCATGGCCAGCCCGGCACCGTCACCGCTGAGATCGGTCGTATCGATCGATGTCGAGAAGCCTCCCCCGTAGAGCAGCCTGATCATCTCGCCTTCGGGGAGCGTATCGCCTGGGGATATCAAGCCTCGTTCCCAGGCCGCCTCCTTGACCGCTTCCCAATCGATCCCGCGGCCATCGTCTTCTACCGTGATGATCAAACTGTTCTTGGAGATCTGGGCCCGAACCGCCAGGGTGGCGGTCCCCGGTTTGCCCGCTGCCTCACGGTCCTCCGGCCCCTCGATTCCGTGATCGATGGCGTTGACGAGGAGATGACGCAGAGGCTCGCGAAGATGTTCGATGATTTGCCGATCGACCTCGACGTCGTCTCCGACAAGCTCAAAACGGACTTGTTTCCCAGTCCGGCGGCTCAGGTAGCGCACGAACTGATGGAATGTGTCGGTGATCTCCGTGAGAGGAGCAGCTACGAGCTGCAAAGCCCGTCGTTGGAGGTCTTCAACCGCCAGATCGAGTGTCTCCACGGCGGATTCCCAGTTGGCGGCGAGCGAAGCCACCTCGCGGGGATTGCTGGAGACCGCCAGCCGCAACCCCTGCACCGCGCCGGCCAGCGCGGCTGCGTCGAGACGAACCTCGGCAGCTCGGTTGATCAGGCGATACAGGCGGGTGGTTTCCACCCGGGTAGCCGGACCCACCAGACCCGATTCCACCGAGGACAGCAGGCCGCCCAGATCGAGGAGTTCGGGAGTCCCCATCTCCAGCACCGGACTCGGAGCCGGCCGGGTTGCCGGGTATGGAGGTAGCACGGGCACCGACGGAGCTACCTCTGCCGGGGCCGGCGGCGGCGGAGCCGGCTCGGCTGCCGGAGGTTCCGACCCGCTGAGATAGTCCTCCAGAGCTTCGACGGCGACCTGCAGTTGGGCGGAAGGGCCGTCGCCTCCCGCATCAATTGATTCATCAAACTCTGCGGCGACCCCTCCCAGGAGTTCGCCGAGTTCGGCGCTCGGCTCGAGCGTTCCTTCGGATACTTCCCGCCAGGCTGCCTCGAGCACACGGGCCGCTTCACCCATACCGATGAATCCCATTACCCGGGAAGAACCCTTGATCGTATGGGCGTCGCGGAAGAGCGTCGAGTACCCGTCTGGATCGGCTCGACCTTCCGCCATCGCGGTAGCGCCCTCGACAAGATTGGCAGAGCGCTGCGTTACTTCTTCGCGGAAGATGGCCAGGAGCTCTGCATCGTTGCCCAACTCCAAGATGAACCTCTCAAATGGACGGTCCTCAGGGGTATCGGTCGGCCGCTGGAGCGACTTGAGAGAAAGGGAGAGGCCTACTCCCACTCAATCGTGGCGGGGGGTTTTGACGAGATGTCGTAGGCGACGCGGTTGATGCCGGCCACCTCATTGATGACCCGTCCGGAGATGCGCTCGAGGACCTCGTAGGGAAGCCGGGCCCAATCGGCGGTCATTGCATCGTCGCTGGTTACCGCCCGAAGGATCAACGGATATGCGTATGTTCGTCCGTCGCCCTGAACCCCGACCGTCTTCACGGCGGGCAGCACGGCGAAAGACTGCCACAACTCCCGGTAGAGACCGGCCCGGCGAATCTCCTCGAGGACTATCGCATCGGCAGTTTGCAGGATCTCGAGTCGTTCCCCGGTGACCTCACCAATGACACGAACGGCCAGGCCGGGACCCGGGAACGGTTGGCGCCACACGATCTCTTCCGGCAGTCCGAGTTCGGCACCGATTGCCCGCACCTCATCCTTGAAAAGGTCGCGCAGCGGCTCGACGAGTTCGAACTGCATGTCGTCGGGCAGACCGCCCACATTGTGGTGGCTCTTGATCTTGGCCGCATCTTTCGTGCCCGATTCGATGATGTCGGGGTACAAGGTTCCTTGCACCAGGAAGTTGGTGTCGACCAGATCTGCAGCGACCTCCTCGAAGACACGGATAAAAGTCTGTCCGATGATCTTGCGTTTGGATTCGGGGTCGGTCACCCCGGCCAGGGCCGCCAGAAAGCGATCCTGCGCCTTGACGTGAACCAGATTGATATGGAATGTGCGCCGGAAGGTCTCTTCCACTTGTTCGGCTTCGCCCGCCCGCAAGAGGCCGTGGTCGATGAACACGCAGGTCAGTTGGTCACCGACGGCATGGTGCACCAACGCCGCGGCCACGGACGAGTCGACCCCTCCCGACAGTCCGCAGATGACCTTCTCCGACCCCACTTCCGCGCGGATGGCCTCCACCGACTTCTCGATGATCGAATGATGGGTCCAGTTGGGCCGAACCTGGCAAACGTCGAAGAGGAACCGCTTGAGAATCTCGTTCCCGCGGGGCGTGTGCGCCACCTCAGGGTGGAACTGCACCCCGTAGACGCGTCGTTCTCGATCCTCCATGGCGGCAACGGGCGACCCGCCTGTCGAAGCGACGACCTCGAAGCCCGGCGGCGCTTCGACCACTGCGTCACCATGGCTCATCCACACGTCCTGGATCTCGGGGAGTTCGGCGAACAAGCCGGAACCGTCGATCACGTTGAGTTCGGTCTTGCCGTATTCGGCGCTTCCCGTCCGGGCTACCCGCCCACCCAACCCGTGGGCAAGCAGTTGATGGCCGTAGCAAATGCCCAGCATCGGGAGGTCCAGATCGAAGATGTCTTCATCCAGCGCGTAGGCGTCATCGGCGTAGACGGAAGCCGGTCCGCCCGACAGAACCACTCCGCCCGGGCGACGGGCCGCAATCTGGGCTGCGGTGATATCCCGGGGAACTATCTCGGAAAGAACGTGCGCCTCTCGGATCCGTCGGGCGATCAACTGGGCATACTGGGCACCCAGATCGACGACCAGCACCCGATCGAAATCTCCTGTCGACGCCTGACCGAAAGAACCGCGCTGTTTGGTCACGAGCCTCTACCCCATTCCGACCTGCTGGGAACGTTGCAGCGTCTTGCCCTCGGTTTGGAATGAGGGGGCAACCATCACCTCGGCCTTCTGGAACTCTTTCACATCGGCGTAGCCGGTGGTCGCCATCGACACTCGCAGTGCCCCAAAGAGATTGCGCCGACCGTCGTTCTCATGGGCGGGTCCGATCAGGATCTCTTCCAGCGTGCCGAGGTTGCCGACTTGGACGCGGGCGCCCCGCGGCAAAGTTGGGTGGAACGTCGCCATGCCCCAGTGGGCTCCACGACCGGGCGCCTCGGCCGCGGCGGCCAGCGGCGAACCGATCATCACCGAATCCGCGCCGCAGGCAATCGCCTTGGCCACGTCCCCGCCCGTGCGCATACCGCCGTCGGCGATGACGTGCACATACCGTCCGGTCTCATCCAGGTAGCGGATGCGGGCGCCGGCCGCGTCGGCGATGGCGGTTGCCTGAGGAACCCCGACTCCGAGCACTCCCCTCGTGGTGCAGGCGGCGCCGGGTCCAACCCCGACCAGCACCCCGACCGCCCCGGTACGCATCAGGTGCAGTGCCGTCGAAAACGAGGCGCACCCGCCCACGACAACCGGCAGTTCGAAGCCGGCGATGAACTCCTTGAGGTTGAGGGGCTCATCTCGCGAGGACACGTGTTCGGCCGAAACGACGGTCCCCTGGATGACCAGGATGTCGAGGCCGGCCTCGACCACCGACCGGGCATACGAACGCACCCGCTGGGGAGTCAGACTGCCGGCAGCGACGACGCCGCTCCTCTTGATTTCGGTGATCCGCCTGCCGATGAGGTCGACCTTGACGGGCTCCCGGTAGATCTCTTGCATCCGTAGCGTCGCCTTTTCCGAGGGCAGTTCGGCTATCTCCTCGAAGTACGGCTCGGGGTCCTCATACCTGGTCCAGAGCCCTTCCAGGTTGAGGATTCCCAGACCTCCCAGGGAGCCGATGGCAACTGCCGTGGCCGGGCTGATGGCCGAGTCCATGGCCGCACCCAGCATCGGGAGGTCGAAGCGAAAGGCATCGAGTTGCCACGAGATGTCTACGTCTTCGGGATCGCGGGTGCGCCGGCTGGGAACTATGGCGATGTCGTCGAATCCGAAAGCCCGCCGGCCCGACTTGCCAATACCGATGTCGACTTCCATCAGAACCCTCCGCCTCGAGAGACGACCTACGGTAGCTCGCTTGGTCCACAGGTCTAAGTCTGGAGTTGCAGGTTGCCGGTTGCAGGTTGCAGGCAGCCAGTCACCAGTAGCCGGCGAAGGACGCTTACGGCCCAGAAACCGGCAACTGGAAACTTGAAACCTCGAACGGGGAACTACTCTTCTCCTCCGTGAGTCTGCCGCCTCTATCCGCGCCCCCGTCCCATCGCTGGCGTTTCAGCGACTTCCTGCTCGTGTGGTTGGCAGGTTTCGTCACCTCGCTGGTCGGCACCGCCATCGGCATTGCGGTGGGACTCGGCGGATCTATCACCGAACTGACGACGGCAATCCCACCCGAATTGCTGTTCTGGGTGGCTCTGCCATCCCAGTTCTTCGGGATGTTGTTGGCTCTGGCCTGGGTCAGCCAGCGGCGCGGCTCCGGCAGCTTCACTACCGATTACGGCTTCTCCGTCCAGGTGCGCGACCTGTGGTACATCCTCCTCGGGATGTTGCTCCTCGTGGCATTGGGGCTGGCGATCACCCCCCTGGCCGAACTCCTCGGAGCCGACGAAACCCCGCAGGTGGCCACCGAAGCGATCTCGCTCGCTACTGACGTTCCCACCCAGATCATGATCGTGCTCACCGTCGCCGTGGCGACACCGATCGTGGAGGAACTGACCTTCCGCGGTCTCCTGCTCCGGTATCTGGAAGAGAGGATGACACCCCGCCTGGCCATGGTGATCTCGGCGGCGCTGTTCGGCGTGTTCCACATGCTGGGCGTCACGGGAACCGCGGGGGCGATCGTGGCGGTGATACAGACCTTCTTGGCCGGGTTGGTGCTGGCCTACGTCACGCAGAGGTCGGGCACGCTCAGCCGGGCCATACTCATCCACTGCGGATTCAATCTGATCACGATCCTCGTCCTCTTCTTCATCCCAGATCTGGCGGTGTGAAGCTCCGAACTTGCGTGAGAAACCTGCGCATAGCGCGGGAAAGTCACGCCAGAACAGGTTTCGGTCAGGCCCGTTGGCCCAGCCGGGCATCAAACCCGAGCTTCTTGCGCACCGAGGCCATCTCCCCCTCCGCCCGGGTGCGGGCGTCGAGTGCGCCCTTGACCATGATGCGGGTGACCTCTTCGTCGTCGAGGCCGTAGAAAGCCGACCGAATCGGGCTGAGCCCCTCGACGACGGCCTCGCCCACCGTGACTTTGAAGTGTCCGTACGGAGTGTCGTGGTATTCCTCGACCAAGTCGTCGATCGAACGCTGGGTGAAGAGGGCCAGGATGTCCAGTAGGTTCGAGATCCCCGGCTTCTCTTCCCGGTCGTAGCGGATCTCGCGCTCAGAATCGGTCACGGCCGCCTTGAACCGTTTGCGGATTGTGTCCGGTTCATCCAGCAGCAAGACCCGGGTGTTGGGGTCCTCATCCGATTTCGACATCTTGGTCGTCGGATTCTTCAAGGACATGATCCGAGCGCCCATCTCGGGGGTGATCTGCTCCGGAACCGGGAACTCTTCGCCGTACCGAGAGTTGAACCGCTCCGACAGGTCGCGGGCCAGCTCCAGGTGCTGGGTCTGATCGTCGCCGACCGGTACCGCATGGGCCTTGTGCACCAGGATGTCGGCCGCCATGAGCACCGGATAGGCGAACAAGCCGAGGTTCTCGCCGGCTTTGTTCGCCTTTTCCTTGAATTGGGTCATCCGATTGAGAGCACCGAGCGATGTGATCGTGCTCAGCATCCACGAGAGCTCGGCGTGCTGTGGCACCTGGCTCTGGAAGTAGAGCAGCGAACGGGCGGGATCCACCCCCACCGCCAGCAACAACTTGGCGGTATTCAGACGGCTGCGGTGCAGGGCCACCGGGTCGAACGGTACGGTGATGGCATGCAGGTCCACCACGCAGTAGATGGCGTCGTAGCTGTCCTGCAGGTTGACCCAGTTCCGCAACGCCCCCAGGTAATTGCCGATATGGATGTCACCGGTCGGCTGGATGCCGGAAAACACCGTCTTCTTGTCGCTCAACTTCCACTCCTCAATGAGAAACGCCGGGGCCCCGGGCCGCCGGCGGGTTCATCGTGCGCGCGTCGGCCCTCAGCTGCCCGACAACCACCACACACAGTTCACACACATCGCGTCGCGAGAGTACAGCAATGACGGGCGATTCTCCAACGAGGGCCCGCCTCGGTCGAATGCATCAGCCGAGTCGAATCTCATAGCGCAAGTCCTACCCGCCCGCCCGGACACTGTTGACGGCTGCGACCAGATGCGTCATACTTTGCCGCCATGTTCACGCCTGCCACCACGATCATTATCGACTAGCGCATACGGACAACCGTGTGCGCCCAAACCCTTCGCCCCGCGGAGGGTTTTTTGATACCCGGGGAGATCGCCATGAAGACCGAAATCTACGACACCACCCTACGAGACGGTTCTCAGCAGGAAGGCATCTCACTGACCGTCGGTGACAAACTGAGGATCGCCTCCCTGCTCGACGAGTTGGGAGTCGACTACGTCGAGGGTGGGTGGCCGGGCGCCAATCCCAAAGACGACGAGTTCTTCCGCCGGGCACAGACGGAGTTGGACTTCGGGACCGCCACCCTGGTCGCCTTCGGCTCCACCCGTCGACCGCGGGGTTCCGTGACCGACGATCCCCAGCTGAAGGCGCTGCTCGCCGCCGACACCGAGATCATCTGCATCGTGGGCAAGTCGTGGGACTACCACGTGCTCGAAGCCCTCCGTACCGATCTCGACGAAGGCCTGCGGATGGTCTCCGAGTCGATCGACTACCTGCGCAACCAGGACCGCAGGGTCTTCTTCGACGCCGAACACTTCTTCGACGGCTTCCGAACCAACCCGGAATACGCCTTGCGGGTGCTCCGGGCGGCTACCGAAGCCGGAGCCGAACGACTGGTGCTGTGTGATACGAACGGCGGAACCCTCCCCGCCCCGATCTTGAAAACCATCGGCGAGGTCCAAAACGCTCTCCCCGACAGCCAATTGGGCGTCCACTTCCACGACGACGTCGGTTGCGCAGTGGCCAGCTCGCTGGTGGCGGTCGATGCCGGCGTCCGGCAAGTACAGGGATGCATCAACGGCTACGGAGAACGCACGGGCAACGCCGACCTCTCGACCCTCATTCCCGACCTGGTCCTCAAGATGGACCTTCCGGTGCTCCCCGAAGGAAGACTCGAGCTTCTCGGGCCCGTGGCCCACCACGTCGCCGACGTCGTCAACATCGCTCTCGACCCCCACCATCCCTATGTCGGAACATCAGCGTTCACCCACAAGGCAGGACTGCACACCTCGGCCCTGGCTCGACGGCCGGACGCCTACGAACACGAGAACCCTTCGCAGGTAGGGAACCATACCCGGATGGTCGTATCGGAGCTGGCCGGCCGGGCGAGCGTCCTGGCCGAAGCGGAGAATCTCGGGCTCGAGGTCGATGCCGACACCGCTGGACGCATCCTGGAACAGGTCAAAGACCTCGAGCACCAGGGCTACCACTTCGAAGCGGCAGACGGGTCCTTCGAGTTGCTGATGCGCCGGGCGATCGGATGGGAACAGGACTTCTTCGAACTGGAATCCTTTCGGGTGTTCACCGACCGGCGAGCCGATGAAGGAATCGTCGCCGAAGCCACCGTCAAGGTCGTAGTCAACGGCGAACGAGTCGTAACCACCGGCGAGGGAGTCGGTCCGGTGCACGCACTGGATCAGGCCCTCCGAGCCGCTCTGCGAGGCGCCTACCCGGAAATCGACCGGCTCCGGCTCACCGACTACCGGGTCCGCGTACTGGACTCCTCACACGGGACCGGAGCGACGGTGCGGGTGCTGCTGGAGACCTCCGACGAGGACGAAACGTGGGGAACGATCGGTGTCCACGAGAACGTCATCGAAGCTTCGTGGGATGCCCTCACGGAGGGCCTGATCGTTGGGATGCTGCGGCGGCAGAGGTCCGGCCGTCCTAGTCCTGAAGGAACGTAGGAAGGTGGACCGGGTGGGCATTCCCCACATGACTCCCGACGAATTCCGGAAACGCGGAAGGCAGGTCATCGACTGGATCGCCGCCTACATGGAAAGGGTCGAGGACTATCCGGTTCTCTCCCAGGTGGAACCGGGCGATGTGCGAGCCGCGCTGGCGGAGCATCCGCCGGCCACCGGGCAGGACTTCGACCTCGTGATGGCCGATCTCGACGGGGTGGTCATGCCCGGCATCACCCACTGGCAATCGCCTGGATTCCACGCGTTCTTCAACGCCAACGCATCGGGACCGGCCATCCTCGGTGACCTGGTGTCATCGGGTCTCGGGGTGCAAGGCATGTTGTGGGCCACCAGCCCGGCCTGCACGGAGCTCGAGACTCATGTGATGGACTGGCTCGCCGAGATGCTCGACCTGCCGGAAACATTCTCCTCTTCTGGGCCGGGAGGTGGCGTCATCCAAGACTCTGCCTCCAGCGCCACACTCACCGCGGTCATCGCCGCTCGCGAAAAGGCCACCGGGGGTACGACCAACCACACCGGGAATCTCGGCAATCTGATCGCTTACACATCCGCAGAAGCACACTCGTCCATCGAGAAGGCAATCCGCGTCGCCGGAATCGGCGCGGACAACCTTCGATCGATCGAAGTGGACGAAGCCTTTGCCATGCGTCCGGCGGCCCTGGAAGAGGCCATACGGAAAGACCTGGCGGCGGGTCGGCGGCCCTTCTTCGTATGCGCGACCGTCGGTACTACCTCGTCGACTGCTATCGACCCGGTTCGTGACATAGGAGAAATCTGCCGGCGCTACGGGCTCTGGCTTCATGTCGACGCCGCCCTGGCCGGCACCGCGGCCCTACTCCCGGGGATGCGTTGGATCCACGACGGTCTCGAGCTGTCGGACAGCTACGTGTTCAACCCGCACAAGTGGATGCTGACCAACTTCGACTGTTCGGCCTTCTTTGTAGCCGACCGCGCCGCGCTGATCTCCGCCCTGAGTGTCTTGCCCGAATACTTGCGGAACAAGGCATCTGCCTCCGGGACGGTGATCGACTACCGGGACTGGCAAATCCCTCTGGGTCGCCGGTTCCGGGCATTGAAACTGTGGTTCGTGATTCGTCACTACGGCGTCGAGGGCCTGCAGGCCTTCGTCGAGGAACACCTGCGTCTCACCAGACTGTTCGCCTCGTGGGTGGAGAACGCCGACAACTTCGAGCTGGCTGCGCCGGCCCCGGTGAACCTGGTGTGTTTCCGCCATCCGGGTGGCGACGCGGTCAACCGGCGGATTCTGGACAACCTCAACGCCTCCGGGGACGTCTACCTGAGCCACACCAGATTGGACGGAAAGCTTACGCTCCGGCTGGCTATCGGACAGACTCACACGGCCGAGCGCCACGTTCGCCGGGCGTGGGAATTGATCCAGGCGGCGGCGACCGCCTGATCGGTGTTCCGGTCCGTTCTCGGCTCGCACGCAGGCGGGTCACGGCAGCAGGTCGCGGGGCGGCATCCGGGTGACGGGCGGCTCGAGTCCAACCAATTGGCGAACCATATGGGCGGTGGCGCCCCACAGGACCTCACCTTCGAGGTCGAAGAACCACAGCTTGTGCGTGCGCCACATCTCAAATCTCCAGCCGTCCTGGTGAGTGAAGATCTCGACGGCCGGTTCGAGCACCTTGTCGACCTCTCGAGACGAAGGCCGCAGATTCGGCACGCCGTCGATCCAACCGACCACCGGTACCACCATCAGGGAATATTCAACCGTGTGAATGGCCGGAAGGAAGCCGAGAATCTCCACCGTGGAGGGATCGAGACCCACCTCTTCTTGCGCTTCGCGGAGAGCCGTCCCCACCGGTCCCCCGTCGCCGTCGTCGGGTCGCCCCCCCGGGAAGGCCAGATGGCCGGCGTGGGTGGGCATGGTCATCGGTCGCTTGGTGAGGATCAATCGGGTCGCTCCGTTCCCATCCTCATAGAGCGGAACCAGGACGGCAGCCTGAGGTATCTCGCCGGGTGGTGGAGCCTCGGTTTGAATGCCCGGGAAGCGGTCCAAGATTTCGTTCACCCGACTATGGTACGGCGCCGATAGTCTGAGCGGACATGGATGACCTCTCAACCACACCCCGGTTCTCCGGCAGGTTCATGTTGCGGCCCTTTCGCCGCCGTGACGCGGACGGGTTGACCGAGGCCGTCCGAGCGTCGCGCCAGGAGCTCAACGAGTGGCTTCCGTGGGCACATCTGAACTACTCGAAGGGAGACGCCGCCAACTACATCCGGGACAGCATCAAGTCCTGGCGCGAGGACCGAGCCTACGATTTCGCCGTTCGTCCTCTGGATGATCCCGACCGCCATGTCGGCAACATCTCGGTCTGGTTCATCTCCCGTTCGTTCAAGACCGGGGAAATCGGCTACTGGGTCCGGACCGACGAAACCGCTCGAGGCGTGGCAACCGAGATTGCCGCCCGCGCCCTGGGCATCGCCTTTGACGAGCTCAAGATGCACCGGGTCATTCTCAGAATTGCCGTCGGCAACCGGGCCAGTGAGAGGGTGGCGGAGAAGCTCGGCTTCTTTCGGGAAGGAATCCTGCGCGAGGAGATCAAGGTGCGGGGAAAGTGGCTGGACCACTCGGTGTGGGGACTACTCGAGCACGAGTACCGGAAGAACGCCAATCTCTATCGGGACCTTGTCGGAGTCGTCGACGAGGTGGTCGAACAATAGGGTTCGTGCTTCACCCCAACTTCCCGACAAGAGAATCGACCACCATTGAAGAAGGGGCCCCAACGGGACCCCTTCTTCTCGACCGGAGGTCGTCGACTCCTAGAAGTCCATTCCGGGTCCGCCGGCACCGGCCGGCATCGGCGGTGCCTCTTCCTTCTGTTCGACGATCAGTGCTTCGGTGGTCAGCAACAGACCGGCGATCGAAGCGGCATTCTGGACCGCCGACCGCGTCACCTTGGAAGGATCGATGATCCCGGCCACCAAGAGATCCTCGAAGGAACCGGTTGCGGCGTTGAAGCCCATGGTCCCGCCGTCGTTGCGGACATGCTCGGCGACTACACCGCCCTCATAGCCGGCGTTGACGGCAATCTGGCGAAGCGGCTCTTCGAGCGCCTTCCGAACGATCGTCCGTCCGGTCTTCTCGTCGTCCGTACCACCGCGCACTTTCTCGAGTGGCTCTTGGGCCCGAAGCAGCACCACGCCGCCACCGGGGACGATACCCTCTTCGACGGCCGCCCGGGTGGCGGACAGCGCGTCCTCGATGCGGTGCTTCTTCTCCTTGAGCTCCACCTCGGTAGCCGCACCGACCTTGATGACGGCAACGCCGCCGGCCAGCTTGGCAAGCCGCTCCTGCAGCTTCTCCCGGTCCCAATCGGAGTCCGAGTTCTCGATCTCCCGCGAGATCTGCTTGATCCGGCCCTGTACGTCGGCCTCGGTCCCGGCGCCCTCGACGATGGTCGTGTCATCCTTGGTGACGACCACCTTGCGAGCCCTGCCGAGCATGTCGAGCGAAACGTTCTCGAGCTTCAGCCCGACCTCCTCGGAAATGACGGTGCCGCCGGTGAGGATGGCGATGTCTTGCAGCATGGCTTTCCGGCGCTCGCCGAATCCGGGAGCTTTGACGGCCACCGATGAGAAGGTGCCCCGGATCTTGTTGACCACCAGGGTGGCCAGAGCCTCACCCTCCACGTCCTCGGAGAGGACCATCACGGGCTTGCCGGTCTGCATGACCTTCTCCAACACGGGAAGCATGTCGTTGACCGACGTGATCTTCTGGTTGGCGATCAGAACGTAGACGTCCTCGAGGACCGCTTCCTGACGGTCCGGGTCGGTGATGAAGTACGGAGAGATGAAGCCCTTGTCGAACTGCATACCCTCGGTGAATTCGAGCTCAATGCCAAACGTTTGGCCCTCTTCGACGGTGATCACACCGTCTTTGCCGACCTTGTCCATCGCCTCGGCGATCTTCTCACCGATGGTGTCGTCGGCGGCAGAGATGGCGGCAACGTGGGCGATCTCGTCCCGGGAGGTGATCTCCCGGCTGAATTCGCCGATGAACTCAACGATCCGAGCAACGGCCTGTTCCATGCCGCGTTTCAGCTCCATCGGGTTNNGTCCCGTCACCGGCAACATCATTGGTCTTGGTGGCGACTTCCTTGGCGAGCTGGGCGCCCATGTTCTCCCACGCGTCCTCCAACTCGATTTCCTTGGCGATCGTGACACCGTCATTGGTAATGGTGGGAGCACCCCACTTCTTCTCGAGCACGACGTTGCGACCCTTGGGGCCCAGCGTCACTTTCACTACGTCGGCCAGCTTGTTCACTCCGTCTTCGAGGCCCCTGCGGGCATCCTCGTCGAAGCGCAAGTCCTTTGCAGCCATTGATAATCCTCCTGGTTCCTAAGCGATGATCGCGAGCAGGTCGCGAGACGAGAGGATCAGATACTCCTGGCCCTCGAACTTGATTTCCGTACCGCCGTACTTGGAGTAGACGACCGTGTCGCCTTCCTTCACGTCCGGCGGGGTGCGCTCACCCTTGTCGTTGACCTCGCCGGGCCCTACGGCAAGTACCTTGCCCAACTGCGGCTTTTCCTTTGCGGTGTCGGGGATAACGAGGCCGGAGGCGGTTCGAGCCTCTTGCTCGTCCTCGGCCTTGACGACCACCCGGTCACCCAACGGCTTGAGTTTCATAGCGGAGTCCCTCCTTCGGTTAGCACTCCATAGCTCCGAGTGCCAAACTCTAGCACTCTCCAGCGCAGAGTGCTAAATCAGGTTTCGCGAGGCGAAACGCATATTCCGCCGGCTACTTCTTCTTCGGCCCGGGGAAGAAGCCGTTGGTCGTCCGCACGTACTCTTCGTATCCCCGGCGAGACGTGGTGAGCTTCTTCTCAAGGAGAGCGGCACCCGATACGCGCATCAGGAGGACACTCATCAACAAAGGCCCCACGAAAGACCACCAACCGCCGGACCCGAGCGCCAACAGGAAGAAGCCCCACCACACCATGAAGTCGCCGAAGTAGTTGGGATGGCGGGTGTACCGCCAAACACCCGAGTCCAGGACTTTGCCCCGATTGGCCGGGTCCTTCTTGAACCGTGCAAGCTGGAAGTCCCCAACCGACTCGAAGTAGAAACCGATCGCCCAAAACGCCATGCCCAGGTAGTCGAACACTCCCAGCGGGATGGACCCTTCGATGGCGGCCAGCAGGGGAAGCGAGACGATCCATGCCAGGATCGCCTGCAACCAGAACACGGTGAACAAACTCTTGACCGGGAAGTTGGGTCCCTGACGCTCTCGCATGGCCTGATAGCGGTAATCCTCTCCTTGGCCGGCGTTCCGCCAGAAGAGGTAGGCAGCCAGGCGGACTCCCCAGATCAACAGGAGGGCGAGCACCACGGCCGGGCGGGCCCCGTACTCGGTATCGCTGGCAAACCGATACGTCGTACCGAGGACGATGAAGGTGAGCCCCCAAAAGGGATCGACGATGCTGGCGTCCCTCCGGATGAGGCTGACAACCCACACCAGGGTCAAGAACCCGATGGCCGCCGCCAGACCCCACAGGTACACGTCTAGATCGAACACGGAGACTCCTTCGCTGCTCGTTCAGACCTTCATACGGCGCCGGATCAGGAAAGGGATTGCCGCTGCATCCAGCGCGTGACGTCACTCGGTGAGACTATCCCCACCAACCTCCCGTCCTCGACCACCACCACCCGTTGTCCGGCGCCACTGAGCTTGGCCAGAAGCTCCTCGGCAGGCGTATCGGCACTCACCGCATCCTCGGGATTCAATACCTGCATGACCTCGGCCACGAGGACGTTACTCCAGTTGCTGCGAGGTACGTTGCCGAGTTGCTTGAGTGAAATCAGCCCTCGGACTCTTCCCTCATGAGTCACCGGAAACGCTGAAACGTTCTTCGCCATGAAATGGTCGTCGAATACCTGCTGCAGGGTGAGGTTGCCGTCGACGGCGATGGGGGTGCGAGTCATCAACTGGGCGGCTACCACCCCGGTGAGTCCCTCTTTGATAGTCAATTGGGTGAGGGTGGCTCCCGCCGCTTGGAAGAGGAACCATCCCAGAACGATCCACCACAGCCCTCCGAAGTCCCCGCGAACGAAGACGCTCAGCACCCCAACGGCGATCATCAGCCCGGCAATGATCCGACCTCCGTTGCCGGCGATCCTGGTGGCGCGCCGGTAGTCACCGGTGGCCCTCCATACGATCGAACGCAGGACCCGGCCGCCGTCGAGTGGGAAGCCGGGCAGGAGGTTGAAACCGCCCAGGAGCAGGTTGATCCACCCCAGTCGGGTAGTGATCTGATCGACGACCGAACCATCAGCGGTCAAAGCTGCCAGACCCAGGAACGCCCCTCCCAGCACGAACGAGGAGGCCGGACCGGCAATGGTTATGGCGAATTCGTCCTGAGGGTTGGCCGCTTCAGTTTCGATCTCGGAAACGCCGCCGAAGATGAACAGCCGGATCCGCCGTACTTGAACCCCGCGCCGTACCGCCACCACCGAATGGCTCAACTCGTGAACGAGAACGCTGCCGAAGAAGAGTGCGGCACCGACTACTGCCAGAGCCCACAGTGCGGCGTTGTCGACCGGCGCCACCAATCCTCGCCTTTGATAGTCGACCAGATCTCCCCAGAAGAAGAACACGATCAGGAAGAAGATCACCAACCACGACGTATCGATGACGATGGGAATGCCGAAGATCCGGCCGATCCGGAAGCCGCCTCCGTTCATCAGAAGTCGAGCGACATGGAAGGATCCACTTGCCCGTCCCACGCGGTGTAGGTGCCTTGAGACAGCCAATGAGATCCCGCCGCGCCGATCATGGCCGCATTGTCGGTGCACAGCAACGGAGAAGGAAGCACGAGGCGAATGCCGCGCCGGTCGGCCTCTTCCTGCATGCGAACCCGGAGCCGCCGGTTGGCGAGAACACCACCCCCGCCGCCCACCATTTCGGCTCCGGTGTCGTCGACCGCATTGAAGGTCTTGCCCACGAGGGCGTCCACAATCGCTTCCTGGACCGAAGCGGCCACGTCCGCCAGCGGTGGGAGCTCGTTGGCGCTCGACGCATTCTTGATGAACGTCACCACCGAGGTCTTCAGTCCCGAGAACGACAGGTTGTAACGATCCTCCCCGAGCGCGCGGGGAAAGCGAACCGTGGCAGGATCTCCATTGCTCGAAGCCAAATCGATGGCCGGGCCCCCCGGATAACCGAGACCCATGAAGCGGGCGAGTTTGTCGAATGCTTCCCCGGCTGCGTCGTCAATGGTTCGGCCCAGCACTTCGTAGTCGCCCCAGTCCCGCATGTGAACGATTTGACTGTGCCCCCCGGAAGCGAGCACGACCACCGCGGGCGGCTGGAATTCGTCGAACTCCAGTCGGGGCGCGAACAGATGGCCCTCCATGTGATCGACTCCCACGAACGGAAGTTGTCTCGCCCACGCCGTCGCTTTGGCAAACGAGAAACCAACCAGGAGAGCGCCGACCAGGCCGGGCCCCTGGGTGGCCGCCACACCGTCGAGGTCGTCGGGATGTACGCCGGCTTCGCTGAGGGCCCGGTGGGTGAGCGAACGGATCGCTTCAACGTGAGCCCGGGCGGCTACCTCCGGCACGACCCCGCCGAACCGCGAATGGAGATCGACCTGAGACGAAAGCACGTTGGAAAGCGGGCGGGTCCCGCGCACGACGGCCACGGCGGTCTCGTCGCAACTGGTTTCGAAGGCAAGAACGGTCGGTTCGACGGTCATCCCAGGGTGCTCCGAATCTCCTCGAGACGGGCACCATATTGCGGTTGATCGATCTCGTGAACCCACATGATGAGGGCGTCTTCATCTCCGTAGTAGCTCTTGCGGACACCGACCGGTGCCATGCCGAACCTTCTGTAGAGCTCCTGAGCGGAGCGATTCGACGTGCGCACTTCGAGCGTCAGGTGCCTGGCACCGCCCGCGAGCGCGGCGTCGATCAGGTGCAGCATCAGCCGCGTTCCGAGTTTGCGGCCGCGGGCCTCCGAAGTCACGGCGATGGTCGTCACGTGGGCTTCATCGGCCACTTGCAGCAGTCCTGCGTAACCCGCCAGCTCCCCGATCTCGTCTACGGCTACGAAGTAGGAGCGACCGGGTTGTTCCAGCTCATCCTGAAACACTCTCTCCGACCAGGGTTGCGGAAAGGTGGCGCGTTCCAGGCGGAACACGCCGGGAACGTCGGTGGGCACCATCGGTCTGATGTCGATCACGCCGGTGACTGTTCCGCCCACGGACCCTCCTCCCGATATTGCTTCCAGTTGATGGTCACGTCGGGTTCGCGCAAGTAGAGCGGTCGCACCTCGTCGGCGTGAGGAAACTCCTCCCGATCAACCCGACCGACCGCCAGTTCGAGCATGGCCTCGGCGGCGGGAAACTGTGGTCGGCCGCTCTTCACCCGGTGCAACCCGCGAAAGAAACCTTCGGGCAGCGAGGCCCAATCCCCCACCACCAGCCCATCCTCAGGATCGGATTGCAGGATTGCCCGGAACTGCTCTACCTCTACCAGCTGCGGAGGCCCATCCTTGACCACGCCGCCGGGCACCGGTTGATAGGAAGCCACGGCTACTTCACCCCGGCGCACATCCACGACAGACCACACGTGACGCCGGTGGGTTGCGGCATGCAGGGCAATCACATCCAGTGAACTGAGCGGAACCAGGGGGACGCCGAGCGCGGCCGCCAGCCCCTGAGCCGTCGAAAGGCCCACCCGAATGCCCGTGTACAAACCGGGACCGACGTCGATGGCGATCGCATCGAGCTCGTGCGGACGCCAGCCCACCTGATCAAAACAGAAGTCGAGGGCCGAGACGATGAACGCAGCATGACCCCGACGCTCCACCCGTTCGGCCGAAGCGACCACGTCCCGTCCGATTCCCAGCGCAACCGATGAAGCCGGAGTGGCCGTTTCGATGGCGAGCAGCTTCATTCGACCATCTCCTTGAGCGACCGGGACTGCCAGGCGCCGCATGGAATCAGCCGCACCACTCGATCGTTCGTGCCGGTCACTTCGATTTCGACACGAAGGTGATCGTCGGGCATCGCGGACGCAACCGTATTGCCCCACTCGACAATCAAGACCCCGTCACGAGCCTCTTCGAAGAGGTCGAGGTCCTCGAGTTCGTTCATAGTCGTCAACCGGTACACGTCGGCGTGCGTGAGCGGAGTGAATCCACCCGCATAACGGCGAACGAGCATGAAGCTGGGACTGATCACCGGCTCTTCGATTCCCATGCCTTCCGCCAAACCCCCGGCAAATGCCGTCTTGCCGGCTCCGAGCTCGCCGGCCAGCAACACCACGTCGCCGCGACCGAGAAAACTCGCCAGGCGCCGACCGATCGCCCGGGTATCGACTTCGCCGTTCGAGGAGAGTTCGACCGTCATCCAAACAGCTCCAACTGCTGGGCCGGAGAGTCGGGTTCAGCTTCGGCCTCGGACTTGCCATCCAGCGTGGTCCTCACCAATGCAAAATCCTCCTGCATCGACGCCAGGACCGAGGGGCCACCCCTGAGCGCCGCGGCGGGATGGAAGGTGGGGATCACTACTCGGTTCCACCACGGATAGGCCCGCCCTCGCAACCGGGTGATCCCCCGTTCTTCCTTGAGCAGCAGCTTGGTAGCGAAGTTGCCGAGCGTCATGACCACCGCCGGGTTGATCAGCCGGATCTGATCGGCCAGGTAGCCCTTACAGGCAGAAATCTCGTCTGGTCGCGGATCACGATTGCCGGGCGGACGGCATTTGACCACGTTGGCAATGTAGGTGTCGGACCGTTGCAGGCCGATCTCAGACAGTAGCTGGTTGAGCAGTCGACCGGCGGCCCCCACAAACGGTACGCCCTCGAGATCCTCATTCCGGCCTGGTCCTTCGCCGACGAACATCACGCGTGCGGAGGCGCTGCCGTCTCCGAACACGACATTGGTGCGCGTTGCAGCCAGCCCGCAGGCAGTGCAGGCGGCGGCCACTTCGGCCAAGCGCTCGAGTTCTTCAGCTGCTCGTGTCTCTGCCATTCGCTTCATCCACCAACGGTCTCACCGCCTGCATCGCCCCTTCTATGGCTCGACCGGTGGCAACAAAGGCGGCTTCACCAACTAGATCGACCGAAGCTTCCACGTCACCACAGGAGACTGCAAAGGCAGCATCGCCATCATATCGAGTGTGGCCCGGTCGAATACAAGCAGCCACGGCATCCTGGCTACGAACGGCCACCCGTACCAGATCGTTGCGTCCCAACCGGGCATCCGTAGCCACCACTACCAGCGTCGTATTGGTCGCCGCATCGGGAATGGCGGCCGGGGGCCCCCCGATCGGGGAACCTCCCGTCAAAGGTTCCCCTTCCAGAGTGAAGACATCACCGACGGCGTTGACAACGACCAGGGCACCGACCAGGGCATCAGCCGCCGATGAGCAGGCCGATCCCAGACCACCTTTGGTCACGGCCTCGAGGCCCCGCCATCCGGCCACCGTCGCCCCGGTACCGGCGCCGACATTGCCCATCTCCACGGCATCTGCGGATGCGCTTCGGAACGCAGCCGCTCCCTGTTCCGGACCGGGCCGGACGGCGGGATCGCCCATCAACAAGTCGAAGATGACGGCGCCCGGGACGATGGGTATGGGTCCGACCGGAGTCGGGTGGCCCCTCCCCTCCCTTTCCAGTTCTGCCATCACGCCCTCAGCGGCCGCCAACCCGAAGGCGCTCCCCCCGGCCAGGAGGATTGCCTGCACGGTCTCGACTCGCATGCCCGGCGCCAGTAGGGCGGTTTCCCGACTTCCCGGCGCTGCGCCGCGGATCTCGACCGCAGCCACGTTTGGCTCCGGAACTACGACGACGGTGCACCCGGTCATGGCCACCGGATCGGTCCAGTGCCCGACCTCGATTCCGGGGATAGAGGTGATGGTCATGGCAGATACCGGCGTGGCAGGCGCGGCCCGATCTGGCACACAACCTCATAGGAGATGGTGTCGAGATGTTCGGCCCACTGGTCGGCCGATACCGTCTCGGCGCCTTGCGAACCGAGGAGAACCACCTCATCGCCGACTTCCACCAGATCGTCGCCAACATCGACCACGATCTGGTCCATGGTGACTGTTCCGGCCAGAGGGTGACGCCTGCCTCCGATCAGGACTTCACCTCCGTGGGCGCCGAGTGCTCGCGGTAGACCATCGGCATATCCCACCGGGACCGTGGCCACGTGGGCCTCCTCCGGAAGGGCCTTGCGGCGCCCGTACGATGGGCGCGTGCCGGCCGGATGGCGCCGCACCATTGAGACGTGAGATACGACCTTCATGGCCGGCCGCAGATCCAGTTCCGGAACCATCCCGGGTGCCGGGCGCTGCCCGTAGATGCCGATCCCGACCCGTACGAGATCGAGCCGCGCTTCGGGGTAGAGCAACGTCGCTGCGGTGTTGGCCGCGTGCCGCACCGGAACGTCGACCCCGACGCTGCCCAGCATCTCGATGAAGCCATTGAACGTCTCCAGCTGTTGCCGGGTGAACACCGCATCCTCTTCGGCTACCGCAAAATGGGTCCAGACGCCGCCCAGCTCCAGCCGAGGGTCGGCCACGATGGCCGCCACCAGGTCTTTGGCGTCGGCGACGGCGGCCCCGACTCGATGCATACCGGTGTCTATCTTCAGATGAACTCCCACCGGTTGGTCGGCGGCCTCACTCAACGCTCTGGCAAAACCAGCGGTGTAGACGGTAGGGATCAGATCCCATGCAACCACTTCGCCGGCGGACGGCGCAGGGGGTTCGGAGAGCAAGAGAATCGGCGCTTCGATACCGGCTTCCCGCAGCCGGACGGCCTCCTCTACCAGCGCCACCGCCAGCATGGGCGCTCCGGCCTCCAGCGCAGCTTCGGCCACCGGAACATCCCCGTGCCCGTAACCGTCGGCCTTGACGACGGCGCACAGAAGGGCCGGAGCTGCGATGCCGGCCAAGAGCCGGACATTGTGAGCAATGGCGTCCAGGTCGATCTCGACCCAAGATGGTCTCACCATGCGAACCTGCTAATCTCGGAGGCCAGCACCTCGGCCGTCACGGTGCCACGCTCGACAATCGCCGCACCTGCCCTTCCATGCCAGTACGCGCCCGAGCGAGCCGCAGACTCGGGATCGAGCCCGCGCGCCCACAAGGCCGCCACCAGTCCCGTCAGCACATCACCCGTGCCGATGGTGGCCAGTTCTACCCCACCGCTGGTTATCGCCCACAAACCCTCCCCTGCCACGAATGTCGGCGATCCCTTGAGGAGAACGACCGCGCCGGTTGCGGCGGTCAGGTCCCGGGCGCTCTGGTAGCTCGCCTCGGTACCGGTGAGGCGGCGGAACTCACCCACGTGTGGAGTGATCAGCGTGGGGAAGGCTCTGTCAGAGAGGGTTTGGGGGCCGGCCAGGGCATTGATGCCGTCCGCATCGATGACCAGCGGGCCCTCCCAGCCTTCCAGGAGGCCCGCAACGAAGCTCTCTTGCCCGCCTCCCAGCCCCGGCCCGAGGGCGACCACGTCGTAGCGAGCCACGGTACCCAGCACAGCGGGAACATCAGCCGGAGCAAAGGAGTTTCCATCTCCGATTCCGGCCGTCATGATCTCGGCGGCCATTCCCGCGTAGAGGGGTTGGAGCGCGGCCGGACAGACAATGGTGACGGATCCCGCCCCGCCCTTCAGCGCGCTGCGAGCCGCCAGGTGGGCTGCTCCGGTCAAACCTTCCGACCCACCAACGACGGCCACCGAGCCACTCGACCATTTGTGGGCGTGTCGGTGACGCAGGGGGCGGGGGGCGTCGGATTCCTCGCACACCAGAAACTCCCCCTCGCCGCCGACGAGTCCAATATCGGAAACCTGGACCCGCCCACAGAGATCGGGCCCTTGGTTGATGAGGTGCCCGACCTTGAGGGCATGGAATGTCACAGTCCGGTCTGCGCGGAAAACCGGTCCGGCCGCCTGTCCGGTGGCCGCGTCCAGACCGCTGGGAATGTCAACTGCAAGCACCGGAACTTCCGTGGCGGCCCAGGGGGCGACCTGATCGGGAAGACCTCCGCGGAAGCCGGCGCCAAAGAGCGCGTCGATCACCAGGTCGGCCTGAGCCGGCTCCCCTAGATCCCGCACCGGCACGCCGGCCGCGAGGGCCCCTTGACACGCCCAGGCGGCGACCGCCGACTTCGGACGTGTCAGCGCACGCACCTCGACTGCTACGCCCCGCTGCACGAGGTACCGAGCCGCTACGTACCCATCGCCCCCGTTGTTGCCCGGGCCGGCCAGTACTACCACCCGCCGACCGTAGGTGGCGCCCATGGCCACGGCGGCCAGGGCTACGGCCAGACCGGCCCGCTCCATCAGAGTCTCGACCGGATCCGTGGCGGCGGCGTCCAGCCGCGCCGATTCCTCAGGAGTGATGACAGGTTTCATCGAAAGACCACGGCAGGAATGCTAACGGCAGTAGGGCGTCGTCAGTCGTCAGGCAACAACCTGAAACCTGGAACCTGANNCCTGGAACCTGGAACCTGGAACATTGCTCGCGCCGCTAGCTTGGGCCCATGGAGTGGTGGCAGGAATTCTTCGAGGGCGACTGGATCGACCTCCACCCCGCGTATTGGACGGCAGTGGAGAGTGCCGAACAAACCGACCTCATCGAAAGCTGCCTCGGGACCCGCAGCAAGATCCTGGATGTTCCCTGTGGAGAAGGACGAATCGCACGGCGGCTGGCCGAGCGTGGCTATCAAGTGACCGGAGTCGATCAATCGTCCGCACTGCTCGACCTCGCCCGGCGAGCTGCCGCTGCTGCCGGTTTGTCCATAGGCTGGGAGCAACGCGACATGCGGGACCTGCCGTGGAACGAAGAGTTCGACGGAGTCGTGTGCTGGTGGGGAAGCTTCGGATACTTCGACGACGCCGGCAACCAGGAGTTCCTGGAAGCGGTCGCCCGCGTCCTGCGGCCCGGCGGTCGATATTTGCTCGAAGGCCACACCGTCGAAACGGTCCTTCCGGTGTTTCAGCCGCGGAGCTGGCAACGGGTCGGCAAGCAACTGGTGCTCGAAGAAAGGGAGTGGGATCACACGACCGGACACATCCGTGCAACGTGGACGTTCCTGACGGAGGGCCGAACGACGAGCAAGGAGATGTCGATCCGTCTGTACACGTATGCCCAGGTGGTCAACATGCTCACGTCGGCCGGGTTCATGAAGGTACGGGCCATCGACCCGGAAACCAGCCTCGATTTCCGGCTGGGTGCTCGCCGGCTCGTCTTCGTAGCGGACACGTGAAGAGAGCCAACTAGCAACAACCTGAAACCTCGAGACCTGAAACCTGAAACCGAGCGAAGCTCGCCTCAATGCTCTCCAACCGCGACGGCGACCACCATCGCCGTTTCGTCGGTGTGAGTGATGGTCACCAGTACCTCGGTCACACCGAGTTGATCCGCCCGGGCCCTGGCCGTTCGAAAGAGGTTGACGCGAGGGGCACCTCCCCCGGTGATCTCGATGTCCTGCCAGCGAATCGACCGCCAGCCGGTTCCCATGCTCTTCATGACGGCTTCCTTGCCGGCGAAGCGGGCTGCATACCGGCGGGCGGGCCTGGCAAACCGGGACGCGTACGATCGTTCGTGCTCGGTGAACACCCGCTCGGGAAACTGTTCATACTTCTCGAGCAGCGCCCGGACTCGCTCGATCTCGGCCAGGTCGACACCCAATCCGATGATGCGCATGGCGCCAACCTACCCGCCACCGGCTATTCCACGGTCACGCTCTTCGCCAGGTTGCGAGGCATATCGATGTCGTGCCCCAGCTCCTTGGCCACGTGGTAGGCGAGCAGCTGAAGGGGGATGATCGACAGGACCGGGCTCAGGAAGTCGATCGTGCGGGGAATCCGCAGGACATGGTCGGCGTATTTGGCAACTTCCGTGTCGTCCTCGTAGGCCACCGCCACAACGTTGGCGCCGCGTGCTTTCACTTCCTGCAATCCCGAGATGGTCTTGTCGTAGAGATGCGACTGAGTGAGCACGACCACCACCGGAGTTCCGTCGGTGATCAAGGCCAGGGTCCCGTGTTTGAGCTCACCGGCCGGCATCGCCTCGGAATGCATATAGGAAATCTCCTTCAGCTTCAAGGAGCCTTCGGTGGCAACCGCGTAGTCGAGACCCCGGCCGATGAAGTAGATGTCATCGATTCCGGCAATTCGGCCGGCGATGGCGGCGATATCGGCATCCATCCTCAATACCCGGTTGGCCTTGTCGGGTAGTGCCCGCAGTTCGCCGGCAAGTTGGACGGCACCGTCCCGGGTGACCGTACCCCGGTCGACACCAAGCCGCAGTGCCAGCAAGTAGGTGCCGATCAGCATGGCCGTGTAGGCCTTGGTCGATGCTACTGCGATCTCCGGACCGGCCCGGGTATAGAGGATGTCGGCGGCATCCCGGCTGAGGGTGCTGCCCACCACGTTGGTGAGCGCCAGCATCCGCGAACCAAGTTCAGTTGCCAATCGGCCGGCGGCAAGGGTGTCCGCCGTTTCGCCCGATTGGCTGATGGCGATCGTCAGTGTCCCCCGGCGAATCAGCGGGTCCCGGTACCGCAACTCGTGGGCGTAGTCGATCTCGATCGGGATGCGCAGTGCCTTTTCCAGTACATCGCGACCGACGAGACCCGCGTGGTATGCCGTGCCGCACGCCGTGATCCACACCTTGTCGAGTCCGGCGACAAACCCATCGGGTAAGTCGACTCCCTCGAGGACGGCCGTACCGTCGGGCTGCAGACGGCCGCGCAATGTCTCCTCGATCACGCCGGGTTGCTCGTAGATCTCTTTCAGCATGAAATGCGGGTAGCCACCTTTCTCCGCCTGGCCGGCGTCCCAGGACACTTCCATCGGTTCCCGTTCGATGACCTCTCCCGCCATGGTCTGCACCGTCGCCCCATCCGGGGTGATATCGACCATTTCCCCGTCGTTGATCACCAACACCGACCGGGTGTACGGCAGGATCGCCGGGATGTCTGATGCCAGGAACGTCTCCCCCTCGCCGAAACCGACCACCAGCGGGCTGATCATGCGGGCCGCCACGATGCGACCGGGCTCACGCGAGCTCATGACGACCAATGCATAAGCGCCTTTGGCCCGCCCGATGGACCGCCGAACTGCCTCGATCAGGTCCCCGTCGTACTCGTCGGCGACGAGATGGACGAGAACCTCGGTGTCGGTGTCCGACCGGAACCGGTGACCCTCTTCGAGCAGCTGTTCCTTCAGCGGCAGGAAATTCTCGATGATCCCGTTGTGGACCAGCACGAAATCGCCGGAGGAATCGAGATGAGGGTGAGCGTTGAGGTCGTTCGGCACCCCGTGGGTGGCCCAGCGAGTGTGTCCTATCCCCACATTCCCGGTGAGCGGTTGCTCTGCGAGCACGTCGTCGAGACGTTGCAGTTTTCCGGCCGATTTCCGAACTCCGATTCGACCGTTACCGGTGATCGCAATTCCCGCCGAGTCGTATCCGCGGTATTCGAGGCGTCGCAGCGACGACACCAGAACCTCTTGGGCGTTGCGCGGACCGACGTAGCCGACTATGCCGCACATGGCAGTCTCCTTAGCTCTCTGAGGAGACCGGGAAGGAATGCGGTTCCCATCCAGGATCCGCCCACACCGGTGTGGCCTTTGTCGCCGGGGTCACCCCCGGATTTTGCTCCGCACCGTCACGACCGTGGTTGCCGAGAAGGCATCCGCCGAAACTTCGATAGTCCCTCTTCCTCGTCACCCTCACCAGGACTGCGTCGGGCGAGGGTCGGGCGCTTCGGTTGACTCCGTCCCAGTCAGTTGTCGGGTTGGAGACTAGCCGATCGAGAGGACTTCAGCCTTCGGCGGGCAGGCCCAGCTCGCCGCGACTGATCTCGACCAACTCGTCGGCAATATCCGCTGCTTCGGCTCTGGAAGCGGCTTCCACCATCACCCGCACCAACGATTCGGTGCCCGAGGCGCGCACCAGGATGCGTCCGTCGCGGTTGAGGCGCCTCTCGGCATCCCGTACCGCAGCCCACAGAAGCTCGGCGTCGGCGAGTCTGTGCTTGTCGGCGACGCGAACATTGCGCAGCACCTGCGGATACTCGGTGATGGTTTCTGCTCTCAGCTCTCGCAGTTCCTTGCCGCTGGAGGCCATGACCTCGAGCAAGCGCACGGCGGTGAGCAAGCCGTCGCCCGTCGTCGCGCGATCGGCGAGGATCACATGACCGGATTGTTCCCCACCGAGTACCGCCTTGTGCCGGCGCATTGCTTCGAGGACGTAGCGGTCGCCGACCTGGGTTTCGATCACGTCGATTTCGAGTCGCTCCATCGCTCTCCGGAATCCCAGGTTGGCCATCACCGTAGAGACGACGAGGTTGTTCTTCAGACGACCTGCTTCCTTCATGTGGCGGGCAATCACAGCCATCACCACATCGCCGTTGGCCGTGGCCCCATCTTCATCGACGGCGATGAGGCGATCAGCGTCGCCGTCGAAAGCAAACCCGAGACGTCCGTTGGCGTGATCCGCGAGAAAGCGAGGATGCGTGGCTCCACACCCGTCGTTGATGTTGGTTCCGTCCGGCTCGGCCGCAAAGACATCGACCTCGGCCTTGAGCCGGCGGAACAATTCCGGCGCCACCCGGTGAGCGGCCCCGTTGGCACAGTCCAGCACGAGGGAGATCCCCCGCAGCGTGTACGGCATCGACTCGCGCAGATGCCCCAGATAGCGTTCCTCCGCCTCGGCCATGTTGAACCTGGTACCAATGCCTTCATCGAGGGCAGTTTTCCACGGCGCCCCGCGCCGGATGCGTTGTTCGATTCGGTCTTCCTCCTCGTCAGAGAGTTTGGAGCCATCGCGGTCGAGGAGCTTGATGCCGTTGTCGGCACTCGGGTTGTGGGATGCGGACACGACGACGCCCATCGACGACCGGGTGTCTCCTGTGAGAAAGGCGATACCACCCGCGGGCAGAACCCCGACATCAACGGTATCGACACCGACCGAGTGGAAGCCCGCCTGTAGTGCGCTCGACAGCATCTCACCCGATCGCCGTGTGTCACGGCCGACCATTACCTGCCCGGCAGGAATCATCTCCCCGGCGGCGCGACCGACGGCAAGGGCCAGGTCGGCGGTCAATTCGACGTTGGCGCGGCCACGGATCCCATCGGTTCCGAAGAGCCTGCCGCCTTCTGCCGGGAGCATGCCTCAGCGCTTGGTGTACTGAGGCGCCCGGCGAGCCTTGCGGAGGCCGTACTTCTTGCGCTCCACCCGCCTCGCGTCACGCCGTAGGAATCCGCCTCGCTTGAGCGTCGAACGCAGATCGGGGTCGATGGTGACCAGCGCTCGGGCAATACCGAGGCGGAGGGCATCCGACTGACCGGTGGTGCCGCCACCGTGGAGGCTCGCATGAACGTCAAACCGGCCCTCGGCGGTGGCGACCCGTAGGGGTTCCAGCACCCGGAGGCGTTGCGCCATAGCCGGGAAATACTCCTCGAGGGCTCTGCCGTTGAGGACGACGCGGCCGGTTCCGTCGTACAGACGGACGCGGGCCACCGATTCCTTGCGGCGTCCGGTTGCCTGGACGAGCGGAGCTGGCATCAAAGGTCCACCTTTCGGATCTTGAATTCGAGCGGTTGCGGCGATTGAGCCCGGTGGGGATGCTCGGATCCGGCGTATACCTTGAGCTTGCGAAGCATCTGGCGACCCAACCGGTTCTTGGGGAGCATGCCGCGAACGGCCCTTTCGATGATGGCTTCTGGGCGACGTTGGCGAAGCGACTCGAAGCTCTCTTCCCTGAGGCCACCCGGGTAGCCGGAGTGTCGGTAGTAGATCTTGCTCTGGCTCTTGTCCGACGTCACGGCCACCTTCTCTGCGTTGATGACCACCACGAAGTCCCCCGTGTCGACGTGGGGCGCCACGATCGGCTTGTGTTTGCCGCGGAGTATCCGGGCTATCTCTGAGGCCAAACGACCCAGCGGCAGGTCGGCGGCATCGACCACGAACCATTCCCGGCGAACGTCGTCCGCTTTGGGCGAATACGTCTTTTGCAGCCTCATCTGAACCTCGCGAGAAAGGAGCCCCGGGATGCCGGGGCAGCAACATAGTAGGCGAGGACGGGCACTATGGGCAAGTCGCCCCGGCCGGTTCTGTGTCGCAGGTGCCCTCCTCCCGTGTGGCCGGCGGCGCGTCCTCCCTTCGCACGATTCGACCGCCCGAGACCTACCTCTATGGATAGTCGGCTAGTGACGTCCAGTCTTCACCAGATCGGGTAGCCCGGCGATCGATCTCACCGAGAGCTGATCAGGTGGTCCCAGCCCAAGCGGATCGATCAGCACGGCCGCCTGCAGCCCGGCGGCCCGGGCACCTCCCACGTCGTGGAAATGGGAATCACCCACGTACCAGACTCTGTCGGCAGGCACGGCCAGCTCATCCAGTGCCACACCAAAGATGGCGGGATCCGGTTTTGACACGCCGACGTTCCCGCTGTCGATGATCAGCTCGAACAAGCCACCGAACCCCGCTGTGTCCAGAGCATCGGCGACGGTACCGTCGGAGTTGGAGACCACTCCCACCCGGTACCCGTCCTCCCGGAGCCCTTTCACCACGTCCCGAGCGCCGGGGAGGGGGTGGTTCCACATACCCTTGCCACCACCGAACGCAGTGGCCATGTCGGGTGACAGATCGGCACCGGCCAGGTCGAAGAAACGCTCCACCCACCAGCGGAATACTCGGGGTTCGCCTGCTGCAAGCCGATCGGCATACTCGGCCATGGCCCGATAGTGGGCCCGGGTCAGGCGATCGGCAGATATGGCAGGAAGATCCCATCTCGCCAGGAAAGCATTGAACCGTTCGGGGTCGATGAGAACGAGGGTTCCGCCGGCGTCGAAGAGAACCACCTCCGGGTGGATCTTTGACTCCTTGCTCAATACTTCACCTCCCACAAGATCAAGCCGTGCGGGGGAGCAGCACCGCGGGCCGCGTTGCGATCCCGGGCGGCAATGATATCCGGAACCGTGTGGGGGTCGAGCTTGCCGCGCCCGGCGTCCACACACACGGCTACCAGGGAGCGCACCATCTGACGGCAGAACGAGGTGGCGCAAACGTCGAAAACCAGGTGACCATCTACCGCCTCCCACTGCGCCCGGAGCACGGTCCGTTCGGTAGACCTCCCCTCCGCTCGGCGGCAGAACGACGCAAAGTCATGCAAACCGATGAAATGAGAAGCCGCAGCATTCATCGCGTCCAGATCCAGGGGATGGGGAACATGCCAGACCACATGGCGCTCGAGAGGGTCGAGTAGCGGGTTGTTCACCACCCGATATCGGTACGTGCGCGACCGGGCCGAGAAACGGGCGTCGAAGTCGTCGGGGACTACCCGACAGGACCGCACGACCATCTCATCGCCCACCATCTTGTTGAGGGATCGGGCTGTTCGCTCCGTATCCAACTCCCGGTCGCACCAGAAGCTCACCACCTGGCCGCGGGTATGGACTCCCGCGTCGGTCCTTCCGGCCACCACAGTGGTGACGGGGCCGGTGATCCTGAACAGAGCCTCTTCCAGAACTGCCTGGACGGTACGGACGCCGGCCTGCACAGCGTACCCGTGGAATCCGGAACCGTCGTATCCGAAGTCGAGCCGGTAGGTGGGCATGGGATGAAAAGACCGTCCTAGAAGAATCGGAAAATCGGGGCGAGGTCCCCCCCGATGCCGATCAACTGAAGGACCCACCAAACGGCAATGGCCATGACAGCCGAGAGGGCGGCCTGGCGCAGATCAAGATCGAATATCGCCTGCGCAGCCACGGCCAGGCTGGCACCGAACCACACGAGCGCAACGAAGATGACCAGCTGGGTGAATCCCGAGGGTACGAAGAACGCACCGATCAGGAGCAGCAGCGGAGTATGAGAGAACCCGGTCAGTCGCAGAGCCGTGGCAAAGGCTCCCTGCCCCTGGAAGAGCTTCGTGGCAGCCAGCCACAGTCCTCCCGCCAGCACCAGCCAGCCGACCAGTCCGCCGAGCATGAACCAGAGCATTCGAATCAGATCAAATCCGACGATTGAGCCGGCGATGATGCCGAGGTAGATCAGCCCGTAGACCAACGCGACGGCCAAAACGGAGTTTCCCGTGGCGTAGCTGTCGAAGAAGAGCTCCGTGTAGAGCTTCTTGTCGAGCCGGGCCGCCCTGATCATCTGGTTGAACAGCATGCGCGGAGGGTAGTACTCAGTATTGGGTACCAGGTACCAGGTACCAGNNCCAGGTACCAGGTACCAGGTACTAGGTACTCGTTGCCAACAGTTTGTGGGCCGGACGGCTGAGACTGGGACGATCGTGCCAGCTTGCCACTTCGTCGAGAGGAAACCAGCGGACGCCGACAGCTCCTTCGCCGGCCTCGACCAGGTGCGTCCCCGAGCGGAATCCGAACCGCACATCGAGGTGGTCGTGCGCCGGTTCGCTCCCGCGCGCCGGGAACTGATGAATATCGATGTCGACCAACCCCATCGAACCCAGATCGGCAACGCCGGTCTCCTCGGCAACCTCCCGGCGGGCGGCCGACTCGAGGCCGGCATCTTCCGGCTCGACATGCCCACCAGGCTGCAGCCATTTGTCGAGCTTGGCGTGATGTACCAACAGGACCGAAGTGCGGTCGGGCGACAGCACGAAACCGCTGGCGGTGAAATGGCCAGGATCGAAATGGTGGCGGGAAAGGGCATCGCGATCGCTGTCGAGCAGACCCAGCATGGCCTCCTGGTAGCCCGCCTCGCGGGTGTCAACGGGGTGGTGAGCCTCCAAGAGCTCGCGGAGATGGGTGAAACGGAGATCAGTCATCAGGGTTTCGGGTATCAGGTTTCNNGCAAGCTCAGACGAGTTCGATCACTGCCATCTCGGCGTTGTCGCCTCTGCGTGGACCTACCCGCACCACGCGCGTATACCCGCCCGGGCGTTCGGCGTAGCGGGGGGCGATGTCGTCGAACAGCTTCGTGACGATCTCGGCGTCCTCGATGAGTCTCAACACGGAGCGACGCGAATGCAGGTCTCCCTTGCGCGCCTTGGTGATCAGCTTCTCGGCCAGCGGCCGCACCGCTTTGGCCCGGGTGACGGTGGTCGTCACCTTCTCCTCCCAGAAAAGCGACCCGGCCAGATTGGCCAACATGGCTTTCTCCTGGGACGGACCGCCCCCCAGGCGAGGGCCTTTGCGGGGACGCGGCACTACTCGACCTCCTCGTCCTGCACCGAGTGGAGGCTCAAGCCGAGTTCGTCGAGTTTGGCCGTCACTTCTTCGAGACTCTTCTGGCCGAAGTTGGTGATATTCAGCAGATCATCCGGGCTTTTCACGACCAGCTCACCCACCGTCTTGATCTGAGCGCGGCGCAGACAGTTGCGGGGACGCTCGGAGAGGTCGAGCGCCTCGATGGGAAGATCGAGGTCGGGGGAGGTCGATTCCGCCACGGCTACGTCGCCTAGTTCGAGGCCCACTCCCTCACCCATGTCGGCAAACAGTCCCAGCAGTTCCCTCAGCGTCTTTCCCGCCGAGGACACGGCTTCTCCGGGTTCGACCGCACCGTTTGTGTCGACATCGAGAACAAGACGGTCGAAGTTGGTCATCTGGCCCACCTGGGTGCTCTCCACCTGGTACGAGACTTTCCGAACGGGCGAGAAGATCGAGTCGATCGGCAAGACTCCGATGACATCCCCCGCCTTGTTCTTCTCGGCCGTCCGGTAGCCCACGCCTCGCTCGACGGTTAGTTCGATCTCGAGTTGGCCCCCCGCCGACAGTGTGGCTATGTGCAGGTCCGGGTTGACGACCTCAACGCCGGCCGGGCTCTTTATGTCTCCGGCCTTGACCTCCCCGGCCCCCTTGGCCGACAGGTAGAGCGTCTGCGGCTCATTCTCCTCAGTCCTGACAACCACCTGCTTGATGTTGAGGATGAGGTCGACGACATCCTCAACGACGCCGGGAATGGTCGTGAACTCGTGCTGCACTGCTTCAATCTGCAACGACGTGACCGCAGCACCCGGAATCCGGGACAGCAGTGTGCGCCGCAACGTGTTGCCGAGGGTGTAGCCGAAGCCGGGCTCGAGCGGTTCAACAATGAACCGCGANNCGATGAGCTGTTCCTGGACCGGGGTGTCGATCTGAGCCCGGTTCGGCAATTCGAGCACGGCGATCTTTCGATCGTCTGCGTTGACGTCGAGCCATTCCGGCAACGTGTGATCGAGCGTGTCGATGGAATGCTGCACGATGATCAGGTCGCGGCTGCGCTCTTTGAGCGCGACCACATCTCCGGCCCGAACCTGATACGACGGGATATCTACCTTCTGGCCGTTCACCTGGAAATGNNCTTGTAGTAGCGGCGGAACTGCCGTTCCAGCACACCGTACATCGCTCGCAGCTTCTGCTTCTCACGCAACTGAACGAGGTAGTCGCTTTCCCGGACACGGCCGCGCCCATGCTCACCAGGAGGGTACGGCCGCTTGTCGACGGCACACTTCTTGGACTGACAAAGCGGCTGTCGTGCCCGGCGGCATTGCTTGTGCGTTGGCCCTGTGTATCGTGCCATCCTCAACCTCTCCGGCGTTTCTTCAGACGGACCCCGTTGTGCGGGATGGGGGTGATATCCCTGATTCCCGAGATCTCCATACCCATGTTTTGCAGGGTGCGAACCGCGGTCTCTCGCCCTCCCCCGTTTCCGGAGACGATCACGTCGAGTTTGCGAACCCCGTGCTCTCCGGCCTGCCGGGCCGCCTCTTCAGCGGCGACCTGCGCCGCATAGGGGGTTGATTTGCGGGATCCCTTGAAACCTACCGAGCCACCGGAAGTCCACACGATCGTGTTTCCCGCCACATCCGTGATGTTGATGATCGTGTTGTTGAAGCTGGCGGTGATATGCGCCTGCCCGTGGCTGATGTTCTTCCGTTCGCGACGGCGAACGCGTTTTGGTTGCTGCTCTGCCAACTTCAAACCCCTACTTCGTGACCTTCTTCTTGCCGGCAATGGCCATTCGGCGACCCTTGCGGGTTCGAGCGTTGGTGTGGGTGCGCTGCCCGCGCACCGGGAGTCCCCGGCGGTGACGAACTCCCTGGTAGGAACCGATCTCAACCTTCCGTTTGATGTTCTGGGCCACTTCCCGGCGTAGGTCACCCTCGACCTGAAAATTCTGATCGAGGAACCGGCGGATCCGCACCACTTCGTCGTCGGTGAGGTCCCGCACCTTCGTCCCCCGATCGATGTCGAGGTTGTCGCATACCTGGTGGGCCCGGGTCTGCCCGACGCCGTAGATATAGGTGAGAGCGATTTCCAGTCTCTTCTCGCGAGGAAGATCCACCCCTGAAATACGAGCCATCAAACTACCCCTGACGCTGCTTGTGCCTTGGATTGGAGCAGATCACCCAAACGCGACCGTGCCGCCGAATGATCCGGCACTTCTCGCACATCTTCTTTGTCGAAGGACGGACCTTCATGACTGTCTCCAACTCATTCTCGGCCGATCCGCCCGCAGCGGGACGCCTCCGGGCCGTCTTCTACCGGTCCAGACGCCAGTTCCGGGCGGGTTAGATGACGGTTCGCCGCGCCCGAATCGCGCGAACGCTCTTCAGCACGGGCACCCTGAGACGGGCCCCAGCGGACCCGAGGAGACAAGACTAGCCACCTGCGGGCGTTACGACCAAATCGTCCTCGGTGGCTTCCAGGAGCGTCATCACCCTCGGGCCCTTGTCCGTCACTGCGATCGTGTGCTCGAAGTGTGCCGACAAGCTCCCGTCCGCGGTTGCCACCGTCCAGCCGTCCGGATCAACAAAGGTCTCGTGCCCACCGAGATTGAACATCGGCTCGATACAGATGGCCATCCCCTTCTTGAGTTTGGTACCCGTACCCGGTTTGCCGTAGTTGGGGACCTGCGGGTCCTCGTGCATCTGTCGACCAATGCCGTGCCCAACGTACTCTCGCACCACCCCAAAACCGTGCACGTTTGCCTCGCTCTCGACGGCATGGCCGATGTCGCCTAGTCGTGCCCCGGCCTTCACCTGGGCGATGCCCGCCGCCAGCGCTCGCTCGGTTGTGTCGATCAATAGTTGAGCCTCCGGCGAGGTTTCCCCAATCGGGAAAGTGATCGCCGCATCGCCGTGGAAGCCTTCGAAGATGGCACCGGCGTCGACCGACAGAATGTCACCCTCCACGAGCCGGTAGTCGGAAGGTATACCGTGCACGATCACCGAGTTGGGCGATGTGCAGATGTTGGCGGGATAGCCGTGGTATCCCAGGAAGGAAGGCGTGCAACCGCCGGCCCGGATCACCTCGGCGGCGATCGCATCGAGCTCCTTCAATGTGACACCGGGAACCCCGGCTTGCTTGACGGTCTTCAACACGGTGGCCACGGTTCGGCCGGCCACCGCCATCTTCTCGAATTCTCGACGGCTCTTGATGGTGATCAACTGGTGTCTCGCTTCGCCCGACACGCACCCGGCACCCGGTATTTGGCGTTCGTCTTGACGTGAGCTTCGCTCACGTCAAGAACCCTTCGTAGTTCCGCATCGTCAACTGGCTTTCGATCTGCTTCATCGTCTCGAGGGCAACCCCCACGACGATGAGGATCGACACACCCCCAAAACCAACACTGACGTCCCAAATGGCGCCGCCGATAGAGGGGAGGATGGCCACGATGCCGAGGAAGAGAGACCCCGGCAACGTTATTCGGTTGAGGATGTGCTCCAGATGCCGGGCCGTTTGGCTGCCGGGACGCACGCCGGGCACGAAGCCGCCCTGGCGTTGGATCATCTCTGCTTGCCGAACCGGATCGAACTGGATCGCGGTGTAGAAGTAGGTGAAGAAGATGATCAATACGAACAGTAGGAATATGTAGAACGTACTGACGCCTTGACTGTTTCCGATGTTGATATCGATCCAGTTGCGAACGCTGGTCATGAACCCACCTGCATCGGTTGGGATGGCGGTCGCAATCAGCACCGGGAAGTACATCATGCTGGTAGCGAAGATCACCGGAATCACGCCGGCGGTGTTCACTTTTAGCGGAATATAGGTGCTCTGCCCGCCCATGACGCGCCGTCCCCGCACGCGCTTGGCAAACTGAATCGGGATCCGTCGTTGTCCCTGCTCCACGTAGATGATCCCGGCGATCATCACCAAGAACATCACGATGAAGACACTGAAGATCAGCCCACCGCCCGGTCGACCGGCGCCAATGGTGCCGGCGTAGATCACCGCGAAACTGGCCGGCAGCTGACTCACAATGGAAACGAAGATCACCAGGGACATGCCGTTTCCAACTCCGCGCTGGGTGATCAGCTCGCCGATCCACATGATGAACGCGGTACCGGCCGTCATCGTCAGCACGATCAGAGCCACCCGCGGCGCGGTGTAGTCCTCGGGGGCGATCAGCAGAATCCCGCCCGTTAGGGAGCCGCGGCTGAAGAGGTAGGTAATACCGGTCGACTGCAGCAAGGCCAGCACCACGGTGAGGTAGCGGGTCCACTGGGTAATGATCTTGCGACCCGACTCACCCTCGTCCTGCAGGCGCTGCAACCGGGGGATCACCACGGCCAGCAACTGCATGATGATGCTCGAGGTGATGTAGGGCATGATGCCGAGACTGAAGACCGAGAACCGCTCGAGCGCACCGCCGGAGAAGAGATTCAACAGGCCGATGATTCCTGCCGACTCCGAGGACGCGGCCAGTTCCTCGACGGCGTTGAGATCGACACCCGGCACCGGGATGGCAGTACCCAACCGGTACACGGCAAACATGGCCAGCGTGAACAGGATCTTCCGGCGAAGGTCCGGGATCTTGAACATGTAGCGGTAGATGGAAAGCATGAAGAGTTCTCAGTCCTCAGTTGTCAGTTTTCGGTTCTCAGTTGCCGGTGGTAGTCGTCGGTTCGAGCACACGGCTCCCTACATTACTGATAGCCGACGACTGAACCACTTATGGCTCCTATTCGATGACCTCCGCAGTACCTCCCGCCGCTTCGATCTTGGCAACGGCCTTCCTGCTGAACGCATGAGCCCGGACCGTGAGGGGTTTGGCGATATCGCCCTCTGCCAGCACCTTCACCCGACCGCGCTTCTTCACCAAGCCCCGGTCGCGGAGGTCGTCGGGCGTGACGGTGGTCTTCGCCCTGAAGTCGTTCAGTCGATCGACGTTGACCACCGCGAAGTACTCCTTGTTCGGATTGTTGAACCCGCGCAGTTTGGGGAGCCGTCTGGCCAGCGGGGTTTGGCCGCCCTCGAAGCCGGGCCGGAGCTTGCTGCGAGCATTCAGCCCTTTGGTGCCGCGTCCGGCGGTCTTGCCGCGCCTGCCCCCCTCACCGCGACCCACCCGGATCTTGGCCTTCCTGGAGCTCGGCGCAGGCTTCAAGTGGTGGAGTTGGAGTTTCGTTTGTTTCTCGGTCATTTTCTTCCTTGTACTGAGTACTGAGTACTACTTCTCCTCGACCTTCACCAGGTGTGCCACCCGGGCGAGCATGCCGCGCACATCCGGCGTGTCGCGATGCTCGACGGTCTGCTGCATGCGGCGCAGGCCCAGGCTGCGCACAGTCGCTCGTGTCTTTGGTTTCTCACCGATCGTGCTCTTGATGAGCGTCACAGTCAGATTCTTGCCGGCCATGCTCAACCCTCTTCGCCAATCTGGGTGCGCAGCAATTCGGTGGATCGATAAGCCGCCAACAATGCGGGGGGTGTCACGTCCTCGGGACGCTTTCCGCGTAGCTTCGCCACCTCCTCGGGGCGCCGCTGAGCCAGCAATCCCTGCATGGTCGCCCTCGCCACGTTGAGATGAGTGGGCGATCCGAGCGACTTGGCAAGAGCGTCGCGTATGCCGGCAGCCTCCAGTATCTGACGGACGGCTCCGCCGGCAATGACCCCGGTGCCGGGAGCGGCGGGTTTCAGCAGGACCCGGGAGGCTCCGTGCACACCGATCACTTCGTGAATCAATGTGGTTCCGGCCATGGGAATCGGCACCATGGTCTTCCGGGCGGTTTCCATCCCTTTTTGGATGGCCGCCGGGACCTCTTTTGCCTTGCCGTATCCAATCCCGACGTTGCCGCGCCCGTCGCCGACTACGACCAATGCGGTGAACGAGAACCTCCGGCCACCCTTGACGACCTTGGCGACCCGGTTGATCTGTACTACTCGTTCATCCAGTTGTTGTATCTCGGCCATCGTCAACTCCTAAAACTCGAGGCCGGATTCACGGGCCGACTCCGCCAACGCTTTCACCCGGCCGTGGAACGGGTACCCGCCCCTGTCGAACACCACCTCGGATACTCCCGCCGCCGAGGCGCGTTCACCGAGCAGTTTGCCTACCTCAGCGGCCGTTGCCACGCTGAGCGTCTTGTCGCGCAGAACCGCCTCCTGAGAGGAAGCAGCCGCCAGCGTGTGGCCGGAGTCGTCGTCGATGACCTGGGCGGAGATATAGCGGTTGCTACGGAAGACCGCCAGACGGGGACGGCCTTGGGTGCCGTAGACTCTCTTGCGTACGCGGGTGTGTCGGCGACGCCGGGCTTGTGTGCGTGACCCCTTCATCTCGCCACCCCTGCCTTTCCGGCTTTCCGGCGCACGTACTCGTCCACGTATCGAATCCCCTTGCCCTTGTACGGCTCGGGCGGCCGCACTTTTCTGATATTGGCCGCCACCTGCCCGACCAGTTCCTTGTCGATGCCACTCACGACGATGCGAGTTTGTTCGGGAACCTCAAACGTGATGCCATCGGGCGCGGCAATCTCCACCGGGTGGCTATACCCGACCAGCAACTCGAGGTTCTTGCCTTTGAGAGATGCCCGGTACCCAACCCCGACGATGCTCAGTTCTTTGCGGAAGCCCTCCGAAACACCCTCAACCATGTTGGCGAGCAGGGCGCGCGACAAGCCGTGGAGGGCACGGGTCTGCCTCTCCTCGTCGTTACGTTCGACGCGGGCTTCGCCGTCTTCCACAACCACCGCCACCCGCTCATGGAAGGTTCGCTCGAGCGTGCCTTTGGGGCCCTTGACCGTAACGTCCTGACCGTCCACCTTCACGTCGATACCCGACGCAAGGGGCACAGGACTCTTACCAATCCGGCTCATGTCACCACACCTCGCAGACGATCTCACCACCGAGGCGGCGACGCCGCGCTTCGCGGTCGGGCAGCAACCCTTGCGACGTGGAAACGACCATCACTCCCAACCCGCCTTGCGATCGGGGAAGCTCCGAAGCTCCTCGATACACGCGGTGGCCCGGAGACGACACCCGGCGGATACCCTGGATGACCCGGGCGCGTCCGGGTGCATATTTCATGCTGACGGTCAGCTGTTGACCGGGACCCTTCTTGGCGACATCGAAGCCCTCGATGAAGCCCTCGGCAGCAAGGATCTTGGCGATTTCCACCTTGAGCTTCGACGAAGGCATCGACACGGACTGCTTGACCGCCTGGTTGCCGTTGCGGATTCTCGTCAGCATGTCGGCGATGGGATCGGTGTTCATTACCAGGACGCCTTTCTCAGCCCGGGAAGCTCACCGCGAGAAGCCAGTTCCCTCACGCAGATGCGGCACATGCCGAATTTACGCAGATAGGCGCGCGGCCGACCACAGCGCTGGCAGCGGTTGTACTGCCGAACCTTGTACTTCGGCTTCCGTTGTGACTTCGCAATCAGACTCTTCTTTGCCATACCAACCCTCGCTTCACGCCCTGGTTTCAGTTCTGCGGAACGGAAAACCGAATGCCTCGAGCAAAGCCCTCGCATGCTCGTCGGAATCGGCAGTCGTGCAGATGGTGATGTCCATTCCCCGCACCGCAGTGACCTTGTCGTAGTCGATTTCCGGAAAGATCAGCTGTTCTGTGACCCCGAAGCTGTAGTTGCCTCGGCCGTCGAACGACCTGGGACTGAGTCCGCGAAAGTCACGCACCCGGGGAATTGCCACGGCCACCAGGCGGTCGAAGAACTCCCACATCCGGTCACCCCTGATCGTCACCGAAACGCCGACCGCATTCCCCTGCCGCAGTTTGAAATTCGCGATCGACTTCCTCGCCCGATTCAGTCGCGGCTTCTGGCCGGTGATGACGGCCAGCTCTTGCATGGCCGATTCGATTTGCTTCGGCTCGGATACTCCCTCGCCGATGCCCATGTTCACCACGATCTTGTCCATACGCGGCACCTGCATCACGTTGTCGAGGTTCAGGGCCTCTTCGAGGGCCGGCGCAACCTCGGCCTGGTACTTCTCCTTGAGTCGTGGGATCACAGGTCACCTCCGCATCTCACGCAGGTGCGGTGCTTGATGCCGTCTGCGTCGAAGCGGTGCCCCACCCGAGTCGGCCCGCAGTCCGAGCAAATGATCATCACGTTGGACGAGCTGATGGGCATGTCCTTGTCGATGATTCCGCCTTGCATGGTTTGCCCGCGGGGCCGCTGGTGCTTCTTGGCGGTGTTCACGCCCTCGACGATCACCTTGCCGGTCTTTGGCATGACTCGCACGACCCGCGACTCTCTCCCGGCATCCTTGCCGGCGATGACCTTCACTTTGTCGCCTTCGCGCAGACGCATCAGATGACCTCCGGAGCCAGCGAGACGATCCTCATGAATCTCTTGTCTCGCAATTCTCGAGCCACGGGTCCGAAGATGCGGGTGCCGCGCGGCTGCTGGTTCTGATCGATGATCACGCACGCGTTGTCATCGAATCGAATGTATGTGCCGTCCTGACGCCGGTTCTCCTTGGCCGTTCTGACCACGACCGCCTTGACGACCTCACCGCGCTTGACGGTGCCGCCGGGAATGGCGTCCTTGACGGTACCGACGATGATATCGCCCAACCCTGCGTAGCGTCGCCGAGATCCGCCCAGCACGCGGATGCACAAGACCTCACGGGCACCGCTGTTGTCGGCAACCTTGAGACGGGACTCCTGCTGGATCATCGGGCACGCTCCACGATCTCCACGATCCGCCAGCGCTTGGTCTTGGAGAGCGGTCGGGTCTCGGCGATCCGGACGGTATCGCCGCGCTTGGCGTCGTTCGCCTCATCATGGACGTGGAATCGCTTCCTGCTCCGCACAACCTTGTCGTAGCGGGGGTGACGGCTCGACTGCGTGATCTCGACGGTGACCGTCCTGTCACGGGCATCCGAGATCACGACGCCGACTCGCGTCTTGCGCGTGGCGCGCTCCTCGACCATCACGTACCTTCCCTTCCCGCGGCCTGCTGCTGAGCGGCCCATGCTTCGAGCTCTTGTTCCCGGATCACTGTGGCGAGCCGGGCAATATCCCTGCGCACTTCGCGGAGCCGCGCCGTGTTGTCCAGCTGATTGGTGGCGAGCTGGAACCGGAGGTTGAAGAGTTCTTCTTTGGCCTCATCCAGTTGCTCCCGGAGCTCTGCAGTGGTGAGCTCACGCAGGTCCATGGCTTTCACGTTTCCTCCCGCAACACGAACTTGGTCTTGATGGGCAACTTGTGGCCGGCGCGCCGCATAGCCTCGCGCGCCAGGTTCTCCGGAACCCCCGACAGCTCGAACATCACCCGGCCGGGCTTGACGACTGCCACCCAGAACTCCGGGTTGCCCTTGCCCGAACCCATTCGGGTCTCGGCCGGCTTCTCGGTCACCGGTTTGTCCGGGAAGATGGTGATCCAGACTTTCCCGCCCCGTTTGACGGTCCGCGTGATCGCGACGCGTGCCGATTCGATTTGCCGGGCAGTGATCCAGCCCTCCTCGAGGGCTTTGATCCCGTACTCTCCGAACGACACCTTCGTGCCGCCCTTGGCGGTTCCACGCCTCCGGCCTCGGTGCATCTTCCGGTACTTGGTCCGTTTGGGCATCAACATCAGGCTTCACCACTCTCGCCGGCTTCATCCTCGGTTCCGGCGGCCTCGGCCTCATCCACCGCTTCGGCGGCGGTCTCCTCAGTTGCCTGCCCGACTTCATCGCGCGACTCCTCGGCGGACTCTTCGACGGGACCTACCGCAACGGCAGGGTCCACCTTCTCTGGAGTTTCCCCGGTCTCCTCGGCGAAGCCCGGCTCAACAGGCTCCTCGACGGCTGCGGCTTCCACCTCGTCCTCATAGTCGACCTTGGCCAGTTCGGGAGCGATCCGTTTCCCGCCGCCCGCCTCGATCAAGCGTTTCCCCTCACGCTTGCCGCCACCTGCCTCGATCAGGCGTTTGCCCCCGCCGGCCTCGATCACCTTGGCGCCGCGTTCGCCCCCGGCAGCCTGCTCGGCCCTGGCCTTGGCCGGGGCCACGCGTCCGGGGCCGCCGGACGCCAGAGCAGCCTCCGCAGCAACCTTTTCACGGGTGGCCTTCAGGGATGTCACCAGATCACCCTTGTAGACCCAGACCTTGATCCCGATCGCCCCTACCGTCGTTCTGGCGGTGGCCGTTCCATAGTCGATGTCGGCCCGGAGGGTGTGCAAGGGTACTCGACCCTCCCGGTACCACTCGCGCCGTCCCATGTCTGCGCCGCCCAGGCGGCCGTTCGACTCCACCCGGACGCCTTCCGCGCCGGCCTTCATGGCCGTGGCGACGGCTCGTTTCATGGCCCGACGGAACGAAACGCGGTTCTCGAGTTGGTCGGCGATCCCGCGCGCCAGGAGCTGGGCGTCGGTCTCGGGATCGCGCACCTCGATGATGTTGAGCTTGACCCGGCGACCGGTCAGCTTCTCCAACCCGGCACGCAAACGGTCGGCCTCCGAACCTTTCCGACCGATGACGACACCGGGACGGGCGGTGTGGATTTCAATGACCACTTTGTCGCGGGTCCGCTCGATCTCGATGCGCGACACCGCACCGCGGGTCAGCTCGCTCTGCAGGTAGTCACGGATCTGCCAATCCTCATTGACGAGTTCCGTGTACTCCTTGTCGCTGTACCACCGTGACTTCCAGTCCGTGACCACCCCGAGGCGGAACACGTACGGGTGTACTTTCTGGCCCATTACGCCTCACCCTCCTCGGTTACCACAATCGTTATGTGGCTGGTTCGTTTGCGAATCCGGGTCGCCCGACCCCGGGCCCGGGGTCGCCACCGTTTGAGGGTCGGGCCCTCGTCGGCAAACGCCTCGACCACGGTCAACTCGTCGGAGTCGAGCGCGAAATTGTGCTCGGCATTGGCGACCGCCGAGTTCAAGACCTTGCGGACCGGATCGGCGGCCCGGCGATCGGTGAAGGCCAGCACGTGGCGCGCTTCCGCGACGGGAAGACCTCGCACCAGGTCGAGCACTCGCCGGACCTTGTAGGGCGACTGCCGAATGTGTTTGGCGTGCGCGCGAACCCTCATCCCCGCCTCGCTGCTTTCTCTCTTGCTCCCGCGTGACCGCGAAAGGTTCTGGTCGGAGCGAACTCACCCAGCTTGTGGCCGACCATTGACTCTGTGACGTACACCGGGACGTGCTTACGCCCGTCGTGTACAGCGATGGTATGCCCGACCATTTCGGGGATGACCGTGGACCGCCGGCTCCAAGTCTTGATGACCCGCTTCTCGCCTTTGCGGTTCAGTTCCTCAACCTTCTTGACGAGATGATCGTCGATGAAGGGTCCCTTTTTCAAACTGCGAGCCATTGGCTACCTCCGACCCTTCTTCGATCGTATGCGTACCGCAGAACCAGAAGTCCTGCCATTGCGTCGGCGTGACTGAGCAACGGGAGTCTTCATGTTCAACGCTTCCCTTTCTTAGTGCGCCGACGCACGATGTCCTTGTCGCTGGCCTTGTTCTTCTTTCTCGTCCTACCTTCCGGTTTGCCCCATGGGCTGACCGGGTGACGTCCACCGGATGATTTGCCTTCTCCACCGCCGAGCGGATGATCGACCGGGTTCATGGCCACACCTCTGGTCTGGGGCCGTTCGCCCATCCACCGGGAGCGGCCGGCCTTGCCCTTCTTCACGAGCTCGGACTCTGGATTGCCGACCGCGCCCACGGTTGCCCGGCAGTCGAGCTCGACGTGGCGCATCTCCCCGGAGGGCAACCGGAGCAGTGCTTTGTTGCCCTCTTTGCTCATGAGTTGCACGGCGGCCCCTGCCGACCGGGCCATCTTGGCGCCGCCACCCGGACGCATCTCAATGGCATGCACCGTGGTTCCGGCCGGGATGTTGCGCAGCGGTAGTGCGTTGCCCGGTCGAATCTCGGCACCCGAGCCGGACTCCAGAACCGCTCCCGGCTTGATCCCGAGGGGAGCCAGAATATAGGTCTTCTCGCCGTCGGCGTAGTGCAGCAGAGCCAGGCGGGCGTTGCGGTTCGGGTCGTATTCGATTGCCGCCACCTTGGCCGGGATGCCGTCCTTGGTGCGCCGGAAGTCGATGACTCGATAGCGTTGCTTGTGGCCCCCACCGCGATGGCGGGATGTGATGCGGCCATGCACGTTGCGCCCCCCCGAAGAGCTCTTCTTGGCGACCAGGCCCTTCTCGGGCTTCTTCTTGGTGATCTCCGAGAAGTCGGAAACCGTCTGAAAGCGCCGGCCGGGGGACGTCGGCTTGAGTTTCTTCACAGCCATTGCGGCCTCCTATCGTCGGTCGCGAGCCGCGAGCCGCAAGCCGCAAGCCGCAGGCAAGACAAACTTGGAGCTTGGAACTTGGAACTTGAAGGCTTTCGAGCACGATACGTTGAAGCGTTTTGCATAGTTCTCACACACCAAATATGTCGATCGTGTCACCGGGGACCAGCGTCACGAGCGCCCGCTTGGTGTCACCTCGTTTGCCGACGATCCAACCGGTTCGCTTCTGCTTGCCCTTGCGATTCATCGTGTTCACCTTGATGACGTCCACATCGAATATGCGTTGCACGGCCTGACGGATCTCCGTCTTGTTGGCACGCCGATCCACCTCGAAGGTGTAGGTGTTCAAGTCCTCGATCAGGTCGTACGACTTCTCCGAAACGACCGGGGCCCGGATGACGTCACGTGGGTCTTTCATGCCTCGTCCCTTTCCTCTTCAGCGAACCCCGAGCTCTCATCAGCGCCGACACCGGGATCGACCTCTGTCGACTCCTGGACGAAGTCCTCGTCGGATACGTCGTACGATCCGGCCGCCACCGATCCGAGGGTGTCGGTGGTGAACAGGACCGTGTCTGCCCACAGAACGTCATAAGCCGACAGCTGACCCGAGTGGGTAATCGCCACCTGCGGAAGATTGCGAAAAGAACGTTCGGCGACCCGGTCGGTGGGTCCGAGGACGATCAGCGCCTTGCGATCGGCTCCGATGGCCTGGAGCAACGCACCGGCCGTCTTGGTCTTGGGCTCCACCCAATCAAGAGTCTCCACGACCCTGATGCCACCCTCGGCCGCCCGTGCGGAAAGGGCGCTGCGCAAAGCCAGCTTCTTCATCTTCTTCGGTGTGCGCTGGCTGTAGTCGCGGGGATGGGGACCGAAGGCGACGCCGCCGCCCACCCATTGAGGAGACCGAATCGAACCGTGCCGAGCCCGGCCGAGGCCCTTCTGACGCCATGGTTTGCGGCCGCCGCCCCGAACCTCACTTCGTGTCTTGGTATTGGCGGTCCCGGATCGGGCAGCCGCCAGCTGGGCGGTAACGACCTGATGCATGACCGGAACGTTCGGCTCGACGCCGAACACGGAAGCATCCAGATTCACATCGCCCTTGGGCTTTCCGTCGCTGGAGAACAGCGGAGCGCGCAGTTTCTCAGGCATGGGCTTTCACCGCCTCTCGCACCAACACGACCGAGCCGGAAGGACCGGGCACCGAGCCACCCAACATCAAGATCCCGCGTGCCGCGTCCACGTCGACGATCTCCACATTGAGGGTGGTGACCCGCTCTCCTCCCATACGGCCGGGCATCTTCTTGCCTTTGAAGACACGGGCCGGGGTAGCACATGCACCGATCGAACCGGGCGCCCGGTGCACCTTGTGCACACCGTGACTCGCCCCCTGTCCGGAGAAGTTGTGGCGTTTCATGACACCCTGAAAGCCCTTCCCCCGGGAGATACCCGCCACATCGGCCTTGCCGCCCTTGACGAGAACGTCGGCGACGTTGATCTCCTGACCAACCTTGTAGTCGTTCGGATTGTCGACCCGTATCTCAACCAGGTGACGGCTGGGAGCCACGCCGGCCGCGGCAAAGTGGCCGGCCATCGGCTTGTTGACCTTGCGGAGCGGCAACTCCTTGAAAGAGATCTGGATTGCCGAGTAGCCGTCGTCTTCTGCTCGTTTGATTTGCGTCACGAAACAGGGTCCGGCCTTGATGACGGTTACCGGTACTGCCCTGGCATCGTCGTCGAACACCTGGGTCATTCCGAGCTTCTCACCGAGAATCGCCTTCACAGCTTGATCTCCACTTCNNTCGATCAACCGCTTGTGGATACGCATCTCGAAGTGCTCCCGCGAGTCCTTGTCGACGTGCGGAGAACGGATCACGCAGTAGCGGTGAATCTCCGTTGGGAGCGGCACCGGGCCCTTGATCACAGCCTGGGTGCGGACCACCGTCTCGGCAATCTTCCGCGCCGACTCATCGACCACCTCGTGGTCGTA
>DHIO01000034.1:0-173107 GCA_002403855.1 Acidimicrobiia bacterium UBA4744
GCAGGTTTCAGGTTTCGGGTTTTCCTTCCCCGACAGGGGAGGTGGCCGAGCGGAGCGAGGCTAGGTATCGACGTCGTACGGTTCGTAGCCAACCTCGTGGAAGACTTCCACCGCCAGCCGGGCTCCGTCCGCGTTCAGGTGGAGCCCGTCTCGCAGGAGATGGTCGCTGCTCTGATAGGGAGGCTCACCATTGAAGGCCGTCGTGAAGTGGACCGCAGTGATGCCGTACCCGGCGGCGCTCTCCTCAACGGCTCTGCCGACCTCCCTGATGCAGTTCACCCCCTGTTCATCGACGAGCTCTCCGGATTCGTCGAAGGCGAAGCTGGCCAGCCACGGTGTGCCAAACGACCGGATCATCACGTCTTCCGGGTCGGTGAGGGCCGTCAGCGCCTCGAACATGGCTTCGAGTTCCGCCCGGTGCCCGTCCCCGACGGCCGACCCGTCGGCGTCGGTGGCAACCGAACGGCAGGCATCGTGGGCGTCGCCCGAATTGGAAAGAAGGACTATCTCCGCCTGCCGGACCGCCTCACGGAGAGGCTCCAGTTCCCGGAACTGGCGGGTGGCGGACGTCACTCCTTTGAGGGAAAAATCACTCACCACCACCTCGACGCCGAACTCCGCCTCGATGCGCCGGGCCAGCTGCACGGGGTAAGCGTGGTCGCAATCGGGTTCCTCCTCGTCGAAGAGCGGACCCACGCCGGGAAAGCCGCAGATCCCCGTCGAGTCGCCGATGTAGAGCAGATCCAGTTGGGCGGGCAACGCGGCCGGTTCACCCGAACATCCCACCGCCAGCACGACCGCCAAGCCCAGAGCTGCGCGTCTTCGCATCCTGTCTCCAGGCTGACACTGGGAGCGTGTCCGCAACTAGAGGCGTTCGGCAGGTTGCCTCTTTCGCTCTACTCAGCCCCCTCCAAAATCGCTGCGCTCGGCCACCTCCTCACGCCGGGGGAGGGCACACCTGGAACCTGGAACCCGAAACCCGAGACCTGAAACCAGAAACCCGAAACCTACGAAGTCCGAGACTCTCCCGAAGAAGTCTCCTCGGTCTCCTGATCGGCCTGCCTCCCCTGGGCCCGGGCCCGGGCCCGCTTCTCGGCCCGGCGCAAGGCATAGAGCAAGGCCAATGCAGGGATGGCTATGTAGAGGGCTTCGTCCCATCCACCCTGATGAGCCAGTGTCCAGTCCATCATCCGGCTGCCAGGATCGTCAAACCGAGCGAAGTCAACGCCACCATCAGCACCAGCATCGCATATTGGGAGCGGACGGCACGAACCGGATCGAAGATCGCCAGGGCCCGATCGTGGGCCAGCACCACCCCGGTGACGTGCCCGCCGACGATGGCGGCCACCTGGACGTACCAGACGGCCGTCGGTGACATCCAGTAGTTGATCGCCCGGTCGGCGGTCCCGAACAGGTCCCACCCCCGACCGAACGGGTCGCTGAGGGTGGACAGCAGCAACTGCCCCTCGAACAACACCAGGGTGAAGTAGTGGGCAAAGGCGTAGGCGAGCGCGATCGGCACCAGGGTGTGGGCAAACGAAGCAGCGACGCGGGCCGGGCTGCGCTCATCGTCCGCCAGTTTCACCGCTCCCCAGGAGGCCAGCCAGTAGGCGGCGCCGATCACTACCGACACGCCCAGCAGGCCCAGGGTCTCCGCCCACATCTCACCGGCGAAAGGGCCGAGGAGATTGCGCCACCACTCCGTGCTCGACAGCCCGTCGTAGCTGACGGTCCCGATCAGTAGCACCACGAACAAGGTCAGCCCCCGCCATTGCGGCAACACCGGAAGTGCCCGAATCCACCCCCGCCGTACGAACCGTCCCTCNNTGCGCGGTTGCCCGCTCTCCGGTGAGACCAGTTCCAGCCAGGTGAAGGCCAGCAGTGCAACCGAAGCGGGATACACCCCCCAGCGGTCGAGCAGCGCCGGCCTTTCCTCCGTCCCGAGCTGCGTCCCGGCACTACGCCAGGGGTTCAGGTAGGTGTAGAGATCTCCAACCAGAGCACCGAGGAAGGGAACCACGAGCCAGAAACCCACCCAGACCAGCACCGGCGCCACGTTGCGGGAGCTGTTCTGGACTCCGGCCAACCCGGCCGCGACGACCAGCAGCAAGCCGACCACCCCGACCACCGCCAGAACGGTGCCCGGCCATCCGATCGGCCTATCGGTGACGACCTTCAGGCGCGGTCCGTCCTGTAGCCGCGGTTCGGGCCACAACACCGCCAGGGCGATGAAGGAAACGACCAGCACAACTCCGGCTCCGTAGAGGAAGAACTCGATCGGCACCGGCAGGTCGGCGCGGCCGCCGATCCCGTGCGCCTGCGCCGGCGACGGGACGGCAATGAGCAGCAAAGCGATCACCGTGACGAGCCTCGCCCGCCGGGTCACGGGGCCACCTGCAGCTCGGCGATCAGGACCCCGGAACCCTCCAGTTCGATCTCAAACACCCCGGGAATGACGGCATCGAACTCCAGGACCGCCTCCGTGTCGGGCGCGACATCGGTGTGAAGGTCGTAGCCGTGCACGTGGATCTCCTCCGGGGCATCGGCAGTGACCGTTACCCGCACGGTTCCATCGAGTGGCACCTCGAAGCGCTCCACCTGCTCAACCGTCCCGCCGGTCACCGCGATATCGACCACCGCTACGACGGGCCCGGCGGTCGTGCTGGTGGTTGCCGGCTCGGTGGTCGGGGTCGTCGCCGGCTCGGTGGTCGTGGTGGAGGCCGGGGCCGCAGTGGTGGAAGCCGCCTCGGGGGCGGTGGTCGCCGGAGCCAGAGTCGTGGTGGTGTCCTCAGCCGTCCCCCCACAGGCCGCGCTCAGGGCGGCCAGAACCAGCACGAGGGCGATACGCCGGACCATGGCCGGAGAGGCTAATGAGAACCGGCGGTTTTGCGACATCCCACCCGGCCCTCGATCCGGCCGGGGTCCGTCACGCCGGCCGGTCCTGCTTGGAGGTGCTCCCCCCAGCTGGGAAGATGTTGCGATGGGTAGCAATCACGCCCGGTGGCGGCTGGTGACGGTGGTGGCGGTGTTCTCCCTGGCCGCCTTGGGTGCACCCGCCCTGGGAAACGACACTCCGCTGCCTCCGGGTGGGACGTTCCTCGATGACGACCGCCACCCGCTCGAACCGAACATCGAGGCGGTGGCCGCAGCCGGTATCACCAACGGGTGCGCTCCCTTCGAGTTCTGCCCCGACCGCGTCACAACCAGAGCCGAGATGGCCGCCTTCCTGGNNGCCGAACTCGACATCGTCACCGGGTACCCGGACGGCAGCTACCGGCCCGGCGCGCCGGTGTCGCGAGCCGAGATGGCCGCACTTCTGGTCCGGGCCGTTCCCGACGCCCCGCAGTACGATCCCGTCTCCGGATCGTTCACCGACGTGCCGGCCGACGCCTGGTACCGGTCCTTCGTCGAGCGTCTCTACCGCATGGGCGTCACACTCGGTTGCGGCCGCGAGCCGCTTCGCTACTGCCCCGACGAGGGGGTGCGTCGCGACCACATGGCGGCCTTCCTCACCCGCGCCTTCGGGCTCGCACCGCTCACCGTCCCGGCTCGCTACGAGCCGCTCAACGGCCTCCCGGTCTCCAACGCTCACGACGTGTGGAGGCGGGTCATCGCTCTCAAGATCGACAATGCCCGGGGCGCCCGCCCCCAGTCGGGCGTGCAGGACGCCGATGCCGTCTTCGAGTCCTTGGTGGAAGGCGGCCTGACCCGCTGGATTGCTCTCTTCCACCAGAGCGCCACCTCCTACGCGGGTCCGATCCGGTCGGGGCGGCCCACCGATACCGGGTTGCTCCTGCCGCTGGAAGCGACGATGGTCGCCAGCGGAGGGCAGCAGTGGATCCTCGACCTGATCGGCGCCGCCGGAGTGCCGATCCTGCGGGAAAGGGACGTGGAGGCCCCCGCCTTGCGACGCAGTTCCGGCCGGGCCGCCCCGCACAACCTCTACGCCGACACGGAGGCCTTGCACGCCGAAGCCGACGCGGCGGGATTCTCCGATCTCCCACCGCCGGACCTCTTCGAGTGGGCTCCCTTCGTTCGCACCGACGCCCCCGTCGCCTCCACCATCTCGCTTTCCTGGTCCGATCCGATCACCGTCACCTGGACCTGGGACGGGGCCCGTTACCTGAGCTCGCTGAACGGAGTGCCGCAGACCTGGACGGATGAGCAGGGGCAGTCCGGGCCGATCGCGGTCGATACCGTGGTGGTGATCATCGCTCCCGTCTACGAGGCGCACCCGCCCGAGGGTATAGCCGGATCACCGGTNNTCGCCGCTCACGGTCCCACCCGGGATCCCCTGGGTCAACGTCTTCCCGGCCGACCGGCCGGTTGATTGGCGGTAGGAGACTGCCGGGCAAACTGACTGCGTCGACGGCTCCTAGCCTTGGCTCATGGTAAAGGCGCTCTGTTACGGCTCGCTGAACCCGGACCTGATCCACCACCTGGCCGGGTTCCCGGCGGCCGGCGACGACTTGTTCTCCGACCGCTGGGAGATGGTGTACGGAGGTGGGGCCGGCAACCCGGCGGTGGCGCTGGCCACCTGGGGGGTGGATACCGTCTTGATCGGACATGCCCTGGGATCGGATCCCATGGGTGCCTCGCTGCTGGATGCACTGGCCCGGCCTCACCTCGATTTGAGCGGGATTCGGCAGGATCCCGCGGTCCGAACCCCCCACTGTGTGGTGATGACCACCCCGGACGGGGACCGGACCATCATCTCTACCGGATACGAGGACGCCCGCTGGCAACCGGTACCGCACCAATCGTGGCAGGGAGTCGAGGCGGTCCTCGTGGACGGCTACTCGGCCGGGGCCGGTGAAGCGGTGGCCGGCGATGCCTCCGGTCGGGGCATCCCCGTCGTGGGGGTGGACGCCGGGCTCCCGACCGCCGAACTGTCATCGCTGGTCGTTTGGTCCCGTCACGAACACCCGGACGAGGGCCAAGCCCGGGACCTGAACGCCCGGGGCCACCCGGTCGTGCTGACCGGGGGGTCCGGCGAAGTCGTCATGTGGTGGGGCGACCGCACGTACCGAACCACGCCCCCTCCGATCGAGCCGGTCGACGGCACCGGTGCCGGAGATGTGTTTGCCGCGATGTGCACCTACGGCCTGGGGTCGAACTGGCACCCGGGACGGGTGTTGCAGATGGCCACCGCCGCCGGAGCGTTGCTGGCCGGCCGGGGCCGGGCGGCCGGCGTCCCCAGCCTGGAGGAGATCATTGCGGTGGCCGCCGGTATCGAGGTGCGCTGATACGCGACCTCGACTCGTCGAACCCCTCCTCCCGGCGGTGCTCCGTGCCCGGCCACCCGGCGATGTTCATCCCACAGGGGGACCGGGAGTTTCGCCACAGACCCCGGCCGCTACTTGGCAACGACGTGGAAGCTGGCTTCCGGTTTGAAGAGGGCGTAGACGATGGCGGCAGCTTCGATGGTGGCGTGGACGGGCATCCACAGAACCTGCATGACCAGGTATCCGGCACGAGCCAGAGGACCCTCGGTCTTCCTCTCGGAGAGGCTGACCCAGAGACCGAGCAGGTAGTTGGCAACGTAGACGGTGAAGACCAGTTCACCGAGAAGGGCGACCGGGGCGGGGAGAAGCACCCCGCCGGCGAGGTGGATCCACGAATAGAGCAGATTGAACCACCCGACCGACCACAGCGCCATCGTCACGATCAGCGAGAGCCGGTGCCGGGGAGCCACCGGAGCGCGCAACGCCGCCCACTCGATGAGTGGTCTGCGGCCGAATCTGCCTCTACCCTGCGCCTCTCATGCAAGTCTTGCGGTCGGTCCTCAAGGTCCTCCTGGTCATAGTGCTGGTCCTGGCGCTCGTTCTCGTTGCCACCACCTTCACGGTCAGCCGTCTGGCATTTCCCCGAACCGACGGAGAGGCCATCCTGGAAAACGCCGGCCTGGACGGCCCCGTCGACGTCTACCGGGACGCCAACGGCGTCCCCCACATCTACGCCCGAACGATCCACGATCTCTATTTGGCGCAGGGTTACGTGCATGCGCAGGATCGGTTCTGGCAGATGGACTTCCAGCGGGCCGTGGGACACGGCCGCCTGGCCCAACTCTTCGGAGAGGAGGCGATCGAGACCGACGCCTTCCTCCGCACGCTCGGGTGGTCGCGAATCGCGGATGAGGAGTTCGCGGCGATGTCGCCGGACGCACAGGAGGCCCTGCTCGCCTACGCCGACGGCGTCAACGCCTACCTGGACGAGCGGAGCACCATCCGCCTGGGTCTCGAGTACTCGGTGATGAAACTCACCAACGCCTCGTATGATCCGTTGCCCTGGGAACCGGCCGACACCCTGGTGTGGGCCAAGGCTATGGCGTGGGACCTGCGCAGCAACATGGATGTGGAGATCTCCCGGGCCGTCATCGCCAAGGAAGTGGGAGCGGACCGGGTCGATGACCTCTACCCCAGGTACCCCGCCGACCGTCCGGTGATCGTTTCGGGCGGTGGCGGAGCGGCGGCAGGGCCCGGCGGCGAAGAGGTCCCGGCGGCCGCCGTCGACCTGCTTTCGGTGGTAGCGGAACGGGCCGGTCTCCTCGACGACCTGCTGGGCATCTCCGGAGCCGATATCGGTACCAACAACTGGGTCCTGGGGGGCGCCCTCACCGACACCGGGATGCCGATCCTCGCCAACGACCCCCACCTGGGGATCCAGATGCCGTCCATCTGGTACGAGATCGGTCTGCACTGCGCGCCGGTCGGCCCGGATTGTGACCTCGAAGTAGCCGGATTCTCGTTCGTCGGCACGCCGGCCGTGGTACTCGGGCACAACGATCGGATCGCCTGGGCGGTAAGCAACCTGGCGGCCGACGTGCAAGACCTCTACATCGAGAAGCTCAACCCGGACAACCCCAATCAATACGAGGTCAACGGCCAGTGGGTCGACATGGACGTCTACACCGAGACGCTGATCGTCGCCGGCGGGAACCGGACCGACGTCCAGGTGCGGGTCACCCGGCACGGCCCGATCATCTCCGACAGCTACGAGGCCCTGGAGGACCTCGAAGAGACGACCGACCTCGACCTTCCCGACGACTACGCCATCGCCCTGAAATGGACCGCCCTGGAACCCAGCCGGATCGTGGAAAGCATTCTGGAACTCAACCGGGCCGACGACTGGAACCAGTTCCGTCGAGCGCTCAGCTACTGGGATGTTCCATCCCAGAACTTCATCTACGCAGACGTCGACGGGAACATCGGATACCAGATGCCGGGGCGGATCCCCATCCGAGCGGGCGGCGATGGGCGCCTACCGGTTCCCGGCTGGACCAACGAATACGAGTGGACCGGCTTCATCCCCTTCGAGCAGTTGCCCAACCGCTACAACCCGCCCGAGGGCTACATCGTCACCGCCAACAACGCAGTGGTAGACGACTCCTACCCCTTCTTCCTGGCCCGGGAGTGGTCGTACGGCACGCGGGCGCAGCGCATCACGGACATGATCGAGGCGGCCGAAGGGCCGATCACCGTGGCGATGACCGAGGAAATGCAGCGGGACGGCTACAACCTCATGGCCGAAGAGATCATCCCCTACCTCACCGCGGTAGAGAGTTCCCAGCCGGAGGTCGCGGCCGCCCAGGAGATGCTGAACGCCTGGGACTCCCAGCCGGAGCCCCTCCAGCAGAACGCCGACTCATCCCACGGCGCTCTGTACGCAGCGGTATGGCGTCACCTTCTGGCGAGGACGTTTCACGATGATCTGCCCGAGGACTACTGGCCGGTCGGTCGAGACCGCTACTTCGAGGCGCTGCGACCCCTCCTCGATGAACCCACCAACGAGTGGTGGGACAGCCGGGCGACCAGCAACGTGGAGGATCGTGACGAGATCCTCGCGGGGGTCCTGCAGGAAGCGTGGACCGAGCTGGTCGACGAGTTGGGCAACGATCCGGACGATTGGCGGTGGGGCGAGCTGCACACTGCCACTTTCCGCGGAGCGGGTTTCGGGTCTTCGGGCATCTGGCCCATCGAGTGGCTCTTCAACCGCGGCCCGTTCGAGACCTCCGGGGGCGGCGACCTGGTCAACGCCACCACCTGGGCGGCCTTCGAGGGATACGAGGTAGTGGCCCTGCCGTCGATGCGGATGATCGTCGATCTCGACGATTTCTCCCGATCACGTGCCCTGCACACCACCGGGCAGTCGGGGCATGCGTTCCACAAGCACTACATAGACATGGTCGACCTGTGGGTGGTCAACGACACCCAGCCGCTCCATTGGGACCGGTCGGCCGTCGAAGCGGATGCCGAGGATCACCTGCGGTTGCTGAAGGAAGGCTGAGATACGGCCTTCGCTCGTTGAAGATTTCCCGTCCGGGTGCCTGTGGATGCTCGACGACTCCAGGCGCCGGTCCGGGGATCGAGTGCCCGAGGAACGGGGTTGTTCCAGAATTGGGTCTTTCGGCCCTTGCATCGCCTCGGGCAGAACCCGAAGGTAGGACGAACCGCTGGGTGGGAGGCTGCCCGAGCGCGCCGGCCGACGAGGAAGGCCTGCGACCGCTCCCCTGCCGGAACCACCAGAAACGTGATGGAGGATATCGATGGGACTGCCCCATTCCGACGACGGTCCCCTGGATTCCTGGCAAGAGCACGCCGCTTGCCGCAATACCCGATCCGATGTGTTCTTCCCGATCAGCGACAACCCCTCCTCCCTGGCCGCCGCGCTCCGGTACTGCAACCTGTGTGCAGTGGCGGATGCGTGTCTGGAGTATGCAATCACCACCGGGTCCAACGAAGGGATCTGGGGAGGAGCAGCCCCGATACACCGAAGAAGAGCCAACCCGATCACCCCGCCGTGGAATCGGTGATCGCAGCTCGCCATGGCGGCTTCGCGACCGGAACGCTCCCGATCGAAGACCGTTGATCTTGGGCGGCTCGGAAGGTTTGTACCGAGCGATCTCTGGTCAACTCGGACTATGGGTCTCGCGGACTATCGACCTTGGCCGGGAAACGGCCGATGGATCATGGGGTGCAGCGATTTGGGGCCCCGCCGGGCCGTGTCGAGGTGTGTGCCAAGGCGGGCCGGGCGGGGCCGTTGCAGAAGACGACTACCAACACAGATTAGTACGGGGGCTTTGGGCAGACCGGTGCCGCCCTGCGATGACGGTTCCCGGCGGCCGAGGCATCCCGGATCGCGTTCGTTCGGCTCTAGGCGCCGCCGATGCATTCTGCGACACTGAGACCATGGCCGATTATCAACAGCTCATGTGGTACGCCCACGGCAGCGACGGCGACTTCGGGCCGTTTGTCGGCGAAACCGACGCCCTGGCCTGGGTGGAGCAGGCCGAAGGCGAATGGGACATCAGACCGCTCACCCAAACCCGTCAGATCATGTTCCTCTTCTGGAGGAACCCGCCCGAAGCGACTTCACCACAGGCGAGAGCCTTCATGCGCAGTCTGCGAGCCTGGAACGAACCCTGGTTCGAGGACCGGGGCACGGTACCCTGACGGCCGCCGTGCGCCGACGGTCGGCAGGGCCGGCCCTTGGCGTATTCGATCGCCCAGCGGTGCTCCGGAAACCTATCCGTCCACGCCAACAGGTCGCTCGTTTGACGGCGAGCCGCCTGCACCGCAAGCTCAGTTCAGGCCACCTCGCGGGTCATCAGCCGCAACGGCAGCATGAGACATTGGTAAGTTGAGCTGCTCGATCGAAAGCCAACCCGAGGGTGGCAGGCACACCGAGAGCCTCAGGCCACCGGCACAAGTCCCCACGTGGGCGCTGATCAGGAGCGCCGGTTATCTCTGCGCTCGATGCGTGATGTCGGTGATGACCTCGCTCTTGGCGTCGGCGTAATTCTGGACATACTTCCAGTCTCGTGAGGCCAGATCGCGCTTGACGTGCTCGTAGAGGGCGCGATCAGCGGGATTCGCTCGTAGATGATCTCGGAAGGCAAGCATGAGATCGATTTCGGTTGCGCCCTCGCTGAATACATGGAGATTGATGTCTGTGTCGGGCCCCTTGAACAGTCGGTGCTCGAACCAGTTCTCTTCACGAATGATCAAGGTGTAGCGCTCCGCCTCCAGCGCAGGCACGTAGGACGCTTCGTCGGCGGAGTCCGCAACGGCGAGCACGATGTCGATGATCGGCTTCGCTGCGAGGCCGGGCACCGAGGTCGAACCCACGTGCTCGACCGCGATGACTCGATCACCGAGCGCACCTCGTATCCGAGATTCCTCTCGACGGTACAGGTCCGCCCAGGCAGGGTCGTACTCGTGCAACTCGATGCGGCCATCGAGGCGAACGGGCTCCCCAACCGCAGCCCGGGCGATCTCTTCATCGCCAAGCGGTCTTGGCAGGTCCATCGGTTCTTGCACGGCATCATCGTAAGGAACAACGGGAACGCTCCCAACCAAGGGACGATCGCCGTTTGTGGGCGGGAGGCCTGACGGAGCCCGGTCGTCTCGATGAGTAGTCTCGGCACGGCGTCAGGAGGTTCCATGTACAGGATGCATCGATGGTTCGAGGTGGCCGCCGGTCAAGGAGTCGCCGCCCGCGAATACCTGTCCAACATGACGACCTCGAAGTCGGACTCCACCCACGCCGCAAGCCCACCCCCAATCTCGTACTTGTTGACGTCGAGCCTCAAACCCGGCTGGTGGTAGACGTCGACCCGCTCGTCGGGGCGGCGCGACAAGAGCACGACCATCCCTTCGCCGTGGTGTGGATCATCGAACGCCTGAATCTCAAAACCCGAGTAGATCGGATCGTCGGCTATCTCGAAGTTCAACATCCGGTCCATGACCTCAATCTCGAGTGAGAAAGGCACGAGCGGGCTCGTCCAGTTCCGGTCCGAAGCCGTCGATGTCATGTCGGTCTCTTTCCTGGTGCTCGGGAAGGCCGTTGTGAAACGGATGGCCGAACCGGCAAAGCCCCAGCTCGTAGCCGCACACGAGTGGGTGGCTTCCGCCAGGGCCAGTCACGGCCCACAATACCGCCACGTCCAGAGTCCAACCTCCCCCTTCTACCCCTTCGAGTTCGTCTTGCGGCGCATCCAACGCCATAGTCCCGCTACGAAGTTCCAGCCCGGGACACGCTCCATGTACTCGAGGTACGGCTCGCCGAACTTCTCGATGTTGCGCGCCTCCACCTTCCGGAAGTCGAGGCAGGCGAGCACGAATGCCACCGCTCCCATGACGACGACCAACGGGCGTTGTGACACGAGCGCCAGCGCCACGCTCATCAGCGGCCACGCCACGAACTGTGGGTGCCGGACTATTGCGTACAGCCCGGTGTCAACGAGTCGGGTGGTCTTCACGTAGCTGTCGCCCTGGGCGACGCCGCCACGCTTCTTGAACTCGTAGACGGGCACCCATCCGAAGACGGCCGCCAGGGCCCAGAGGGCAAACCCGGCGTACCGAAGCCACGGGATCTCACCCCCGCCGAGAACGATCACCAGAATGATCTGCGCGATCACGAGTCCCGTAGCGATCCACGAAGCGGTCCACTTCGGCTCCTCGGACACGAGGCTCACCCCTATGCCAACATACCAGCCCGTTCGGCTCGCCCATCCCCGCCCCCGGGATGCGGGCGGTTGGCGTCATCCCGAAGGGCAGAGGAGGTCGAGATGAAGCCTCCCAACAACGATCGCACGTCCGCGAGACAACGAGTGCGCTGCCACCGCTCGAACCACCTCGCCGGCGACAGACGAGGCCTTGGTGCCACTCAGGCCGCGCTTTTCGACCCCGCCTCTCCGAATCAGCTCCCCAAGAGCTCCGGCTCGATCTCGAAGAGGTCACCGGCCCCGGCGATGACCGCCGGCATCAGGCCGGCGGCTCGCGGAAGCAACTGCGTGCAGTAGAAATGTGCCGTGGCGATCTTGGCCCGCAAGAACGGGTCGCTTCGCTCCTCGAGCTCCTTGGAGGCGGCCAGAGCGCCTTTGGCCAGCAGCCAGCCCCCCGTCACGATCCCGAACATCTCCAGATAGGGGGTCGCACCGGCCAGGGCGTCGTTGGGATCCTCGCACATCAACAGCCACTCGGTGGCTCCTTCGAGCGCACTTCGACCTTCGGACAATGCTTCCCGCATCAGTTCGAATAGATCACCGGCGGCGTCCAGTTCCGAATCGAGCGCCGCGATTTCGGCCAGGAAATCACGCACCACCCGGCCGTTGTGCATCGGGATCTTGCGAAGAACCAGGTCGATGGCCTGAATACCGTTGGTCCCCTCGTAGATCGGCGCGACGCGGGAGTCACGCCAGTGCTGGGCGGCACCGGTTTCCTCGACGTAGCCCATACCGCCGTGGATCTGAATCCCGAGCGAGGTCATCTCAACGCCCCGGTCGGTGGGCCAGGCTTTGGCAACCGGGGTGAGGAGAGCCAGCATCTCTACGTACCGTTCTCGCATCGATTCATCCGGGTGATGACGGGACCGGTCCACCATGGCAGAGGTCACATACACGAGGCCGCGCATCGCCTCGATGTGCGCTTTCATCGTCATCAGCATGCGACGGATGTCGGGGTGCTCGATGATGAGCGAACTCTCTGTCTTGGGAGCCCCGACGGCTCTCCCCTGGCGTCGCACCCGGGCGTACTCCAGCGCCTGCTGATAGGCACGTTCGGTGAGCGACAAGCCTTCGATCCCGACCCCCACCCGGGCGTTGTTCATCATCGTGAACATGTACTGCATGCCGCGGTTCTCTTCCCCGACCAGATAGCCGACGGCCCCGTCCCCGTCGTCACCCATCGCCATCACGCAGGTGGGGCTGGCATGGATGCCAACCTTGTGCTCCAGCGACACCGCTTTGATGTCGTTCCGCTCACCGAGTGTCCCGTCCGCGTCGACGAGGTACTTGGGAACGATGAACAGGGAAATGCCCCGTGTCCCGGGGGGCGCTCCCGGAGTGCGGGCCAGCACCAGGTGGACGATGTTCTCGGCGAAGTCGTGCTCGCCCCAGGTGATGAAGATCTTGGATCCGGTGATCTTCCAGGTGCCGTCGCCGGCGGGCGCCGCCTTGGCTCGCAGGGCACCGACATCGGACCCGGCTTCCGGTTCGGTGAGCAGCATGGTTCCGGTCCATTCCCCGGTGACCAGTTTCTCCAGGTAGGTGGCCTGCTGTTCTGGAGTGCCGTGATGCATCAGGGCGTCGATGGCGCTGTGGGTCAGCATCGGGCAGAGCGACCACGCCGTGTTGGCGGACTTGAGCATCTCGGCGACTGCCATGCCGACCACCCAGGGGAGATCCTGACCGCCGAATGCGCTGGGGAACGGCAACGTTCCCCAGCCGGACTCGACGAAGCGGGCGTACGCCTCCTTGAAGCCTTTCGGGGTGGTCACGGTGCCGTCGTCGTTGAGCCGGCTCCCCGTCTCGTCACCGACCACGTTGGTGGGAGCGACGACCTCCGAGATGAAGCGGGCGGCTTCGTCGAGGGCTCCGTACAAAAGGTCGGGATCGGCGTGGGAGAAATCGTCCCAGGTGACGAGCTCCGGAAGCCCGGCGAGATGCTCGAGCGTGAACGCAATGTCGCGAAGGGGGGCGGTGTAGGTGCTCATAGCGCAAGGATAGAGCGATGTCGTCCTGCTGCTTCCGTCCCCCTCCGAACTTGCGTGAGAAACCCGCGNNCGCCGGAAACTCACGCAAGAACCGGGATGAAGCGGGATGGCGCCGATCAGGAGTCGGCCAGGGCTTCCACCATGCCGTCGGGCATCTTGACGAGGACCGCATAGCCGCGAGCCGTTACCTCGCCATCGCCGATCAGATCGGTCGCAACGACCACCTTGCGGTCCTTCATCTCGACAACGTGCCCGATCAGGGTCACCGCGTTCAACGGCGTCGGCGAAAGGTAGTCGACCTCGAGGTGAGCAGTCAGAAAACGCGGGGACGGCTGGCTGCCGATCTCGATTCCGGCCTCCTGCAGAGCGAAGATGGCGGCCGAACCCGTCGAGTGACAGTCGATCAGACTGGCGATGAGCCCGCCGTAGATGTAGCCGGGAAGGGCGGTGTGATAGGGCTCGGGCACGAACTCGGTGAGGGTACCTTCGCCGTGGGGCACAGTCTTGATCCGGTACCCGCGTTCGTTGAGGCTCCCGCAGCCGTAGCAGTGCGCCACGTCCTCGGGGTAGCTGTCCTGAATGGCTGGTGTGCGGCTCATGGTTCCATGATGCCAGCCCGGTTGGTCCTCACCATGGCCATCTCGACGTGGGTCCCCTCACTCCGTGGTGCTTGCCGGCCGCGGTCCATGGTACCTTTGCGGATGATGCACTCGAGGTACGGCATCGAGCGGCCCTGCCGCTGTACGGGCGGGACTCGACGTCCCGCAGGTGTGCGCCGACGTACCTGACGTTCATCGAGATCCTCTTGACCCCGGCGGCTCGGCGGCCGCTTCCTTGACGAAAAGCAGAGGAGCCACATGCCCCGCATCTACAGAGACATCACGGAGACCATCGGCAGAACCCCGCTGGTGGAACTGCAGCGACTCGCTCCGCCGGGTGGGGCGCGAGTGATCGCCAAACTGGAATCGTTCAACCCGCTGTCGAGTGTCAAGGATCGGATTGGCGTCAACATGGTTGCGGCTGCCGAAGCAGAAGGCCGCCTCACGCCCGGCAAGACGACGCTGATCGAGCCCACCTCGGGAAACACCGGGATCGGCCTGGCCTTCACGGCTGCCGCCAAGGGGTACCGGCTGGTCCTCACCATGCCGGAAACCATGAGCATCGAGCGGCGCCGTCTGCTTGCCTTTCTCGGGGCCGAACTGGTTCTCACTCCCGGCGAGCTGGGCATGAAGGGCGCCATTGGTCGAGCCCATGAACTGGCGGACGAGATTCCCGATTCGGTGATCCTCCAGCAATTCGTCAACCCGGCCAACCCCGACATCCACCGCCGTACCACCGCCGAGGAGATCTGGGAGGACACGGCCGGCGAGATCGACATCTTCGTGTCCGGAGTGGGGACGGGAGGGACGATCACCGGCGTCGGCGAAGTGCTCAAGGAGCGGCGCCCCGCCCTGTACGTGGTGGCCGTCGAGCCGGAGGACTCGCCGGTTCTATCCGGAGGGCCTCCGGGACCGCACAGGATTCAGGGGATCGGAGCCGGATTCGTCCCGGAGGTGTTGAACCGAGAGGTGATCGACGAGATCCTCACGGTCGGCAACGCCGACGCGATACGGCAGGCCAGAGAGCTGGCCCGCGCCGAGGGGATCCTGGCGGGAATCTCGTGCGGAGCCGCCCTTTCCGCCGCCTTGCAGGTCGCCGCCCGGCCGGAGTGTGCCGGCCAGGTCCTCGTGGTGATCCTGCCCGACACGGGCGAACGATACCTTTCGACGGCCCTCTTCGAAGGAGGAGAGTGATGGCTACCAGACCTCCCGGACTCGTAGCTCGATTTCGAGAAGATGTTCAAGCGGTGTTCGATCGGGATCCGGCGGCCCGGAGCGTGGCCGAGGTGGTGTTCAACACGCCGGGCCTCCACGCCATCTGGTCCCACCGGATTGCCCACCGGTGGTGGTTGCGCGGCTTCCGTTTCTGGGCCCGGCTAATCAGCCACCTCACCCGAACACTGACCGGTATCGAGATTCATCCCGGAGCCCGCATCGGCCGTCGATTCGTCATCGACCACGGCATGGGGGTAGTGATCGGCGAGACGACGGTGATCGGCGACGACGTCATGCTGTACCAGGGAGTCACCCTGGGTGGAACCAGCCGGAGAAAGGAGAAGCGCCACCCCACCCTCGAAGACGGAGTGGTGGTGGGAGCCGCGGCGACGATTCTCGGCGCGGTGAACATCGGCCGGAACGCCCGGATCGGGGCCGGGGCGATCGTGGTACGGGATGTCCCACCCGAGGCCACTGTGGTTGGTGTGGCGGCGCGAGTGCTCGATCGGGAGAAGCATGGTGAGCACCGGGTGAGTCTGGCCGAAAGCAAAGCGGACCACGACGTCCGGGTGCTGGAGGTGCTGGTCGATCGCGTCGAGGACCTCGAGTCGCGGGTCAAGGACGCCCTTCCGCCCAAGACCGAAACCTATTCGAGCGGGGAGGGTATCTGAGCGGTAGCCGCCGCCGGCCGGCCGGGTCGCCTTTCCGTTCTTGCGTGAGAAAACCGCGCATACCGCAGGAAACAAGAACTGGAAGGAGCTAGAGGCCTTCGGCGACCGGGAGGTCGGGCGGGCCGATGAACTCATCGATAGCTCTCGCCACCCGATCGGCGTGAGTCCAGGGATGCTCGTGTCGCCCGTCGATCAACTCCAGCACCTCCGCGCCTTTCAGCCGCCCGGCCAGGTCGTATTGCCAGGAGGCAGGCACCAGCTGGTCCTTCACGGAAATCACCACCAGGGCCGGAGTGTTCAGACGCCCCACCCACTCGCGGCTGTCGAAATTGATAACCGCGAAAGCTGCTTCGTAGTACAGATCAGCGTCCCGATCGAGGACCGTCTCCCAGAACCATCGGCCGTAGCGGGCCGGCACGGCTCCGGTCAGCATCATGTACCGAAAAGTGATGAGAGACAGTTGCTTGCCCGTCAGGCGCTCAAAGGCCCGGCCGAGCACGAACCCCAGCCAGCGGGCGGCTTTCCAACTCCCGGAGTGGTGTGCAGCGGTCCCCATCAGCACCATTCGATCCACACGAAGCGGATGCCGGTGCGCCATTTCCTGGGCGATCATCCCGCCCATCGAAAACCCGACAATCACCGCCCGATCGACGCCGATCGCATCCATCATTCCTGCCACCTCGTCGGCCATACGGCTGATCTCGAACCGCTCGCGCGGCTTGTCGCTCTTGCCGTGGTTACGAATGTCGACCGCCACGATCCGATAACGGCTCGGAAGCCGTTTGATCAGCTCGTACCAGTTCTCCAGCGAGTTGTTGCCGAGACCGTGGATCAGCACCACCGGAGGACCATCCACCGGTCCCGTCTCGCGCAGGAAGAACTCACGGTCTCCGACGAACACCGTGCGACCCGGAATGCGCAGAGGATGCTCCTGCCCGGGCGTGTAACGGGGCGTGGTCTCCGGTCCGAACAGCCTCCACATCGCAGCCGCAATCAGGACCCGCTTCCAGAATCTGTTCACGACACCCTCCTCAATACGCCGCCCAACCAGGCCCGACCGCAAAGACATACTCGGCCACCGGAACTCCCCCGACGACATGTTCCTGGATGATCCGCTCCATCACATCGACGTCCACCGAGTGATACCAAACCCCTTCGGGGTAGACGACGGCAATCGGTCCCTGCTCGCACACGCGGAAGCAGTCGACCTTGCTCCGCACGACGATCCCAGTACCGGGCGGGGTGTCCGGAGGTTCGAGATCGAAATCGCCCCGCCAGGCCGGCGGGGCGCTGGCCAGGTCCAGGTCCTTGAGCCGGCGCTTCAGATAGGTCCATACCTCACCACTCTCGGCGGCCGTCGAACAGCGCGGGGTTGACTGCTGGGCACACAGGAAGACGTGGCGCTGCGCTCCTTCGACGGAGAGCGCCGCAGCAATCTTCTTCAAGCGATCGACGTCGGCCATCAGCCGCTCACCGTACTCTGCGCCCGCCGGGTCTCGGGAATCGTGGTCACCAGCAGGGCGGCGACACCCAGCAGCACCCCGCTGATGATGAACCCGGCGGGAAAGGCGCCGGCGTCGGCCATCGCCCCCATCACGATCGGTCCGACGATGAAGGCAAAATCGCCCGACGTCCGGTACAGCCCGACGGCCGAACCCTCCGCTCCGGGCGGGGCCAGGTCCCCGACCATGGTGGGAGGCGGGATCGAGGCCAGCCCGGAAGTCAAACCGAACACCGCGGAAAGCACCAGCAACGAAGAGTACGACTCGACGAAGCCGTAGGCGGAGGTGGCCAGGCCGGCGAGGATCAGACCCCAGATGGCAACCGGCTTTCGACCGATCCGATCTACCAGCTGACCTCCAGGGTTGACGATCAGAAGATTGGTGACGGCGGACATCGACAGCACGTCCCCGATCTGGGCCGGACTCAAGCCCACCACTTCACCTCCGAAGAGCGGGAAGAGCGTGATGCGGGCGCCGCCCCGCATGATGAACAGGGCGAAGGCCACGAACAGCAACACCCGGAAGGACCGCATCTTCAGAATGTCACCCGTCGCCCGAAAAGACTCCCGGACGGTCTTGCCCGAGGGCGGCAGGTCGCGGATGAAAAAGGTCACCAGCCCCGCCACCACGATTCCCAGCATCGAGTAGGCCCAGAAGGGAGTCCGGAAGTCCCCCAATTCGGCGAGACGGCCGCCGATGAAGGGTCCCAGGGCGACGCCCACCAGTATTCCGGTCTGATAGAGCGCCATCGTCCGGCCGAGCCGTTCCTTGGGAGCCGTCTGCACGAGGTACTGCGAGGCGGTAGTGGCCAGAACCGCCGATCCCATCCCCTCAACGAAGCGGGAGATCAACAGCACGCCGTAGGAGGGAGCGAGAGCAGCCGTCACGCTCGACACCGTGAGCAACAGCGCCCCGCCGATCGCCACCCGGCGGGCCCCGTACCGGTCACCCGCCACTCCGCCCAGCAGGCTGAACATCAGGCGGGCCAGGGCAAAACCGGTAATGAGGGCACCGGCGGCCGTGTAGCTGACTCCGAACTCGAGGGCGTAGAGCGGAATGATCGGCGCCACCAGGCTCACACCGGTCATCACGAACGCCACCGCCACCGTCAGCGCCCAGGTTTGCCGTCCGAAACCGGTTGGAGTCTCTTGCACAAGACAGCCAGTGTATGACGGCAGGCGCTCAGCGTCGCAAGCCACGAAACGGACCCCCGCCCGAAAGCGGGCGTCACGCCGAGCGAACCTCGATGGTGCCCGGCCGATCGGCGCGGACCTCACCGATGACGGCGGCGGCCCGGGCGCCTTCCGCCGTGAGTGCTTCGACCAGTTCCGAGGTCTTGGAGGCGGCGACGGCGATGAGCAGACCGCCGCTGGTCTGGGCGTCGGCAAGGATGAGCTGCTCCGCGGAACCCAGATCACCAAAGTCGGTGAACCGCTCGGCCGCCATCAGGTTTCGCCCGGTACCTCCGGGAACCGTGCCTGCCCGGGCGAGTTCGCGCACCCCGTCGATGAGCGGAACCACACCGTGCTCGACGACGGCTGCCACCCCGCTCGCCCTGAGCACCTCCCCGAGATGACCGAGCAGTCCAAAACCGGTCACGTCCGTGGCTGCATGAACGCCCACAGCGGCCATGGCGCGAGCTGCCCCGGCGTTGAGCTCGGCCATCACCTCAGTGGCCTGCACGACGGAGGCAGAGGCGACCTCTCCCTTCTTCAATGCGGTTGAGATGATGCCGGTGCCGATCGGTTTGGTGAGCACCAGTCGATCACCCGGCCGGGCCCCGGCGTTGGTGATCGGGCGACCGTCATCGATGAATCCGGTGACGGCGAATCCGTATTTGGGTTCGGGGTCGTCCACCGAATGGCCGCCCACGAGCAGGCACCCGGCCTCCTCCAACTTGGCGACGCCCCCGGCGATCACCTCACCCAATAGGTCAAACGGCAGTTTGTCGCGCGGCCAACCGATCAACTGGAGAGCCGTGCCCGGCGTGCCGCCCATGGCATAGATGTCGGAGAGGGCGTTGGCCGCGGCGATCCGGCCCCAATCACCGGGATCATCCACGATCGGGGTGAAGAAATCCACCGTCTGCACCATCATTCGCCCGTCCGGCAGACGAAAGACCGCGGCATCGTCGCTCGAAGACAAGCCGACGACCAGGTCGGGGTGGAGAGTGGCGGGATGATTGTGTAAGGGGCGCAAGACCTGCGCCAGCTCGTCAGGGCCGAGCTTGCACGCTCACCCGCTGCCGTGCGAGAACGCCGTCAGCTGTTCTGTCATCCTCACCTCCTTCCCGACCGGCAGTTTGCCACATCCTCCGCAGTCGAAATCTCGCTCTCATAGCGATGGCCATCGATATGTGGGATCATCCTCGTATGGAACCGGTTGTCGAATGCTGCGCCCCGCTTTCTGAAGAGCCTCTCGATCAAGAGCAGGCGACCCAGCTGGCCGGATGGTTCAAGGTCCTGAGCGACCCCGCCCGCCTGCGCCTGCTCAGCCTGATCACCAGCATGGGCGAGGCGTGCGCAGCCTGCGACCTGGTAGAACCCGTCGGGGTGTCTCAGCCGACGGTCAGCCATCACCTCAAAGTGCTCTACGAGGCGGGACTGGTCGAACGAGAGAAAAGGGGCCGGTGGGTCTACTACCGGGCCGTTCCCGAGCGCCTTGCCGTTCTGAGCAAGGCGCTTATCGACTGAGGCCCGGGCTCGGGGTCCATGCTCACCAGCCGGCGACGCGACTGATCGTGCGTTGGAGGATGAAGGGAAGCGGCGTCGCTTCTGATCAGTGATCTGAAGTGGCTTGGGTGAGAGCATCAGCCGAAGCTATCGCACCGAATCCAGGGGGACTTCCACATCGGCCACCCCCCACCGCTGGACGAAGGCCACCGCGGCGACGACGAACAGACCGCCGATCACCTGCACGGTCGCCAGGGACTGAGAGAGGAACAACCAGGCGGTGACGGCGGCCACCACCGGTTCAATGGAGGCGATCACCCCTACCACACCGGCCGAAGTCCGTTTCAGCGCTGCCATGGTGGCCAAGAAGGGAATCAACGTCCCACCCACCCCCACCCAGGCCAGCTCGATCCAGGCCTTGCTCGAGATGTCCGTCGGGAAGCTCCACCACGGCTGGACGACCGCCCAGAAGACCGCCGCCACCAAGAACCCGTACGTGAGCAGTGTCACCGGCGACAGACGCCGCGTCAGGTGCTCTCCCATCAACAGGTAGGCGGCAAAAGTGACGGCGGCGGCGAGGCCGGCGATCAGGCCGAGCAGATCCAAGGAACCGGTATCCCAGGCCCGGGTCACCATCACGGTTCCAACCAGCGCCGCCAGCCCGGCGAGCCACATCAGCGAAGGGACCCGGCGCCTCTGACCGACGGCCATCCACGCCAGGACCAGGATCGGTCCCAGGAACTGAACGGTGACGCCGGGGCCCACTCCCAGGCGTTCGACCGCCCAGTAGTAGGTGACATGGACGGTGGCGAGCACCAATCCGAACGCCACCAGCTGTCGACCCGCTCCCCGGGTCTCGAGGAGGCCGCGGCGCCAGGCGTAGGGAAGGAGGAAGGCCAGGGCGACCATCGAACGGACCTGGGCGACCCGAGCCGGCGCCACCTCGGAGAAAGCATCCGCAGCAACCGTCCCGCTCACGCCCCATAGAACCGCGGCGAAGAGCGCAAACCCCACCGCCGGGCCGATTCTCCTAGTTGCATAGTTCTCCACGGAGCTATCCTGCCCGGTCATGACCGACGAGACCACTTGGCTCACGCCGGCCGCCCACCAGAAACTGCAGGAAGAACTCACGTACCTGGAGAAGGAAGGGCGGCACAAGATATCCGAACGCATTGCCGAAGCCCGGTCCCACGGCGACATCCGCGAGAACGCCGACTACGACGCGGCCAAGAACGAGCAGGGCTTGATGGAGGCGCGGATCCGCCAGATCCGGCGCCTGCTGGATCAGGCTGAGGTCCGCGAGGCTGAAGACACCGGCAGGGTCGAGGTCGGATCGATCGTTACCGTCGCCGACTCGGATGGAGACACATACGAGTACTTCGTTGCTCCGGCCGAGAACAAGGTGCCCGGTTTCTTGCTCGCCTCACCGGCCGGACCGCTCGGTAGGGCACTACTCGGCACCCACGTCGACGACGAAGTCTCCTACGAAGCCCCGGCCGGCACCTTCACCATGGTGGTCAAGGGAATTCGGCCCTTCGACGGGTAGGAGTCGAACACCCGGCGGTTCTCGAAGACCATATTCCGCTTTCCCGGAGGCATTAGCCTGAGTCCCGCCCATTGACGCACACCGCCTCGGATGGAGGGATGTCGTGCCGAGGACTCGAGCAACATGAAACTGCGGCCCCGTCGACCGCGTGAAGTTGCCCAGTTGTTGCGCCGCCGCGCCCGCTCGGCCCCACGCGAAGTGGAGGAGTACCTCGATACCCATGCCGAGGAGTGGGAAGCCATCGTCGAAGCCGATCCTCACGACGCAGCAGACATCCTCGAGGAACTCGGAGAAGACGCCGCTACTGATCTGCTGGCCGAACTCGACCCGGACGACGCCGCCGACGTGCTGGAGGAGATGCAGGACGACCTGGCGGCCGACATCCTCGAGGAGTACGACCCTGAGACGGCTGCCGATCTCCTCGAGGAGATGCCGGCCGACGAAGCGGCCGACGTCATCGCCGCTCTGGAGCCCGATGCCCGGGAGGGGATCTTCGATGCGATGGAGGACCCGGCCGAAGCCGACGTCCGCCGGCTGCTGGTGTATCCGCCGGACTCTGCCGGGGGCTTGATGACCACTGAAGTTGCCAAGCTTCCCGTGGGGATGACGGCGGGGGAGGCCATCGAACGGGTCCGCCAGATGAACGAGGAGCTCGAAGATCTCTCCTACGTCTATATCGTCGACTTTCAGGATCGCCTGGTGGGAGTGCTGTCCTTTCGCGACCTGGTCTTCAGACGGCCCGGCGAAGGTCTCGACGAGGCGATGATCCACAATCCTGTGGCGGTGAGCCCCTACGCGGACCGGGAAGAGGCTGCAGAACTGACGCACCGGTATCACCTTTTCAGCATCCCCGTTGTTGACGACCAGCAGCGTCTGCTGGGGATGGTCACCAACGAGGAAGTGATCGAGGCGATCCAGATGGAAGCCACCGAGGACTTCGCCGTCGCCACCGGGGCCGGCGCGGAGGAAACCGTCTTCACGTCGGTGGGAGGCTCGGTGCGTATGCGCATCCCCTGGCTGAGCCTCAATCTCGTGATGGCTCTGCTGGTGGCGTTTGTTATCGAGCAGCAGACCGGGATCATCAGCCGCGAACCCGTCCTAGCCGCCCTGATGCCGGTCATAGCCTTGCTGGGAGGCAACGCGGGATTTCAGAGCCTGGCCGTGGTGATCCGTTCTCTGGCCACCGACTACGTGCCGCGCAGCCAAGTGCTCCATGTGGTCGGTCGCCAGTTCTCGGTCGGGGTACTCAACGGTCTGATCCTCGGGATCCTTTCCGGGGGACTGGCCCTGGCCCTCCTCGATTCCGGCGTGTTCTCGTCGCTCAGCGAGCCGACGGAGATCGCGGCGGTGGTGACTCTGGCAGCCTTCGGCAACGTGGCGGTGGCCGGCCTGGCCGGAGCAAGCATCCCCCTCGTGCTCCGCAAACTCGGCGCCGACCCCGCGCAAGCCTCGAGTATCTTCCTCACTCTGATCACCGACTTGGTCGGGTTCGGAGGTTTCCTGCTCGTGGCGGCCGTCCTGCTCTAGTGGATCCGGGTTCCTTCCCCAAACATGCGTGAGAAACCTGCGGATAGCGCAGGAAACTCACGCAAGAACAGAGATAGGGGCGGGCGTGCCGAACCCGTAGCCCGAACAAGCGTGAGAAACCCGCGGATAGCGCAGGAAACTCACGCAAGAACAGAGAGGGTCCTCAGCCGGCGACGCCCCGTTGCGGGAAATCGACCACATTGGAGGAACGTCCGCGGTCGAGATGCTCGGCAAGCACCTCTACGACTTGGCCGTCGAACTGGGTGCCGGCGTTGCGCCGAAGTTCGGCGAGTGCATCCGGCACAGAAAGCGGACGCTGGTATGACCGCGGCATCGTCATCGCATCGAAGGCGTCGGCCACCAGCAGAATCCTGGCCAGCAGCGGGATCTCTCCGCCGCCCAATCCCCGTGGGTAGCCCGTCCCGTCCATGCGTTCGTGGTGACAGAGCACCGCGCCCGCCACTTCGACGTGGACGGCGTCCGCTACCAGGTCGTAACCATTCTGAGGATGGTCGCGCACCACGTCCCACTCCGCAGCATCGAGTGGTCCGGGCTTGATCAAGATGGCATCGGGAACGCCCAGCATCCCGACATCATGGAGAAGCGCCGCCAACCGCAGCCGCCCCAGCCGGGCCACCGAGAGGCCCAGGCCTTCCCCAAGGACGGGCGCCAGCTCGGCTACCCGGACCGAGTGCTCGGCCAGGTACGGCACACGCATCCGCAACGCTGCGAGCAGAGCTCCGACCACCGGTCCGGTCGTGGGGCGGGCCCGGGTGAGCTGGACGGTCATGGACGACTCGCCGGCCAACCTCGAGCAGTTCTTACCCTCGTGCTTGGCCTGGTAAAGGGCAGTGTCCGCCGATTCGAGCAGCTCGTCCCGCTCCATGGCATGTTCGGGGAAGACGGCCACGCCCAGGCTGACGGTCACGTTGCCGACTTCGGCGATTGGGTGCGAAGCAACTCCGGTCCTGATCCTCTCCGCGGCGCGCATTCCGCCTTCTTCGTCGGTTTCGGGCAAGACAAATCCGAACTCCTCGCCACCGATCCGGCAGGCGAGATCGACCTCACGCAACTGCGTACGGAAAACATCTCCCAGGGCCCTGAGAACCGCGTCACCGGCGGCGTGCCCGAAGGCGTCGTTGACCATCTTGAAGTTGTCGATGTCGGCGATGATCACCGCCAGCGGCCGCTGGTACCGAGAGGCTCGCTCGAGTTCCTCGGCAAGCCGGTCGAAGAAGAACCCGTGGTTCTTGAGCCCGGTCAGCGAGTCGGTGACCGACTGGGCCTGAAGGCGCGAGACCATCTTCTCCAACTCGAGATTCCGGACACGCTCGCGGTCGTAGAGCCGTGACACCTCTTCGAGGACCGGGCGACTGGCTTCGGCAGACAGCAAACCCGAGCCCACCGAGACCGATTTCACCGCGGCGATGAGCTCAGCCGGCTTGCCCTTGACCACATAGGCCGCCGCACCGGCGGCCACGATGTCTCCGACACGTCCTATGTTCTCGAATGAAGCGACCGCCACGACCTCGAGCCGGCTTCTAGCTTCCTCCCGCAGACGGCGGGCGGTAGCGGCCGCACCGATGCCGGCCAACCCGACGTCGATGACGGCCACCGTTGGATTGGCCGAGCGGGCCAGCGCCAGAGCCTGCTCGCCGCTGGCCGCTTCACCGACGACTTCGACGCGGGCAGACGCCAGAACGTTGGCCGTCACCGTCCTGGTAACAGGATCCGAATCGACGAGCAGTACGCGCGGTACCAGTTCGAACCTCCGCCACAGACTTCACCAGGTATATCGACAGATGAGGCTCGGAAATTGAGACGGGACGCCGAATCTATGAACCGATGTAGACGGGTTCGAGCTCCGCGTAGGGCCCGAGAAACTCGAGCGTCGTGCCGTCAACGATACGGGCCAGGTAGTGGACGTCGAGCAAGTCTTGCTCGGCCTCGGTCAACTCGTCCTTGAGTACGAGGTCGGAAGCGTCTTCGGTGTCGATCAGATGAGCCGTGACGGGGGCATGCTCGTCGACAACATCCTCCATGACGTTGACAATGTCCTGCTCCGTGTAAGTCCCCGGCTCGACGAGCACCACATACTCATCGGACTCGGAGTCTCCGGCGACGATGTCGTAGGCCGGAATACCTCCCGGACTCGCCGTAGTGGTGGTCGTTTCCTCATCGGTGCCGCCACCGGTGGTCGTAACGGTCGTAGTAGTGGTCGTCTGCGATCCGGCGAGGGTAGTGGTGGTGGTCGGCACGGCATCGTCGCCGCTGCTACAAGCGGCGTTGGCGAGAGCCAGAGCCAGGACCAGTGTTCCGAAGCGTCGCATGGGTGCAATTCCACCTTTGTAGGTAATTCTCAAACGTTGACGGATCCGGAAGGGTTCCCGACTGCGTTCCGGTGCCGTCACCGACCGGCGATGGAGAGCCTTGCTCAGGAAGTTTCGAACTCGACCCGAGCGCGGTAAGCAGCAGCCAATCTGGCCGTGATCGGGCCCGGTTCAAACGTTGTCGTCCCGACCCGATCAACCGGCTTGACCTCCTTGAGGGTGGAGAGGGCAAAGACCTCGTCGGCGCCCAGCACCCGCTCGAGACCGTAACGCCCTTCGGCCACCTCCAATCCAAGTCGGGCGGCCTCTTCGAGGGCTACCGTCCGGGTGATCGACGCCAAGATCCCCAATTCCAGCGACGGGGTCTCGATCATCCCGTCGACCACCCAGCCGATCGAGAATGTCGGACCCTCCAGAACGTCGCCGTCGCGGGTGAGCAGCAGAGCGTCGTTGTATCCCTCCGCTCTCGCCACTCTCCAGGCCGACATGTTGGGCGCATAGGAGAGCGTCTTGGCTCCCATCAACTCCCAAGGGATGCCCCCCGAGTGCCAGGGGGCCGGAGTCGGCCGTACCGACACGCTGGGAGGAAGATCCGGGGCCGACTCCCAGAGCACGACCACCCGCCCGGGGCTGTCTATGTCCGGTTCCGATCCCCCCCGGGTGACGAGGATCCGTACCGTGCAATCCTGGCCGTCCTCCCCGACGGCTCTCGCCCATCGAGCGATCTCTGAGACATCGGGCAGCTCGAGGTGCATCAGCGCAGCGCTCCGCTGCAAGCGAGCGAGGTGCGCGTCCAGCTGGAACAGCCGCCCGCGATAGGAGCGGATGGCTTCGAAGATACCGTCGCCGCGCAGGAGGCCCCAGTCGAACACCGAGATCGTCGCATCCCCAGGGTCGACCGGCCGGCCGTCGATAATCACACGCATCGGGCGAAGGATAGTGGCGCGGGGTCCGGAGCCCCGTGACCCCGTTCCTCACCCCTCCCGGTACCGGTTGGTTATGGGAAGACGGCGATCCTTGCCAAAGGCCTTGCGGGTGATCCTCACGCCCGGTGCCGCCTGGCGCCGCTTGTACTCGTTGCGATCCACCAGCAGCGCCACTCGACTCACGAGATCGGCGTCGAAGCCATCACCGATGATCTCCTGCACCGACCGGTCCTGCTCGACGTAGCCGCTCAGGATCTGATCGAGGAGATCGTAGGGCGGCAGGCTATCGCTGTCCTTCTGGTCGGGCCGGAGTTCGGCCGAGGGAGGTTTGTCGACGATCGAACGGGGAATGACCTCGCCGTTCCTGTTGCGCCATTCGGCCAACCGGTACACGAGCGTCTTGAACACGTCTTTGAGAACCGAGAACCCCCCGGCCATGTCCCCGTAGAGCGTGGCGTACCCGACGGCCACCTCCGACTTGTTACCGGTGGTGACCACCATATGGCCGAACTTGTTGGAGAGCGCCATCACCACGGCTCCCCGAATCCGCGCTTGCAGGTTCTCTTCCGCCACCCCGAACTCGGTGCCGGAGAACGGGGAGTCCAGCGCGTCCAGGAACGCCGCAAAAGTGTCGTCGATCGGAATCACATCAAACCGGATCCCCAGCCGCTCCGCCAGGTCCCGGGCATCGGTTACCGAGCCTTCGGACGAGAATCGACTCGGCATGGCGATTCCCCACACGGCATCGGGCCCGAGACCATCGGCGGCAATGGCCGCGGACAGCGCCGAGTCGATCCCCCCGGATAGGGCGATCACCACCTGTCGGAAGCCGTTCTTGCGAACGTAGTCCCGCAGTCCGGTTACCAGAGCCTCGTAGATCTCGGCTTCTTCGGGTTCCAGCCGGGGAGCCGGCGCCGGAATGGGCAGGGCGGCACGGTCGGTCAACAAGTCGTGGCGCACGGTCACGACGGCCCCGCCCGGAGCGCGGGGCGTTCCCAGCGGCGTGTCGACCACGAAGCGCTCTTCTCGAAACTCGGCGGCCCGGTACAGCAGCTCGCCCGCCGCATCGAACACCATGCTGTCGCCCTCGAAGACCAACTCGTCTTGACCACCCACCAGGTTGACGTACACGACCGGCACGCCGGACCGGGAAGCCTGCCCGGCCAGCAGGGCGGCTCGTTCCTCGGCCTTGTTCGTGTGGTACGGCGACGCATTGATGTTGAGCAGCACCCGGGCGCCGGCTGCTGCCTGATGGGTGGGTGGTCCGTCGGGAATCCAGATGTCCTCACAGACGGACACCCCGACCGGCACGCCGCCCACATCCCAGATCCTCGCCGGCTCTCGCCCCGGAACGAAGTATCGGTCCTCGTCGAAGACCCCGTAGTTGGGCAGAAGCACCTTGTGGTACACGCCGCGAATCTCTCCCCGGTACAGGAGGGCGGCGGCGTTGGCCACACAGCGAACGGCGGCATCTTCGAGCGGATCCGTCACCGGCCCGACCCGGTCGGCAAAACCGACCACGGTGACGACGTCCCCCGAACCGGCCGCCAGCCGGCGGAGCACATCGAGGTTGGCCTGCACGAAGGCCGGGCGAATCAACAGGTCCTCGGGCGGGTAGCCGGTGATGGCCAGCTCGGGAAGGAGCAGCACGTCGGCGCCCCTCTCCTCCGCCCACGCCATAGCCCGGGCGATGCGGTCGTGGTTGCCGTCGAGGTCGCCGACCACCAGGTTCAACTGGGCGCCGGCCACGCGTAGGAAGTCCATGGAAAAAGCCTAGAAGGTCGGGACCTGCAGGGGCCCGGCCGGTTCGAAGGTCGTCCTCCTCCCCCTCCAATTCTGTTCTTGCGTGACTTATCTGCGCCATCCGCAGGTTTCTCACGCAAGAACGGGAAGGAAGCGCGGCCTAGCCTGAACTTGATGGCTAGGGAAACGTCGCCGGCCCGCCTGGGAATCACCGAGCCGCTGCTGCACAGATTTGCGAAAGCCGGCTGGATCGACCGGGAGGGCCTCGTCACCGAATCCGCCCTCGATTTGCTGGAGACCGTCCGGGCCGGTCCGGAGCCCGAAGCGACGCTCGACCGGGTTATCTCCCTACTCGAGTCCTCACCCGATCTGGCCCGCCGGGCTCTGAGCGAGCCCGGGTTGGGGCGAGCCTTGACCGTCGTCGCCGGATCCAGCCGGGCGCTGTCGGCCACGCTACGAACCAACCCCGAGTGGCTCGTGCCTGATGAAGAGCCGGTGCTCGAGGACCAGCCCGCCGACATATCGCCGGCGGAGCGTTTTCGGGCGATTCGGCGGTTTGTGCGACGGCGGTTGTTGTGGATCGCGGTGCGGGACCTGCTGGGACAGGCATCGATGCCGGAGGTGGGCCGGGACCTGGCCGACACCGCCGACGCCGCCGCCGCCGCGGCCTTGACCGCCGTCGACCACGAAGTGCGGCTCTCTCCCACCTTCAGCGACCTCCCCACCGTCCCCTTCGCGGTCATCGCCATGGGCAAATGGGGAGGACGGGAACTCAACTACTCCTCCGACATCGACGTGCTGTTCGTCTACGACCCCCCCACCGGGACGGATCCCGACCTGGCCCACCGCTACGCCACCAAAACCGCCACCGAGTTCATGGCCGCCCTCGGGAAAGTCACCCCGGAAGGAGCCGCCTACCGGGTCGATGCCGACCTCCGACCGGAAGGCAAGAACGGGCCGCTGGCCCGATCCCTGGACGGCTACGCCGGCTACTACCAGAAGTGGGCCCAGACCTGGGAGTTCCAATCGCTCATCAAAGCCCGACCCGCCGCCGGCGACCACCACCTCGGGGAACGCTTCACCCAACTCATCGCCCCCCACGTCTACCCCGACACCCTCAACCCCGACGCCATCCGCCAAATCCGCACCATGAAAGCCCGCATCGAAGGACGGACCGCAGTGAGCGGAGCCGCTCATTCCGAGATCAAACGCGGCTTCGGCGGCATCCGGGACGTCGAATTCGCCGTGCAGATGCTGCAACTCGTGCACGGCCGCTTCGACGAGGCTCTACGCTCACCGAGCACCCTCGAGGTGCTCATCACGCTCGGAGAACACGACTACATCCGTGATGAAGACGCGCTCGATCTGGCCACCTCCTACCGGTGGTTGCGCGACCTCGAGCACCGCATCCAGCTCTACGACCTGAGGCAGACCCACAGGCTCCCCGACGACCCGGCCGGACGGACCCGGCTGGCCAAGAGCATGGGGTTCCGGGACGCCAACGGGCGGAGTGCCCTCGAGTTGTTCGAAGAGGAGCTCGTCGGCCACCGGGCCACGATCCGCACCATCCATGAACGCCTGTTCTATCGACCGCTCCTCGAAGCGTTCGCCGCTTCCCCCACGGTCCACCTGTCTCCGGAGGGCGCCGCTCGTCAGCTGGAGGCACTCGGTTTCCGTGACACGGCGGCAGCACAACGGGCACTGGAGGAGCTGACCACCGGGTTGTCGAGGCGTTCGCGGCTCATGCAGCAGATGCTGCCACTCATGATGGACTGGCTTTCGGACGCCCCCAACCCGGACTTGGGCTTGGACCAATTGCGCCTGCTGGTGACATCGACTCCCGACAACGCCGCCTTGATAGCCACTCTGCGGGATGCGCCGGTGGCGGCGGAGCGGATGTGCCGGCTGCTGGGAACAAGCCGTCTGCTGGGGCAGATGATCGATCGGATCCCAGAGTTGCTGGGAACGCTAGGTGACGACGAGGAGCTGAACGCACGGCCCGCCCCCGAAGACCTGATCGAGAGTGCCACCCAGCACGTCCTCCTGCGCTCCAACTACCCGGAGCGTTTTCGGGCGATTCGGCGGTTTGTGCGACGGCGGTTGTTGTGGATCGCGGTGCGGGACCTGCTGGGACAGGCATCGATGCCGGAGGTGGGCCGGGACCTGGCCGACACCGCCGACGCCGCCGCCGCCGCGGCCTTGACCGCCGTCGACCACGAAGTGCGGCTCTCTCCCACCTTCAGCGACCTCCCCACCGTCCCCTTCGCGGTCATCGCCATGGGCAAATGGGGAGGACGGGAACTCAACTACTCCTCCGACATCGACGTGCTGTTCGTCTACGACCCCCCCACCGGGACGGATCCCGACCTGGCCCACCGCTACGCCACCAAAACCGCCACCGAGTTCATGGCCGCCCTCGGGAAAGTCACCCCGGAAGGAGCCGCCTACCGGGTCGATGCCGACCTCCGACCGGAAGGCAAGAACGGGCCGCTGGCCCGATCCCTGGACGGCTACGCCGGCTACTACCAGAAGTGGGCCCAGACCTGGGAGTTCCAATCGCTCATCAAAGCCCGACCCGCCGCCGGCGACCACCACCTCGGGGAACGCTTCACCCAACTCATCGCCCCCCACGTCTACCCCGACACCCTCAACCCCGACGCCATCCGCCAAATCCGCACCATGAAAGCCCGCATCGAAGGAGAGCGGCTGGGCCCCGGCGAGGATCCGGATTTTCACCTCAAACTGGGGAGGGGAGGCATGAACGACATCGAATTCCTCACCCAGCTTCTCCAGATGCGATTCGGCGGGCGGCAACCCGAACTGCGCACGGGTGGAACCATCGCCGCGCTCGAGAGCCTGGCCGCTACCAACCACCTGACCCATACCGACTGCAGAGACCTGAGCGAGGCCTACCGGTTCTGTGCGACCGTCCGCAATCGGCTGTTCCTGCAGTACGGTCGCCCGGTAGATTCGCTTCCCACCGATCAGGAGGAGCTCACCAGACTGGCTCTCTCACTGGGCCATTTCGACGCTCCGCGATCTTCGGTGCGGGAGGAGTATCGAAGGCTGACCCGACGAGCAAGACGGCTCGTCGAGCGGCGTTTCTACGGAGAACCGTGAGCGGCGGAAGATCTCCCGGCCTACCGACGGGCGCTTCGACCCGATAGCATGCAGCCGACCGGATCAACCGCGTAGGGAGCCCGCCACCCGATATGGACCACGACCTCGACGATGTACGCTCCATCGCCAAACGGGTAGCACCGCGCGCCGTCGAGCTGCGCAGAGCGATTCACCGCCGACCGGAGCTCGGGCGCCAGGAGTTTGCCACTACCCAGCTGGTGGAACGGTCGCTGGCGAATGCCGGCATCGACAGCCTGGTGCGGTCGACCGGCGCCGGGTTGATTGCCGACGTCGGCGAGGCGGGTTCGCTGGTCGGATTTCGCGCCGACCTCGACGCCCTGCCCATTCACGAGCAAACGGGACTACCGTTCGCTTCCGAACTGCCCGGCCTCATGCACGCGTGCGGGCACGACGCCCATACCGCCATCGGAGTAGGAATCGCGATCGCCCTTCAGGAACTCGGCTCGCTCCCCGGCCGGGTCCGGTTCGTCTTCCAGCCCGCCGAGGAGCTGTTTCCCGGTGGTGCCGACGAAATGATGCGCGAAGGAGCCATCGACGGAGTCGAGGCCATGGTGGCGCTCCATGTCGACCCGACCCTCCCTCCCGGGCAGATCGGCTTCAAGACCGGGCCCATCACCAGTTCATCCGACCGATTCTTGATCACCGTCGATGGGCCGGGCGGACACACGGCCAGGCCCCACGACACGGTCGATACGATCTTCGTCGCCGGTCAGGTGATCACCCAACTGCCGACCATGCTGGACCGCTTGATCGATGCCCGGATGCCCCTCTCGCTGGTGTTCGGGCGGGTGCAAGGCGGAATGGTCGGCAACGTGATCCCCACGACGGTGGAACTGAACGGCACCTGCCGTTCCCTCGATCGCGACACGTGGGAAAGCATGCCCAAACTGATCGAACGGCTCGTTCAGGACATCGTCGCTCCCCTCGGCGCGACGGCCACCGTCCTCTACGAGGTGGGGATACCGCCGGTGGTCAACGACCAATTCGTGGTCGCCGAGGTGGAGTACGCGGTGTCCAGCGTGCTCGGTACCCACGCGGTGGCGTTGACCCACGCCAGCCTCGGAGCAGAGGACTTCTCCTACTTCCTGCAGGAGATTCCGGGAGCGCTCTTCCGTCTCGGCACCCAGTTGCCCGACCGCAAGACCGATCTCCACTCCGCCTGGTTCGACATCGACGAAGCTGCCATCGAGGTCGGCATCGTGGCCGGGACCACAGCTCTCCTGCGCCTGATGGCCTGCGATTGGAGCTGAGACGGGTTTCAGGTTTCAGGTTCGTGGTCAAGAACGAGTAACGAGGACGGGTTCGGGGGCCGATAATGGTTCGACCCACCAACGAGCACCTCATGGCCGACACCCGGGACATTCTGCGCTACTTGGCCGACCTGGCGCCGGAAGGCCGCAGAACCTTCGACGTCGTACATCGGGCCGGTGAGTTCGTCTATCTGGGCTGGCAGCCTCTGCTGATCCAACCCGAGAGCGTCGCCGAAGGAGCCCCGCTCCAACCGCAGCGGGAGGTGGTGCACCGAGATCTGAGGAATCTGGCGGCCATCGATTCGCTGCACGCGGCGGAACGTCTGCTGCGGATCGGGTGGCTGTTCCTGTGCGGCACCACCGACTACCGGGAGGAGCAGGCCCGGTTCTGCCTGCCGTTGCTGTCTATGCCCGTCCGCCTGAGGCGGACCGGGCGCGCTCACCAGGTAATCCGTGAGGGCGACGTTGAGATGCCCGGAGACCTGTTCGACGACGCTTCCCGGGAGCTTCTCGAGGACTCGGCGGACCCCTACGGGGGCGGCGCGGTTCCGTCCGATCCCCGGCTCTTCGATCGGATGCCGCGGTTCCAGTCATGGATCGGGGAAGCCCTGGCCAGCGCCGGTTTGCCGCCGGCTCCCATCGAGAGTCCCGATGCCGATCCCGTTGCCCTCCGGCAGGAACCCGGGCTTCGGGTCGTCCCCGGTGCCGCCGTCTTCACCGTCCGGGACACCGTCGCCCCCAATGTGCGGGGAGCGCTGCTCGGATGGACGTCGGAACTGCTCGACGGAACGGCCTTCGAGGCGATGTACTCATCCCCAGGCGATGTGCCGTCGGTCCGAGACACGTCGATCGAGACTCCCCTTCCTCTCAACGCCCGCCAGCGAGAAGCTCTGGAACGGACCCGGGGTGAAAGGATCACCGTGGTTTCCGGTCCGCCCGGCACCGGCAAGAGTCACCTGGTTGCCGCCGCCGCCATGGATGAAGTAGGACGGGGCAACAGCGTTCTGGTGGCCACCCAGTCCACGTACGCGGCCGACGTGATCGCCGACCTGCTCGACCGGCACCCCGGACCCCGTCATGTCCGGTTCGGTCGCCGCCAACACCGCACTACTGCAGCAGACGAACTATCGGAGGGGATGGCCCGGCCCTACCCGGCGGGGGAGCTCGATCGCATCGAGGAGAGGCTGGACACCGCCCGCCGGCGGGTCGAAGGGGTGCGGGCGACGCTCACGTCCTTGCTGGAACGAGAGCAGGCATTCTCCAAGGGTCTCACCCGGCGGGCCGCTCTGTCGCTGGTGACCTCCCAGGCGCCGGGCGTCCTCAACGAGCAGCTGGACCTAGCCAAGGTGGGCCGGACGCTCAATCGGGCCCGGCAATCCCGTGGACCGCTGGCCAAGGTTCGTCGGGTGCGCGCCGAGCGACGGCTCCGTCGCATGGTGGATGCTCGAGCCGATGCGACGCTCGACCAGATCGCCGCCGCCCTCGATGCCGCCCACGCCGAAGCAGACGTGCGAAACGGGCTGGCCGGAGGTGGGCTCTCATTGGACCCGCTCTGGCAGGAACTCGAGGGGGCCGAAACAGAATGGAGAGCGGCAGTCGGGGAGGCAATCGAAGCTCGACGGCGGTCCCGCCGCAACAGCCGCCGCACATCGACCCGAACGGTGGCCGCCCTGGCCTCGGCTCTGCGCTCGGGCCGCGTGCAACGGCGCCGGATGCTGCGTGACCTCTCCGGAGATCATTTCCTGGACGTGCTGCCTCTCTGGCTGGGAACACTCACCGAGATCGACGACACGTTGCCGGTCACCCCGAACATGTTCGACGTCGTGATCTTCGATGAGGCGAGCCAGATCGATCAGACACGGGCCGCTCCGGCGTTGGCCCGAGCCGGACGGGCCATGATCGTCGGAGATCCCCGACAGTTGCGGCATGTCTCGTTCGTTGCCGACGACGCCGCCCGCACTGCCGCCGAACGCCATGGAATAGGCGGGGAGCTGGCCCGGATCCTGGACGTCCGCCGCAACAGCCTCTTCGATGCCGCCGCCGGAGCTTCCGCCGTCACCCGGCTGGACGAGCATTTCCGCTCGGTTCCGCACATCATCGGTTTCTCGGACCGAAACTTCTACGGCGGCCGGTTGCGGTACATGACGCAGCACCCCTCAACAGAGACCAAAGATGCCATCAGGTTGAGGGAGGTGGCGGGCAGACGAGATGAGTCGGGCGTCAATCGGGCCGAGATAGCCGCCGTGCTGGAAGAAGTGCGCGCCGCGCAGGCATCCGGCGCTTCGAGTGTCGGCGTCGTCACGCCGTTCCGGGCTCAAGCCGATGCCCTCGAGGAGGCTCTCCTGGACGAGTTCAGCCCGGAGGAGATGGAACGGCTGGGGCTGCGCACCGGAACAGTGCATGCCTTCCAGGGGAACGAACGTGGAACGGTGATTGCCTCGCTGGTCCTGTCGGCCGGTGATCTCGGGGGCTCCCTACGCTTTGTCGAGGATCCGAATCTCTTCAATGTCCTGGTCACCCGGGCTCGGTCGCAGATGGTCGTGGTCGCCTCGCTCGGCCCGCACGATCTCCCCAAGGGTCTCCTGGTCGACTATCTCCGGCATGCCCATCATCCTCCCCTGCCGTCGCAATCAACGGCTCAACCAGAAGGCTGGAGCGGCGAGCTGACCCGAGAGCTGGCCGGCTACTCGCTGAGGGTCACCCCCAACTACCCCGTAGCCGGCTGGCAGGTCGATCTGTCGGTCGGAGACGGTGATGCAACCATCGGTGTGGAGTGTGCGGTACATCCACTCGGACCGGCATTGCACATCGAACGCCATCAGGCTCTGCGCCGGGCGGGGTGGAGGCTCACCGACTGCTACCAGAGCCGCTGGCTGACCCAACCGGAAGAAGCTTCGGCTGCACTCGCCCGGCGGGTGCTGGCGACCTGAATACGTGCAGATATCTGCATAGGGTCGAAATGCCCCATCTGATGTGTCCATTTCCTCCGACCCAGGGTCCTTTGGCGGAGAGGGGTGGTTGTATCATTGCGGCGAGGGAGGTTGTGAATGCGTTCACAAGGAGACGTACCTATGTCCAGGAGGACCAGACTGTTCAAGCTGCTGGCGGTATTCACCGTGTTCAGCCTGATCGCCCTCGCTGGTTGCGCGGACGATGCGGCGGAGGATACGACGACCACCACCGCAGCGCCCACTACCACCGAGGCGACCACCACCACGACCGAGGCGACCACCACCACGACCGAGGCGACCACCACCACGACCGAGGCGGTCGACGAAGCCGCCGTGCTCAGCGACCATGTCACCGCGCAGTACGCGGAGTGGAAGCCGGTCATCGGAGCGGAAGCCCTGTTCGAGAATCTGTCGGACGGCGACGAGTCGAACGACCCGTTCATCGTCAGCGTTCGCTCTCCCGAGCACTACGCCATTGGACACATCGAAGGGGCGATCAACATCCCCTGGAAGACCATTGCCGACCCGGACAGCCTGGCGCAGCTACCCACCGATCAGCCCATCGTCGTCTACTGCTACACCGGTCACACCGGCCAGGTAGCGGCGTCGTTGTTGAAGCTGTTCGGCTACGACGTGCAGAACTTGAAATTCGGGATGATGGGATGGACCGACGACGACGAAGTCCTGGCCACGGACCGGTACACCGGAGCTCCCGGCTATCCGACCGTGACGGAACCGACGGAGGCCACCGAGACCTTCGACCTTCCGGTGATGGCCACCGGTGAGACGGAGGCCTCGGCTATCGCCCTCTCTGCAGCTCAGTCCATGTTGGCCGACTGGAAGCCGGTCGCTTCGGCTGAGAGCCTTTTCGACAATATGGCCGACGGGGACGACTCCAACGACTTCTTCGTGGTGAGCGTGCGAGCCCCCGACGCCTACGCTCTCGGACACGTGGAAGGCGCGATCAACATCGGATGGAAGGCGATCGCCGACCCGGCCAACCTGGCTTCGTTGCCGACCGACCAGCCGATCATGGTGTACTGCTATACCGGCCATACCGGCCAGGTAGCCGCCACCGCGCTGATGCTGCTCGGCTACGACGTCACGAACATGAAGTTCGGGATGATGGGCTGGACCGACGACGACGAGGTCCTCGCCACGGGTCGGTACACCGGGGCTCCCGGCTACCCAACCGTTTCCGGATAGCTCACCGATATCGGGGCGCCGGGCTGAACCCGGCGCCCCTCTCCGATTGAGGAGGTGAGATGAGAAGAACAACCCCACCGATCATGGGAGCGTTGCTCGTCGGCCTCTTGTTTGCCGGTTGTGGAACCGAGGACACCACCACGTCGACCGAGACGACGGCTCCGGACGAAACCACCGTCACCACCGCGGCCACGACCACCACCGAAGCCGCGGCTGCGGATGCAAGCTGCGTTGTCTGCCATACCGACCAGGCGACCCTACAGGAGCTGGCGGTCGAACCGGTCGCCACCGAAACCCTCAGCGAAGGCGAGGGCTGAGGAGGCTCGGTGCCTCAGTTGGAGGCATGGGAACAGGTTTTCGTCGGAGACGAAGCCTTCTTCGAGTCGACTCACGGCAAACTCGGATGTGTCACCTGCCACGGCGGCGACGGCCTGGCCGGCGACATGGACGCGGCGCATACCGGAATGGTGCGGGATCCAGATTCGATCGAAACGTGCGCATCCTGCCACGCCGACATCACCAGCACGGACGCCATGAGCCTCCACTCGACCCTCGAGGGTTACCTGACCGTGCTGGCCGAACGGGCCGGCACCGAGGAGTTGTCGGCCGGGCTGGAACAGGCGTTCGAGAACCACTGTGCCAACTGCCATACGTCGTGCGGTCAATGCCACGTGAGCCGGCCGACCAGCGCCGGGGGCGGGTTGCTGGCCGGACACTCCTTCAAGAACCCGCCGCCCATGAACCTGACCTGTACGGGATGTCATGGGAGCCGCATCAACGACGAGTACAAGGGAAAGAACCAGACGGCCGAGGGCGGCATGTATCCGGCCGATGTCCACTTCAACCCGGGCGGAATGGCGTGCTTCGAGTGCCACGGCGATACAGAGATGCACGGCGACGTGCCCGAGCAGAGCCACCGATACGACGAAGCCGCCGTCGAGTGCACGGACTGTCACCCGGAGGTCGAGGGAGGCGCCGACGGCAACCAGCAGCACTCTATCCATTCAGAGAACCTGGCCTGCCAGGTCTGCCACGCGGTGGACTACAAGAACTGTTACAGCTGCCACGTGCAGACCTCGGATGAGGGGACGCCCTATTTCAAGATCGAACCCTCCGAGATGGCCTTCTACATCGGCAAGAATGCCGAGCCGACCGAGCAGAGACCATGGTCGTACGTGGTACTGCGGCACGTGCCGATCGACCCGGACAGCTTCTCGTTCTACGGGCAGAACCTGCTGCCCGAGTTCGACGCCAGGCCGACGTTCGCGTACGCCACTCCGCACAACATCCAGAAGAACACCCCACAGAATGCGTCGTGTGACGCCTGCCACGGCAACGAGGCTTTGTTCTTGACTGCCGACAAGGTGCTTCCGGAGGAGCTGGAGGCCAACCGGGACGTCATCGTCGACGTGTTGCCCGGTCCCTAGGGGAGGCACCGGTCTTTCTTTGTCCGGGGCGCATTGCGATGCGCCCCGGATTCTTCCCAGCAGCCCGCCTCAATCCTCCAGCTCAAACCCTTCGTCGGAGAGCGCACCCCGAAGCGCCTCCGCCTCTCCCGGTCGTACCGACAAGGTCAGCAGGCCACCACCGCCGTGTGGCCCGTGCCGGAGTTGCAGATCGCGAACATCGACTCCGCTGGCGGCAAGAGCTCGTCCAACCGCTCCCAGTTCTCCGGGCCGGTCTTCGAGCACCACACCGACTGCCACCACCGGCGGCGCCATGGTCCGGCGGACGCGGCGCGCCTCCCGGAACCGGGAGGCCACGTGATCCACCGCACCTTGCTCGAGATCGTCGGACCAGACGTCCAGGATGTCGACCAGGGAGCGAAGCATGCGCCTGACCTCGCTCTCGTTGGCGATGAGGAGTTCCGCCCACCAGGCAGGCTCGCTCAGCGCCACCCTGGTGAGGTCCCGAAAGCTCCCCGCGGCAAGATCGATTGCATGCTCGTCCCCGGCAGCCACCTGAACGAGCGCCGAAGCGAGCACCTGAGGAAGGTGGCTGATGGCTGCGGCGGCCGCATCGTGCTCGGCCGCGGTCATCGTCGCCGGGATCGCCCCCAGGCTCGTCACGATCTCTTGCATCCTGCTCAGATCGGCGGGAAGTGTGGCGTCGGCACAGAGAATCCAGGTGGCTCCTCGAAAGAGAGCCGCCGAAGCCGCTCGCGGGCCGGCGTGTTCCCGTCCGGCCATCGGATGACCACCGACGAAGTGGGAAAGATGTCCCGCAGCCCGAACGACGGGGAGTTTGACGCCGGCCACGTCTGTGACCAGGGCCGCAGTGTCGAGTGTCTCCAGATCGGCAACTACCGCCGACGGCGGACCGGCCAGGACCACCAGATCGGCCCGCTCGATCGCCTGGCCCCGTCCCGTGGCAACGGCGTTGATCCCCTCCAGCTCGAAGGCGGCGGCGACCGCCGCCTCATCGGGGTCCCATCCGACAACCCTCCATCCTGCGTTTTGCAGCGACAGCCCGACGGAGGTCCCTATCAACCCGGTGCCGAGTATCGCAGCCGTCGGCACGGGATCAGGTCTGGAGATCGAGGGCAGCCGCCAGGCTCCTGATCTCATCCATCAAAGCGGCGAACTCGGAAGGCAACAGCGCCTGGGCACCATCGACCAGAGCGGTGTCGGGGGCATGGTGTACATCGACCATGAACCCGTCGGCGCCGACCGCCACCGCCGCCCGCGCCAGGGGCGCCACCAGGTGCCGGTGCCCGGCGGAGTGAGACGGGTCGACCATCACCGGAAGGTGAGACAGGTTCTTCAGCACCGGAACCGCACTTATGTCGAGCGTGTTTCGAGTTGAGGTCTCGAAGGTTCTGATCCCGCGCTCGACCATGATGATCTCGTGGTTTCCTTCCTTGTAGATGTACTCAGCAGCGTTCAGCCACTCTTCCACCGTGGCCGTGAAGCCGCGCTTGAGCTGGACGGGCCGCGACTGCCTCCCCACCTCGGTCAGCAGCGTGAAGTTGGCCATGTTGCGGGTGCCGACTCTGAGGATGTCCGCGTAGGACGCCACCAGCTCGACATCGCGCGGATCGAGCACCTCGGCGACGAAGGGCATATCGAATTCTTGGCGCGCTTCGGCCAGTAACTCCAAGCCCTCTTCGCCGAGACCCTGAAAGGCATAGGGAGAGGTGCGGGGTTTGAATGCATCGCCTCGCAGTATGTGGGCACCGGCTTGCCGGACGGCCTCAGCGACACGGAAGAGCTGTTCGCGACTCTCGACCGCACACGGACCGGCCACGGCGGCGAACGCCCCTCCCCCGACCTGCGCCCCGCGTACCTTGATCACCGTATCTTCGTTGCGGAAGTCCCGGCTCACGAACTTGAACGGCTTGAGCACCGGCACGGCCCGCTCCACCCCGGACAGGGCTTCCCAGGGCAGCTGCTGGATGCGATCGCGATCGCCGATCACGCCGATGACCGTGTGGGTCTGCCCCACGGACACGTGGGCGTCCGAGCCGATCGCACTCAGACGAGCCAGCACCTGGTCGACATCCTCCTGCGTCGCGTCGGATCTCATCACAATGATCATCGAACTCATCTCACTGTCTCACGGCCGCCCGGACCATCACCTCGTGTGTCCTCTCACTACATCCCGCCGGGATCTCGGGGATCGACCACGGTAAAACGCCGCAGCCGGACACCGTCGGCGACGAGACCTGCCAGCCCGGCCTCGACGGCGCCGACCATCTCTGTCTCCCAGATGGTAACCAGCGCGACTCCTTCCGTATCCGAACCCAGTAGCACGAGCCGGCAATAGGGATCCTCCACGAACTCGTCCGCCAACTCGACGACCCACTGGGGAACGTGCTCCCCGCCGAACTCGAGCATGAGAGCTTCCATGACAGGGGATGGTAACCAAGCGCCTGAAGGGGCGGCGGGGTCCGGGCCTACACTTCGCGCATGCACAGGATCCTGGTGACGGGAGCGGCTTCGTGGGTAGGAGGCCGATTGGTCCGGAGCCTCGAATCTCGGTCCGATACCGAGGTGTTCGCCGTTGACGAAATCGAACCTCGTATCGATTTTGCGTCTGATTTCCATCTGTCGAACCTCGACATGCTGGAGTTCGCCAAACACGTCGTCTCCGTTCGGCCCAACACCGTCGTGCACCTCCAGACCCTGGATCGCTCCGTGTTGTTCGGCCCCGATCATCTCCAATCGAGCGTGGTCCTGGGCGCTCAAGCTCTCTTCGGCGCGATCGGACGGCTCCCCGAAGTACACAACGTGATCGTCCGGTCCGACACCGCCGTATACGGATCCGGACCCCGCAATCCCTCGGTGGTTCGTGAGACGACCATCACCCCGGCGCGGCTCACCCGCTACGAACGCAGCCTGCGGGCCGTGGAATCGGCGGTGTCACAACTCGAAGAGGAACTTCCCCACATCACCTTCACCGTGCTGAGATTCAACCCCATCATCGGTGCCAACATCGACACCCCGCTCAGCCGCTATCTCCAACTGCCGGCCGTACCCACGCTGTTGGGAAGCGACCCCCGTCTCCAGTTCATGCACGAGGACGACGCCGTCGGAGCGCTCGAGCACGCCATCGACCACCCCACCTCCGGAGCCTTCAACCTGGGCGCCTCGGGACAGCTCTATCTGAGCCGAGTGCTCCGCCTGGGGAAGCGACTCAACCAGCGACTGCCCTCTCGCCAGTTCAGGTACGCAATGCGAGCGCTTCGTCCTTTCGGCGCCTCGCTTCCCAACCATCTGGTCAACCTCGTCAAGTACGGGCGGGTGACCGACACGAGGCTCATGAGGGAAAGCCTTGGATTCGAGCCCAGTTTGAACTGCCGCCGGTTGGTGCTCGCCACCTACGGTCGTCTGCCGGGATTGGGATAACCATATGGAAGAGATCCTCAAGCGCCTCAGCGTGCAAGAACTTCGGTCACTGGCCCGAGCCCTGGACATTCCCGGCCGATCTTCCATGAGAAAGTCGGAATTGGTGAACTCGGTCGCTTCCGGGCTCAAGGCGAGCGAACCTCGATCGAGCCGACCCACCGATGGTATCCGCGGGCCGCGGCCAGGCGAAGATCGACGAAGAGCTACGCGCGCACGTCTCGGATCGCTCGTTGATCAGGATCGAATCTGCAGCTTCGCCACCATCGAAGGCTTCGCCTGCGGGCTTCCCCCGGTACGTGACCACGACCGGTGCGCATTGCACGGTGGGACGAACAGCTCCAACCTGGCCATACCGGCGGCCGGGGCCCTTGGATTCGATACATGGCCGGCGCTGATCCGCCACCTGCAGATGGCGAGCTACGACATCGACGCCCTCGGACTGGATCCGGTCGTGGCGGAGATGCTCTGGCATATCGGCAACTACCTGTATTTCGACTACTTCCGGGTCGACGCTCGAGGTCTGGAGAATGTTCCTATGGAAGGCGCCGCGGTTCTGGCTTCGAATCACGGTGGGGCGGCTCTTCCCTACGACGCCATGATGCTGCAACTGGCGGTAACCAACGAAGCTCGCCTCCCCCGTCGAGTTCGTGTCATCGGTACGGAGATCTTCAACATGGTGCCCACCTACTCGCACCTCTACCGCAAGTCGGGCGCGGCCTACGCAGCCAAAGAAGATGCCATGTGGGTGCTCGAGAACGGCCAACTGCTGGGAGTGTTCCCTGAGGGCGTGCAGGGTTTCCAGAAGACCGGATCGGAGGCCTACCGTCTGCAACGATTCGGTCGAGGGGGCTTTGTCAAGATGGCGATGCGCAGCGGTGCGCCGATAGTCCCGGTGGCGATACTGGGATCTGAAGAAGTACACCCCGCCTTGTTCACCTCCAAACGGCTTGCGCAGCTGGTCCGGATGGTGTTCCCACAACAGCGGGTGGATGAGATGGCAGTGTGGCTCAATCCCATCCCCCTCCCGGTCAAGTGGCAGATTCGCTTCCTCGAGCCGATCGACGTGGGGCCCGCCACCGACCGGCCGGACCGCCTCACGGTGCTGGAAACCGCCGAACAGGTGAGATCCATGGTGCAGGACGCCCTGGACACCATGCTCGCCGAGCGGAAGACCATCTTCTGACGGGCCCTCCATTCGCAATCGTGATGCCTGATCGGGCAGAATCAACCCAGGTGTCTGTGACTGATTGCCCTCACTGTGCGGCGCGCGATGCCGTCTTCCTGGAAAACGGCGACCGTTTCTGCCCCTGGTGCCTGCACTCGTGGCCGGACTCGGGTGGCCTGATGCTCGACCGGGGCCCCGACCGGGAACAAGAATTCCTCGACGACCTGGCCCGGGCGTTCGAGCAGGACTGATCAACGTCGTTCGCCGGAACAGGATCGACTGCCCGTCTTGCTTGCAATAGTTAGCACTCCGCAATATACTGCTAAGGGTGGCGAAACCGGACATAGACAAGAAAGGCGCCGACCTCGGCGCCTTTATCAGGCAGCAGCGCGAGAGGGCCAACATCTCGCTACGCAAGCTGGCCGACAGGGCGGATATCTCCAACCCCTATCTGAGTCAGATCGAGCGTGGACTTCGCAAGCCGTCTGCCGAGATTCTCAAGTCGATCGCCAGGGGCCTGTCCATCTCGGCCGAGTCGCTCTACTCGAGGGCCGGCCTGCTGGAAGAGGGCTTCAGCCCGCCCAACGTCGTCGAGGCGGTGGAAACGGACCAACAACTGAGTCAAAGACAGAAGCAAGTGCTCCTGGACATCTACCGAACGTTCGTTCAGTCGGGAGCAGAGGAGGAAGTGCAATGATCGTCGACACGACCAAGAAGGTGCTCTACGCAGCCGTGGGCGCTCCCGTAGTTACGGCCCGCAAGGTGTCCGAGCGGCTCAATGACATGAGCGAGAAGTTCACCGAGGACTTCAACAAGGAGTACGACCTCTGGGCCGAAGAAGGCGAGAAGGTAGTCGCCAAGGTCACCGACCGGCAAGCGGTCGAGGAGTTCGTCGAAGATATGGGCGCTCGGATGGACTTCGACCAGATCCAAGAGCAGGTGGGGAAACTTCGGGAACAGCTCGACGACATGCTGAGCAACTGGCGGTCCTCGTTCCGCCCGGAATCCGAGAAGGCCGAACCGGCGAAGCCGGCCGAGAAGCCTGCCGCCAAGAAACCAGCGGCCAAGAAGCCTGCCGCCAAGAAACCGGCCGCCAAGAAGCCGGCCGCCAAAGACGAAGAGCCGGCCGAGACGAAGGCCACCGCCGAGGAACCAACCGAAACGAAAGCCTCCACCACCGCCTGAGCGGTCGGTTCGCCAAAGCTGCGAGGGGACCCTCACCGGGTCCCCTCGTGATGGTCTTCAGTAGGTGATGATCGGCTCGAGTCGCGCCGCGTGGGCGACCCAGCGCTCAACCATTCCTTCGGTAGGGAGCCTCTGAACGAGCTTCCCGGACTCGTTGATCTGCAACATCTTCTTGGTGAGCGAGGTCGGGTTGCGCCTCCGCAACTCCTTGATCGTGTCTACCCCCGCTGCTTCGAGAAGATCGGAGTACTCGGATCCGATTCCCTTGACCCGCATGAGGTCGGCGCGATTCACCCATATGAGAATCTGTTTCTCATCGAGTTTGGTGGCCTCGGCCAGGTCCTTTCTCCCCCGCCGGGTGGCCGCTCTCTTCAAGAGAGCCTCGGTGGTGCGCACTCCCGACTTGCGGAACCTGGTTGCCGATTTGGGGTCTAGTCCCGCAACCGCGCCAATGGTGGCCATTCCACTCCCTTCCCACGTGTCCGACCTGCTCAGCAGCCTAGCGAGGGAGCCTATTGGCTTGCCAGGCGAAACGGCCAGCGGCACGCGGGGACGCGAGGCTTGCCGATCAGCGTCATGGTTGCAGCTCGGCGACGTCGTCGGCCGTGTCGACATCGCGCGGCGGCAGTTGCTCGAACCAGACCTCTTCGACCCATTCCGGGTGAGCTTGCAAGAGCGTCCGACCTCCCTGGTCACCCTCCAGACTCATCAGCCTCGACCACAGGGCCCGACCGACGAGCACCGGATGACCGCGCACGTATCGGTATTTCGGAATGATGGCCGGGGCGTCGCTCGAGCGATGATGCTCGAGAAGGGCATCAACCACGACCGGATCGATCCCGGGTTGATCCCCCATCACAATGAAGGCTGCTTCAGTCGCAGGATCCCGACTCAGCACGTCGAGACCGACTCGCAACGATGAAGCCATCCCCTCCTCCCATTCGGGGTTCTCAACCACCCCGACGCCGCTGAAGTCAACGGCTTGCAGGATCTCTTCGAACCGGTGCCCCAGCACTACCCACACCGCGTCGACCGGCCAGTTCCGGGTTTGCGCCACCACCGTCCCCAGGAGGGTCGGACCACCCCAGGGCAGCAGCTGTTTCGGCTCACCGAGACGATTCGATGGTCCGGCGGCAAGGATCAGGGCGGCAACACTCATGGTCGACGGCTCAGCGATCTCGTGAGGCGTGGCCCCGGACCAGGTCACCCGGACTGTCCTTCCGTTGCGAATGGATACGGCCCCGGGTTCCCCGCAGTGACTCTCCCTCACCGCTTCCATAGCGAACTCTCGTCATCTCGGCAAGGATCGAAACAGCCACTTCCGCCGGCGTCTCTGCACCAATATCGAGCCCAATCGGTCCGTGAATGCGGTGCAGGTCCTCCGCCGGCCATCCGTCCGCCTGCAACCTGGCAAGGCGGTCGGTGTGGGTACGCCTGCTGCCCATCACACCGATGTAGGCGACGGGCTCGCCGAGGGCCCGGCGAATCACCGGATCCTCGAGCCTTTGATTGTGGTTCAAGACGACGACGAAGCTTCCATCCCACGGTTGGGAATCAAGCACCTTCTCGGGCCATGAAACAATCACTGCGTGGGCGTCGGGGAACAGGTCCGTCCGGGCGAACGCCGGTCGCGGATCGATCACCGTCACTTCGTAGCCGACCTGTGCCCCCAGGCTGCAAAGGGGCTCGGCGAACGGACCGGCGCCGAATATCAAGAGCCTCGGGGGTGGGCCGAACACATCGATGAACACATCGACGTCGCCGTAACTGAGCGTGCGGCTCTGCTCGTCGCCCATGAGGCGACTCGCGTCGGCCAGTACGTCATCGGCGAGTGAACCCGGGACGGCGCCGGCGACGACGCCCTCCCTCGCATCGATCACGGCCTTCCAGTCTCCTCCACTCACGGCGGTCAACTGAGCGCCCAGACGCCCCTCCGCCACCAACTGCTCCACCGCTTCGGCTATCTCGTCGGGCTCGGTGGGCTCGATGTACACCTGAATCGTCCCTCCACAAGCGAGCCCCACCTCAAAGGCATCCTCGTCGGCGATCCCATACGTCACCAATCGCGCCTCACCCGATTCCAGAACCTGGAGCGCATGGAGAGCAACGTCGTTCTCGACGCACCCGCCGCTCACGGATCCCTCGAGTTCCTCCGATGAGGAAACGAGTAGCTTGGCTCCTTCCGGTCGAGGAGCCGACCCCTGCACTCGTACAACAGTGGCAGAGGCCACCCCTTTGCCGTCGCGCGTCCACTCCCGGAGTCGTTCGAACTGCTCGGTCATGGCCCCTACGTTATCCGACTCGCGTCATCTTCAGGCGATCCCGTCGGGCAGAGGAAAGCGCAGCAGAGCGCCGATGGCTTTCTGGTCGAGGGCAGATGCCACCGAAACCTGAATGACTTCGCCGCTCTCGTCGATGGTGGCTTCGATGATCTCGCCGACCACGTCATCCGTCCGTCGGGTACCCGAGCCGCAGACCGGACAACTGCTCCCATTGCGAGCGAGCCATCCGCAGGATCCGCACACCGCGCCCTCTTTCGTGAAGTTGCCGGACACGATGAGCCGGTCGATGGCCCGGGCGTTGACTGCGGCGAGCACATCGGCCAGGCCGAGCACCGCTTGTCCGCCTGCTCCTGCGGTGTCGAGGAGTTCGCGGACCCGATCCTCTTCCAACGCCGCTACGGCCGTCTCCTCGAGTCCGGTCACCTGCTCTCGGATCAAAGCCGGAGTCATTGTGTGGGTGTCGATCACGAACGATCCGGCAACGCGAGCTTTGACGTAGGGATGCAAGAGTTTGGATCCCTCTTCGATGGCGTCCTGGTGCCCGGCCAGAAACAGGAAGTCGAATCCCTGCTGTTGGTACAGCCGGAAGACCAAGTCGGCGGTTTCCTTGAAGTGACGCTGTATCACCGCGTCGGCATGGCTGCGAACCCCCCGCTCTTCGTATCCGCTGAAGCCTCCGTAGTTCGACTTCCTGACCGCTTCCTCGATCACTTCTCCGAATTCGGAGAACGTGTCGCCATGCTTGACGAAGACCAGCGAGCGTCGCGGTTCAAAGACGACGACGGCCGACCGGAGATCTGCTTCGGCGGCCCGCAGGGGTCGGAGATACGGGCGGACGCCGACTCGGGCTACGTCCCAAACCGGCCTGCCCAGCGATACGTATTCGAACCAGTCGGCACCGTGGCATGTGAAGATGGCCACCGCCGGGGAGGGATCGGCGTCGATTCGATCGGCCAGACCTTGCACAGTCTTCAGGTCGGAGCGCAAGGACATGGCAGCCTCGTGGCTCAGCTCGCCGCCATCTCCCGACTCGCGAATCGGTCGGAGCAGTTCCGTCAAACGGGCATTCATCGACGTTCGGTCCCGTGGGGTGCCGATTCGATTCACATACACGGACAACACCGGAAAGGTGGTGTTGGTGAATTGCCGGATCCGGTCGACCTGCATGAGGCTCCTTCCTCCGTCGGCCGAAGGCCGCGGATGGTCGTAGATACGCCAAGAAACAGCAGACAAGCGAGGTGTGCGCCACCGGAGAAGAAGGGGCAGGTCGCGACGAGACGAAGACAGGGCGGGAGGTCCGCAACCAAACGTCAGTCCTCGTACAGCACCTCACTCACCACCGACACTACACGGAGCAAGCCGGGTGTGGTAGGGCCAAACCGAAGTCCGTCGACCCAAGCCGTCGCTCGGCCTCCGGTCATGTTGGGTCACCGTCGTCTGAATCCCAGGTAGGCAAGACCGAACGGGCGTCCGGCCGGGCTTCCCGAGCATCCCGGAGCCGTACTCATGGTTCCGGTGATTGAGTCCACTCGAAGTGACCGCCGTCGGGGAACCGCCACCCGGCTCCCCAGGCGAACCCCCACCTTCTGAAGATCTCCCCGATGCGCTCATCCGTGCCTACCCGTCCCCCGTAGGGGTTGTCGCCGGGGTTGATATCGATGGCAATCCCCCACGTGTGCCGGGAAACGGCCCCACCCTTGTCCCCACCCCGAATCAGTCGCGGGTTGTAGCAGCCCCCGGCGATCTGAAAGTCCTGGTAATCGATCATCCATGCCAGACCCTCCCCTTCGATCTCTTCGAGGGCTCCCGCGATCTGCGGCACGACGTCTTTGTGGCAGCGGAACGGTCCGACAATGGGAAGGCTCACCTCGACGATGTTGGCACGGCGCCACTCTGAATCGATGATGATGTCATCGTCCGCGGTCGGCCGGTAGGCGAATTCGCCGAAGCGTTCTTTGACGAGAACCGTGGGCAGCACCGCGTCGGGATCATCGGGATCGAAGTAGGCATCAATGGCGAGAACGGCTTCGGGCAGCTCCGACCACATGGCAAGGAGCAGTTCATCTTCGGACCCGTAGTCCCACACCGCCACGAACGAGGCTCGCTCGAATCCAATCCCGGCGGCAACACTCGAGTCCAGGGCCAGTTCCGCCCACCCGATAACCTCGTCGGTAACCACTGCGCCAATCTCGAACTGATGGGTGCGGCCGTCCCATCCGACCAGCGTCACCTGATCCCCCACGGCCGCTCCTCGCAAGCGGGCCGAAGTCTCACCGAACACCAAACGGCTGCTGCGGAGCACGGAGGCGACCTCTTCACCGAGCAAAGGGGCAGCCGGCCCGGCTTCGACTGCTGCGCTCGACATGGGATAGAAATGGCCGGGAGGTGCCTCTTGCACTATCTCCTCACCCCGCTCGACAGAAACGAGGCGGAGGGTCCCTCGATGAAAAGTAGCCCACCGCGCACCGAACCGGTCGGCAACCGACGTCACGACGGCCTGCACCTCGGGAGACATCCCCCCTATCTCCCTGATGGTCAGCACCTCGTTACCGGCTACCCCCAGCGAAGTGGCCGGACTCGAGCCGGAGATGAAGACGAGCACCACTGCCAGGACCACGACCAGACCCGCGGGTCGCGCCGAAGCGGCGTGCCGAACCGGGCGGAAGATACCTTGGGTCACCCGGAAAGAGTACCGGCCGATCGGCCCGATCGGTGTCTACCCGCCTCCACCATGTGCATCGGCTATCGCCTGCAACGTCGTCGGTCGGACCTGAAGACGGTTTTGCGACCCACCGCACTATCGTGCCGGCTATGACCGACCTTTTCCGCGGGGTCCCCGAAGCCGATCCGCAGGCCGCGACCGAATTGATGGCTTCCGGAGCCGTAATGATCGACATCCGCGAGGCCGATGAATGGGACGAAGTTCGGATTCCCGGGGCCGAGTTCCGGCCCCTTTCGGAGATAAACGATTGGTTCGAAGATCTGCCGCGAGACCGAACGGTCATCCTGCAATGCCGTTCGGGTAATCGCTCGGCCATGGCCACGGCAGCGTTGATTCGCCAGGCGGGTATGGACAATGTGGTCAACCTGGCGGGGGGCATCATTGCCTGGCATCAAGCCGGCCTGCCGATCGACTTGAAAGCCCTGCCTCACTAGTCACCCCAGACCGAGCAGAAATCCCCACAGGACTCGTTTCAGAACGGGTCGGGCGGCGCCGATACACCAAACATGGCAGGCAAACGGATCACTGCCCGGCTACGTGGCGAGTCCGGGTTTACGATCGTTGAGGCGCTGGTAGCCCTCGGCATCGTGTTTGCTCTCGTCATCGCCCTGCTCCGGACCATGGACACCGGCACCCGGGTCATCATCGAAACCAAACGACAGGCGGCGGCCACCGCCTTTGCCTCGGAATTGTTGGAACGGGCCCGGTCGCTGGAATGGAACCACATGGGGCTTACGGCGCTGGCCAACGGCATCACCTGTCCCGATCAAGTGGGATGCGCCACCTTCAGCGACCCTGCCACCGGCGTGTTCGGGGCCGATCTGGCTCTCAACCCCATCTCGGGCAACTGGGAGTACGGTGGGGAAGAGATCATCTTCGTCAACGGCGTGACCTTCGACCCCTTCCTGTCCTTTCACGATCAGCAGACCCGGGACAACACTCCCTTCGAGAGATACCTGTTCGTCACCTCCGTGCGGTCCGACCCCACCGATCCGGCCACCGAGCGGTTCCGCCGCATCTCCGCCATTGTCAACTGGGTATCGCCCAACGGCCTGCCCGGCGACGTTCGACTGTCGACCGTCGTGTCGCCCTTCACAGAACCATCCCAACCGCTGATTTACGGCGAAGTAACGTTGGACGGAGGCTCCCTGTCGGCCAGCGGCGACGTGCGAGGGACTCAGGCGTGGATTGGCAACGGAAGAGATCTCTTCCAGGCGAATCTCGTCTTCACCAACGGTTTTGCCTCGGCCACCAGCGACTACGTCTCCTCAGAGATCGTCAGAAGCGCCGCGACCTCGGGTGACGTCAGGTACGCGGGACCGGACGCCACCTTCGACACCATCGACGATGTGGTTATCGGCCCGGAACCGGTCGATGTCTCACGGGCGGCCGACGACGACGCGGTATCGGTGGCGCCGCTCGACGACCCCAGTGCCATCCTCACACCGCTCCCGCCCGCCTTTGAGATCAACGGCGCGCATCCCAACGACTTCACGGTGGCCGACTTCGACAACTTCCTCGTGTCTGAAGCCGCCGAATACCAGGCCGAGCTATGGACCGAGCACAACCCCTCCGCCCTCGACCCCAAAGTCGACGGACTGCCGTACACGGTTTTCGGGTTGGAGTCGGCCGACCGGACCAACGGGGGCTTCATCGAGTACCTGGACCCGGCAGTTCGGACGTTCTATGCGGACAAGCTCGGGGAATCGCTGGACAGCCCGTTCTATGAGTTCGCCTTCTTTGCCCGAGGCCATGATTCCATCGGTCCCGCCCTGGATTACGAGGCCAATGTCGACCGGTACGACGCCCCGACCACCGGGGACCGTGAGGTCCGCATCGACTACGACTGGGCGGCCGAGCCGATGTACCTGTTCCCCGACTCGGTGGGCCCGCTGGAAGACAACACCTTCAGCGGCTGGCTCATCATCGAGATGCCGCGGGTCTACGGCACCGACCTGGCGGCCGGCCAAGCCGCAGCCCGCCCCCCCAGCCTTTCCACCAGCGGCGATGTCGTCATCAAGCTCTGGAACCCCGGAACCGGCAAGTACGACACGGTCTACTCGGGGTTCGGCGCCATCGGGAGTTGTTCCGCCCTACCGCCGGCAGATGTGGTCACCGTCGATGACGGTTCCGGCGGGCCGCTGGTCTGGGACATCACCCCCAGCGGCGATCCGCAACTGCACTACGAGGTCCAGGGGACGATCCTGGTTCGGACCCCCTGCCACACCTACACCGAGGACGCATTCCTCGACGTCTCCGAAGCGAGGGCGCAGGCGACGGCCATGGTGACCGGGACGGTCAACTACCGGGTCGTCGACAACATCGTCGACGCCGAACCGGGATTTGACGGCACGCTGTACGACGTCGAACTCACCTTCGACCTCGGCGGTGTCAGCGTGACCGCCCTCTACATCGACCCGGAGGCAAGCTGATGCGCCGCTTCCATACCGACGATCGAGGTCTCTCGCTGGCGGAACTGATGGTGGCGGTGATGCTGATGACCATCGTGGCTGCGATATTCCTTTCCTTGCTTCGGACCACGATGTTCGCAACGCGAGACCTGGAAGGGACGGCGCGCTCCAACGACAACGTCCGGCTGGTGCTCCAGCAACTCGATCGTGACTTCCGCAGCGCCGAGCGAGTGTGCGAACCTTTGCCCGGCACCGTCTCGAACCGCCTCGAGTTCCGGACGCGTGCGTACACGGCCACTACGTCTGCCGTTGGATATCAGGATCTCATCTACGAGCTTCGCGATGTCGACGGCGATGGAGAAGCCACCGATCTGCAGCGATCTGTGGACGGCGGCGCTACCTGGAGCACGGTCATCGGCGGCGTCCGGAACACGACCTTCGTCGACGACGACTACAACACCGCCGAGGGACGACCGCTGGGAACGGCCGGAGTGCCGGTCTTCACCAACCAGGGCGGAGTGGCGTCGGCCCTCCCCTCCCAGGGCAAAGTCATCACCGTCCGGGTCTGGGTCGATGTGAACCCGAACGACCGGATCGAGTCGAGACTCGGCACCACCGAAATCTCGGGCCGCAACATCTGGACCCCCAACTCGGCCGATTGCCCATGAGCCACGAAACCTCTCTCCAGAACCGGGCCGCTCAGGCCGATAGCCCTGGTATAAGAGGCTTGCCGAGGAGGCTGCTGTATTCGGACGACGGTATTGGAATAGCGTCGGCCCTTGCCGTGGCAGTCGTGATCTTCATACTGGGTGTCACGTGGTACTCGGTGTCCGTCCACGAAATCGAGGAAGTCAGTTACGACCGGCAACTCTCCACGGCCGTCAACGTCGCCGAAGCGGGCGCCCGCGAAGCGATGTACCTGCTGGCTTCCAACGAAGGGGGCTTCCGAGACGACGCCGACGGCGGCGCGGCCACCAGCGGCATCACGGCGGGTACCTGCGACCTCGATACCCTCGAAACCGTCGCCGACGGCGGAACGGAGCTCCTCGGTGAGTACTGGGTGAAGGCCTCTCCCCTCGCCAAAGACCGCACCTACCTCATCGAGTCCTGGGGTTGGGCACCGGATCATACGGCCCTCCAATCCGTCTCGAAGAAAGTGGTGATCGAGGTCGAACTGGTACCGATCGGAGGCGGGTTCTACTACGCCTTGTTTGCAGCGGATGGAGGCTTGACCGCCGGCAACCGCAAGGAGATCTACGGGGATGCTTACTCCGGCGACGACCTGGCGGTGGGCAACTTCACCCGGGTGTACCCGAACGACGGCGGGGCCCCCGGCACCGGTCAGATGCTGGTCTACCGGGACCTGCTCATCAGCGCCGGTGCCAACGTCGAAATCGCCGGTGAAGTCAAAGTCAACGGGTTCGTGAACGACGACAAGGGCAGCGCCTTCGGGACCAGCGGCAACGACCTGTTGATCCTCAACGACACCAGCCTCTCGGCGCTCACCAAATCGAGATTCAAGAAGAACCAGGCCTCGGTCGGTCGGGACCTGACGGTGGCCGGACCGTCGTCGAGCGTAACCGATCCACCTTCCGCGGCGGCCCACATCTGGAATGCCACCGGTATTCCCCCGGTACCGCCAATCGCGCTGCCGCTTTTCGTGTGGGCCCCGAGCAAGTACATCGACGCCGGGATGACCCCCGTGAACACCTACAACACCTGGGCAGATTTTGAAGCCTGGTACAACGCCAACGATGATGCTCTGAGCGGCGCGCACTTCGTCAACGATACCGGCTCGTACACCCTCGACATGGGCGGCGTCACCCTGGACGGTGACTTCGTGCTGGCGTTCAAGGGCGACCTCGAGGTGCGCGGCACGCCGAGCGGGGTGTCCGACCCGGCGGTGGCGCCGGCCACGGTGGTGATCGCCGGAGTCCGAGCGGACAGCGACGTGACGCTCGGCGTCAGCGCCAACTCGATCGAGGATCAGGTCCACCATCTGATCTACGCCGGCGGGACCTTTGGCGCGACTCAGCAAACGACCATCTACGGGGCGATGTACGGCCACGAAGACGTCTCCAGCAACCGGTTGGAGATCCACTTCCGGCCGCCCAATACCTCTTCCATCGCCGGCTTTACCTTCGATCCGGCGCTGGCCGATTTGTTCCTCCCCCGACCGGGCATCTGGCGGGAGACGCCTGCGGACGCCCTCGGTTGCACCCTTCCGTAGCCCGATCACCCTTCGGTCGACCGGAGTCGTAGTCACCGGCCGGGCCTCGTGACGGCAGATCGGGCCGCGGCCGGACCGCAGTCAGATGGACTCCTCGAGCGTCTCGGCCAGCGCCTGCTGCAGCCAGCCCAGGTAGTGGAGGAGGACTACCGGGGGAGCGTCTTCGGGCACATCGTCCTCCCAACCTTCTTCGACGATCCCCAGCCGGGCGGCCAGCACCAACCGTGCTTCCCCCAGCACCCGAAGCCACGCTTCGGCCTCACCTTCGGACAGGATCACCCCCTGCGGTGCCTGCTCGACGGTCACGGCGAAGGCCGAGCGGTCGGCGGCTCGCGACTGCGTCATCTCTTCGGCCATGAAGCGCCGGAACTCTTCGGCTGCGACGGGATCATCCGGGTACGGATCCTGGTCGAGGCGGTCGGCGGCAGGATCCTCACCGCTCTCCCCGACCGAATCAAGCAGCCGAGGAACCGTGCGCAAGGCGGCAGACTCGCCCGGCGCGATGGTCAGCTCGATACCGCCCCCAACCTGCCGGAACGGTCCGCTCACGACTGCTCCATAGTCGCCCAGAGGCCGTGGCGATGGAGGCGAAAACAGTCCATCTCCATCTTCTCCCGAGGCCCCGTGGCAACGATGGCCCTCCCCTCGTTGTGGACCTGCAGCATCAGACGGGTTGCCTTTTCCTTCGGAAACCCGAACAACTTGCGAAAGACATATACGACATAGGCCATGAGGTTGACCGGATCGTTCCAAACCACGACGTTCCACGGACGATCCAGATCGACCTCTACGCCGGTGATCTCGTCGAAACGAGGAGTGGTCGTCATGGAGGTCACGATACTCTCGGNNTGCAGGTTGCAGGTTTCCGGTTCCAGGTTTCCGGTTTCAGGTTTCCGGTTTCAGGTTTCTGGTTGATGCTTGCCGCCCCGGGAAGTTCAAAGAGGCGGCGCCCACTAGGCCCGGCGTTCCTCCACGCTCCCGCCCTGTGCTCGTTCCTCATTGATCCAGGTCTCGAAGTCGCGCCGGGCCACCCGCCACTCACGACCGAACTTCACCGCCGGGAGCTGCCCGCTCCGCAGCACACTGGTGACCACAAACGTCGACACGTCCATGTATTCGCAGATGTCCGCTACCGACAGCCACTCTTTGGCGATGTTGACTTCGATCCACTCCATCGCCCCCAAGAGTATGAGAACCAGGGCGGTTGAGCAAGACGCCGTCAGGACGCGAAACAAAACCGACCGGACAGGTTGTCACCACCTCTAAGCAAAGTTATCGTTGTTCTACATTATTCCGCATAGCAAAGCGTCATGGACCCCCTGCGACACCCCGACCTGATTGCAATCTCGCGTCGTCTCCGGCACCAGCTGTCCCAGGTCCTCGAGGCCGAACAGGAGGCGGCTGCCGTCACGCTGCGAAGACGGAGCACCATCCGGGATCGATTGCTCGATGCGGAAGACCGCGCCGAAACCATCCGGGTCACCGGGATCGATGGGACAACCAGGACCGGCCGGGTTGATGCCGTGGGCACCGATCATGTCGTCCTGCAGCTGGACGGGCATGCCGCCTACCTCAGCCTTGGGCACATCGTCGCCGTTGAGGTTGCAGCCGCCCCATGACCAGACCGCGCGTTGCCACCGTTCTCTCCGCCCGCGAATGGGAACCCACCTTCGCAGGTATCGCCCGCGCCACCGGCCTGGTGAGACTGGTCGCCCGCGCCTACGAACCGGCCGACCTCGAACGCCGCTCGGGCGAACTCGACGTGATCGTGGCCGGAGCCGAAACCGTCTGGGTCACTCCGACCGCGATCAAGAACTGGCGCAGCCGGGGACTCGGCGTGCTCGGAGTTCACCCGCCCTACGATCGACCGGCCCGACGACTGCTGACGGCCGGTGGAGCGGACGAGGTGCTGCCGGACACGACCCCGCCGGAGCAGATCCTGCACACCGTGAGAACGATGGGCCGGCCGGCCACCGCTTCGAAGGGGTCTACCGGCCTGATCGCCGTCACCGGCGCCCGCGGCGCACCGGGTATCTCGGAGATCGCTCTCGGCCTGGCCTGGGGCCTTGGCAAACGGCACCCCACCTTGCTGATCGATCTCGACCGGCAGGGACCGTCGCTGTCGGTACGGCTCGGCGTTCTACCGTCGCCCGATGTTGCTCATGCCGCCGACGCGGTCATGTTCTCGGGTGATCTTCCGGCCGGCGTGAGGCGTGCGGGCCCGCTCTCCCTGCTGTCCGGACCGCCCCCTGGCCAATCCGGTCCGCTCAGTTCGGCTCTCATCAATGAAGTAGTCCAGGCCGCGGGAGGAGCCTTCCGGCGAATCGTGGTCGATCTCGGGGTCGGAGAACCGGACGATCCACTTCTCTACCTGGCCGCTTCTCGGATTCTCGCCTGTGAAGCCAGCCCCAAGGGGTTGATCCGGGCGGCGGCGACCGTCGAGGCCTGGGCCGCACCGCCTCCGGTGCTCGTCCTGAACCGGGTCCCACCGGACGGTGAGGAAGACGCCCTACAAGCCGCCCGTCGTTGGCTGGGCCTCGAACCGGTGGTGATCGTCCCCCACCTCGAGGAGATCCAGCGTGCTGCTCGCGTGGCCGACCCTCCCAGCCCAGAGCTGGTCCGGTTGCTGGAGCCCCTCCATACGCCGGCGCCCGCCCGGCTGGAATGATCCCGGCCCCGGAGCCGCTAGATCTCGGCGCGGTAGGTGCCGAGGTGGTGCAGCTCCGACATCGATCCCGGCAGAGGGTGAAAGACCTCCAGAAACCCGTCCGATCCGGGTCGATGGATCAAGTCGACAAACATCCGGTAGCGCCAGGGGGTGTCGGTTGGACGCGACTCGATCCGGGTCAGATTGGCCCCTCGCAAACCGAGCTCGGTGAGCGCCAGCGCCAGAGCACCGGGTCGATGCTGTGTCTCGAAGGCAATGCTCGACTTGTTGGCGTCGGCTGCGATCGGCGGCTCGCCCGAAGCCAGCGCCACGAACCGGGTGGTGTTGTGGGCACGATCCACGACATCAGACATGAGCACTTCGAGCTTGTGGGGCCCGGCGGCCTCCGGCGGTGCCAGCGCCGCTTCCGCCGGGTTATGGTGCTCGGCCGTCTGCCGGACTGCCCCGGCCGTGTCGTACGTTGGGATCGGTTGCCAGCCCCGCTCCTGAATCAGAGCCTCGGCCTGAGCCAGCGCCTCAGGATGCGACCGCACTTGCCTGATGTCGTCCACCGCCGCCTCCGGCAGTCCGAGGAGGGCATGGCGAACCTCGACCTGGTGCTCGGCCACGATGCGAGCCGGCGCATCGACGAGCCTGTCGAGCACCGGCAACACGCTGCCGGTGGTGGAGTTCTCGATGGGGAGGACCAGGCGCTCAACCTCACCGTCGGATAGAGCCGAAAACGCGGCTATGAAGCTCGAGTACCCCAGTCGCTCTTCTTGCGGGAACATCTCCAGCGAAGCCCGATCGCTGTAGGAGTAACGCTCGCCCTGAAAGCCAATCTTCATAACGCGGACATTAGCGCTGTGCCTGTCGCGAGTCGCCCGGTGGCAGGCTTGTAGGTTTCAGGTTCCAGGTTGGCAGTTTTGGGTTGTCTCGCCGCCTGCCGCTCGCCGAGATTCTTAGACAATTCTCAGAAACCACTCACCAGATTCTCAACGTCCTAGCCGACAATGAAACCTTCGAAAGGACAGTGATGAGCGAAATCATGAGAGCGAGCAAAGCGGGAGGATACGTACGCAAACCTCGCACCTACGCGGCCGACCGCGTGTGTTCGCAGAAGGGTTGCGATACGCGACTCTCCACCTACAACTCGAGATCTACCTGCCGCGTACATAGCCCGGTTCGCTTCCCGCGGGTACGGGGAAGAGTGACTCCCTCTGAGGCCTGAATAGCACGGTGAACTCAGCCGGAGTCGATAGAGTTTGCGGGTGTCCGACTCCGCTACTCCCGCCGATCGCCCGCCCGCCTGGGTGGCCGACGCCGTCTTCTACCAAATCTTCCCAGATAGGTTTGCCCGGTCGAATCGAGCCGCCAAGGCCGCCAACCTCGAAGCGTGGGATTCTCCGCCGACCCGGCACGGATACAAGGGCGGCGACCTGTTCGGCGTAATAGAACGGTTGGACTGGTTGACCGATCTCGGCATCAACGCCATCTACTTCAATCCGGTCTTCCAATCCGCCTCCAATCACCGCTACCACACGTACGACTACTACCACGTGGACCCCCTGCTGGGTGGCGACGAAGCATTCCGTCTGCTGGTCGACAGCTGCACCGATCGCGGGATTCGCGTCATCCTCGACGGGGTCTTCAATCACGCCAGCCGCGGGTTTTTTCAGTTCAACGACATCCTGGAGAACGGCTACGACTCGCCCTGGGTCGACTGGTTCACCATCACCGGATCGCCGCTCAACTCGTACCAGAGCGACCTGCCACCCAACTACCACGCCTGGTGGGGCAACCCGGCGCTTCCCAAATTCAACACGGACAATCCGCATGTCAGGGAATACCTGTTCGAGGTCGCCGAGCACTGGACCAACCAGGGAATCGACGGATGGCGTCTCGACGTACCCAACGAGATCACCACGCCCGGGTTCTGGGAGGAGTTCCGCTACCGGGTGCGAGCGGTGAACCCGGATGCCTACCTCGTGGGGGAAATCTGGGGTGACGCCTCAGAATGGATCACAAGGGGGGATCGATTCGACGCCACGATGAACTACTTGTTCACGGGCAAGACGCTGGCCTTTGTGGCCGGGGACCGCATCGACGCCGCATTCGCCAAAGGCGTCGACTATCCCCTCAAGCCGGCTATCAACGCAGCCGAGTACGGCGACACCATCGAGTGGCTTCTGTCCCTGTATCCGGAAGGCACCAACCGCGCCAATTTCAACCTGCTGGGATCGCACGATACCGCGCGGTCCTTGACCGTCGCAGGCGGCGACATCGACTCCGTCGTGCTGGCCGCCCTTCTCATGTTCACGTTTCCCGGTGCGCCGTGCGTCTACTACGGCGATGAGATCGGCATGACCGGCGGAAAGGACCCGGAATCACGAAGCGCCTTCCCCTGGAACCGTCCGGATTCCTGGAACACCCGGATTCTGGAGACCTATCGTACGCTGATTGCGCTCCGGCACGCTCATCCGGCTCTGCGACACGGCTCATACAGGAGGGTGCACTCGCAAACCGGCCCTGCGGTCCACTTGTTCACCCGTCAAACACCGAAGGAACGCCTGCTGATCGCCGTCAACGCGGGCGACAAAGCGGCTACGGCGTCCGTACGCGACCTCAAGGCCGGACGAAGGCTGAAGACTCTGTGGGGCACCGGCGACGTCAAAGCCGACGGCAAGAACGTTCGGTTGGTTCTGCCGGCCCGCTCCGGAGGGGTCTGGCGCATCAAGCCCTGATGCTCGGGCCGGGTTTCGAGATCACGAACCCGGCCCTCGATCGACCTTCCGGCCGTTCGCCCACCTCCCAGTGGTCTATCCGAAAGCTCGGGCCGGCCGGCGCCTCCCGGCTGGCACTTCCCCAAACGACCGGCCGGCCGGAGCGGCCCCGCTCCCTACCCTCGCCAGCAGGGCCTCCACCTTGAACATCGTCGCCAGCTTGGGTTCCGTGAAGAGGTCGGTCCCGTTCACGGCATCCGCGTTGCGGGTGTCGAGTTGCACCACTCCACATGCCAGACAGGCCCGACGCAAGATGCCCCCGCCGATCTCCGCGGCGGACGAATAGCGGTGCAGACCCCTCTTGCAGTTGCCGTTTTGTGCCATCGAGCCTCCCAGTTCTCCGATCACACGATACTGCCACTCTGCGCGGTTGTCACACCGCTTAGAGCATTACTTCGGGGATGCAACCAGGGAACTAGTCACTCTCCGGATAGAGACAACCACGGAAAGTGAAGAATCAAGAGGTCTCAGGAGACAGGACCTGCTCGGCGAGAATCTCGGCGATATCCCGCACCACCACGTCTCGACCAAGCTCTTTGACGCCGTCATCGATCATGATGAAACAGAAGGGGCAGGCAACCGCTACCTCTTCGGCACCGGTCCCGATCGCCTCGCCGGCCCGTTCGGTACCGACCTTCTTGCCGGTTTGTTCCTCCAGCCAGAATTGAGCGCCGCCGGCGCCGCAGCACAGCGCCTTGTTGCAGGAACGATCCATTTCGACCAGGTCGACACCCCCGATCGAGGCGATCACCGTCCGTGGAGCAACGAAGACATCGTTGTGCCTCCCGAGGTAGCAGGGGTCGTGGTAGGTGATCTTCCGCTTGCCCTTTCCTGGCGCGGCCAAGCGCCCCTCCCGCACCAACGACATCAGCACCTGGCTGTGGTGCAGCACCTCGTAGTCGCCTCCCAATTGTGGGTACTCGTTCTTGAGGGTGTTGAAGCAGTGAGGACACTGGGTGATGACCTTCTCGACCCCCAGGTCGTTGAGTGTCTCTATGTTCATCAAGGCGAGCTGCTGGAAGAGGTATTCATTGCCGGAGCGACGGGCCGGATCACCGGTGCATCGTTCCTTGGGTCCCAGAATCGCAAAGTCGATCCCGGCTTCATTGAGCAGCCGGGCGATCGACTGGGTGACCTTGACGTTGCGGTCGTCGAACGAGCCCGCACATCCCACCCAGTACAGGTACTCGGCTGAATCAACCCCGTCCGCGCCGAGGATCCGGACCTCGGCACCGAGTGCTTTCGCCCAGTCGGCCCGAGCCGCCTGGCTGAGCCCCCAGGGGTTGCTCTGGTTCTCCATCGCCACGTACGACTTCCCGAGCTCAGCCGGGAAGTTGGATTCCATCAACGACAGATAACGACGCATATCCAGGATCTTGTCAAGGATCTCGATGCCGACCGGGCAGATCTCGTCGCACGCCCGGCAGGTGGTGCACGCCCACAGTTCCTCCGGCTGGATCCGCTCGAAGACCCGGTCGGCCGTGACCGTGATTCCTCCATCCAGCCCGACCGGCGGCGATACCTTTGGCACTCCCGTGAGAGCAGCCACTTCTCCAAGCTTGAGGACGATCTCGCGCGGATCAAGCGGCTTCCCCGTCAGATTGGCCGGGCAGACCGACGTACAGCGACCGCAGATGGTGCACGCATCCGTGTCGAGCAACTGCTTCCAGGTGAACTCTCCTACGACCGAAGCACCGATCGACTCGAGGTCGGACGCCTCCATCAGGTTGGGAATCGGCTTCATCGCTCCTTTGGGCCGACTCTTCGGTGCAAGGAACATGTTGGCCGGCGACGTGAAGATGTGCCGGAGCTTGGTGGTGGGGAGGAGCACCAGGAAGGCGACAAACCCCGCCGCGTGCGCAATCCAGAAGGCGCGATGCCAGCCGGCCGCCACCGACTGCGGGAAGACGTAGCTGAGGGGATAACCGACGAAAGACCACACTTCGTAGCCGGGTCGATCCTGCATCGAGATGCGAGCGGCTTCCGTGGCGATGCCGGATACGCCGATCATCCCCAGGGTTAGGAGTATCCACGCATCCTCGGCTTTGGTCTTCAGTCGAAGCCTCCACGGTCTCTGGCCGTAGCGGCGGATGATCGCCCACAGGATCCCCACCACGAACACCAGTGCGGCGAGATCGAGGATCGCCGAATAGGCCTGGTAGGTGTTGCCTTCGAGGAACTTGAGGCTCTCGGGGAGAAGGTGGTCGATCTCCAGGGTCACTGTGCCGAGGAACAGCACGATGAACCCGTAGTAGATCATCGCATGCATCAGGCCGGCCGCTCGATCGCGCAGCAGGGTCTTCATCGCCAGACCGGACCCCATCGATCTCAATCGCTCGGCCCAGCGGCCGGTGCGCTCCTCACCACTGCCCCTCTCCCAGTTCCTTGCCCGCAGGGCAAACAAATACAGCGTCACAGCGAGGAACGAAGCGACACCTACGTAGAAGAGCGCCTGCAACGGCGGGGAGATGTTGCCGAAGACCTCACGGCCAATCTCGGGAATGAAGTGTCCCGGCAACGAACCCAGCCACCACAGCAGCAACGTCCCGAAGAAGGAGGCAACCGCCAAGCCGATCAGCACTCGGGCGGCGGTGAGAAACCGACGGGGCTCCATCCTGATTCCTCCATGTCGAACGGATCGGAGTCTAGATCGCGTTCCGGCCGCCGCTCACTGGAGCAAGCAGACCGGAATCAGTGGCCGGTGGCCGCATACCACCTCCCACCCGACAACCTGGAGCTGGAAACCGACTACAGCCCCAGCTCGGCCTTCAGCTCTTCCAGTTTGGCGTCGGCCTGCGCCACCGAAATGGCTTCCCGCAGCTCGGTCTCGGCGCCTTCCGGAGTTGCCTCGCGCAGCTCTGCCCGGGCTTGGGCGTTGGCCAGACGGGAATCGATCTTCTCCTGGACCTTGTCGAGGCTCGGTGCTTCGACTTCCATCGACGCGCCGATCGACTCGACCGCCTTGTTGACGGCCTCCTGCATCTTCGCCTGCTCGAGGCGGCCGACCAGCTCCATGCGCTTGGCGGCCAGTTCCTGCAGCCGCATGGCATTCTGCTCGACGGCCTTCTTTGCACTTTCCGCCTGGGTGACAGCGATCTCGTACTGCTCCTTGAGCCCGGTCAGATTGTTCTCCGCCGCCTGTAGCTTCATGGCCAGGCTCTGTGCGGCCCTGGTCCACTTCTCCATACCCTCGGTATCACCGGCGGCCTTGGCTTCCTCCGCCCGCATCAGCGCCTGTTTGGCCATTTCGCGGGCCTCGCCGACCTCGTCGGCGGAGCGTTCGATCTTCGCCTCGATCTGGGTCCGGTGGGCGATGATCTTGGCTGCCTGGTTGCGCAGCTTTTGATCTTGGGAACGTGCCTCCTGGATCGCCTGCTCGATCTCGATCTCTGGATCCATGGCCCGTTCGGCCGTTGTGCGGAAAAGGGTCTTGATGTATCCCCACAAACGCTTGAAGAAGCTCACCTGATGTCCTCCAGTCTCGATAACAGAGCGTTTCCCATCTTACGGACTCCGGCAGCGGGTTGAGCCGGGTTTCGGGCCTGCCTCCCTTACCTCTTGCGACGGGTCCGGCCGATTCCACGCGACGAGGAGCGCCTCGGCCTTGGGGTTGATCTGGCCCTCGAACGTGAAGTCGACCGGTAGCCACCGGAGGAGCGGCGCGAGCCGGGGGACGGCGGGAAGATCATGCCCCCGAGGCCCGGTGACCGACGAGGACGACGTCCAAAATCGTAGGAGGCGCCCTGCGCAAGGCCCGACAGGATGACGGCCACCGCCCCCATCCAATCGAAGCCGCCTCCTCCGTAGGACCGGGGCGCCATGGGTGCCGGCACCCTTCTGCCGCCGACCATGATGTTGCGCGGTTGCGGTTGTTCGCCGCGCCGCAGTTTTTCGGCGCATTCCCGGCACACGCTGACCACCTTGGTTCCGGCGGCCGTATCGATTCTCGCCTCCTCGACCCCGGCCCGATGGGTCGGGTCGAAGAAACACGAGTTGGGGCGGTCCTCCGGCTCGGGCGGGATCGAGCGGCCCTCCACCACGGCTTCGGCTGCCTCCAGTTGCCATCGAGTCGTATCGAGTCGATCCGACAACCGCTCCAGTTCGGCCAGATTCTCAGCTTCGTCGAGTTGGTCCTGAGCCTCCTGATAGGTGGCGCTGGCGGTGCGGAAGTACTCCTCGGCGTCGTCTCGCCCGGAGAGAGCAACTTTGTCCGCAAGTTCGAGAATCTCGTTGGCGATCACATCGAGCTGGCCCCTGATCTCCTGTTTGGCCTCCTCGAGCCGTTGACCGGTGGCCTCACGGGTCTTTCGGGCCGAACGGCGGATCATGAAGAAGACCAGCGCTATCACGCCCACCACAAAGGCCAAGAANNCCCCAGCCAGCGACTCGGCGAAGACACGGAAATCGCCTTCATAGCTGGAATCTGCATCATTGACGGCCGCATCGGCTGCCCGGTTGAGGTCGTCGTTGGAATAGTCGTCACTGCGGGCGCCGATCTCGCCGGGAGAGATCACCACGACCGTCGCCCCCTGGTCCAAGAACGCCAGGACCTCTTCGGCGAACTCGTCGGCCCCCTGAACCGGATCGTCGGCCAGGGCAACGAAATAGAACCGGGTCTCCGAAGTAGCAACCTCGGCTACCAGATCCTCCATCACCTCGAAGTCGACTCCGGAGCCGGGCTCGATGTAGTAGCCGCGCGGATCCACCTGATCGGCAACATCGGCAGGATCTGCCGCAAACGCCGCTCCCGCCGGCACGATCAGGACCAGCAGCGACAACAGGAGGACCGGGACGGATCGACGCATACGACCAGCCTAAACGTTCGGGTCAGGGGTCCGAACGGGTCGGGCGGCCGTCAGGATCCGGGTTCCTCCTCGGGAACGACGATCCACATGACGATGTAGATGAGAAACCCGATCGACATGATCGCCAACAGCACGAAGGCGACCCGTACCAGCGCTACGTCCCAACCCATGTACTTGGCGATCCCGGCGCACACGCCGGCGATCTGGCGGTCTTCGATGGATCTGGTCAGACGGCGGGGTTGCTCCACTATTTGCTCCTCCTGTTCATCCCCGACAATACGCTCACCGGCGCCGGGATGGAGCGGATACGCCATCCGGCAGGGACTCAGCCCCCTGCCAGAAGCTCACGCACGAGCCGCGCCACGTGGCCCTTGGCTCGGACGTTGCGGTACGCGGCCTCGAGGACTCCTCCCGGACCCACGACAAAGGTCGAACGGATCAGCCCCTCGTACTCTCTCCCGTAGTTCTTCTTCATGCCCCAGGCGCCGAGCTCCGCGGCCAGCGCGTGGTCCAGGTCGGAAAGAAGCGGGAAGTTGAGTCCCTCCTTCTGCTTGAACCTGGCGTTCGAGGCGGGTGGGTCGGGGCTGACTCCAACCACGGCCAGCCCCGCATCGAAGAAAGCGTCGAAGTTGTCGCGAAAGTCGCAGGCCTCGGTCGTGCATCCCGGGGTCATCGCCTTGGGATAGAAGAACATGATCAGGCGCGAGCCGGAGAAGTCGTCCCGGCCCACGCGGTTACCCGCATCATCCTCCAGGTCGAAGTCCGGGATACGGTCGCCGACATCAATGGGCATGGATCCTCCAGTCATCAGTCGAACCAAGAGAGCCGGCCTCTTATGCAGGGCCCCCCGATAGTGTTACCTCCCTCAGGAGGTCACTCAATGTTTCGATCTGACATCGTATCCCCGGACAATGCACTTCGGGGACGGAGCGAGCCGATGCCGAGGTCCGACGTGCATTTCGTGAACGGCACGTCCCTCTACCCGCCCTTCCCGCAGGGCACCGAGCGGGCCGTGGTGGGCATGGGTTGCTTCTGGGGCGCCGAGCGCATCTTCTGGCAGATTCCCGGCGTCCACACCACCGCCGCCGGGTACGCCGGCGGCTTCACTCCCCACCCGAACTATGAAGAGGTCTGCACCGGGCGAACCGGACATACCGAGGCGGTGCTCGTCGTCTACGACCCCGAGCAGGTGTCCTACGAGCGGCTATTGAAGGATTTCTGGGAGCAACACGATCCTACGCAAGGGATGCGTCAGGGAAATGACCGCGGCACCCAATACCGATCGGCGATCTACACCTTCAGTGATGAGCAACTGGACATCGCCAAGCGGTCACGGGATCGCTATCAAGCCCTGCTCGATCAGCGCGGATTCGGCCCGATCACCACCGAAATCGGCCCGGCCCCGGAGTTCTACTACGCCGAGAGCTATCACCAGCAGTACCTAGCCAAGAACCCCGGTGGGTACTGCAACCATGGCTTCTGTCAGGTGGCGTACGAACGTACTTGAGCCGGCAGTAAGCAGCCAGCAGCCGCATACCGTTGTGGTGAAGTGGGAACCCAAGACCTGAAACTCGAAACCTGGAACCCAAAACCCGAAACTCGAAACCTGAATCCCGGGACTCCCCGTCCGGCTTCCTACTTGCCCACGACCGCGCGCAGGAACAGCGCCAGATTGGCGGGACGCTCGGCCATACGACGGGTCAGATAGGAATACCACTGAGATCCGTACGGAACATAGACGCGGAGGCGGTGACCGCGATCGAGGATCTCCTGCTGGAGGGCGGAACGAACGCCGTACAGCATCTGGAACTCGAACGGTCCTTCCCGAACCCGGGCCCGGGCGTAGGCGTTGCGTATCAAGGCATCGTCATGCGTGGCGATCGCCGGATACGTGGCCGGTTCGGCCATCAGCATCGCCAGCAGGTGACGGAATCTGGCGTCGACCTGTCGATTGTCCTGGACCGCTACGTCCGCCGGCTCCACGTAGGCTCCCTTACACAACCGAATATGCCCACCGAGGGGCATGATGCGCCGGAGATCGTCCTCGGTACGGTGCAGATACGCCTGCACCGCCACCCCCAGATTGCCGAACCGCCGTTGGACGTCCGCATACAGCTCGATAGTGGAATCGGTCCAGGTTGACTCCTCCATATCGACGGTCACCGTGGTTCCAACACCGGCCGCACGTTCGGCCAGAGCCTCCAGAGCGCCGGCGGCCATCGACCGATCGACTCCCAGCCCGAGTTGGGTGAGTTTCACCGAGATGTTGGCTTCCAGGTTCTCAGTCCGGATTCGATCGAGACAGGCGAGATAATCGGTCAGCGCCGCAGCCGCCGACCCTTCGTCATGCACATGCTCTCCCAGATGATCCATCGACACCAAGATGCCACGCCCGTTGAGGAGGTGTGCCACGACCACCGCGTCTTCTAGCTCTTCTCCGGCCACAAATCGAGTGGCAAGACGACGACCGACCTGATGTTCCGTGAAGAGGCGCTTGACCCAGCTTCGCCGGGTGATGCCGAGCATGCCCCGCCGAAACAGGGAGGAAAGCACTAGAGCTCTCCGTTTTCCTCGGCCCTGGCTCCCATCTCCCGCGACCGCTCGCCGGCCGCTCGCACTGCGTCCTCCACCAGCGCTCTGAACCCCCGTTCCTCCAAGACGTGTACGGCTGCTGCGGTGGTGCCACCCGGTGAGGTGACCTGGGCACGCAACTCGAAGGGGCTGAGGCCGGTCTCGACCAACAGGGCCCCGGCTCCCTTGATCGTCTGATGCACCAGTCGCTCGGCGACCTGCCGGGGCAAGCCCTCCCGGATGGCCGCTTCGGTGAGTGCTTCGGCCAGCAGAAACGCGTAGGCCGGACCGGTGCCCGACACGGCGGTGACGGCATCGAGCAGGCTCTCCTCCATCTCGATGACCTCACCCACCGCTGATAGCACCCGCTCGGCCCGGGCCAGAGCTTCTCCACCGGCGTACCGGCCTGCAGCCAATCCGGTGATGCCCTGATCGACCAGGGCCGGCGTGTTGGGCATGGCTCGCACGACAGGGGCTTCGCCGAGGACGGCTTCAAAGAGCCGGGTGGGCACGCCGGCGGCGAGGGACAGGATGACCTGGGCGGGCCGGTAGGCATCTCGAATCTGAGAGAGAAGGTGAGGCACATCCCGCGGTTTGACGGCCACCACGGCCACCTCTTTGTCGACCAGCGTTTCGGCCGGATCGAGCACGACGGCGCAACCGGTTCGGTCGATCAACTCCTTACGACGTTCCTCGCGTCGCACCGCCATTGATATCTCGGCGGGCTCCCATCCGGCTCGGAGAAGCCCTGAGGCCAGAGCTTCGCCCATGGCCCCTGCACCAAGAATGGCAACTGTCGAATGCATGGGTGCAGTATATGAAGGTCGTTCCGGACGCCGGGTTCAACGCTGCTCGAGATACCGACGGACCATTCCCATCACCGTCGCCACCGCTTGGCGGTTGTACCCCTCCGGAATGATGATGTCGGCGTACCGCTTGCTCGGCTCTACGAACTGAAGGTGCATCGGACGTACCGTCGACAGGTACTGGCCGATGACAGAATCGAGCGTCCGGTTTCGTTCCTCGATATCACGCTGGAGGCGGCGCAGAATGCGCAAGTCGGCATCCGTATCGACGTAGATCTTGAGATCCATCAAGTCTCGAAGTTCCTGCTCCACAAAAACGAGGATTCCGTCGACGACGATGGTCGGTTTGGGATCGACGTTCACGGTCTGGGTAGACCGCGAGTGGGTGGTGAAGTCGTAGACCGGTTTCTCGATAGGGTCGCCGGCAATGAGGGCGCGGAGGTGCCGGATCAGGAGTTCCGTCTCCAGCGAGTCCGGGTGGTCGAAGTTGATTTTGGCTCGTTCCTCGAAGGGAAGGGATCCGTACTCGCGGTAGTACGAGTCGTGTTCGACCAGCGCTACATGATCCCGGCCGATCTGCTCGACGATCGCACTGGATATGGTGGTCTTGCCGGATCCCGAACCACCGGCCACCCCGATGACGAGCGGGCCGCCGCCCTCCGGCAACTCGAGGCGCTCGGGTCCACTGAACATGCGGTCGTTCCCGTCGGCTTCTCACACGATAAATCGGACCGACAGTTCGCGCCATCCGGGAAGAGGCCTCCGTAGAGCAGGCTCCCAATTCCATGCCTCATCGATATCCGCTAGAAAAGGCCCATGGCACGGAGGACGCTGCACCGCCGTATGCGCACGATTGCCAGTTTTGCACTCGGTCTATTCGTGATGGCAGGTCTGGCTCCGGTGGCGCTGCCCCTCGTGGCCGCAACCGACGCGGTGCGCTGGTTGGTGCGCCGCCGTCACTGGATGGGAATCCGGCTGTACCTCTTCGGCCTTGTCTATCTGCTCGCCGAGCTGATCGGTCTCATCGCCCTCGGCAGTGTGTGGCTGGCCGCTGGTTTCGGACGTTTCCGCCGGCCTCTCCTGGACTGGACCTTCGCCGTCCAGCAGGCGTGGGCGGGGACGCTGCTCGCCGCCGTCTGTGGGATCTTCGGATTGCGGCTCGAAGTCTCGGGCAGTGAAGTTGTCGCTCCGGGACCCATCCTGCTGATGGTGCGGCACGCTTCGATCGTGGACAATCTGCTTCCGTCGGCGCTGGTGGTCGGGCCGCATGGAATCCGGCTGCGGTATGTGCTCAAGCGGGAGTTGCTGAGCGACCCGTGCTTGGATGTGGCGGGGAATCGTCTCCCCAACTATTTCGTTGAACGCGGTTCGGGCGCCGCTGAACGCGAGCTGGCCGGCATACGTGAGCTGGCCGCCGGACTCGGGCCGGGTGACGGAATCCTGATCTACCCGGAGGGCACCCGCTTCACCAAGGCCAAGCAGGCCCGTGCTCTGGAGCGATTGGAGGAGGGGGATCCCGTTATCTTCAATCGCGCCCGGAACCTCCGTCACGTGCTCCCACCTCGCTTGGGCGGACCCCTGGCCCTTCTCGATGCGACCTCGCCGGCCGACGTGGTGGTACTCACTCATCACGGTCTCGACGGGTTCGCTCAACTCCGCGACATCTGGGCGGGAGGCATGGTCGACACCACGGTTCGGGTCGAGTTCTGGAGGATCCCGAGAGGTGAGCTCCCCACCGATCGGGACGCCCAGATCGCCTGGCTCTACGATGTCTGGACCAGGGTGGACGCGTGGATCGACGAGGTGGGCCCTTGAGTTCGGGACTCGTCTGGTTCCGCAGGGATCTCCGCATCACCGACAACCCGGCCTGGGCGGCAGCCACCGCCAACCACGACGCGGTGCTCCCCTTGTTCGTGATCGATCCGCGGCTCTGGGAGGCGACGATGCCGCACCGGCGCGCCCAGCTGGCCGGGAATCTCCAGGCTCTCGATCAGCGCATCGTCCGGTTGGGCGGTCGGCTGAAAGTCCTCACCGGCGACCCGTCGGAGATCGTTCCAGAGCAGTCGACCGGCCACCAGACCGTCTATTGGAACGATGACGTGTCCCCCTTCGCCCGCCGCCGGGATGAACGGGTGAAGGAGAGCATGCGAACTGAAGTCGAAACGTACTACGGGAGTCTGGTGCACGCCCCGGGAAGGATCGTCACCAACGAAGGCGCCCCCTACCGGGTCTTCACTCCCTTCTGGCGCAACTGGGCGGCGAAGGCCTGGGAACCTTGGCCGGAAGCGGGCAGCGCCGCGATCGTCGATGATCCGGGCGACGGAGTCCCGAAGCCCGAGCGGGAGCCGTACCTGACGCCGGGAGAAGACGGAGCCCGAGAACGCCTTCATGGGTTCGACGTGGAAGCATACGAGTCGAACCGTGACCGGCCGGACAGGCGCGGTACCTCGATGTTGTCGGTCGACTTGAAGTTTGGAACGATCGGCCCCCGCACCGTCATCCGTCTGCTGGACGGGCCAACCGCGGCACCGTACATCCGCCAGCTGGCCTGGCGCGATTTCTATGCACATCTGCTGGCGGCCTTCCCCGACATGACGACCGCCAACCTTCGCTCCGAATACGACGGGATCGCGTGGCGCAACGATCCCGACGAGTACGAAGCATGGACGCAAGGCCAGACGGGCTATCCCCTGATCGACGCCGGTATGCGTCAGCTGACCGAGACCGGGTGGATGCACAACCGGGTGCGGATGGTGACGGCCTCCTTTCTGGTGAAGGATCTTCTCATCGACTGGCGGTGGGGGGAGCGCCATTTCCGCAAGTTGCTTCTCGATGCCGACCCGGCCCAGAACAGCGGAAACTGGCAATGGGTGGCGGGCACCGGGTCCGACGCGGCCCCCTACTTCAGGGTCTTCAACCCGATCACCCAGAGCCGCAAATTCGATCCGGACGGCAACTACCTGCGGCGGTTTGTGCCCGAACTCGCCTCACTTCCAAACCATCTGATTCACGCACCTTGGGAAGCCGGCGGAACGCAACTGGCGGAATACGGCATCGCCCTCGGAAAGACCTACCCGGCGCCGCTGGTCGATCATGCCGTCGCCCGGGAGGAGGTCATCGCCGCCTACAAAGCGGCCCGGACCCGCAGTGATCCGCAAGCAGATCCGCAACGTAGACACGAATGAGCAACCGGAGGAACCGCATGACCCGCCTGACTGAACAGACCACGGCCCCCATCTCGATTGACAAGGCCTTCGCCTACACGGCCGACTTCAACCACGTCCAGGACTGGGATCCGGGCGTAGCCGAATCGGCCCAAATCGGGGAGGGCCCCGTCGGTGAGGGCACCGAGTTCGACGTGCTGGTGGCGTTCGGTGCCCGACGTATTCCCATGGTGTACACCATCACAGAGTTCGATCCGCCCAACCGGATGGTCCTGGTCGGAAAGGGCTCCGCCCTGACGGCCGTCGATGAGATCACCTTCTCGGAGATCCCGCAAGGTACCGCCATCACCTTCACTACCGATTTGACCTTCAAGGGCATGGGCCGTCTCTTCGCTCCGTTCATGGGCGGCGTTCTCAAAGGGGTGGTGAAGAAAGCGGTTGAAGGTTTGGCCACAGCCTTGCGGTCAAACGAGGCAACGCCCACTGCGTAGTCTCAACCGGCGCCGGGTCCCCCTCTTGGCCGCCGCATATACCACTCGGTGAATGCACGGCAGAGTCCTCTGTCGTCAAAATCGATCAAGAACAGGTTGGAGTACGTCTTGCCGTCGGCGTACCGGGTCACGCCGGTGACGATGGCCCGCCGGCCATCCACCAACATAGGTCGGTATTCCGCCTCCCACGCCTCCGGTTCATCAGGTTCTTCCATCCACCATTCGACGATCGCCTGCTTCCCCCGCAGCGGCTCGTCCCACGGGTTGTAGGCGTAGGTGGCATCTTCAGCGAACAGGGCACCGATGCGAGCGGGGTCGTTCCTTCGCCAAGCATCGATGTAGGCGTCGATCCAACTCTGTACGGCCTCGAGCTTCATGAGATTCCTCTGCTGTGGTTGTCGGACGAGCCTACGTGCTCGGTGACATCCGTGCACCCGTCGAATCCGGTGGCGCCTTGGCGGATTGTTTCGTGCAGAGCCCTCACTCAACGGAGGTCTCCATCTTCTCCGGGGCGGTTCCCGGACACCGACGAGGCTCGAGTCGAGACCGCCAAGGGTGAAACGGCAGGACACTACCGAGCCGAGCTCAAATCCCGATCGGGAACGGGTACGGCGTATACGACCACGTTGCTGTCGTAGCTTCCCGCCGATTCGCTGAAACCACCCCCACACGTGATCAGCGTCAGGACCGGCGAACCCTGCTCGGCGAAGATCGTGTCGAGAGGTAACTCGTCCTTCGGGTAGACGGTGCGAGCCTCCACCCGGAAGAAGCTCACCGAACCATCGCCGAACTCGACTTCAACCAGGTCGCCCGGTTCGACGTCGCGCAGATGGAAGAACACGCCCGGACCCCGGCCGGCAAGATCCACGTGGGCGGCCAGGACTGCCGATCCACTCTCTCCGGGACGAGCGCCAAACTCGTACCAGGCCACGTCACGCACATTGCCGGGGACTTCCATCTGTCCGGTGCGAGAGTCGACGCCGGTGGGGATGATGGGTGCGTCCACGTCGATCGAGGAGAGCCTGAGGGCCACCGGGTCGGCCATGGCGAGCGCGGGACTGTCGGCCAGTGTCCCCGACCAGACCGGCACGCTCGGCGCCCGGAAAGCATCTCCGCCGGAGCTCGCCCAACGGGATCCTCCCGTCAACCCGTCCGGCGCCGACCCTGGGAGCGTCGGTGGTTCGCTCAACGAGGCTTCCACGGCAGCGACGTCTCCGGCCTCCGAGGGTTGAATGGCCAAGAAGAAACCCACCGTGATCGCGATCAGCGCAATGAGGCTGAAAGCGAAAGTCACGGCGGAAGTTCGGCGGTTCATGATACGACCTGACCCGGGGAGACCGGCAAGCGGCTCCCCGGGTCCAAAGGCATCGTGGCGGTCAGGTTACTAGTTGCTCGACCGACGGGCCAGGGCCAGACCTGATCCCGCCAGGCCCACCAAAGCGATGGAACCTGCGATCGCCAGAGCAACGGGGAAGCCGTCGGTTGCCAGGCCGGCCGTACCGGTGGGAACACCCGCGGGCGGCTCGGCAGGGGCGGCGGCGCCCAGGCCGGAAATGGACTGCACGGCCACGGTGAAGCTGCCGCCGTCCAACGAACCGATGGCGTAGACGATCGTCGAGGTGCCCTCGGCCAGATCGAGGTCCGCCTCGAACACGACCGGTTCGGTAGCCCCGGTCGGAACGACCTTGGCGTTGTAGGTGCCGGCAGGAACGTCTCCACCCGCCTCGTTCGGATTGCTGAGCCCCGAGAAGAGCACGGCGTCGTCGGCCAGAACATCCACCGTCGGGGCGGCGGCCGTGTGACGAACGGTCAGGCGGGTTTCGCCTGCGGCTATCTCAGAGATGTCGTTGACGAAGACCGAAGCCGTGGCTGCGCCGCCCCCGTCGAGATGGGCCACGATGGAGGCGTTGGCACCCGCCGGAAGGGTCACTGCCAACGGTCCCAGCGCCGGATCGGTGCTGTTGGGGTCTGCGCCGGCCGCGTAGATCTCGATCGAGTAGTCGGCGGCCGGCAAGGTGACCGGACCGGCGAACTCGCTGAATGTCAAGCCGGGAATGAACGGAGCGCTGTAGTCGCCGTTCACATAGATATCGACCGGGAACCCACCGTCGCCGGGGATCCCGTGCAGCACGGTCACCGTGCCGTCGGTCGTCTGGGCAAACGCTGCACCGGCCGGGAGGGCCAGCAGCATCAGTGCCACCAGGAAGATGCGTCCAAAGATACGCATGAATGTCTCCTATCGCTGAGGCCCGTCGATCGGGCTGCTTACGGGACCTCTACGGAGGCATGGTTGGACGTGGATGACGAAAATCGCTAAAAACGTTCCGGGGAACCTTCTCCGTTTCTCGAGATGGGCAGCCGGGCATGGGCGCACAGGACTGGTCGAACACCGAAGACGCGGCCCTGGCCGCGGCGATCGGCGACGCATCCCAAGAAGCACTGGCCGAGGTGTACAACCGGCATTCCGGTGCGGTGCACGGCCTCGCCCGCCGCATCCTGCGCGATGAGACCCTCGCAGAAGAGATCACCCAGGAGGTTTTCCTGCGCCTCTGGAACAATCCGAACAAATTCGACGCGCAACGGGGCTCGTTACGTTCGTTTCTCCTTGCTCACACCCACGGCCGCAGTGTCGACCTCATCCGCTCCGAGTCCGCGCGCCGTACAAGAGAAGACAACGACGCCCGACTCGCCACAGGAGCAGGTCAGAACATCGAGGACGAGGTGTGGAGCACGGCCCTCGCCGATCAGGTTCGAGAGGCCCTTTCCGCCCTCGGAGAAGGCGAGCGCCGAGCCATCGAGCTCGCCTACTTCGGTGGACATACCTACCGAGAGGTAGCCGACTTGCTCGGCGAGCCGGAGGGAACAGTGAAGAGCCGGATCCGGTCCGGGATGAAGAGGCTACGGCAGTCACTGACCGCCGCCGGGGTTACCCAAGCCTGAAGAATGAGGAACGAACGATGAAGGTGGAAGAACTGCTCGGCGCCTACGCGCTTGATGCGTTGGATGAGGACGAGCGACTGCTCGTTGATCGGCACCTGTCCACCTGCGATTCATGCCGGGAAGAAGTGCGGGATCATCGCGAGGTGGCGGCCCTACTGGCCCCTCCCCCGATTCCGCCCCCCGACCGGGTATGGGGTCGAATCCTCGCCGGAATCGCCGTTGCGGCACCGGCCGACGAACTTGCACCGGTCGTTCCCCTTCGACGCCGCGAGCGGCGTTTCGAGTCCACCCGATGGCTGGCAGGGGCAGCGGCGGCGGTGGCCGTCGTGGCACTCGGCGTCACCGTCGTCGTGCAATCGGGCCGCATCGGAAGCCTCGACGATCAGGTCACGGCCCAGCAGCAGGAAATCGCCGCCTTCCAGGCCGATCCTCTCCGACAAGCCGCAACGGCCGCTCTCGAAGATCCGAATGCCCGCATCGCCGACCTCACCGCCGAGGACACCGAAGCCCGCATGCAGATCGTGCTGCTACCCGACGGGACGGGTTACGTCTTCGAGAACACCATGACGCCGCTCCCCGACGAAGCCACCTATCAGTTGTGGGCGCTCGTCGACGACCGCATCATCTCCGCCGGGGTGCTGGGTAACGACCCCGGCGTGGTTCCGTTCCACCTCGATCCAGCGGGCGTGCAGGGACTGGTTGTCACCGAAGAGGTGGCGGGCGGTGTCGCGCAATCGGAGTCCGATCCGGTAGTGGCATGGTTCGAGGCGTAGCCATGACCCCCGCCGGCCGCTTGGATGACCTCCTCGACCGTACCGTGGTCGGCAGCTTCACCAACGTCGGTCACGCGGTACGCAGCCTCGGCTGGAACGATGAACTTCCCTCAATGCACGGCAAGGTAGTCGTCGTCACCGGCGCCACCTCCGGCCTGGGGCGAGCAGCCGCTGAATGGTTGGCCGACCTCGGAGCCGGTGTCCGGCTGGTCGGGCGCTCGCCGGACAGACTGGAACAAACCCGGGAGCATATCCGGTCGGCCACCGGCAACCATGACCTGGTGGGCTATGCCGCCGACCTTTCGAGTATGGAACAGGTTCGTCGTCTGGCCGGCGAACTCCTAGAGGCCGAGCCGCGAATCGACGTGCTCGTCAACAACGCCGGTGCCTTGATCAACGAACGCCGGGAGACCGAGGAAGGCAACGAGTTGACCCTGGCCACCAATCTGCTCGGCCATTTCCTCCTGACCAACCTTCTGATTCCGCGGCTCGAAGCCTCAGCCCCGGCGCGCATCATCAACGTCTCGTCCGGAGGTATGTACACGCAGCGGATCCGTGTCCGCGATCTCCAATACGCTCGCGGTAAATACAACGGGTCGATGGCCTACGCACGGGCCAAACGAGGGCAGGTGATCCTCACCGAGCTCTGGGCCGAGAAGCTGGCCGGCCGCGGCATCGTGGTCAACGCCATGCACCCCGGATGGGCCGACACGCCGGGAGTCGAGAAGTCGCTTCCACTCTTCCGCAAGCTCACGAGACCATTCCTCCGCACACCGAAGCAGGGCACGGATACGATCGTCTGGCTGGCAGCCTCCCGCGAAGCGGCGGAAGTCACCGGCCGGTTCTGGCTCGACCGTCGCCCCCGGCCCACGCACCGGTTGAGGAGCACGGTGGAGGACCCCGCCGACCGGGAGGCATTGTGGGACGCCCTGAACCGACTGGCCGGCACCGACTTCTGACGTTCTTGCGTGCTGCGATAGGCGCCGCTTTCTCACGCAGGAACAGATGGGTAGCGTTGCGGTGATGGACGTCCTCGCATGGCTGCTCGAAGGGGACCCGGCGATCCGCTGGCAGGTGATGCGCGACCTCACGGAAGCCTCGGTAGAGGAGGTTGCTGCCGAACGCACTCAGGTGGCCGAAACCGGGTGGGGGGCGCGGCTCTTGGGCGTCCAAGATCCCGACGGGAAGTGGGGTGGTGGGATCTACTCCCCCAAATGGACCTCCACCATGTACACGCTGCGATTGCTCCACTATTTGGGCCTCGAACCGTCTCACCCGGCGGCCGCCGGCGGGATGGCGAAGCTGCTCGAGCGAGCTGAGTGGTACGACGGCGGGGTCGGCTATTTCGTAACAGTTGAAGCCGAGACCTGCGTCACCGGCATGACGCTGGCACTGGCCTCCTACTTCGGTGGGTTCGCCGATTACCGCAACCCGATGGCCCACTACCTGCTGCGGGAACAGCTCGACGACGGTGGGTGGAATTGCTTCACCCGTCACGGATCGACTCGTTCGTCCTTCAACACCACCATCCTGGTGCTCGAAGGCCTGCTCGCCTTCGAGCGGACCAAGCCGGCCGGCCTCATCAGGAAGATCCGGGCGGCCCGTCACCGGGCCCACGACTACCTGCTCGACCGCCACTTGATGCGCTCACTGACGACCGGTGAGATCATCAAGGCGGAGTGGACCAGGTTCTCGTTCCCGCCCCGCTGGCACTACGACGTGCTGCGAGGGCTCGACTATCTGCGGGACGCCGAAGTCAAACCCGATCCACGCGCGGCCACGGCCATCGACCTGCTGGTCTCGAAGCAAACCAACGACGGCCGCTGGAAGCTGCAGAACCACCATTCGGGACGAGAGCACTTCAAGATGGAGCAAACTGGCCAACCCAGCCGGTGGAACACCCTACGGGCGTTGCGGGTGCTCCGCTGGCACGGAATCGAATAGGCGCCGGTCGACACGCGTTCGCGGCGCGCCCCCATCTCCGCAGCAACGGACGCGGCCGGGCATTCCCCACGGTTGGGGGCATTCGATAGCCTGGGCTCGTGAAGATCCTGATCAGCAACGACGACGGCTATCGGGCTCCAGGCATCGTGACCCTGGCTGCCGAGCTTGCGACAATGGGCGAGGTCACCATCGTCGCTCCGGAGCGCAACCGGAGCGGAGCGAGCAACTCACTGACGCTCGACAACCCGATCCGGGCTACCCGAATCGAGGGCGGCTACTTCGTCGACGGCACCCCGACCGATTGTGTGCACCTTGCCCTCACCGGTCTGCTGACCGAGGAGCCGGATGTCGTCGTGGCCGGTGTCAATGCCGGCGCAAATCTGGGCGACGACGTCATCTACTCCGGCACCGTCGCTGCCGCCATGGAGGGGAGGTTTCTCGGGCTGCCCGCTCTTGCCGTCTCGTTGGTCCTGGACGGCGCCCGCAACTTCGCCACCGGCGCCCGTGTCGCACGCGTCCTGCTCGATGGTCTCGCCGGTCTCCGCATCCCGGCCGACACCATCCTCAATGTCAACGTCCCCGACCTTCCTTTCGACGACCTCGAAGGGCTCGAGGTGACCCGGCTCGGTCACCGGCACAAGGCGGAGGGGGTCGTCCGCAGCAAGGATCCGCGCGGCCGCACCATCTTCTGGGTAGGCCCGGCCGGACCGGAGGAAGACGCCGGACCCGGCACCGATTTCTTCGCCGTGGCTCAGGGGAGGGTATCCGTGACCCCAATGCAGGTCGACCTGACCCGCCATGCTGCCCTCGAAGCCGCGTCCGGATGGGTGGCGGGATTGCAGCTTCGTTGAAGTGCAGGGAACAAAAAAGGGTTTGGATTGTGCGAGGCATGTGCGAGACTGCCCCCACCAGAGAAAGGAGGTGGTCCGCATTGATTGACAGTTCTTGTAGGACTCTGGAGGTGGCCGGACGCTAAGGCGGCCAACGCGTCGCCTTCCGCTAGGTGGCGACTCCAACCGGACCACCGAGACCTGGAGACCCGCGAGCTGGTCCTCTCGCGGCATCGGAAACGATGAAGTGTCTCCGGGTCTTCTCGCGCCCCCGCACTAGTCCTTCCGGATAGAAACGCGATCACCTTCAAACGGCGCAGGTGAAAGGCCGATACCTCTGGTAGGAGAACACCATGCGCCATTTTGAGTTCGAACTGCAGCTTCCCGATGGTCGGATCTCGGCGGCTACCGCCACCGGCTTCACCTGGCCGGACGCCTTCAGCCGGGCCTGTCAGAGAACCGAGCGTCGTTGCGGAATCGAACCCAACTCGGGAATCGTCTGCCTGGCTTACCGGTCGACCCGGAGGCCCGAATCGCCTCAAGCAGCGCGGGCCGCCTAGCGGTGTACCCGTCGTGAGGCCGCTGCAGGGTCTCGCCCATCCGGTCCGGTTGGCCATTCGAGCACGGCTGCATGGATCGTCACTACCCCTGCCCGCCATGCAGGCGTGGATGCTTGGGAGGATCACTAGAGCTCGCGCCGTTCCGCCCACCGCACGGCCAGCCAGACTGCCAGGCCGATCATGAGGACGGTAACGGCCGCAGCGGGGAGGAAATCGTCGACGGCCGCCCCACCCGGAAGGTCGGCCAGGGCACCGACGAGATGACTTGGCAGCCATCTACCGACTGATTCGACTATCCCGATGATCGGCATCGCCAAGAGGACGACGATCGTGACGAGAACGGCACCCAGGACGCTCTTCGCCCGGCTTCCGGCCGCCGCCACGATCGCCACCACCAGGGCCAGGTAGAGCAAGCCGAAGGCGATACCGGTCAGCGTCGCGCCCGCCGGAAGGGTGCCGATCAACACGACCGTTTCGTACCAGGCGGCCAGCGAGCCCAGCACAAAAGCAGCTCCTATGGCAATGAAACTGACCGCCAGCCGAGGGAAGAGAATGTCCCAGATTCGCCGGACCCTGGTCCGCAGGAACACGCCCATCTCCGGTTTGGCGTCGAAAGTCAGGGATCCGGCGGCCACCACAACGGCCACGAGCAGTCCAACCTGCGAGACGTTGGACACGTATTGGATCATCCCGTCGGCGGGGACCGGAGGCGGGAAGGTGACCTGCACTCCACCGCCAAACCGTTCGACGATTTCGCCCAGGTATCGGGCCGAGAGGGGCCCGAGCAGACCAAAGAACACGTACACGCCGAGAAGCGCTATCCATCGCCGGGTACGGAGCAGGCGCAACCACTCGAGTCTCCACAGACTCATGACATCAGCTCCAGGAATACCTGCTCCAGGGTGGCCGCTTCCGGAGTAAAGGACACGATCCTCGCTCCGGAACCTGCCAGCGTCTCCGCTAGGTGCCGCTCGGCGTCTTCCGCCGATCTCACCGAGATGCGCAGGGCATCTTGGCCGACTCTCGCCACGGACCGCACCCACGGCGCATTCCGTAGGGAAGCGAAGGCATCGTCCACCGGTGGCCGCACCCGCAGCAGGAAATCGGGAACGGCGCTTCCGACCAGGAGGTCACTGATCGGCCCCTGAAACAGGAGCTCTCCGTTCCGGAGGATGCCGACGGTGTCGCAGACCTCCTGGACGTCGCTGAGGATGTGACTGCTGAAGATCACGGTCGCTTCGCCGCGCAGGCGGGCGACCAGGTCCAGCACCTCTCTTCTTCCGGCCGGGTCGAGGGCAGAGGACGGCTCATCGAGCATCAGCAGCGTCGGGTTACCGACCACCGTCGCGGCCACGCCGAGCCGCTGCAGCATGCCGCGTGAGTAGTCGCCCACCGTGCGGTGGGCTGCATCGGCGAGACCGGCTTGCTCCACAACCGCGTCGACCCGTTGGATGGGTACGGATGGGTCGACCAGCGCCCGGGCCAGATCGACCACTTCTCGACCGGTCAGCCAAGGATCGAACTGCGGCGTGTCGGGCAAGACGGCTACCTTCGACCAGGGTGCCTCGATGTCGATCGTTCCGTTGGTCGGTTGGCGCAAACCGGCCAGGATCCCCAAGAGGGTGGTTTTCCCCGCTCCGTTGGGCCCCACCAGCCCATAGACCGATCCGATCGGCACTCGCAGCTCGACATCATCGAGCGCAACGGTCGATCCGTACTCTTTGCGGAGGTGGTGGGTGGAGATGATCATTCTGCGCGGGGTTTCCTCCCGATCGTCAGGTAGACGATCCCGCCCAGAGGAACCGAGATCAGGCACACGACGGCCCACGCCCACTTGGGCAGATGCCGAACCTCAGACCGGGACAGGTCGACCAGGCAGTAGATCAAGAAACCTGCCAGCAGCAGCAGGACGGGTGCGAGCGCTGCCCAGGGTATTCCTTCCATGGTGTGACTCCTCTTCCAGGTTCACGCTAATGACGTGACGACTCGATGCCGGCAAGATGTTCGATCTGATCGACCATCCAGCTCGTCAGGGTGTCGAGCACGCGGGGGTCGACCGGCCGGCGTACCTGCTTCTTGTACGTGCGCAAGGACGGTGGACCCTCGTGGCGCCGGAGCAGATGCGTGACATCGGGGATCACGTGCCCGGTGAAGTCTGCTCCGACCAGCTCCCCGATCCGTGCCACGTCATCAGGGTCAACCTGGATGTCCTTTGATCCGGTGATCGCCAAAACGGGTACCTTCGTCCGGCGAAGTGCCTCCGACGGGTGGTAGGCCAGGAATTCGCGGAACCACTTGGCATTGACTTTGGCGAGCTGCACCCGAATCACGTCGCCGGTCGACGCCTTGATCTGCTCGAGGCGTTTGCCCTGGGTCCGGAGTACATCCTGTCGCAAGAGCTTGAGCAGCCACTTCGCCGCCGTGGGGAGGGAGTCGGCGACCTGAGCGGCCTGCCACCGCAGAACCGATTCGCCGGATTGGGCTGCGCCGGCCAGCAGCGCACTGCCGGCGATCGTTGCTCCGGTACCGGCCAACTCGGTGCCGATCAAGGCTCCTTCTGAGTGGCCGATCACAAAGACTTGGCGGGTGGCTACTTCCGGCCGGTCGGCCAGCGCCTCTAGAGCCGCCCGGGCATCCGCTACGTTGTCGTGGAATCCGGTGGCGTAGTAGTCGCCGCGGCTGGCGCCGATTCCGCGCTTGTCGAACCGCAGGGAAGCGATCCCGGCCTGCTCCAGGTGGTCGGCCACTTGCCGCATGACGTCGATGGGCAATCGGCGGGGGTTCGAATCACGATCGATCGGACCGGACCCGCTGATGAGCAGGGCGGCCGGATGGGGACCGGTGCCTTCAGGGATTTGCAGGGTGCCGGCGAGGAGATGCCCGGCGCTGGTGAACGTGAGCTCATGCATTGGATGGCCCTTTGTTTCTCAACATCGTCTAATATTATCATTATTAATAATATTCTCACATATGAGAGTCAAGTTTGAAGGGAGCGTCAGTGACCGAACCGACCAGAGACCTCCTCCTCCATCCCGTTCGCCTCCGCATCGTACAGTCGCTGCTCGGGCGGCAATTGACACCCCAGGAGATCCGGGCACAGCTGTATGACGTACCGCAAGCGACCCTGTACCGACACATCAACCAGCTCGCCCAAGGTGGCCTACTCGAGATCGTCGACCAGCGGCCGGTGCGGGGCGGTGTCGAACGTACCTATGCGGTGGTCGAGGAAAAGGTCTCCCTCGGGCAGGAAGATCTCGAGGGGGCAACCCCCGACGAGCTGTTCCGCCATTTCGCGACCTTCGTGGGCACCCTCTTGACCGACTATGCAGCGTACCTCGCAACGAGCGATCTGGACCTGGCCGCCGACCGGGTCGGCTTTCGTCAAGTCCCCATCTGGCTGACCGCCGAGGAACTCGACGAGATGACTGCCGAAATGGGGCGGGCCGTACGCGCCCGTCTGCGCAACCAACCGTCTCCGGGGAGACGGCGGCGTTTGTTCACCACCATTGTCATGCCGGACGATCGGGCGGCCGTGCCCGATTAGGCGGTCACGGCTTTCTCAGGCGGGGACCAACGTTCCGCCGAACACTTGCCAAGCCAGAGCCGACTTGGCCAGCAGACTGAGCAGGATGTAGGTACGTTCTCCGGCCAGGTAGGACTTCCAGCGCCGTACTTGCTTGTACTGCGCCCACTGGGTCAAGGCGAAGCTGTTGAAGAAGACGAACAGCGAGAAGAAGATGCCGTACACGAAGCCGGGTGGCTGGGCCTCATTGCCCGGTGAAACCAAATACACACCGATGGCGATCCACGGAACAATCCCCAGCAAACACCCCAACCAGAACGGGAATAGTGACCCGCCCGGCTCCTCGTAACGCTCCTGCACCGAACCGAAGAAGATCATCCCGGCGTTGACACCGAAGATCGCAACGATGGCGGCGATGTCGGTGATGCCGGTCAACATGGCGATTAGGACGATCATGATCGAGGAGGACAAGGAGTACTCGATCCAGCGGAACTGGTTCTGACCGCGAGAGAGTTGATCTCGGTACCGATTCGCCCCCACACCGGCAATCAGGAAGTGAAAGAACGCGGACAGGAAGAGAAAGGCCGCAACTCCCCAGGCGATCGAAAGATCGAAGAGAGTGGACTGGGATGCGGGGGGAGTGCCGGGTGGACCTTCAATGAACGAAGACGTCACCGGCAGGGTGAAGTCGGTCGCCAGGGCGACGACGGCGGCGCCTTGCACCGCGTGGAGGGTGCCCATGATCCAGTTGTATGTCTTGAGACGCGAAAACGTCGCGTCGGTCACCTCAACATTCGAGGCCATGTCGTCACTCTCCCCTTGGGTCGCTCTTGGTACGGAGACCCGAGTTGCGCCGGATGAAGGTTTCTCGGCGTCGGATCTCGATACCGCGGATGCGGGTCGAACATTACAGTTCGGTACAGGAGACCGCATCATGCCCGAAATCGCCACCATCGATTTTCACGTCACCTGTGAGTGCAACCAGGAGTGCGCGTACTGCTGGGGACCGCAGGACATCCAAGCGGTCGACACGGACACCGCCCTGGCCATCGTGTCCCGGATCGCCTCGGGTCCGGCCCGCCGGATTGTGTTCACCGGCGGTGATCCCCTCAAACGACCCGACGTCGGCGTGTTGATCCGGGCTGCCAAGGCCGCCGGGTTGGAGGTGGCGCTCTCCACTACCGGCGACGAGTTGACCGAGGCATTCCTGGTCGAATTCGGCGGGTACATCGACCTCATCTCGCTGCCACTCGATGGAGCCTCCGAGGAGATTTCGACCCGGACGAAAAAGGAGGGCCACTTCACGGCCGTCATGGAAGCATTGCAGTTGCTGGCCGGATATCCCCACATCGATGTGAAGGTGGCCACGCCGGTCACCCGCCACAACCTGGCCGACGTGCCCAACATCGCCGACCTCCTCGACCAGTGGGCCGCTCGGCTGCCCAACCGGATGTTCTACAACGTTTTTCAGGCCTATCCCCGATCGATGGCCACGGATGTCGATTGGGGCGAGCTGGTGGTCACCGACGACGAGTTTCGGGAGCTGCGCTCCGAGGTGTCGGCCACCGAGCATCCATATCGGCTCAACTGGCTGAGTCACGAGACACTGGACAAGCTCTATGTGATGGTGTTCCCGGACGGAACGTTGACGATCCCGTCGGGATCGGATTTCCGGTCCTACGGGAGCTTCCTGGCGATACCGGATATCGATGAGTTCATCCGCACCACCGACTTCGACGCCCCCAAACACCTGCAACACGCCGAAGGCTGGCACCGAACACTATGAAGCGGGTCGTCGACTGGATCTTCACCGTGCCCTTCCTCATCGCCTTCGGCTTGACCCTGGCCATCTTTGAACCCATCGCCCGGGTAGCGCGCCTCTTCGGTTTGCGGCCGATGGAGATCACCATGGGGGTCATGCAGCGGGTGCTGCTGTGGGCGTTCCGGATCTGCGGTACCCGGTTGGAGGTCGAGCGATCACCGGCCATTAGGTCACGAACCGGGTATCTGATCGTGTCGAACCATCAGTCCTTGTTTGACGTCCCCATCTTCGGCGGGTTGCTGTTCAGCAACTACCCCAAGTACGTCTCCAAACGGGAACTCGGACGGTGGCTTCCGAGTGTCTCCTTCAACCTGCAACACGGCGGCAACGCACTGATCGACCGCGACGATCCCGAACAGGCCAAACAAGCGATCCGCGACCTGGGAGAAGCCGCTCAGCAGCGCAACGTTGCGGTCGTCATCTTCCCCGAGGGGACCCGGTCGCGCGACGGCAAGCTCAAGCGCTTCAGGTTGGGGGGCGCGCTGGAATTGATGGACGCGGCTCCCGACCTCGAGGTAGTCCCCGCCACCATCGACGGATCGTGGGAACTGCTCCGCTACAAGATGTATCCCGTTCCGTTCGGCACCAGAGTGCGGGTTCGCTTCGGGGACCCGATCCCGCGCAGCCCGGATGAGGATCGTCGTGAAATGCTGAGGACCGTACGCAAAGAGATCGAGGCAGCCCTGGAGCGATGGCGTAATGTCTCATGAGAGCAGCCGGGCCCGGCTGTGGCGCCGTCGATCAGGACAACTCGGTATCGGCCAGCAGCAGGCCGTCCGCGTCGGCGTAGAGCCAGTCACCGGGCCGAAACTCCACTCCGGCGAAGGTGACGGGAACGTCACGTTGCCCGCCACCCGACTTGACGCTTCGGCGCGGATAGGTTCCGAGTGCTTTGATGCCGATATCAATCGATTCCAGCTCCCCGGAATCGCGAACGTACCCGTTGACGACTACCCCGGACCAGTTGTGCTCGTAGGCGAGGAAGGCCAGCCGGTCCCCCAGCAGCGCGCAATCCCCAGCACCGCCGCCGTCCACCACCAGCACTCTGCCCCGGCCGGTCTCTTCGATGGCAGCGGCAACCAGGCTGTCGTCGCCGGGCGCCGTCACCGTGGTGACGGGTCCGAAGAAGGATCTCCGGAAGCCAAAATCGCGGAATACGGGTTCGGCTACTCGAACCAGGTCCCCATGCTCGTCGCAGAGATGCGCGGTGGCGAACAGCATGGTGATCATTGTCGCAGGTGAACCGGCCGGTCTTCTGCCAGATCCCCCATCCGTTCGGTGAGGCGTAAGCTGCTTCGGTGAATGATCGCCCCCTCAGTGTCCTGTCCCGACCGCTGCTGCCCGCTTCGATCGCCATCTTCACGACAACCGCCCTGGTGGCGTTCGAGGTGCTGGCGGTCACCGCGGCCATACCGGAACTGACTGCCGATCTCGGAGAAGTGGCCTTGCTCCCCTGGGTGATCACCGGGTACGTCCTCACCTCGAGCGTATCTACCGTCATAGCCGGCCCATTGGTCGACGGGATCGGGGCGCGGGTCGTCTTCAGATGGGCGGTGGGAATCTTCGTGATTGCCAGTGTGGGCGCAGCCCTCACCCCGTCGATGCCGCTGCTGGTTGCGGCTCGCGTCGTACAGGGCGCCGGGGCCGGGCTCATCTCGGCAGTCGCCCTGGCGGCCGTCGGTCTCGTTTACCCCGCTCGCCTGGTGAGCCGGGCGTTTGCCGCCAACGCCACCGTGTGGGGCGCCATGGGAGTGGCCGGTCCGGGAATTGCCGCCGCCTTGCTCACCGCCCTCAACTGGCGCTGGATCTTCCTGGTGACCGTTCCCCTCGGATTGTTCGCCCTGGCGGCTGGATGGAAAATTCTCCCAGGACCGGCCGGCGAACGTCAAATGCGCCTCGACTGGCGAGGGGTCCTGCTGCTGGCCCTGTTCTCGGTAGCGATGGTTCTCGGCGTGGACCGGCTCGACACATGGTCGGGAGCAGCTCTGATCGGATTGCTGGTGACGGGATACCTGTACCGGCAGCACGCCCGCCGGAGTGAGAGCCCCGTGCTCCGACTGGAACATCTCACCCAGCAGCCCTATCTCGGTCTGGCCCTCGGAATCGGATTGCTGTTGGCCGGGGCCCTGGCCTCAGAGACGTACGTACCGTTGTACGTACGGGGAGCCCGGGGAGCAGGTCCCGCCCTCACTGCGTGGTCGGTGCTGTTCTTCACCGTCGGTTGGACGTTGGGGGCCAACGTTGCCGGACGGTTGGCAGACCGCCTACCAAGGACCTCGTTGACGATGGCCGGATTCTTCACCACCACACCGGCGTTGCTGGGTCTCTGGTTGGCGGCCTCCACGGCAGCTCCCTTGTGGATCGTGTTCGCGCTGCTCGGAGCGGCCGGTTCGGGTGTTGGAGCGGCGACCAACGCGGGACTCACCTTGTTGCGGGTGGCTACCCCAGACCAGCAACTCGGCCGGGCAACTGCCGCACACCAATTCGCCCGGAGCCAGGGTTTCGCCATCGGTCCGGCGTTGGGTGGTGCACTCATTCTCCTCGTTGTGGCGCGCCAGATAGGAGACGTCGAAGAGGTTCAGAACCTGCTCACAGATGTGGCGGGCGAGATCGCCGGACAGACCTCGGAATCCATCAGCGATGGATTTGCTCTCACCGCCCTCGTGGGAGCGGTCGTCGCGGCCTTGGGAATCGTTCCGATCCTCGGGCTGCGTAGGTCCCACGCCGAGCGGCGAGCCGCCCGGCGCACCAAGCGAGCCTGACCGCCGTCACTCATCCCGTTCCTAGTTCGCTGCGCTATGCACAGTCACGCAGGTTCGGGTTTGCCGACGGGCTCCTCCGACCACAAACGCTGCAACTCTTCGTTGGTGACCAGCAGTTCACCGAGAGACCCGACCGCCTCGACCCTTCCCTCGTTCATCACGATGATCTGATCGGCGCGTCGCAGAGCGGGGCGGCGGTGCGACACCACCAGACTGGTCGTCAGACCGGAATCGGCGAACAACCTTTCCCACAGGAGCTTCTCGGTTTCAACGTCGAGGGCGCTCGAGAGGTCGTCGAAGACGTACAACTCGGGTTGTCTCACGAACATGCGGGCTGCGGCAGCGCGTTGCACCTGCCCTCCCGAGAGGCGCATGCCGAGAGGCCCCACCTTGGTGTCCAGACCGTCGGGCATGACGGCCAGGTCGGGTTCCAGCACCGCCGACCGGATGGCGGTCGCCAGCTCCCCGTCGCTCCGGTCGAGTCCCATGAGCAGATTGTCTCTGAGTGGCATCGAGAACAGGCGGGGTACCTGCGGCGTGTAGGCGGTCCGGGGCGGAACGAAAAACGCCGCGGCATCATCAACAACCCGGCCATTCCAGAGCACCTCCCCGCCGTTGCGGTCGAGCAGACCGAGCAGCACCCGCAGCAAGGTGGTCTTCCCGGAACCGATCCGCCCCGTCACTACGGTGAAGCTTCCCCGCGGCAGGTGGAGATCCACCCCCTCGATCCCGCCGCCGGAATCGGAATACCGGTAGGAAAGGCCTCGTGCCTCGAGAAGGTTCAGCCTCTCACGCTCGGGGGGTGCCGGCACCGGGGAGGGCTCACCGCGCAGCTCGAGGTCGCGAGGTACCACCAGCGTCTCGGGCGGAGCACCCTGCAGCAATTCGGTCATACGCTCATAAGAGACCCCGGCCTGCCGGTAGCGGGCGATGAAGATCCCCACGAAGTGGACCGCATCGGTGGCGAAGGTCAGAAAGTAGACGAACAGCGCGAAGTCGCCGACCGTGAATTCGGCCCCGGCACCATGCATGGCGCCGGCGGCCAGTACGAGGATGACGGCCGTCCCGATGTTGATGGTGTTCCAGAACACCGACTCGAGCCCGGAGTTGAGAACACGATCGCGGACCATCACCGTTCGGCGGCGGTCGTTGAGCATCCGCAGGTTGCCGATGATGTGATGTTCGGCCCCGGCCACCTTGATCGACTGGACCGATCCGAACATCTCGCCTATGGCGCCCGTTACCTGCCCCGTTGCCTCCCGGGCCGCCCGGCGGTACTCACGGATACGTGTTCCGGCCCGCTCGGCGATCAGGATGACGAGGAACAAAGGAGCGAAGACGAACAGGGTGATCCGAGCGTTGATAGACGCCAGGACAATCACGGCCACAGTGGAAAAGGCCGTCGTTCCGAGCATGTCAACCGTCAGATCAACGGCCTCCTCTACGTGCTCGACATCGTCGCGAAAGCGACTGATTGCTTCGCCCGGCGAATCCGGCACGGCGCGAGCCCCCGGCAGAGCGAGGATGCGCCCGATCATGTTCCGACGCAGAAGCGAGCCGATCCGAAAGCGGAAGTTCACATCGCTATACATGCCCAGTGCGACCGTCGCCACCCGACCCAACGCGTAGGCGGCCAAGAAGGCGATCAAGGCGTTGACGCCGAACCTCACGGACTCCTCGCCGGTCAGACCGTCGAAGAACTCCTTGCTGATCAGCCCGGGGATGACCGGCATCACCCAGACGAGGGTCCACAGGATCGCATTCCCGGTGTACCACCAGGGAGCGAACCGCACCAGCCCCATCATCAGCTTGAGGGTCGGTACTGAGGAGCGTGCTCGTGCCGTCATGCCAGCATTTCCTCGAGGCCGGCCCGCAGGAATGCGGAGAACCGGGAATCCGGATCGGCGGCCAGTGTCTTCCGTTCTCCAAACTCGACTACTCGACCACGGTCCAGAATCAGGATTTCGTCGGCCCGGGTGACCGTCGCCAGACGATGAGCGATGATGATGCCGGTCCGCTCGGCCAACAGCTTGTCGACGGCTCGCTCGATCAGCTGTTCCGTGGCCGGATCCAAGCGCGAAGAAGCTTCGTCGAGAATCACCAACCCGGGATCCTTCAGGAAGATGCGGGTGAATGCGAGAAGCTGAGCTTCACCGGCCGACAACCCGCCGCTCCCGGATTCCAGTTGAGTGTCGAGACCATCGGACAAGGAGTAGACCCAATCGGCCAGTCCGAGGTCGAACAGCACCTCCATGATGGTCTCGTCTGCCGCGCCGGGGTCGAAGAAGGTCAAGTTGTCTCGAACGCTGGCCCGGAAGAGCTGCACATCCTGGGTGACCATGCCGACTCCCCGCCGCAGGTCGCCGGTGGCGGTTGCCCGGATGGAGACACCATCCAGCATCACCCGCCCTCCGATCGGATCGTAGAGCCGGGTGAGGAGCCGGGCGAGCGTGGTCTTGCCGCTACCGGTCCGTCCGAGAACCCCCACTACTCGCCCGGGCCCGACGGTGAAGGAGACATCGTCCAACACCACTTCGCCGATGTCTTCGTGACCATCCTGATAGGCGAAGGTGACGGCATCGAACTCCACCGCCAGAGGACCCGGCCGCAGCGACGAGCCCCCCTGCAACTCGAGGCGCGACGACGTGGCAAGAAGCTCCTCCACGCGGGAGATACCGGCTCCAGCCTTCTGGAGATCCTCCATCTGGTGCCGAATGCGATCGAGCGGCTGCCGCAGCAACTCGGTGTAGGTGAACACCAAGTACACCGAGCCGATAGTGAGCGTCCCCTCGCCAAACAACCGCGAACCAAGCCAGTACACCAGAGCAGTCCCGATCGCAAACACGAGAATGTTGGTGGACCACAGAACGGCCCAGCCCATGAACCCCCGCACCGCGTCCGGTAACCAAACCCGCAGATGCCGGGTGAATCGATGCAGAAAGAAGCCGGTGGCACCGCTCGACCGGATGTCCTCGGTTCCCCCCAGCTGCTCGCCCAGGAACCCGTAGAACTCAGCGCTTCGCTCCCGCACCCGCTTCCACCAAGGCAGTGCAACGTTCTGAGTGCCGACCATGGCGAGGAGGGCGGTCCCGGCGAAGATGGTGATACCCAGACCTACCAGCCAGTTCTCTCGGAAGAGCAGCACCAAAATGCCGACCAGCAGCACGAGGTTGCCGACCACGTGAATCACGAACTGGCTGAAGAAGTTCGAGAGCGCGGTCACGTCACCATCGATCCGTTCGATCATTTCGCCCGGCGTCCTGGTCTTGTGAAACCCCATGTCGAGGCGCAGGCAATGCTCGGCCAGGTCGGCGCGTAGTTCGTTGGTTGCCGACCAACCGATGTTCTCGGCAACGTAGGTGGCGACAACCGACAACACCTGATGGCCGACCGCCAGAACCGCAAATGTGAGCGCCAGGCGAATGAGGTCCGATCGGTCGGCTCCCTCTATTGCCTGATCGATGAAGCTCCTGACGATCTGAGGGTTGATCAACTGAAAGGCGATCCCGGAGAACAGAAGCACGGCCAGCAAGACCATCCGCAACCGGTGAGGTCGCAGGTAGTCCGCGAGAAGGTGCCAATACTGTCGAACGGGAATCATCGATCTCTCCTCGGCCCAGACCCAGAGAAGTTAGCGCCGGGCCGCTTCCCGCAACGCCCAATTAGCCACAGCCGTGGTTTGGGAATGTTCACCGGGGACGCTCAGGAGTTTGCAATTGCAAGCAAAATGACGGAAAATGCAAGCTGTGGCAAGCTATTTGCGTCTGCTCATCGTTGCCCGGAAGTCGGGCGAGACGAGGTCGAAGACCCGCTCTGTCACCGGACCAGGATGCCGCGACGGAGGCCCGGCGCGCCGTCCCGGTCCCCTCCGGATCAAAGGAAAGGACCAATGACCGTCTACGCACCCCCCCTCAAAGATCTGCGTTTTGTGCTCCACAACCTGATTGGACTCGACCGTCTCGCGGCCCTGCCCGGTTTCGAGCACGTGGAAGCCGACCTGGTGGATGCCGTCCTGGACGAAGCCGGCAAGCTCCTCACCGACGTGTGGTTCCCGCTCAACCGCACCGGCGACATCGAGGGTTCCCAGCTTCGTGACGGAACCGTCGTGACCCCGGCGGGATTCAAGGACGCGTATGAACAGATGGTCCAAGCAGGCTGGCTCGGAATCCCGTTCCCTACCGAATACGGCGGTGGCAACATGCCCGCCACCATCGTGACCGCGGTCACCGAGATGGCCAATGCCACCAATCCCAGCCTGGCCATGGCTCCCGCCCTTTCCCAGGGTGCCCTGGACGCGCTGTTGGAGCACGGCTCCGAAGAGTTGAAGGAGATCTACGTTCGACGGCTGATGACTGGTGAGTGGACGGGCACCATGTGCCTGACCGAGCCACAGGCCGGATCAGACGTTGGCGCTCTGACTACCAAGGCCCTCCCGGCCGACGACGGCAGCTGGCGAATCCAAGGGACGAAGATCTTCATCAGCTTCGGCGACCACGACCTCACCGAAAACATCATCCACCTGGTGCTGGCTCGTACGCCGGACTCACCACCCGGCACCAAGGGCATCAGCTTGTTCGTGGTTCCCAAGTATCTCGTCGAAGACGACGGATCGCTCGGAGAGTCCAACGACGTCAAGACGGTGTCTCTCGAGCACAAGATGGGCATCAAGGCCAGCCCGACCGCTGTTCTCTCCTTCGGCGAAGAAGGCGAAGGCTCGGTCGGCTATCTGGTCGGCGAAGAGCGGATGGGCATGCGGTACATGTTCACGATGATGAACAACGCCCGGCTGGCCGTGGGGCTGAGTGGCGTCGCCCTCGGCGAGATCGCCTATCAGAACGCTCTGGCCTACTCCCAGGAGCGTGTCCAGAGCCGCCCCATCGGCGCGCCGGAGGACGCGGTTACCCCCATCATCGGGCATGCCGACGTCCGGCGGATGCTGATGACCATGAAGGCACAGGTGGAGGCCATGCGGGCGCTGACCCTCGAAAACGCATTCGCGCTGGACATGGCCAGGAACCACCCCGACGAGGAAACCCGCGAGCAGTACCGCCTCTACGCGGACCTGCTGACGCCCGTCTCGAAGGCATGGGCAACGGATCTGGGGATCGAAGTCACATCGATGGCCATCCAGGTCTACGGGGGCTTGGGGTACATCGAAGAGAGCGGCATGCCCCAGTTCTATCGGGACGCTCGGATCGGAGCCATCTACGAAGGCACGAACGGGATCCAGGCGCTGGACCTGATCGGACGAAAGCTGCCGGCCGGCGGCGGAGCGGCCATCATGGGAATGGTAGGGAATATGAAAGCGATCGATGGAGAACTTGCTGCCGCCGGGGATCGGTTCAACTCGATGAGAACGCTGCTCGCCGACGGTGTCGCCGCCCTCGAACAAGCAACCGGGTGGCTGGCGATGAACGGCATGCAGGACCCGAATCAAGCAGCCGCCGGCGCCACACCCTATCTGCGGATGCTCGGCACGGTGGCGGGCGCCTACTTCCTCGCCAAATCGGCATTAGCGGCGTCCAAGCTGCTCGAGGAGGGTTCACCGGACAAGGAGTTCCTGGAAGCCAAGATCGATACTGCCCGTTTCTACGCCGAGCAGTTGCTGCCCCTGGGAACCGCCCTGTTGGGGCCGGTCACGGCCGGCAAAGAGACTCTGTTCGCCATCGACCCAGACCAGATGGGACACTGAAGGGGAGTTTCAGGTAGCAGGTTTCAGGNNGACTCGATACCTGCAACCTGCTTCATTCTTCTGTGCTGAGGCGCATTCCGGCCAGGATCGTGACCGGATGATCCTTGGGTTCATCGACTTCCGGGAAGAACCTCGACCAGGCTGCCACCGAGACGGTGGTGGTTTCCGGCAGTCCGGTGGCGATCAAGCGCCGGGCGATCCGGATCAACTCGTCGTGGACCATCAGCAGGAATCCGTTGGGCGTTCGCCGGTCTTGCGGTATCTCCTTGAAATCCCAGTACTCGCGCATGCTCTGGGGAGCTTTGAGGATCAGGACGGGTCTCCGTTCCTCGTCTTCCTCGAGTCGCCCCCTTACGGTGGCTTCGAAGAACATCGGCGACAGGTCTTCGTGTCCAATGTTCCACAGGCGCTCGTAGGGCTTGTGCGCAAACAGTTCGAGCCGGTCGTCTTCGGAGACGGCCATGGCGAAGATGCAACCCGGGTATTCGGATTGCGACTGTTGGTAGTCGGAGTAGATGACCTGACCGCAGGAACCCTGGCCGGCCTCGTCGACCGGAAACGGACGAACCGGCCAACCGCTCGCACTTTCGAGAGGGTCGCGAGGTCTCGGCAGGTTGTAGTCCTCACAAAGTGAGCGCGGCCGCGGCGGCGGTTCGACCCCCTGCAAGATGGGGACCCTGACCGTGGTCGTCGTGCCTACGCCCGGCTCACTGCTGATCGAAACGGTGCCTCGGAATTGCTCCACCGTCTGACGGACAAACGCAAACCCGAGCGAATGGAGCTCTCCCTCCGGCGGCTCCTGATCGGTGAGCAGTTGCCGTACCCGCTCGGCAGTCATGCCGGTTCCGTTGTCGCTGACGGAGAGGCTGACGAGACCGTCCTCGAGAACATCCTCGATGTGCAGCACCCCCACCTTCTTGCCGCTCATCGCATCGACCGCATTCATGATCAGATTGAAATACATCCGGCGGAATCGATGCCGGTTTCCGCCCAGAACGGCTTGGTCGAGACGGCCGATCTGCAACTCCACCCTCGCCGCGCTCTGTTCGGTTACCCAGCCGTGGACGACATTGCGGACATAGTCCTCGAGATCGGCGCCGAGGTCGAATACCTCATACACCTCCTCCTGGCGCTGCTCGGCCCAGAAATTCTCGATCCGGTGGTAGACGCCGCACAACCATCGAACTGCATTGCGGTAGTGACTTCTCGATCGGACCGACCGACTGACGTCCGGCAGCAAGGCGAGCGCGGTGTCGATGTGGCTCCACATGGGGTTCAGGATCAGCTCGCACAGGTCGTGAATCGACCGAACATACTCATTGGCAATGGCCAGTACGGTCGCCGGCGAGGCGAGGGTCTGCACGGCATCGCGGTAGCTCTCGTACGCCAGCCGCAGACTCACCGCCCGGGTCCGAAGCTTGCGGAGATCATCTCCGGTGATCACCATCGGGTCGGCTATCCCGTAGAGCTGTAGATCCGTATCCAAGGCCACATGGAAGTGGATCACCTCGTCGATGAATCGCTCCACGCGCAGGTCGTGGATAAGGAACTTGATCTCCGAGACGTCTTTCCTTGTTCCTCGATCACGTTCGGACATAGAAGCTCTCGTCGGCGCGCGGATGATAGGGCACCTTTGGCCGGACCAACCGTCTCGCCTACCGGGACGACTCGCCGCCCACCGCAGGACTCGGTCCGAATCCGAATGCGAACATCCGGTCCGGCTCGATCCGGGCGTAGATCGAAGAAGCCCCCCAATCGCTCCAGTCCTCTCCGTAGGTTTCGAGGCAGTAAGCGCGAAACCCGGCGGTGAGCGGATCATCCAGATCAACAATGCGCGCCCGCCCGTGGACGGTGACCGCCAGGTCTTCGCTTCGGACATGTGTGGCGCTCACCTGGGGGCGAGTCACCAGGTGACGCATCCGGACGGAGTTCTGCGATGAGCCGAACCAGAACCGGGCCCGGTAGAAAAGCCCATCGACGGCGCCGGTCAGGGGGCGCCCGTCGGCCGTCACCGATGCCAGCACGAGCACTTGCACGCCGGCCATGAGGTCAATGAGCGCCGCCGCGCCCACTCTCCTGTCCGGCGTCACCACGTCCCGCAGGTGTGAACCCGCCCGGTCGTACGATCGATTGAGCAGAAGCTGCAGGTTCTTGAGGTCCTCGGCGGTCTCGTGCATGGAGGGATTCTCGCAGTCAAGTGCCCCGGATGTTCTCGACCTGCACTGAACGGGCAGCGGCCCAGATGTAGAGGATGACGGCGGGCATGAGGATCAAGCCGGCGACCACGAAGGCAACCCTCAAGGAACCAGCCGTCGCCAACCAGCCGAGGGCGGGGCCTCCGGCCAGTTGCCCCACAGCGTCGCTCTGTCCCTGCATCGAGAACACGGTCGCCTTGGTTCCGCTCTCAACCAGCGCATTGAGCCACGCTTTGAGCAAAGGAGCGTGCACGATCCTGACCAGCACCGCCGCCTGGTACAAAACGACCGCCAGGAAGAACTCTCCGACTATCCCCAACCCGATCACGGAGATCATCAGCACCAGTACGGTGGCGATCAGGGCATACGGAACTCGAACGCTGTGGGCAGTACCGATCCAGCGCCGGGTGGCGCCGGTCGCCGCTACCGAGAGGAGCAACGCTCCAGCGTCGATCAACCCAAACCAGACCAACGGAGACCAATCGGGGGCCGGGGGAAAGTCGAATCCGGCCAGCAGATGAGCTTCCCAGAGCCGATCGAACGTCTCCGAGAACGCACCCAGGAAGAAGGTGGCGCCGAACATCGCGACAACGATCTTCCGACGTCGTACGACTCCGAGTCCCCGCCGGAATGTACCTGCCATACCTCTCCACGTGGCGCGACGCCCGGACGGCACGAAAGCCGTTTCGGCCATGGTCAGGATGAGGATTCCGCCGATTACCAGGTGGCCGATGCCGCCCACGATGAGAGGCAACCCCAGCGATAGGGAAGCCAGCAGCACGGAACAGGCGATCCCGACCAGCGCCCCCACCTGTCGGACCTGCGTTCCCCGCAGCAAGGCCCGGGTGGCGAGGTGATCGTCCGCCAATTCGTCGGCGATCCAGGCTTCGACGGCTCCGCTGGTGAACGTGTATCCGAGTCCCCAAACAACCTGAGCGAAGAGGATCCATCCCAGGAAGGGAAGAGAACCTTCGAGAACGAAGCCCGCGCCCATCACCAACATGCCGATGATGATCGAGCGACGCCGACTCACCGTGTCGGCGACCACCCCGGTGGGGACCTCGAAGAAGAAGACGCTCACCTCGAGCACGGTGCCCACCAGTACCAGCTGGAGCGGATTCAGACCGGCGTTCTGGATCCGGTAGATCGCCGACAAGGTGGCATAGGTGGCGAAGAACAGGGCCGATCCTGCCGAGAAAGCCAAAAACACCCGGTATTGGTTCATGACGGGACGCACCATCGGAGCCCATCGAGAGTAGGGACCGCAGCAGGCTAGCGAGGGAAGGGGTTCTCGCTCACGCCATTTGGGAGCCGAGAACGCGCCGCGGTCGGTCCCTTACACTCGTCACCATGACCGTGCCCTCACGCAACCTCACCGAGGAACGACCCACCTTCGTCACCCACCTCGAGTGTTCCGCGACCGGGGAGCACTATCCCACCGGCCGGATTCACGGACTCTCCAAAGCAGGGAAGCCGTTGCTGGTCCGCTACGACCTGGCTGCTCTGTCGGAGAGTGTCAATCGGAATGAGATCGCCGGGCGTCCTCCAGATGTTTGGAGATACAGGGAGTTCCTTCCGGTGCGTCACGTGGAGAACATCGTGTCGCTGGGAGAGACGATCACGCCGCTCGTGCCGCTCCCCCGTATCGAGGAAGAGACCGGAAGCGCCCAGGTTCTGGTCAAGGACGAAGGCCGTCTCCCCACCGGGTCGTTCAAGGCGCGCGGCCTGGCCGTGGCCGTGACCATGGCCAAGGAACTGGGAGTTGCCCGTCTGGCAATGCCCACCAACGGCAACGCGGGAGCGGCCCTGGCCGCCTACGGCAGCCGAGCGGGGATCGAAACCTTCGTGTTCTGCCCGGAGGACACCCCGGAGGTCAACGTCCGTGAAATAGCCCTCCAAGGTGCGAAGGTGTGGCGGGTGAACGGGCTGATCAACGACTGTGGAAGGATCGTGGCCGAGGGGAACGAGCCCATGGGGTGGTTCGACTTCTCGACGCTGAAAGAGCCCTACCGCATCGAAGGAAAGAAGACCATGGGGATCGAGCTGGCAGAACAACTGGGCTGGGACACTCCGGATGTCATCTTCTACCCGACCGGAGGAGGAACCGGCCTCATCGGAATGTGGAAAGCCTTCCGGGAACTGGTCGAAGTGGGATGGCTCGATCAGCCCCTGCCCAAGATGGTCGCCGTCCAGGCCACCGGGTGCGCTCCCATCGTCCGGGCGTTCGAGGAAGGAGCCGATCACGCGGACTACTGGGAAGACGCTCATACCATTGCCTCCGGTATCCGGGTGCCTTCGGCAATTGGTGATTTCCTGATCCTGCAGGCCGTCCGGGACAGCCGGGGCTTTGCCGTTGCGGTCACCGACGAGGAGATCGCCGATGCTCAGACTCGAATCCCGCGTACCGAGGGCTTGTTGCTCAGCCCGGAAGGGGCTGCCACCTACGCCGCCTACCGGCGAGCCCTGGCCGAGGGTCGCGTCGGCCGCAACGAGCGGGTCATGCTCTTCAACTGCGGGAACGGTCTGAAGTATCCGATGCCGCCGGCCGATAGGCGCCTGGACCGGCATCAGCCGATCGCCTGGAAGCAGTTCGAGGTTTGAAGCACCCGGCACCGAGCACGGCCTCCCCGGCCGGCGGGGCGAGCCTGTCTACTCGACTACCACGGAGATGGTGTGGTGACCAGTGGCGCCATCCGGGCGGGGGGACTGTCGGTCGGAGGTTTGAGTCTCCCCGTTCCCGTCGGTAGCCCGAACCCGGAGCGTGCGGGTGCCGGACTCGGCTTCCCAATCTATGGACCACTGGCGCCAGCTCTCCTCGGCCAGCGGCTCCGAAAGGGCCGCTTCTTGCCATTCGTCGCCGTCGACCTGGACCTCCACCCGGCTGATACCTCGCCCGGGTGCCCAGGCAACTCCGGCGATTGCCCGCTTCCCGGCCGAAACACGAGCATTGGGCTGCGGCGTGTCGATACGCGACTGGGTCTTGATAGGTGCCTCTTTGGCCCAGCCGCGCGGCACCCAATACGCATCGAAAGCGTCCCAGGCGGTCAGCTCGATCTCGGCAAGCCACTTCGTAGCAGACACGTAGCCGTAGAGACCGGCTACGACCAGGCGGGCGGGGAAACCGTGATCGAACGGCAAAGGCTCGTCGTTCATTCCGACGGCCACCAGCGCCTCACGCCCGTCGAAGGCCGCTTCGGTAGGGAATCCCACAGTGAATCCGTCGACGGAGCGTCCGACGATCTGGTCGGCTCCCGGCTGAACTCCCGCCCGGTCCAAGACATCGCCGAGCGGCACACCCAGCCATTTGGCGTTGCCGACCAGACCGCCGCCGACCCGATTGGACACACACGAGAGGGTGACATACCGCTCGACCATGGGGAGATCCAACAGATCATCGAAAGTCAGCTCGTAGGGGCGGTCGACCATACCGGTGATCTTCATCGACCAGTTCTCCAGATCAACCCGGGGTACCGAAAGGGCGGTGTCGATCTTGTAAAAAGAATCGATCGGAGTGACGACCGGAGAGATCCCGGCAACGTTCAGCGAAGAGCCGGGGGCCGGAGCGGGGAGCGGAGAACTCGCCCGGGGAAGAACCACGTCGGCCCGGTTGGTCGCCATCTTCATGCGCTCGCCGAGGTACCTCCCGGCGGCGGCAGAGACACCGGCCAGCAGCGCGAATGCCCCGACGCCACGCAGGAAAGCCCTTCGAGTGAGATCCGACCCGCCGGCCGGCGCCGGGCTCCGGGAGGCCGATCGAAACAGGACGAGGAAGGCAGCCAGCCCGGCGGTTGTGGCTACCACCGCGACGACAATGGATGGAATGGCTTCGCCCTGGGGATCGCGAACCGCAGCGACGGCACCCAGCGCCCCGAATGCCGCGAATCCAACCACCGGGATGGCCAACGATCGGATACCCCCCAGACCGAGTAGCGCTCCAAAAAGCGCAGCGAGAACCACGATGCCGATGATCAAGGCCGGCTTGTCTGCCGTGCCGAAGGTCTCGATTGCGAAATCCTTCACAGCAGGAGGGGCAAGATCGATGACCCCAGTGCCGATCGAGACGACCAGCGAGGGGACACCCGAGATCAAACCGGCCAGCAACTCTGAGACACCGAGGGCGAACAGGGCTGCAACGGCTCCGGCCAGAGCTACGTCGCGGCGACGCGGGTCAACGCTAGTGGTTTCCATCAGCAGCAAGCGTACGCAGGCCGGCCGCTTTGTCACGGCCTCCGAAGGAGTGTTTCCGGGAAGTTAAGGATTGAGCAAACGGTGAGACCTCAGCGATCGCAAGTGGGTCATCGACTTCTCCTCCGGCACTCGACCGTCACCCTGTGGAGTAGACGCAAGCCGGGCCACGGCGAGATGACGACCACCGAGGGGTGGCAGACAGAATCTCCCATGCTCCGGACAACTCCCTGAAGGACGAGCCCCAATGATCCAGATAGTCAGGTGCCGCGGCGGCCGCTCTTCCAGTAGCCGCGCACAGTCGCCTGGACCCTCGGCAGCCCCCGATCGTCGAACAGGTGCCGCCGCAGTCGCTGCATCGTCGCAGCTTCACCGGCCGCCCACACCCTGCTGCCGGAGTCGAGTTGGGAGCGCCCAACGGCGCCCACCAGCGCCTCGCCCCGGGGTCCTCCGGCCGGCAGATCCCACCATGCGACGGTCGCTCGGGGATGATCGGGAAGTGCCAGGCGGGCGTCGGGATGAGCGACTTCGATGTGCGCCCGAACCGGCGTGGCCGCGGGAAGGGCTTCCAGCAGCTGGCTGATGGCGGGAATGGCGCTCTCGTCGCCGGCCAGGAGGAAGGCCGACGCGTCGTGGTCGACGACATAGCCGCGGCCGGGTCCCGAGACGGCGGCCGGGTCGCCGGGTTTCGCCGATGCGGCCCACCCGGATGCAACGCCGCTCTCGTGGATGACGATCTCGAGGTCGAGTTCGAGACCGGCCGGGTCGACCCGGCGCGGCGTGAACGTCCTGATGACCGGTCGCTCGCCGCCGGGCAGCAGGAACTCGTTGTCCTTCCAGGTCGGTACGACCACCTCTTCCGTTCCGGGGGACGGGAGGAGCAACCGGACGCTGGCCGCCGGGTGCTCAACGGCCAGACCCGCCAGCTCCGGTCCGGCAAGAGTGACCCGGGCCAGGTGAGGGGTTCGGTATTCGACGGCCCGAACGTGCACGGGCCGGAAGGGCGGCGGTTCTCGGCGGACCCGGGTCGCCGCAGATGAAGAGTCACTCATCGGCGAGAGGGTAGTCACCTTGATCCCCGTCCCCGGGTGAACGGGTCCGGGGAGGTACCGCAAGATTCGAGTGCCGGAGCTCCGCGCCCCCATTGCGCCCTCCCTCCTTGAATTCCGTCCGGCGCCGGCAGAAGGGCAGGCGTCGCAAGCGAAGGATCACGGAGGGCTCGTATCATGACCGGTCGTGACGACACAAGACGATCTCACCGAGGGCGAAGACGGCATGGCTCGTTGCTGGTGGGCCGGTAGCGATCCTCTCTACGTCGACTACCACGACACCGAATGGGGGTTTCCGGTCACCGACGATATCCGCCTCTTCGAGAAGCTGAGCCTGGAGGGCTTCCAGGCCGGTCTCTCCTGGTTGACGATCCTCCGCAAAAGAGAGAATTTCCGCGCGGCTTTCGCAAACTTCGACTTCCGGCAGGTTGCGGAGTTCGGGGAACCCGAGGTGACCCGGCTGTTGAACGACGCCGGGATCGTCCGCCACCGTGGCAAGATCGAGGCGACCATCAGCAACGCGGCCCGGGCGGCGGAGTTGGCCGACGAATTCGGGTCGCTGGCCGCCTTCGTGTGGGGGTACGCCCCCGACCGGCCTGAGCCTCCGACCGAACTCCCGTCGATCACCCCTGAATCCACCGCAATGAGCAGGGATCTCAAGCGACGGGGCTGGAGATTCGTCGGCCCTACCACCGTCTATGCCTTCATGCAGGCAATGGGCCTCGTCAACGACCACCTGGCCGGGTGTGGCATCCGTCCCCACACCGAACGAGCCCGCCTTGCCATGCACCAACCATGACCGACCCGACGCGGGTGCGTGTCCGCTCGATTGCCCTGCCCACCGAGCACGGCGGTTGGGGCTTCACGCTCGAGCCGATTCTGCTCGGGCTGCTGGTCGCACCCACCTGGGCCGGACTCGGGCTCGCCGTAGCCACGGTATCAGTCTTCCTGGCCCGGCGACCCGTCAAGCTGGTATTGACCGACCTGGCAAGAAGGCGGCGCCTTCCCCGCACCCGCGTCGCTATGTGGTTCGCGCTGGGATACGGAGCGCTGGCTCTGGGCGGCCTCGCAGCAACAATCGTGACCACTGCAGGACCCTTCTGGTGGCCGCTCGTCGTCGCAATACCCTTTGCCGTCATTTCCCTCCGCGCCGATGCCCGAAGCCGCGGCCGCGGCTTGTTGCCCGAACTGGCCGGGGGGATCGCCATGGGTTCCTCGGCGGCGGCAATCGCCATGGCCGGCGGTTGGGATTGGGTACCTGCCTTCGGCCTCTGGTTGGTGCTGGCCGCCCGGTCGTACGCCGCCATCGTCTTCGCTCGCGCTCAGGTAAGGCGAGCCAAGGACCAGCCCTACGACCGGTCGGGGGTCTACGCGGCGCAGATAGCAGCCGTACTCGTCGTCGGCCTGGCGGCAGCGCTCGGTATCGTGCCGTTGCTCTCCGCCCTGGCGCTGTTCATCCTGGCCCTCGGCGCCTTCTACGGTCTAGCTCGACCTCCGGTGCCGGCGAAGACGGTCGGATGGACCCAGATGCTGTTCGGGTTGATCGTGGTGGTCCTGACCGCGTTGGGGGTGTCGACCGGGTGGTGAGAAGCAGCCATCATCCCGAACTTGCGTGAGAAACCTGCGAATAGGGCAGAAAACTCACGCAAGAACGGTGAGAGACTCCTTGCCTGCCGAACTTGCGTGAGAAACCCGCGCATACCGCAGGAATCTCACGCAAGAACGGTGAAGGACTACTTGTGGGTGAGGGCCGACTGCGCCGCGGCCAGACGGGCGATGGGCACCCGGAAGGGTGAACAACTGACGTAGTTGAGCCCGAGACGATGGCACAGGTCGATTGACTTTGGATCGCCGCCGTGCTCACCGCAGATACCGATCTCGAGGCCCTCACGGGTGGCGCGCCCTTCCGAAACGGTCCACTGCATGAGTTTCCCGACCCCGTTCTCGTCGATGGAGGCAAACGGGTTCTCCGCCAGGATTCCCTCGCTCAGATAGTCGATGAGGAACCCCGACTCGGCGTCGTCGCGGCTGATCCCGAAGACCGTCTGGGTCAAGTCGTTGGTACCGAACGAGAAGAACTGGGCGTATTCGGCAATCTCTGCCGCCGTCAGCGCCGCCCGGGGAATCTCGATCATGGTGCCAAACTTGTAGTCGATCTCGATACCCTGTTCCTCCATCACGACCTTGGCCTCAGCCTCCAGAACCGTCTGCTGCCGTTTGAGCTCGTTCACGTGGCTGGTGAGGGGGATCATCACCTCGGGGTGCACGTCGATCCCCTCCTTGGCAACGGCACAGGCTGCCTCGAAGATCGCCCGGACCTGCATCTTGGTCAAGTCCGGCATCATGATCCCGAGCCGCACGCCCCGGGTGCCCAGCATCGGGTTGGCCTCCCGAAGAGCCTCAACCCGCTCGAGCATCTCTTCCGTCTCGGCAAGTTGTTTGGCAACGTCTTCTCCGGCGGCGGTCTTGATCTGCAGATGAGCCAGCTGACCGGTCAAGTCCTCGAAGGCGGGAAGGAACTCGTGCAAAGGTGGATCGATCAGCCGGATGATCACCGGATAGCCGTCCATCGCCCGGAACAAGCCGGCGAAGTCCTCTCGCTGCAAAGGGAGCAGCGTATCGAGGGCCTGGCGTCGCTCCTGGTCTGACTCGGTGGTGATCATCTTCTGGACGACCGGGATGCGGTCGGCCTCGAAGAACATATGCTCGGTCCGGCACAACCCGATGCCTTCGGCGCCGTTCTGGCGAGCGCGCTCGGCATCGAGCGGATAGTCGGCATTGGCCCACACCCCGAGGGACCGGAACTCGTCCGCCCAGCCGAGTAGCTTCTTGAGCCACGGATCCGAGATGTCGGGTACCACCGTCTCGAGAGCACCGGCAAACACTTCGCCGACCGTACCGTCGATCGAGAGCCAGTCGCCTTCCTTGATGACCGTGCTGCCCACGGTCATCTGCCGGCCGGCCATGTCGATCTCGAGAGCCGCTACGCCAACCACCGCCGGCTTGCCGAACTGGCGAGCGACCAGAGCAGCGTGGCTGGTACGGCCCCCCAGCTTGGTGAGGATGCCCTGGGCGGCCAGCATCCCATGCACGTCGTCCGGTTTGGTTTCCGGCCGGACCATGATGACCTTCTTGCCTTCATCCTTGGCCCACCTCTCGGCGAGGTCGGCATCGAAGGCCACCACCCCGACGGCCGCCCCCGGCGACACGTTGAGGCCCGTAGCTATCTGGGCGCCGGACGCGACGGCCGCCTTCTTCGCTTCGACCGAGAACTGGGGATGGAGGAAGAAGTCAACCTGGTCGGGTGTGACCTTCATCACCGCCGTTTCCTTGGTAATCAAGCCTTCTTCCGCGAGGTCGACGGCAATCCTGACTGCCGCCTGGGCGGTGCGCTTTCCGTCACGAGTCTGGAGAATCCAGAGCTTGCCCCGCTCGACGGTGAACTCCATGTCCTGCATCTCGCGGTAATGGTTCTCCAGGTTCTTGGCAATCTCCCGAAACTCGTCGTAGAGCTCCGGCATTTCTACGCCCATATCGTCCATTGCCTTGGTTGGGCGGATCCCGGCCACCACGTCTTCGCCTTGAGCGTTGATGAGGAAATCACCTTCGATGTGATCCTCGCCGGTGGTGGCATTGCGGGTCATGGCAACCCCCGTCGCCGAATCATCGCCCATGTTGCCGAACACCATGGTTTGAATATTCACGGCCGTCCCCAGGTCATGGGGGATCTTGGCGGCGTTCCGATAGTCGACGGCCCGCTTTCCGTTCCACGACTTGAACACTGCCTCGGTCGCCAGACGGAGCTGGTCGATCGGCTCCTGAGGGAATCCCGGGGCGAGGTCCTTGAAGCGCCCAACGACCTCCTGCAAAGCCTCCGGGGGGAGTTCTGCATCGTTGTCGACGCCATGCCTGCTCCGGTACTCGGCCAGAACCTCCTCGAACGGCTCGTCATCGAGACCCAGCACCACCGATCCGAACATCTGAACGAGCCGGCGATACGAGTCGTAGGCAAATCTCTCGTCTCCGGTCAGCCGAACGACCCCGACGACGACCTCGTCGTTGAGACCGATGTTGAGCACCGTGTCCATCATCCCGGGCATCGAGAACTTGGATCCGGACCGGCACGACACGAGGAGCGGGTTGGTCGAGTCGCCGAAAGCCTTCCCGGTCTTCTCCTCCACCTGCTTCAAGGCCGCCAGGGCTTGTTCCCACATTTCCCCGGGAAACTGCTCTCCGGCTGCGAGAAAGGCGTTGCACGCTTCAGTCGAGACGGTGAAGCCCGGCGGGACGGGAACCCCCACCCGGGTCATCTCGGCGAGGTTGGCGCCTTTGCCTCCCAACAACCCGCGAACATCGTCCCAGGCGCCTCCAACGTACGTTTCGGCACTCTCGACCTCGTCAAACCCGTACACCCACTTGCGCTCGTCACCCATTGTCAGGCCTCTCTATCTGAACCGTGCATGATCGGACCGCGCAGGCGAGGTCAAACCAACCGACCGGCGTGGTCCCGCGTCGCAGCGGAAGTGTTGCACCAGGAGAACTCCACCTGGGGACGGCATGAACCCACTGCGAACTCCCATGCTAACGGGATTGAAAGCGATGGAGTTCGCCGGCGCCGTGTCCTGCCGTCCGCCGAGCCTCCGCCGCGAGGCGGATCAGGGCGGCACCCGGCGGCCACCCGTCCATTTCATCCACGAACGGTTCCAACTCGAGCGTGCCGCGAATGAGCCCGTCCGGCGCCGGCTTCATCGTCACGTCGAACTTCTGCAGCATTCTGAGCATCGGCGCGTTGTCGGCCAGGACGTCGAAGTGGAATCGTTGCACGTGATTCGCTCGACCGGCAATGGCCAGCGCCCGGAACAACACCTGGCCGATCCCACGGCCCTGGTACTCATCGAGGACGGTGTACGCCGCATCGGCAGAGGCCGGATCGTCGGACAGCCGCACGTATCGCGCCACCCCGGCGCCGTCCCAACCGTCTTCGGTCTTCGCCTGCACCCCCCAAGCGAAGTGGTCGCAGTAGTCGAGTTCGCTGAGGTAGACCAGATCTCGCGACTTCAGACGCGGGGTCGGCGTCATGAACCGCCGGTAGCGGCTTGTGGCGGACAGGCGCTCAAAACCTTCGGCGAGGTCACCTCGGTCCTCGGCGGCCACCGGACGCAATGACACGGCCGTACCGTCGGGAAGGGCTATTTCGACCGGGATCGGTTGGGAGGGATCGATAGGTGGCATCGCCGGGGTTCTTGTGCTTGCAATTGTTAGCATAGTGCAAGATCAGGTTTGCACTGGCGAGGTCGGGACAACACCGCCAAAATGCCTCCATGGCGCCGACACTGGACGAGCTGCTGGAACAATTCACCCAATACCCGGGAGCCACCCAAGGGTACCCGTTCGGCCCCGGCGCATTGGTATTCAAGGTGGGGGCCAGGATGTTCGGACTCATCGAAGAAGACGCCCTCCCGCTCACGGTGAGCCTCAAATGTGATCCCGATCTCGGACTCGAGCTACGAGCTCAGTACCCGGCCGCGCAACCCGGCTACCACCTGAACAAACAGCACTGGAACACCATCACCCTGGACGGTTCGATTCCGTTCGAAGAGATCGTCGAGTTGATCGACCATTCGTACCAGCTGGTGGTCGCCGGTCTGCCCCGGTCGGTGCGCGACCAGCTTTCGAGCCGACCCGATCATTGAGGACCACGACGCAGAAGCGGAGACCTTGTCACCGATCACCGATAGGATCGCCGACTGTGAACGTCGAAGTCGTTCGGAGCGCTCGCCGCCGCAAGACCGTGCAGGCTCGCCTGATCGGCGATGTGTTGCGGGTTGCCATTCCCGCCGAGTTGAGCCGGTCGGAGGAACACCATTGGGTCAACCTGATGAAGTCGAAGTTCGAGCAACGCGCCGCCGAGCGGCCGATCGATCTGGCCTCGAGAGCGCAGCGGCTCGCCCGACGGTACAAACTCTCCGTGCCGGATTCCATCCGCTGGGTTGAAAACCAGCAAACCCGATGGGGATCCTGCACCCCGGACAACCGCTCCATACGAATTTCCAGCCGGGCCGCCGGCTTTCCCGATTGGGTGGTCGACTACCTCATCGTCCACGAGCTGGCACACTTGAGTGAGCCCGGGCACGGAGAAGCGTTCTGGGCGCTGGTGAACCGCTACCCGCGGGCGGAGCGGGCCCGCGGATTCCTGATCGGGCGGGAATGGATCGACAATCCTGGGGTTGAAGACTGAGATCCACGAGGAGACACCATGCCACCCGAGATACCCTCCGAACAGCTCCCCCAGACCGAGGAAGAGTGGCGAGTACGGCTGACGCCCCAACAGTTTGCCGTCACCCGGCAAGGGGCAACCGAGCCCGCCTTTTCCGGCATCTATTGGGACACCAAACGATCGGGGACCTACCGATGCGTCGCCTGCGAAGCCGAGCTCTTCTCGTCGGAGACCAAGTACGAATCGGGCTCCGGCTGGCCGAGCTTCTGGGAACCAGAAGCCCCCGATCGGGTGACGACGGTCGTCGATCGGAGCCACGGGATGATCAGGACCGAGGTCCGTTGCGCGCACTGCGATTCTCATCTCGGGCACGTCTTCGAAGACGGCCCGCAACCAACGGGCCTCAGGTACTGCATCAACTCGGCCGCCCTCGATCTCGAAGCAACCGACTGACCCACGAACGAAGCGAATCGGGTGTCCCGGTGGCGCCCTACACTCGATCGCATGACACGGGTGATTGCCGTTGCCAACCAGAAAGGCGGAGTGGCCAAGACCACCACGGTACAGTCCCTCGGGTCCGCGTTTGCCGAGCGGGACAGAAAGATCCTCGTCGTCGACCTCGACCCGCAGGCGTGTCTCACCTATTCGATGGGCGTCGATTCCGAAGGCCTGGACCGTTCCATTCACGACGTGATGCTCGGCCGTACCACCGCCGCCAAGGCGATCGTCGAAACAGACGACCTACACCTGCTCCCCTCGACCATCGACTTGGCGGGCGCCGAGATTCACCTCCTCACCAAGACGGGCCGGGAATACGTGCTCTCCAAAGCCCTCCGGCCGGTAATCAGCTCCTACGACCTGGTCATGATCGACTGCCCCCCTTCCCTGGGGATCCTCACCATCAACGGGCTGACTGCGGGCCGCGAGGTTTTGATCCCCCTCCAGCCGGAAACCCTCAGTCACCGGGGAGTCGGTCAACTGTTGGAGACCATCGACGACGTTCGCACGTACACCAACAGCAGCCTCAGAGTGCTTGGGGCGGTTGCCACGATGTTTGACTCCCGCACCCGCCTGGCCCGCGAGGTGGTCGAGGATCTTCCCCACCGCTACGGCATCTCGGTGCTCGACCCGCCCATTCCCAAGACGGTTCGGGTAGCCGAAGCGCCCGCCCGGGGCATTTCCGTGCTCCAGCATGCCCAACGGTCCAAGGCCTCCGAAGCATATCGAGCGCTGGCGAACACGCTGGAGAAGGTGTGAAAACCACCGACCCCCAAGGCAAACGCGCCCTGTTCGAAGCTGGTCCGGTCGAAGGCCGACCCGAGCCGCGGGTGGAGGGCCGGAAGGCACTCTTCTCAACGGCAACTCCGCTCTCCGGCACAGTCGTCGTGGAGTGTTCCACCTGCGGTGAGCACAAACGCGTCGGGTTGTGCGAAGTAATCGCCCGAATACTCCGGATCAGCCTGTGGGTGCCCCCGCTCGAGTACAACCGCTGGATGCGCTGCCCCTCATGCGAGCGTCGCGCCTGGTGCCGGGTGGGCTGGCTCGATTGATGGTATTGAGAATGATCCCTTTGGCTTTTCGCGGTCTCGTATGCGAGGCGATACGCTTGAGCCATGAGCGCTACGCCGGGTGGCCGAGAGGACGTACGCGATCCGGATGCAGAGATCGTGATCGACGCCGACGCGGACGACGTCACGGGCGGGTTCGATCCTACCCACAGCCTGCTGGTTGCGGTCCGGGACGCCCACCGCGCCCCTCCCCCATCTCCGATCGACGACGATCCACGCCACGAGGTGTTCGAGCGGGAGCTACGCATGCTGCTCCGCATGACGAGACAGGATTCGCACTACGCCGAAGACGACCTGCTGCTGAGACGCGACGAACTGCTGGACCGCATCGGCACTGCAGATGATCTGGAACCCCTGTTCGACGAGATGATCGATTCGGTGCTCGAGGCGAGAACCGTCGGCGCGTGCGCCGACGCACGCTTCCAGATCAGGTTTCTGGCTGCGGTGCTGTCGGTCTACCGGCCTGATATCTACACGAGCGGAGCACTCGAAATCGGGCAGCATTTCTACGGGCGGGCCGAGCGCAAACTGGTGGTGGAGGGAGCCATCACCGACCAAGAGTTGCAGCAGGCGCTCTAGCACCGCAACCCCCGCTCGTCGTTGATTGACCCGGCGACGATCCCGGTCTCAGCACCACCCGAGGTGCTATCCCGTTCCCAGTGCTCCGGCACACCGGTACGCTGGGGCGATCACCTGCTTGGAAGGGGCCATGGGAGGGACGAGCGCATCGGTCTGGCTATCACTCCCCGAGGATCTCCGAGTGTCAGCCCAGGCACGGTTGGAGACCGACAAAGTCGGCTGGCTCACCACGGTGGCACCGGACGGCACACCCCAAACATCGGTGGTCTCGTTCCTCTGGGATGGGGAGACCATCCTCTTCTACAGTCGGCCCGACACGTGGAAGCTGCGGAATATGGCCGGCAATCGAAGGGTGTCGTTTCATCTCAACTGTGATGACATCGGCAATCAGATGGTGGCCATCGAGGGTGACGCCTGGATCGACGAGGCCGCCCCGAAATCGAATGCGATTCCGGCCTATCTTGCCAAGTACGAGGAGCCTTACCGGCGCTGGGACATGGATCCGGGTGAAACCGCCCGCGAGTTCTCGGTGGCGGTGCGGATCCGGGCCACCCGGATCCGGGCATGGTGAGCAGGCCGAGGAAGGCTCCGAGGGTGAAGCAGCGCACTATCGCCGTACCGGTCGACCTGAGCCTCAACCTCACCCTGGGAAACAGCAGGTCGGATGCGACCGGCAGGCGTGGGTGGTGGGCAACCCGCACCCCGGTCGGTCCGGCAACCGTGCTCCTCGAGCACGACGGACCCCGAGTACATGCAACTGCCTGGGGCGGCGGCTCCGAGTGGATTCTCGGCCAGGTACCCCGGCTGCTCGGGTTCGAAGACAAGCCGGAGGAATTCGCCCCCACACATCCGCTGCTACGCCAGCTGCACAAACAGAAACGGGGCCTGCGGATCGGTCGAACCGACCGGGTCTTCGAATCTATTGTTTCTGCCATCCTCGGACAGAAGATCGCCACCAGGGAAGCTCACCGCAACCTCCGGGCACTGACCGAGCGGTTTTCGGATCCGGCCCCCGGACCGCTCGAGCTCACGTTGCCGGTGGACCCTGAGGTCATCGCCCGGCTCCCGTACTGGCAATTGCACGAGCTCGGCATCGAACGAAAGCGCTCCGACTTGCTGCGCTTCGTGGCCCGGCGCGCCGCCCGCCTGGAGGAGGTGTCGACCATGAGCCGGGAGGAGGCCTTCGCCCGGCTCACCGCCTTTCCCGGTGTCGGACCATGGACGGCGGCGCTGGTGATGGGNNGCCCCCAAGTACGGACCGAAGACGGCCGTCCGTTCAATCTCAGAAATCTGACCGGCGCCCCGGCCGATCACGCCATACTGGGGGGAAGCCATGACACAGCAATTCGAATCACCGCAACGCCGGGCCGAGCAAACGCCGGGAGGTATCGAACGCCTCCCCGGCGAGGACGAGGTGCCGGCCGATCAGGCCGACAAGATTCTCAGACGGGCCATCGAGTTGCAGACCGAAGAGTCGACCCGCCGCGTTGATCCCATCGACCGGACGCGACTCATCCGGATGGCGAAAGAACTCAACGTCGATCCCGACTTCCTCCTGCGGGCTCTGGCCGAACACCGGGCGGGAGTGTCGCTCGACGACCGGATGGACAACGTCTGGGAGAAGGTGCTGGCACCAGACAAGGTGATGGGCACCCGGATCGTCAAGGGTACGACCAGCCGGGTTGAAGCAACGACCGAGAACTGGCTCCGCAGCCATGAAGGTCTCCGCCCCCGGCGCCACTACGAAGACGGCATCCTCTGGGAGAAGGACTCCCATCCCATAACCTCGATCCGGATGGGACTGAAACTGGGTCAGGGCACAGGGGCCTTGCGCGATACCCGCGGCGTGACGCATCGGGTGCGAGAGGTCAAGCCCGGTGAACAGCTCGTCTCGCTCGAAGCCAACACTGCCGGTCTGCGCAAGACGGGCCAGACACTCCTAGCGACCGGGGCGGTGGCCACCGTCGGCGCCATCGGGATCGGCTCCGCAGCTTTCGGCGGGCCGCTCGAGCCCGGCACGATCGCCCTCGCCCTTTCGACGATGGCGGTGTTCACCGGATCGACGATCCTCGGTGTACGGATGGCCCTGAACCGGCTCAAGCGGGGAATCAACCGGGCCCTCGACGCGGTCGGCGACGCCTTCGTCCCCCGGCGAGGCTGAGCTCACTCCCTGCCGTTAGGCTCAGGACGGCAGCCGTATCGCGCCCGTGAGGTATCCGCTTCGCCGAGACATTCGGCACCAGCCGGCGTCAGGACGCCTGCCAGGAGCGGGCAACGAACTGCAGCACGGAGGAGTCCTCGCAGCGGGAGCGGTTCGATGTGCGTGAAGCCGGACGACCTAGGAGCGAGCATGGCAACACTGACGGGGAAGACGATGTTCATCTCGGGGGCGAGTCGCGGGATCGGGCTGGCGATCGCCAAGAGAGCCGGGCGCGACGGCGCCAACGTGGCGTTCATCGCCAAGACGGCCGAACCCCACCCGGCGCTGCCCGGCACCGTCTATACGGCCGCCGCCGAGATCGAAGAAGCAGGCGGCCGGGCCCTGCCGATCGTCGGGGACATCCGCAACGAAGACCAGGTGGCAGCCGCCGTCGAGTCGGCGGTCGAGCTGTTCGGCGGCATCGACATCTGCGTCAATAACGCCAGCGCCATCAACCTCTCCAACACCGAAACGTTACCGATGAAACGCTACGACCTGATGCAGGACATCAACGCCCGCGGCACCTTTCTGGTTTCCAAGACTTGCATCCCCTACCTCAAGGAAAGTAACAACGCTCACATCCTCACCCTCAGCCCCCCGTTGAATCTGGCACCGCATTGGTTCAAGAACCACGCGGCCTACACCATTGCCAAGTACGGCATGAGCATGATCACGCTCGGCCTGTCCGAGGAACTGGCCGACGAAGGCATCGCTGCCAATTGCCTGTGGCCGAAGACGATCATCGCCACTGCCGCGGTTCAGAATCTGCTGGGCGGCGACCAGGCCATGGCCCAGTCCCGCCGACCCGAAATCGTGGCCGACGCCGCATTCGAAATCTTCAAGAAAGACGCCCGAACGGCCACCGGCAACTTCTATCTCGACGAGGACGTCCTCACCGAAGCGGGAGTCAAGAGCTTCGAGCAATACGGCTACGGCGATGGGACGAAGCTGCAAACGGACATCTTCCTGGACGAGTGAGACGAGCCAGATTGCGCAGATCGGACCCTCCGCCCGCCGGAGAACCCTGCGGGCGCGGCATACCCCACCCGGGCGGCCATCGCTCGCCAGGCCAGCGTCTGGCAATGTCACATGAGCGAGCCGGGCCTAGGAGTCCATGTACCGGCTAAGGCCACTTCCGAAGTCCTGACGCTGGGTCGGGCAATCGTCGCTCACCACTGTCACCGCCACCCGGTCGCCATCGTCGAGGAACTCGATTTCGTACGTCCCCTCCATTCCTGCGCAGTAGGGGGATCCCGGGTCGGCACTTCGAGTCAGGACATTGCCGTCGATGGACCAGGTCCCGAAGGCCAACTCGGCCTGCGAGACATCATCGCCCGATGCCAGATCGACGGTGTGGCCAACGCCGTAGGTCCCGTCCTCGTTGAACACCTCGATCACGCCCCAGAGTTCAGTCTCCCAGGTTCCGACCAGCAGCTCGGACGGCGGGTCCGCTCCCCCCGACCCACACCCTGCGACGGTCAGCGCGGCAAGAAGCAGGAGTGCGACACCGACGCGGAACGAAACGCGCATCACGACTACCTCCTCAACTTCTCATTATCGCGAAAGACGGGCCGCTGTCCTCAAGGGTCAGCCCCCACCCGAAGGCGGGCACTCCCCCGCACATGCAAGGGAACTGTCACCCGACGGGAGCGCTCAATGCCGGATCGGCTCGGAACATGGTGCGGCACACCACCCTCATGACTGTCATGTGCGGCAGGCTGGGGGCAACCACCTCGCGGTACTCCACCACGGGCAGCGCCTTTCGGGTCGGTATCGTTGCGGGCAATGGGTGCATGGGGTCCTGGACTGTATTCCGACGACCTCGCCCTCGATCTACGGGCGACGCTCTCGGCGGTGTGTCGACTTCCCATGGATGGACACGAAATCGTGAGGCTGGTGTGCGATCTCGAAACGGTTTCCCTGATGCCCGACGATGAGGACTACGCCACATTCTGGTTGGTAGTTGCAGACCAGCTCCAGCGGCCTGGGATTGCATCGGAAGCGCAGGCCCGCGCCATCGCCATCATTGACAACAACTCCAACCTCGAGATGCTGGAGAAGCTCGGCATGAGCGCGGCTGATTTGAAGAAGCGGCAACGGAACCTGGAGAGACTCAGAGAATCAATCTCGAGCCCTCCTCCGGACAAGCAGCGCAAGACCCTCAAGAAGCCACAGCCCCTCCTGATGGAGCGCGAGCACGTCTATGCATACCCGGTGGATTCAAGGGGGAACTGTGTCAACCCCTACTTCACGGACGCGACCCTACCCGAGTTCACACAGAAGGGCTGGGGAGCGTTCGTGGTCGTCAATACTGGGCACGCCCTTGGATATCTCGCTTGGTACGAGCTCGCACGGACGCGCAAGCGCAAGCCAAGCTTGAACAAGGCGGTCGCAGTGATTGATCCAGCCAGGCGCGGAATCGGAACGCTCACACGGCTTCACGCTTCTCGCATGCGACTCGAGCTACTTGGGTCGGCCGATGTTGCAGGTGGCCCGGAACCCTCGAACGCCGACACCATTGGCACAACGGCGTCAGACCTCAGTATCGCCAACCTGCTGTCGCTATGGGCCAGCCCGGGCACCTTTCGATAGCCGACGGGTGATCACCGATGGCGACCCGAACAAGAGATCCCGCCCACAACCCACATTCTGCTGAGTGCTCGGCAGTCTCGGAGTAGAAACGAGCATTCGGCCAGGAGCTCGATATTGGCTGCACATACCGAGCAAGGGTCATCGCCTTGCCTCAGAGGGGAGACCTGGGACCTGAGACTCGAGACTGTTGATTCTCCTTGAGCCGCTTGGCCAGCTCGTTCAGGTCGTCGAGTCGCTCTCCGACCAGCTGATCCCCGAGGTGCTTGAGGGCGTCGACGTTCTCGTCGCTCACATCGTCCATTGCATAGCTGGCGCCTTCGGCCAGCACCGTCTGGAACCGCCAGTAGTGGTCCCCGATCAAGGTGGTCAGCACCTGGTCGTGGAGAGCCGCCTGCCCGTCTTCTGCCGCCCGGAACACGTCTTCGGCCAGCTTCAGCCAACTGCGGCCCACGAACTCCTTATAGGTCAAGGCCTGGGTTCGCTGGGGTCGGCCGGTGCCGAGTGATACCACCACGACTTCGGCGTCGCGCAGCCCCTGCTCACGGGCGCGGATCACGCCTTCCACGTAGCCGATGATGGCCGGGTTCTTGGAGTACACGCCTCCGTCCACCAGCAAACGGTCTTCCACCCCCTCCCAAGCCATCTCCAAGGGTGGGAAGTAGGTCGGGGCGGCGGACGTCGCCCGGGCAGCATCTCGCATCAGGAGATCATCATCCGGGTCGAGCTTCGCATCGCTCGACCGGAACAGCACCGGACTCTTCGTTTGCAGGTCGTAGCTGGTCACCACCACATCGACCAGCGCCTCCGACAGCATGTGGTCTCCGAAGTACAGCTCAAACGCTTCTTCGATCCCCTCCGGCGAATACCGGGCGTTTCCGGCTTCGGGGTTGTACCCGAAGATCGCGGCGCTTGAGCTGGCCGACGCCCACCACTCGCGAGCTTCCTGGAGGCTGCGCGGAAGCGACGAAGCCGTCTTGGGGAAGATGTTCTCTCCGTGGGACGTGTAGATGTCGCCGACGCTCTTAGCGGGAAAGGCGGGGCCGCCGTCTTCACCGGGTACCGCCAATCCCAACGCCAGCATTCCGCCCGTCGAAGTCCCCACCACCACATCGAACAGGCTGGAGATCGGGACTTCTGAGAGGGACTCGAGCGCGGCCAGCAGCCGGGTCGGAATGATCCCACGCACCCCACCACCTTCGATTGTCAGCACGCGAACGGGCATCGATCACCTCCTGCCCATAGGCTAGGACACGCCCAGCTCGCCTTCCGCAGTCGACCGGCGATGGCGTGAGCCAGACGAGGAAGGACAACAGTGGATTTCACGGGGGAGTTGTCGAGCGGTCGATTGAGCGGGTCATATTGGCTCGGGACGGCGCGGAGTATCGCTACAAGCTGTGCAGGAGGACCGAAGGGCGGGTTCCTTGCCGGGGTCGGCGGCGGTTTCGTCGGGCTGATATCTCTTGGGCGAGCTCAACTCCTACGCTCCGGGCAAGCGGCGTCGGGTACCCAGCAGAGTCACAGTCGCAACCAGCGTCGTAGTGGTAGCGGTATCCCCTGGCGGCGTCGATAACCCACCTGTTCGCCACGGGCGGCACCGGAGAGATCGATACCGTCGTGAGCCTGATCGCCTTCAGCGTTGCCGGGGTTGTTATCGGCGTCCAACCGGGTCCACAACTCTCCAGGCGAGTCAAATAGGTACCGCTCATTCACTCGCCTGGTTGGTCGTTCCTGGAGGTTGCCCCGGTCACGCTATTCGAACCATTCGCATGAAGCTAGGGTCGGAACGTAAGGCCAGCGAGGGGAAGCCATGACCGACGCTCGAGAACCTACCGACGCTGCGGCCGGGGCTCCCGAACCACCGGCACGAACCGGGCTCTCGATCAGCCTGGCAATCGGCATCGTCTTGATGGTGCTGTTTGCGATCTTCGCCGTTCAAAACACCGAAAAGGTCGAAGTCGAATTCCTCGCCTGGACCTTCCAGATCTCGCGCATCACCATGCTGCTGGTGACCGCGGGCATCTTCATCGTCCTCAGCCAGATCGCCGGGTACCTGTGGCGGCGGAGACGCCGACAACGCAAAGTGGCAAAGGCACTTCGCAAGGGTTGAAGGGCTCCCCGACAACGTCGCCCCTCCGACAGTTCGGGAGCCGAATGGCGCCGCCCGCCGGTTGACCCAGTTACATCATCGAGCCAGGGAACGAACATGCTTGCGATCTTGCTCACGGCTTTCACTGCGGGGCTCGTTGCCACCGTGAACCCCTGCGGGTTTGCCATGCTCCCCGCCTATCTGGGCTACTTCCTCGGATTCGACAGGGAAGAGGAAAGGGCGACCGTGAGCGCACTGGGCCGTGCCCTCCGAACCGGCGCTGTGGTCTCATCGGGATTCTTGCTGGTATTCGGAATTGCCGGCGCCATCATCGTGGCCGGGGTCCGCTCGCTGACTACGGTCCTGCCGTGGGTGGCCCTGGTCGTCGGCGCAGCATTGATCGTCCTGGGCATCGCACTGTTGCGCGGTCGGTATCTGACGATTCGTTTGCCCTCGATACGAGGCAGAAAGGACCGGACCAACGGCTCGCTGTTCGTCTTTGGCGTCTCCTACGCGATTGCCTCACTGTCGTGCACCCTGCCCATCTTCCTGTCGCTCGTCGCGACCACCTTCACGCAAACCACCTTCATCGCCGGGTTCGCAGCCTTCATTGCCTACGGATTGGGGATGTCCCTGGTCTTGATCGGCATCACCGTGGCGCTGGCGCTCGGAAAGGACACCCTGGTCAAGAAGCTGCGCGGTACCGCCCCTTACATCAACAAGATATCCGGGTTGGTGATGATTCTCGCCGGCGGGTTCATCGTTTGGTATTGGGCCACGATCCTCCGCTCCGGAGCCGCCGCCCTGGGCGACAACGGTCTGGTTCGGTACGTCGACCGACTGTCCGCCACGTTGACCACGATCATCAGCGATCATCCTCTCACCGCCGCGGTGGTGGTTCTGACAATCATCCTGATCCCCATCGCCCTACTCCGCGCCCGGCACCGAAGCGCCGGCACCGTGGCCGACCGAGAGTAGGTCATGACGGCGCCGGTCACCGTTCGAGGGCAGGGGCATCAAGGACATCGCCCCGGCGGGTTCCGCCGCCGCTATGAGACCGGCACTCGGGTAGTGGAAATCTCGGTCGCCGGCGATCCACTGGATTTCGACCCGATTCCGACCGAGGCACGGGCCGCGTTCGATCACCGGTTTGATACCGCTCTGCCGTACCTGGAAGGTCACCCGACCGGTGCGCGAAAGTCCCCGAAGGCGGCCGGCTCACTCCGTAGACTCCTGGCATGGATTCCTTCATCGTCCCCCTCATCATCGGGTTGGTCGTGGCGGTAGCCGCGGCTTCCGCGGCGAGCTCGAGGCGCTACGAGGCGCAGTGGAGATCCGCAGCCGATCGACTGCGGCTCGGTTACGAACCGAGCCGCCTTTTCTCACGGCCCAAGATCAAAGGGGCGAAGGACGATCTTGCCGTCACGATCGATGCGACCTCCTCATCCGGCGGGTCTACCGGTGCGGTTCGGACGAGGTATCGAATAGGGTATCCGCCACTCGGACTCGGCCTTCGCATGAGCCGGCAGACCGGATTTACCAAAGCGGCAGCCATGTTCGGGGTCGACGACACCCAGATCGGCGACACCGACTTCGACGAAGCGTTCGCGATAAGGACCTCCGACCCTCAGCGCCTATCCGTGCGCTTGCCGGCGGACGCGCGGCGCGTGTTGATGGCTCTGGTCGAGGACTACCCGACCGTGAAGATCACCGATGAGCAAGTGAGCTACGAGAAGAGCGGGGTCGACCGCGATTCCGGTACCGTCGTGACGACGGCCCAACGTCTCATCGAGGCGGCCCGGGCCCTGCAAGGCGCCTCGTCGGGCCACGCCCCAACCAGCCCGCCGCCGGAAGTACCTATTCGGGAGCCGATACCACCGCCGCCACCCATCATGAGGCCGGACCCGTTCGACACCGGGGCCGACTTCGAGCCCGTTCGCCCCCTCCCGGCCAGCCGGCCAGAACCGGAGCAAGAGAAGCCGGCCCCGGCGCGGGAGACGCTCGCCCCGGGTCCCTCCGGGCCAACCGCGACGACGGTGGCCGGCGAGCTCTTCGGCAAGAAGGGACTCAGCTTCCAGATCGCCCGTTTGTTCGAAGACAAGTACCAGGGCAGCGTCATCGACTGGCCTGGAGAGGTGACCGGGGTCATCACGGGAATCGGACCAAACGATCCGACCCGGGTGACGGCGCTCGTCACCACCGTCGGCCACGAGCTGTTCGGCTCGGTCGATGTGGAGGTCGTTGCGTCGATCGCCGGACGGGTGCCCCGAGACCTCGCGGAAGGGCAACCGGTCAACCTGCGCGGCACCCTGTCCGGCATTGACGCCACGGGACGCCGCCTGTACGTAGAAGACGCCCGCTTGACGTGAGGAGATCCCCGTCCAACGCGGGCCGCCAAGCTCCGTCACCCCGGCAACCGATGCGGATGGAGAGGGCCGGCCTGGTGCGTGGAAGCGAACCATCGCCACGACTCCAAGCGCCGGACCCGCCGCCAGAATCGGGAAAGCCCGGCCCCACTGTCATGCCTCGGCGAGAAGGGGTACACCCCGGATCGTCACCAGGGTCAACAGGAACCCGAGCGCGGTTGCAGGGTGAGAGCTGTTCCTCTGAGGCGGCCTCTCCGATGGTCGAGGACTGGGCCGAATCGGCCACCCCAGGAACACCGGCACCACCACCAGAGGCGAGGCACCGAATACCAAGGGCGTCACGAGAGCGACTCGTTGCGATCAGCGCCCGCCGCTACGCCGCTTGATGCACCACGGTGCCGTTCATCACGGGGTCCCCGCGATGGCGGGCCTCAGACACCGAAGAGATCGCCGATCAACTCGCGCAAGTCATCTTCGAAGATCGCTCCAGAATGACGTCCCACCACGCTGCCCGTCTCGTCGATGAAGACGGTGGTCGGCATGGCGATGCCGTCGAACGAGCCGAGGATGCTGCCGTCCGGATCTTCACCCAGCAGATAGGTAACACCACTCTGCGCCACAAAGGCCTCCGCGGCGTCCCTGGTGTCCTGGACACCGAGCCCCAGGAACAATACTTCACCGCCGATCTCCTCATGTACCTGCTGGAACGACGGCATCTCGGCCACACAAGCCGGACACCAGGATGCCCAGAAATTCAACACCACCGGCTTGCCGCGATAGTCGGCCAGAGTCGCCTGGGACCCGTCGAAGAGGCGGAAGGAGACGTCCGGAGCAGGGTGCCCGTCCGGGGCGGAACTCGAGTCCTGGGCGGAGCCGGTGAAGACACCGATGAGCACCCCGGCCAGCACCAGAACCGCAACCAGAATCGCAACGACCGGTCTAGGCGATGGTCGGGTAGTCGTTTGGCTGGACATACATCACTCCTGTCGAATCCCTGGAGAGAACCGGTCGGAGATGCCGGGCCTTTCGTGATTGTCGCCGACCCGATAGTTACAGCAGTGCGCGAGTAATCTGGACCCGGTACCCGGGCCGGCGAGAGAAGGCCGGTCGACTCCGCCCGGCAGGAGGTTGCTTCTGACAACGCCCGACCAACAGCATTTCGCTTGGCTGGCCAAGAGCTTCGGCAGGACCGACTACCTACCGTTGAGCCCGGACGACCTGGCCGCCCTCTCCCAGGCGGGGAGGTTCATCGAGAAATACCCGGGAACCCATCTCTTCCGGGCAGGTGAGGAGGCCCTCCACGCCTATGCCATCGTGCAGGGCGAAGTCGAGTTGTACCGGATCTCCAGCGGCACCCGCCGCGTCGTTGCCCGAGCCGGGACGGGCAATGTTCTCGGCGACATCGCCATGTTTCGCGGCGAGCCCTACATCTCATCGGCCCGGGCCCTCAAACCGGTACGGGCCTTCCGCTTCGATCGGGACAAGCTCCTGCCGGTCCTCGTTCAACACCCGGTGGTCACACTGCGCTGGCTGGTGGCGGGCTTGAGTCAACTCGAGGCTACGCAGCGTCGGGTCCTCCGCTTGATGAGCCGTACCGTCAAAGAACAGGTCGCGCAGCTCATCCTCGACGAGGGCGACGACAAGGGAGAGGTCCACTTGTCTCAGACGGCGATCGGCACCCTGCTGGGAGCCAGCCGGCAAACGGTGAACGAAGCGCTCTCGCAGCTGCGACGTGAGGGAGCCGTCGAAACGGGCTATCGGAGCATCCGAGTCCGAGACGCGGCCAAGCTCGGCACCGCAGCCGGACACACAGACCGCTGAGGAATGGGAGCCTCGGCCTGTGACGCCTACCCCTCCGCCCGACGGGGCGCCACGCTACGCCTTGCGGGTCTCGATCGGCGGGCAGCTCCAAGACTCGACGCGGATGGGAGCCGCCAGAACGTCAGGTCCGCCGGCGGACCAGCACCACCAGGGTGGTGAGTAGGGCCGTCGCGGCTCCAACCCCGGCGACTTGCACGAGTATCCCGTAGGTCACCGGAACCGACGCGAGCCACATGACCAGCGCCGCCACGCACAGCCCCCCCAACCCGAAGACCGCCCAACGTCCGACGTCGCGAGGCAAGTTACCCGACAGCCCGGAGACCTTCGCCCGCTGCTCCAGCGATGCATAGGCTGATTCGACCATGAGCAAGAGACCGGCCGCGTACCAAGGCGCCCGGGAGTCGATCGGCGCGCCGCCTGCCAGGGACAAACCGTACTGGCCCAGCAGCAGCACCGATCCCCATCCGATGAGCCAAGGCACACCAACCGCCACGGCCGAGATCATCGACACAACGCCGGCGATGCCGATCAAGCCCACCAGCCGACGGATTACCTCTAGGTCGGCCTGCGGAAAGAGGGACAGTCCCAGAGCCAGCGCAACCGCCAGCATTGCCGGGATCAGACCCGAGCCCGCATCACGTTTCGTCGAAATGCTTCCACCTCCGCGAGAGCTTGCTGGAACGGCATCTCCGGATTCCAGCGAACCGTGGCAATGCCGTGCCTGAGGTAACGGTTGCGGGTCGCATCACGGTGCAACTCCCAGATGCGACGGGCCAGGCGTTCATCTTGCGTCACCGGGTCGGCCACAAACAGCTCCGCCGGGATCTCGATCACAACCAGATCGAAACCGCGCCCCCGCAGGTCGGCAAACGCATTGACGGCTCGCTCATCGAGCAATGGGCTCAGCCCAATGACCAGCGCTTTGGGCGGTAACGCCCGGCGCGGAACCGCCGTAACCCCTCGCCAATACATCTGCCGTCTCGAACGGCTCTCCATGAGGGTGTCGAGGATTCGGTAGCGCTGGACGTCGCCCATACCCGGCTGCAACCAGCGAAGAGGCTCCCCGAAGGAAACCAGACCAACCCGGTCGTGTCGACGGAGGTGTCCGGCCGCCAGCCCGGCAGCCGCCCGGACGGCCAAATCGAGCGTCACCCCGACGCCCCGACGTGCTTCGGCCAGCGTGTCGACGAGGAGCACCACATCGCTGTTCCGCTCCGGGTGCCGGTCGTTGACCCACACGTCACGCCCGCGGGCCGTAACTCGCCAGTTGATCTGGCGGGGATCGTCGCCGAGCGCCATCACCCGCAGATCTGCAAACTCCAACCCTTCCCCTTTCTGCCGAGAGACCAGATCGCCGAAGCCCAGCCGGGTTTCGACGGGCTTCAGCAGTGCCCGCAGGGCTGCCGTCTCGGGAAACACCTTGATCGCGAGATCGAGGGGCACTTCCTCGTAGTAGCCGAACAATCCCCAGGCGTCGCGACCGCGAACTCGCAAGAAGCCGATGCGGTGCGCACCCCAACGTGCGCAACGCAACTGGACCGTCAGGCGTTGGGGGACGACCCCGCCGGGCTTGAACCCGACCACCGTGCGCCCGACAGACCGGAGCGCTCGTCCACCCGTCGACTGAGCTTGCTCGATCTCGACGCCATCCGGCAGATCGATTTCGAGGTCGAGACGCGCAATGGACGGATCCGTACCGGCGGTGACCACCAGGCGAAGGGTCTCGCCTTCGATGGCCCTGTCGCGATCAAGCTCCAGGTCGAGGTCGAGGTCGAGGTCGTGTGAGAACACCAGTCCGACGCCGAGCAGCACCGCGAAAGGGGCTGCGACTGCAACGAGTTCGGGACGCCCGGAGGCCAGGCCACCGACCAACCCGATCACTGCCAGCACCGCGAACAGGCGAAGACGGGGTGTCGTCGTCCGGGTCACGCCCGACCGCGCTCGGGTACCGACGGTGGGGTGGCAACCAGATCGAGGCATTCCACCACGATGTCATCGCTCTTGATGTCCTGCACCCAGAGCTCGGGGCGGAGGATCAGGCGATGGGCCAACGCCGGAACGGCCACGGCCTTCACGTCGTCGGGGGTCACGAAGTCGCGACCCTGGAGAAGGGCCCGGGCGCGAGCCACCTTCATCACCGCCAACGAGCCCCGAGGGCTTGCTCCCACCAGCACCCGGTTGCGGTGCCGGGTGGCCGACACCAGGTCGACGATATACCGGCCGACTGCGTCCGAGACATGCACATCCTCCACCGACCGCTGCATGGCTCGCAGTCCCGCGACGTCGACAACCACCTCCAGGTCGATGTCATCGGTGCGCCGATCGAGTCGGTTCTCCAGAACCCGCCACTCATCTTCGGGCGTCGGGTACCCAAGTCCAATCCGGACGATGAACCGATCGAGCTGAGCCTCGGGAAGCGGGTAGGTGCCCTCGTACTCGATCGGGTTCTGGGTGGCAACCACCAGAAAAGGAGGATCCAGTCTGTGCGTAGCGCCGTCGACCGTGACCTGTCGCTCCTGCATTGCCTCCAAGAGAGCGGCCTGGGTCTTGGCGGGCGCCCGGTTCACCTCATCCGCCAACAGCAAGTTGCTGAAGATGGGACCGGGGCGGAAGGACAGGTCGGCGGTCGTCGGGTCGAGCACCGGGGACCCGGTCACGTCCATCGGCATCAGATCCGGAGTGAACTGGACGCGTGCGAACTTCAAATCAGTGACCTGAGCAAACGAACGGGCCATGAGAGTCTTGGCCAGACCCGGATAGTCCTCGATCAGCACATGGCCGTCCGCNNCAGCTTCTGCCCGAGGGTTGCCACTTCTCCGGTGTTCATTGGCATATCCACGACGGTACTAGAGCTCTTCGATCGACGATACGACATCATCCAACGCTTCAGGACTCAGCCCGGGCGCCATGCGATCGACAGGACGCTTCCGCTCCGGGTCCAACCAGACCCAACCACGGTCGGAGATCATTGGCCGGGCGAGATCGGGACGGGCGGCCAGATCGATCCCATGCCGGGCCTCGAGTTGCTCGGCGGCAATGGAGCGCAGGAAGGGAAGCAAGCGCCATTCCGCATCAAAGGCCGCCGTCTTCCCGAATACCACGAGACGCTCGACCTTCTCGAGCTGGGGTGGAATCGAACGCTTGGACCGGCCGGGCGCCTTGATCCTCAACCGAGGGAGCGATTCGCGCTCTTCTTCTACCGGTCGGAGCCGACGCAGCGTGATTGCGGCCAGGAAGAGCAACACCACCTGATAGCCGGTGAACTCGGCGGGGCCATCGAACCACAGAAGTACGGTCGCCACCAGGGCCGCAACCAGCCCGGTCGTACCCGCCACCAGCTTCATCGCCACGCCCCGCTCAACTCGTCCCGGATTTCGTTGAAGGCAGCCTCTGCCTCCCGCCCCATTTCCGGATAGATCTCGTGGTCGCTGAAGCGCGCCACCTCAAACAGACTGGTCAGGCGGGTAACGGCCGGGCGGCCGACCTGCAGTCGTCGGAGGGACCTCGTCAGATACTCGAGCGGAGCGTCGCTGGAACGTCGCGGCAATCCCGCCGCGGCGAACGCTCGCTCCATCCGAACGTAGGCACCGATCACCACTTCCCGGGGGTCCTTCGTCCCTTCGAGTTCGGCGAGCACCTCATCGAGAACACCGGTCACCACCACCGGCGCCGGCGCCTCGGCGGCGGGTTCTTCCAACTCGGTGGACTGCCGGGTCGCTACCGCCACGCCCCATATCACCAGAAGCACCGCACCACCCAGGATGATCAAACCCCACCGGGAACCCGATGGTTGAGGTCGAACTCCTTCCCCCTCTGAGGCGGCGTCCGCCGTCCCGGCCGGTTGGGATTCCGGCCCGGTCAGATCGGCGAGAGGCTGGAGAATCATGAGCATCGCGAACAGCAGGACCAATGCGGCCAGCAGCCTCAAGGGCGACCACCTCCTCCTCCGGGGCAACCTGATGGGCGGACCTCCCGGAAGCAACGCCAGCACCAGGAACAGGATGATGAGACCGGCAAAGATGCCCAACACGACGCGACCGACGACCAGCAGGTCGATGTTGAGAACGAACGGCGGAGGCCGGGTCTCGCTGCCGGGCAAGCCTTGCGCTCCCAGGGCGGCGAGGGTCAGCAGCATCAGGACGGCGACGACGAGGACGGCCGCGGCCCACCAGGGAGCGGGAGTCAGCCGGCGCCGCACCTCGGGCGGTTCCATCAAACGAGCCTACCGGGCGGGGCTAGGCCCGATCCAGCGCCATCCAACGGATGGTCGTGATCGCCGCTCGACGAAGGGCCCTCACCAGGACCGCGCTCTCGTCGGTGTGATCCGGATCGGGATCGGGTAGTCGGCGGCGAAACTCTCCGGGGTCCAGCGGTTGCCGGCGATCTTCTCACGGTACTTGGCCGAATACTCCGGAACCTCATTGGAGGCCGGCGCATCGAGGTCGAGGCGGGCCAACCCCTCGATCGTGACGACCGACCCGCCTCGGCCGTCGCCGTCGAGGTTGAGCGAGACCCGCTGGTTGCGCTTGATGTTCCGGGTCCGAGCAGTTCCGGCCAGGCTGTAGACCAGGAACTCTTCGCCGTCCCACAGGAACCAGACTGCAGACGTTTGCGGCTGGCCGGCGGGCGAAACGGTCGTCAACCAGATGATCAGTTCGTCCTGCAGTCTCTGCTCGGCTCGGGAGTTGAGTCCATCCATAGGGCGACGATACTCCGTCTTGCCGTCCCAGGTGCCGACGCCCCCGCCCGACTCCTTCCGCATTCTCACGGGATTCTGCACTTTCATTCATGGGTGGCTTAGAGCGGAGGGCGACAGTAACTCCAGTGATGGAACGAGAAAGGAGCATTTCATGCGCAGAGCCATCGCAGCCATAGCGACCGCAGCCATCGTGTTGGGCGGATTCTCGGTCGCACTGGTCGTCCGAGCGCCCGACGTCGCCTCCGCTCAGGAATCCGTAGACGCCGAACCGGCGGTTCCGGCCACTATCGAGGAGATCCTCGGCGATCTGGTTGAGGAGGGAGTCATCACTGAGGAGCAGTCCACCGAGATTGCCTCCGCTCTCCGAGAACGACTCGACGCCTTCCGGGGGCATCACCCCGGGTTCGGACGCGGAGCCCGTCTCGAAGTGGTGGCCGAGGTGATCGGCGTCGAGATTGCCGACCTCGCCGATGCCCTCCGTGACGGGCAGACGATCGCCGAAGTAGCGGAGTCCAACGGCTCGTCGGCCCAAGCGGTCATAGACGCCCTGGTTGCGGAGATGAACGCCAAGGTCGATCAGGCGGTCGAAGACGGGAAGTTGACCAGCGAACAGGCCGAAGAGATCCGGACCAACGCCCCCGAGCGGATCGAATCGGTGGTCAACGGTGAGTTCGAAGGCCGGAAGGGTCCGCGCGGCCCGCACCACGGTATGGGCCCCGGGCCCGGATTCGGACTCGACGAAGCTGATGCCGAAGAGAACAGCGCCTGAGCCGGCGCACCTGAGCGCGACCCCTTCCGCCGTCCCCGGCGGGAGGGGTTGAGCCGGTAGTCGGTAGCCGGCGAAGAACCGGCAAGCGGGGGGAGGGGAGGTTGGGCCGGGGGTCGGAATACGAACTACGAGACACGGAGTACTGACGGCTCATAGCGGGAAGCATCCGGTAGGGTCCCGATCCATGCGATCGGATGCCGACACCATCGACCAGTACCTCCTCGAACTTCCCCCAGACCGGCGAGAGGCTCTCGGAGAGATCCGGGCTGTCATACTCGCCCACCTGCCGGCGGGTTACGAGGAGGTCATGAACTGGGGAATGATCACCTACCAGGTCCCGTTGGAAACGTACCCGGACACCTACAACAAGAAGCCGTTGATGTACGCTGCGCTGGCATCGCAGAAGAACCACATGGCCGTCTACCTGTCCAGCATCTATTCGTCTGAGGACGCAGCCGCCTCCTTCGAGAAGCAGTACCGAGCGACGGGGAAACGGTACGACGTCGGCAAGTCCTGTGTCCGATTTCGGGCAATCGACGACCTACCGATCGATTTGATCGGCGAGACCATCGCCGCAACCTCGGTTGACGACTACATCGCCATGTATGAGGCATCCCGGTCGACCAAGAAGCGCGGGTAGGAATCCCGCCCGGTTTCTCATCTCCCTTTCATTCTCCTCTTAGGTCTCTGCCATAGGGTGATAGCTGACGAAGCCCACCGTCTGAGGTAGAAGCATGCGGAAAGCGATCACCGGGCTGGCCATTGTTGCCCTGGTGGTTGGCGTGGCCCTGGTGGCCATCTCGCTCAGCCAGGAGCCTTCGGCGCTCGCCCGGGAAACCGAGAACGAAGTGTTCTATCAACCCCTGGAGGGCCTGCTGGACGACCTCGTCGAGGATGAGGTGATCACGGAGGAGCAGCGAGACAGGATTGCCGAAGCCCTCAGGGACCGTCTGGTCCGCTTCGGAAAGGGGTTCCCGGGAACGCACCATCTGGAAACCGTCGCCGAGATTCTCGACATGGACGGTGACGAACTGGCTGCGCAGCTCCGAGGGGGACCGACCATCGCCGAGATCGCCGGCGAACGGACTCAGGCTGTTATCGATGCTCTGGTAGCCGAACACACTGCTCGTATCGACAGGGCCATCGACGAGGGCAAGCTCACCGAAGACGAGGCCGACGCAGTTCGCGCCACGCTCGTCGAGAAGATCGAGGCGATGGTCAACGGCGAGCATCCCACCCGCTCCTTCGGCGGTTTCTCTGGACCGCACCGTTTTGACTTCTTCCACGGACCATTCGGGGGTGGTTCCGGCTTCGATATCATCGCCGCCGCACTGGGGATGGAGGTCGAGGAGCTGCGGGATCAGCTGAGCCGGGGGTGGTCTCTCGCCGACATTGCCGAAGCCCAGGGAGTCGACGCAGGGGACATCGTCGATGCCGTCCTGGCGAACCTCGACGGGAAGCTCGCCGATCTCGTCGCCGATGGGCGTTTGACCGAGGAACGGGCCGATGCGATCAGAGAGGACTTGGCCGCGTCAATCGAATCGATGATCTCGGGAGACATGCCGGAGTTCGGCGATTTCGACGCCGGCGAGGGCTTCCCCCACTTCCGTGGACCCGGGTTCGATTTCCCGAAGGACTTCTTCGGTGATGGAGGAGGTTTCTTCCGCTTCCCCGCACCTCATGAAGGATTTCCAGACTGCTTCGGGAATCCGGACGGCCGAGATCACGATGAGTTCCTCGGGACGGGTACCTCCGTCTGAAGGAGCTCCCACCCACCAATAGCCCGGTCGGTGGGTAGCGGTTTCGGCTCGAGAGGCGCGAGCCATGCCAATCCGAGAGAGTGTGCTACCAATACACCCATGCAGTACTGGTTGATGAAATCCGAGCCCGGTGAATATTCGATTGATGACCTGGAACGAGACGGCACCGAGCATTGGGACGGTGTCCGGAACTATCAAGCGCGCAATCTCATGCGGGACCGGATGGAGGTCGGTGATCGGGTGTTGTTCTATCACTCGAACGCCAAACCCCCGGGGGTAGTCGGAATCGCCGAAATCGCCAGCGGGCCCTACCCCGACCACACTCAGTTCGATCCGGCCGACAAGCACTACGACCCCAAGTCGGATCCAGGAGATCCGCGTTGGATCATGGTCGACGTCCGTTTCATCGAGAAGCTGCCTCGGATGGTTCCACTGCCGGAGTTGCGGGAGTACGAGGAGCTCGCCGATATGGTGCTGCTCAATCGTTCGCGGTTGTCGGTTCAACCGGTTACGAAAGAACAGTTCGAGTTCATTCTGGAGCTGTCTCTGGAACCGGAGTAGCGGCGGGCGGTCAGTTGTCGGCCCCGCCTTTGAGGCGAGCCATGAGCTCTTTGCAGGTAGGGCAGATCGGATAGCGTTCCGGGTCGCGATTGGGTATCCACCTCTTGCCGCACAAGGCAACCACCGGCACACCTTCAACGTTGCTTCGCACGATGTCCGCCTTGCTCACATAGTGGGCAAACCGGTCATGACCACCGTCCCCCTCGGATAGGCGGGGTTCGCTCTTCGTTTCCGGAACGATTCTGTTCACAGGCAGGATTCTGGCAGGCCTGATCGGGTCCGTCGACGGGAACATCTCGAGTCGCCAGGCGAGCGTAGGCTTGAGGGCGAAAGACACCGGCATGGACCAGCTCACTGTGCTCGCCATGTTCAGCTGGCAGTACCTGCTGATGGTTTTCCTTGCCTGTCTGGGCATCGTGCAGCTCTCGGCCGCCCGGTCCGGAAGAAGGCATCTCTGGTTGCTCCCACAGCGACGGCCCGTCTACGCACTCGGTCTGGTTCTTCTCGCAGTTGGGCTGGCCTTCTTCCATCTGATCCCGCTGGCGACGACCGGACCGTGGGGTCCGACTGATCCGGTTGACGGATCAGCCACATGGGCTCGGGCTTCGCTCGAGTCCCTTCCCGGAGCCCGAAACATCAACGACACCGACGGCGGGTTGTCGGGCCACTGGCAAGCCCTGTGGTTCGGGTTGGGCTGGATCGGTGCCGTCTTCTTCGCCCGAGCAGTCGGCCGAATCCACCGGCCGCCGAAAGAAGAAGCCGGAGCTGGTCGGGATGAGCGACTCCCCGTCGGCTCAGCGCCGGGAGGCCGGCGGTGATTTCCATCGACGAGACCCTATTCCGATGGCTCAACGAACTGGCGGGCCGGTCGGAGTTCGTCGACAGCACGGTGCGGTTCCTGATCAGCGACTATGTGATCCCACTCGTCGCCACTCTGGCGGTTGCCTGGATGTGGTTGGCGGGAAGGACCGACCGGGAGACCGATCTCTTCCAGCACGCAGTTCTCCTCAGCCTGGTGGCGCTGGGCATCTGCCAGCTGGGTGTGGCTCTTCTCAACATCCTCGTCGGTCGGCCCCGCCCGTTTGAGCAGCTCCCCGAGGTGAACGTGCTGTTCTATGAACCGATCAACTCATCGTTCCCCGCCCACCCGGTGGCGACGGTCGTCGGTTTGGGCATCGTGCTCTGGGTGGTGAGGCGTCCGCTGGGCGCGATGGTGCTCGCGCTGGGAGTCGTGCTCGGCATCGGCCGTATGATCGCCGGTCTGTGGTTCCCGACCGATGTTATGGGAGGCATCGTCATCGGCGCCTTGTCCGTCTGGGCGGGCACATGGGTTCTGAAACGGCTCTCCAAAGCCGAGGCCTTCATCCGGAAGAAGGCGTCCGGCATGGGTTTGGGGTAGCCGACGAAGGACACCCGGGAGGTCAGAAGCTGGAAGCTACCTCTCGCCGAGGACCAGGTCGATGCTCTCAATGGAGCCGGACCTTTCGATTGTGAGCTGAACCGCGTCGCCCACATGGGAACGCCGAAGCGAGACGATCAGGTCCTGCATCGTCTCTAGCTCTCGACCGTCGAACGAGGTAATGACATCCCCGGCTTGCAGGCCGGCAACTGCCGCCGCCCCGGCCGGTTCGACGGTCTGGATCTCCACACCTGCCGGCACCTGCGCACCGTCCACGGCCGTGTCGAATGATGTTCCTCCGACGATGCCGAGAAAGGCAGTCTCGGCCTCGCCGTCGGTGATCAACTCGGTCACCACCCGCTCGACGATCTCAACCGGCGTGGCAAAGCCGATCCCCTCGACCCCGATTTCGGATACGCCAACCGCCGTAGTGATACCGATCAGCTTCCCCGTTTGGTCGACCAGCGCTCCACCACTCGAACCCTGAGTTATGGGCGCATCGGTTTGCAGCATCCCGTAGAGAATGTCACTGGCACTGGTCTGCACCCGACGATCGAAGGCCGACACCACCCCGACCGTCAGCGAAGGACCACCGTCCAAACCGAGCGGGTTGCCGACGGCCACTGCCGGGTCGCCTACCAGCAGATCATCGGATGAGCCAAACTCAACGGGTATCAGACCGTCGGCGTCGATCTTGAGGACGGCCAGATCGGTCACCGAGTCCGTACCGACGAGTGTCGCCTCGTAGACTCGCCCGTCGGCAAACACGACCTGATAGCCCGAACCGCCCGACGCCACATGATCGTTGGTGATGATGTGACCCTGCGAATCAAAGACCACTCCGGATCCTGAGCCGACTTCGAAGAAACCCGTCGGGCCGTTCTGCCCGATTTGCACGCTGACTATCGAGGGAATCACCACCTCGCCGACGGCTACGGCGTCGACATTTGCCTCCCGTCGCTGCAGGGTCGTGGTGCCGGTTGCGGCGGGGTTCACGGCCCCGGAGGCTTGGTCCAGGGCGGTGGTCGACGTGGTTGAGGTGGTCGACTGATCGGAAGCGTCCAGCCAACCGATACCGACCACCGCTGCCAGCGCCAGCACCGCACCCAGGAACGCCGACACCATCGGGATCAGAATCCGGCCATGGGGCGGCCCGCTGTTCACCGGGCGCCCCGGCGGAGGCAGTGCTCTTCCTACCGGGTCGGGAGGCGAGATGGGACCGGCCGGCCAGTGCACCGCGCTCAACGGAAGGTCTTGCAGGTCGGGACGCCTGGGTTCCGGGCGCGAAGCGAGCTCTCCACCTTCGACGCCGAGACCCTCACGGGTCCCGATCCTCGTGGCCGGCTCGTTCAGATTCGAGCCTGGTGCCGCGCCATCCGAACCCGCCTGTGCAGGCTGGTCGTCTCCATGCTGAGCGTCACGGTCAAGGTCCATCATCGTCTCCATCTCACAGATTCTTCTCAACCAATAGTTCGATGCCGATGTGAAGGACGGATGAATCGCCCCTAAGAAACGCCTGAGAATCGGCCCCCGGCTCCGTCAGGACTGGGCCGCAGTAACCGGAACCTCGAAGCCGACCCGAGCTCCGCCCGCGGGACCTTCGTCCACCCACACCCGCCCACCGTGGAGATCGACGACCTGTTTCACGATAGAGAGACCCAGCCCGGATCCGGGCATGCTGCGCGCCGAGGCGGCCCGGTAGAAGCGATCAAAGACGAACGAGCGGTCTTCCCTATCGATGCCGGGTCCGCGGTCGGCGACTTCCACCCGGCCCCCCCGGACCGACACCTCGATCGGGGCATCCGGCGGGCTCCATTTGTGAGCGTTGTCGACCAGATTGATCACCGCCCGTTCGAGCATGCCCGGACGGCCTTCGATGGTTCCCCCATCCGCGTCCACGACCACCGTCCGACCGGTCCGGCGCCGCGCCCGCTCTGCTACCTGATCCACGATGTCTGCCAAATCGACCTCGGCGACCGGTTCTTCCGTCACCCGGGCGTCGGTAGCCAGCTCCACCAATTCCGACACCAGCTCGGTCAGTTCTCCAAGTTCATAGGTCACGTCGGCCAGCAACTCTTGTTTCTCGGCACCGTCCATATCGTCCGATCTGGCAAGCAGCTCGATATTGGTTCGCAGCGACGTGAGGGGGGTTCGCAGCTCATGACTGGCATCGGCCACCAGCTGCTGCTGCTGGCGCCGGGAGGCACCGAGCGCCCTGAGCATCGTGTTGAAACTCGAGGCCAGCCGTCCTATTTCGTCGTCTCCTTCGACCTCGATGGGAGCGTCCAGATCCTGAGTCGTGGCAACATGTTCCGCCGTTGCCGTGAGCTCACCGACCGGTTTGAGGGCCCGACCGGCCACCATCCACCCCATGAGAGCGGCGAGGATGACCCCCAGGCCGCCGATGCTGAACAACCGCAACCGAAGACCGTTGACGATGGCATCGGTTTCGGTCATATCACGGGCAATCTGAATGGCAAGACTGTCACCATAGGGAGCGGTGACCATCCGGTAGTGAACACCGTCGACCCACACGTCGCGCAGCGAATAGAGGGTAGGCGCACCTATGACGGCGCGATCATCTTTCGAAATGGGCAACGGCGGGCCGCCTCTGAGGTACGCGACAACCTCGCCGTCTGTCTGGAAAGCCTGAAAAGCAGAATCGGGCCCGAAAACGTCGAAGACCGGACCCATTCCCATCTCGCGAGAAGCCGGGAAGCGATTGCCCAGGTCTCCCAGGGCAGTCAACACCGAAGCCCGCTGCACCAGGAATCCATCGATTTCCCCTCGCGCTTCTCGAGCCGCCGAGACGTAGGCAGCGCCCGCCACCGCGGCCACGGCCAAGGCCACCGCCAGCGCCACCAGGAGCGATAGCCGGGCGCGGAGGGTCATGGCTCTCTCAACACGTATCCAACGCCGCGCACCGTGTGGATCAGCCGAGGCTCCTCCCCCGCCTCCGTCTTCCGGCGCAGATAGCCGATGTAGACGTCGAGCGAATTCGAAGACGTCCCGAAGTCGTATCCCCAGATGCGATCGTAAATGACTTCACGGGTGAGCACGATGCCGGCGTTCAACATCAACAACTCGAGCAGGTCGAATTCTGTTTTGGTGAGCTCGATCGACCGACCGTTGCGCTCCACCCGTCGAGTCTCAGGGGCGAGGGAAAGGTCGGCAAAGGTGAGAGGACCACCCAGTTCTTCCGGAGCGGTTCTCCGCAGGAGAGCTCGGAGCCGAGCAAGCAACTCTTCCAGCGCAAACGGCTTCACGAGGTAGTCGTCGGCTCCCGCGTCGAGTCCGGCCACCCGATCGGAGATCTCGTGCTTGGCGGTGAGCATCAAGATCGGCAGATCATCGCCCTTGGCGCGGATCCGCCGGCAGACCGAGAGGCCGTCGACGTGGGGCATCATGATGTCCAGTATCAGGGCGTCGGGCCGATCATCTTTGACTGCCTCCAGAGCTTCGGCGCCGTCGACGGCCAAGTCGACCTCGTAGCCCTCGTACCGTAGGGCTCGCTGAAGTGACTGCCGCACGCTCCGGTCGTCTTCAGCAATCAGTACTCTCGCACCATTCACGTCTGTCACGGGACCCCTCGGATCTTCTGGTCAAAACTGTACCGCGACCCGGATGTGAGCACCCTGAGAGCCAGATGAGAATCGGATAAGAACCCGTACCATCCCCGGACCCTCTCGTTCTCATCTGTTTCTCATCTGTGCTTCACGATGCGCTTAGCAGGGCGGGCCAAGGTGTGGGGATCCAGAAAGGAACGTCGCGTGAAGAAGCCCCACATCGTCCTGCTGGCCGCGCTGGCCCTCATGGCCTCCGCCTGCACGGGGAAGGCCGAGGAGGAGGCCGGCCTGCCTACCTTGGAGGCCGCCGGAGAAGAGGCAACGGCCATTGCGGAAGGCACGGCAGACGTCGAGGTCGATGCGGAGGAAGCGTTGATGGCGTTCTCACAGTGCATGCGAGACAATGGAATACCGGACTTCCCCGATCCCACCCTCAACGCCGACGGCTCCATCGGTTTCGGCTTCATGCGCGGGAGCCTCGAGGATTCCGGAATCGACCCGCAATCCGAAGAGTTTGGCGCCGCTCGCGCCATTTGCGCCGAGGAACTCGAGGGGGCGGCCCTCGGGCGGGGCGGAGAGGGCTTCGACGAGACAGAACTCACCGACACCCTGTTGGCATTTGCCCAATGCATGCGTGATCATGGCGTGGACATGGACGACCCGGACCTGAGCGGAATCGGTGGCGGACCGGGAAATGGTGCCGTCCGCCCCTTCGGGGACATCGACTTCGAGGATACGGACGTCCGGGAGGCTTTCGAGACGTGTCAGGAGGAAGTGAATCTCGCCGGACCCGGTGGGAGCGGTTTGGGCGGCGGAGGACGTCCCGGCGAAGGAGGGGGTGAATGACGGAGCGCCTGGAACCCGACCAAACAACCGACACGGACCTCCAAACGGGCCCACCTTCCTACGCCCCGGCAGCCGTGCCCGACGCAGTACTCGCCCCGCCCGACCGGCCGCTGCCTCGAAGACGCCCCATGTGGCCCATCGGCATCGTGATCCTGGTCGCACTGGCGATCGGCACGGTCCTCGTCGTCCGGCAACTCGCCGACGACGCCGCCGAGACCGAGAGCGGCACCGGTCCGGCCGCCCTGGCGACCACCACCATTGAAGTGAGGGACCTGGTCGAATCCACCGAGTTCGCCGGCACGCTCCTCTTCGAGGAGGCCGTCGCCGTAGCGCCGTCCACCCCGGGTGTGGTCACGGCCGGCCCGGTGGAAGGACAGATCCTCGAACGCGGGAATGTCCTCTACGTGATCAGCGACGAGGTCTCGGACACCGAACTCCTCGGCGCGGAGCAGAAGGTGACGTCTGCCCAGTCTCAACTCAGCTCTTCGTCTCAGCAGTACTCAAACGTCACGGAGCAACCCTCCGGAGCCGATATCGCCTCGGCCCAGGCGTCGGTGGCGCAGGCGCAGCAGAATCTCACCAATCTGACTGAGCTACCTTCAGAGGCTGAGATGACGGCGGCCCTCGCCGATCTGTCCACAGCCGAAGCCGCCTACCGCGACCTATTCGACGGTCCGAGCGAAGCGGAGCTGGCCAACGCAGAGTCGAATCTGTCGAAGGCCGAGCGGGCCCTCGAGTCGGCTGAGAGCAACCTCGACGCCGCCTGGATCAATCTCCTGACCGCCCAGGCGCAGTACTGTGGATTGGCTTCGCCGCCGGTGGATGGACTCTGCAGCCAAAGTGACCTTCCGCTCTCGACCGGCGAGATCGATGACCTGACGGACGCGCTCGAAACGGCCATATCTCTGGGACAGCAATCCGAGGCGGCGGCGATGGAGGCGTACATCGGTGCCAACGCCGCCTATGAGAGCGCCGAGGCGTCGGTCGATTCCGCCGAGGCCGGGGTGGATGACTCCCAAGACGCACTCGAAGGCCTTTCCGATGGTCCCACGCAGGCGGAAAGGGATCAGGCGCTGGCCGCCGTTCGACTAGCTGAGGAACGGCTGCAGCAGCTCTGGGACGGACCCAGCGAGGCGGATGTCATGCAAGCCGAAGCGAATCTGCGGGCAGCTCAGCAGAACCTGAACGAACTGGTCGCCGGAGCCGACGGGGCCGACATCAGGCAGGCGGCCGCCTCGGTAGAAAACGCCCAAGTCTCTCTCGAACTCGCCCTGGCGGAACAAGCCGAGCTGACGAGAGGGCCGGCCTACGCCGTTCTGTTCTACGGAAACACACCGGCATGGCGCACCCTCAGCCTTGGGGTCGATCCGGGGGAGGACGTTCGTGCCCTCGAGGAGAACCTGATGGCGCTGGGTTTCGATGCCGACGGTCGCCTGTTCGTCGACGACATATTCAACGAGACCAGCGCCGCGGCGGTGGAGGCCTGGCAGATCTCCCTCGGGCTCGAGGCCACAGGCGAGGTCGAGGACGAGTCGCTGGTCTACGTCCCCGGACCGAGCCAGGTCACTACGGTGGTCACCGACGTCGGGAGCGACGCCAGCCCCGGCATCGCGTTGTTCGAGCTCACTCCGCTACGGGCCGTAGAAACCAGGGTTGTCTCCGGTGGCGTCGTCGAAGAAGAAGTCACCACGCAACGCGTCGAAGTCCAGGCCGAGATCGACGACCGTGATCTTCTGGACGTCGGCACCCCGGTCGATATCGAACTCCCGGACGGTACGGAGGTTGCCGGCGAGGTGAGCAAGGTGGGGGCGGTTCCGGTCATCGTTCCCGCCCAGGGCAGCCAACCGGCCCAGTCCTACGTGGAAGTCACCATTGCGCTGGCCGATCCGGTCGACCCGATTTGGACCGGTGCCGACGTTGACGTCGAAGTGGTGGCCGAACTCGCCGAGGACGTGCTGACGGTTCCGGTCAGCGCCCTGCTGGCGCTGGTCGAAGGCGGATACGCGGTGGAAGTGGTCCAACCGGACGGCACCACCAATCTGGTCGGAGTCGAGACCGGGATGTTCAGCGACGGTTACGTCGAGATCACCGGCGACGGGCTTTCCGACGGGCTGACTGTGGTGGTGCCGGAGTGACCGCCCTTCCCTCTGCAGGCCCTTCCGACCGGTTGACCCCCGTCCGGGACCGGGCCGCCCGCCCGCCTGCTCTCGAGTTGCGCAACGTCGTCAAGGAATACCCTGGTAACCCACCGGTGCGGGCCCTCGACGACGTGTCGCTGGTGGTCGAACATGGGGAGATGCTGGCGGTGGTCGGTCCCTCCGGAAGTGGGAAATCGACCATGTTGCACATGATGGGAACCCTCGACCGCCCGACCAGCGGATCCGTACTCATCGAAGGCACCGACACCTCAGAGCTCGGCGACAAGCGAGTGGCGGCCCTGAGGGGACGCAAGATCGGGTTCGTTTTTCAACGCTTCTTCCTCCTGGCCGGGACTACAGCGCTCGAAAACGTTGCCAACGGGCTGCTCTACAGCGGCACTCCCCCCGTCCAGCGCAGGCGAGCAGCCGAGGAAGCCCTCCACCGGGTAGGGCTCGGACACCGGATGCACCACTCACCTAGTGAACTCTCCGGCGGCGAGAGCCAGCGAGTGGCCGTGGCGAGGGCGCTCATCCACCAGCCGACCTTCCTCCTGGCGGACGAACCCACCGGGAACCTCGATTCCAAATCGAGCGAAGGCATCATGGACCTCTTGCTCGGTTTGCACGACGACGGCACCACCATCGCCGTGATCACCCACGATCACGACACGGCCAACTCGTTACCCCGCCGGGTGAGTCTCCTCGACGGACGCATCCATGCTGAAGCGATAGACCCGGAATGAACGACGGGAACCAGATCGAGTCGAGCAAACTCAGGTTCGGCGACGTCTTCCGGGTCGGAGCATCCGGTCTGAAGTCGCGGACCCTGCGAGCCGTGCTATCCGCACTGGGCGTCGCCATCGGCATCGCTTCGCTGGTCGGGGTCCTCGGATTGTCCGAATCCTCGAAGTCCGACCTCCTCGACCAGCTCTCCGCACTGGGGACCAACCTCCTCACGATTCAAGCGGGAACCGGTTTCGGGGCCGGTGACGCCTCCCTCCCGGAACCGGCCGTCTCCATGGTGGGGCGAGTAGGCACCGTTGACACCGTGTCGGCGACCTCTCAGGTGGACGCCTCCGTCTACCGGAACGACTTCATCCCATCCGGGCAAACCGGTGGGATCACGGTCCTGGCAACCGATGAGAACCTCCTGGACACATTGAACGGGTCGGTCGCCGCTGGGACCTTCCTGAGCGAACCCACCATCCAGTACCCCGCCGTCGTACTGGGCTCCGTGGCAGCCCAGCGGCTCGGCATCACCGATCTCGACCACCCGGTCATGGTGTGGCTGGGTGAGCGATGGGTCGAAGTCATCGGCATCCTCGATCCGTTCGTCCTGGCCGCCGACCTGGACCGGGCCGCCATCATCGGAGACCAGGCAGCAGTCGACTATTTCGACGGCGACGACATCGCCTCGACCATCTACGTCAGGGTCGATTCCGACTGGGTAGTGCAAACCCGCGATCTGCTACCTGCCACGGTCGATCCCGAAAACCCGGAAGAAGTCGAAGTGAGCCGACCCTCCGACGTGCTGGAAGCTGAAGCAGCCGCCGAAAGCGCGTTCAACACCCTCTTCCTCGGATTGGGGGCAGTGGCATTGCTCGTGGGAGGGATCGGCATCGCCAACGTGATGGTCATCGGCGTCATCGAACGCCGCGGTGAGATCGGTCTGCGCCGAGCGATCGGCGCCACGAAGGCGCATATCCGCTGGCAGTTCCTCGCCGAATCCCTCTTCCTCTCCGCCATCGGCGGTGTCGCCGGCATCGTCATAGGGTCCGGAGTGACCGCCGCCTATGCGGCCCTGCAAGGCTGGCGGATCATCATCCCCTCCCTGGCGGTCACCGGTGGGTTTGCCGCCGCTCTGGCGATCGGAGCCGTCGCCGGTCTCTACCCGGCGATGCGGGCCGCCAGGATGTCGCCGACCGAGGCTCTACGGTCCGAGTAGAACCCCGGTTTTGGCGTCCCAGGGGCGGGATATTTCCGGTTTCAGGACGCCAAAACCGTCTTCTAGGTGGCCGTGGCCAGTTGCGTTCCCAACCGCCGGGTCAGCTGGAGGAGGGCGAGGGCCAGCAGGGCTATGACCCCCAGGGCGATCGCCAGTTCGACCCACACATCAGCCAACCCGGCGTTGTTCAGCGAGACTTCAAAGATGGGGTTGATCACCCAGTAGGTGGGAAAGATCTTGGCGATCCATTGCGGCCAGTCCGGCCAGATGTAGAACACCGACGGTCCGATCAGCAGGATGCCGGTTCCCTTGATCAGCGCGTACACCGAGGTTATGTCCTTCGACACGGCACCGAAGATGAGACCGATTTGTGCACACATGACTGCGCCGAAGAGCAACACCACAAACAGTGCCAGCGGTTTGGCACCGAGAGCGTCGTTGAGCCACAACGTGGCCACGGTCATGGCCAGCGCCAGTATCACGCCCAGGATCCCCTTGGCAGTGAGGACTTCGCTGAGCTTGACGGGAGTGACGATCAGCGCATTGAGGGTTCCCTTCTCCCGTTCGTCGGCGATGCTGAAGGCCGGCAGGAACACCGCCGCTATCACCAGGGCGTACATCATGATGAATGGGACCAACCGCACCGCAATCGGGAGCCCTTCGTCGCCGAGCGGCACCACGGCAACCTCGACCGGAGGAGGAGTGCCCTCGACCTCCCGGATGAGGTCGACAGTCGTCACCGCCAAGATGATCCGGTTGGACGCCAGGCTCTCACCACCGACGTAGAACTCCAGGGGCGGTTGGGCCCCGGAGCGAACCTGATCGTCAAAGCCCGCTTGCAGCACCAGCCCGGCGTCGAGATCGTCGGCCTCAACCTTAGACTTGAGCTCGTCGGCGTCGTCGATCAGAGACAGCTCGATTCCCTCCATGCCTTGTACGGAGGTGGTGATCGTCGAGGTCCCTTGATCGACGATCCCCAATCGAGGTTTGGGGTCGAACAGCGATCCGAAGGTGACCTGCAGGATCAACGTGAACAGCACCGGGACGAAGAGCACCCAGAGGAAGATGGGTGAACGGGGTCCCAGCCGGAAATCCTTACTCAGCACTTTGAGCGTACGTGTGAGGCTCATAGCGTCTCCACCTTCCTCTTCAGAACCAGCCAGCCGATCGCAAACAAGGCGACACACCAGGCGAACAACGCCGCCAGATCGGGCAACACCTCAGCCCACCCGTCGCCGTAGGTGCTGACCTTCACCAGACCCTGAACCAAAGGATACGACGGCAACGCCTGAATCCACCCCGAGGCGGTGCCGGGAAACAGCACGGCAAATGCCGGGATCATCAACGGAACCATGAATACGAATCCGAACAGCAGGTTGGTCATGAAGTCCCGGCCCACCGAGCCGGCGACCATCGCAGTTCCCGACACCATGATCGCCCCCAGCAACATCAGGGTGATGATCAAGAGGGGTTGATGCCCCAGGGCGTTGATGGCCACCAGGATGATGACCGCCTGGCCCACGCCCAGCAAGGCACCGCCGGCTCCTTTGGCGGTCAGCACGTCCCCGATGGTCGCCGGGGTCACCAGGAGCGCCGTCACGGTTCGTGATTGGACCTCGCGGGCGATCAGCGATGACATCCCGAACATCTCCATCAGCAGGACGAAGAACACCAGCAGCGGCAGAAAGCTCTCCTGGGGCGTGACCTGGTTGCCGGCCCGATCCTCGCCCAGCACGGTGTAGACCTCATCAGGCTCCTGTATGTCGACCGGCAAATCGTCCCCTGCCACCGCAAAAGCCAGCTCTCGCACCAAACTCGACATCGACGATTGGATCTCGTCGGGAACCCGCGCATCGACAAACACTTCCACGGTTGTCTTCTGGCCGGCGGCCGTGGCGGCAATGAAATCTTCGGGGAAAGCCAAGCCGATCTCGACGTTGGCTTTCTCCGCGCCTGCGGGCTTCTCGACATCGGAGTCGTTGGGAATGACCACCACGGCACCGTTGGTCTTCCACGCGTCGGCGTCGCCGGCTACCACCGATCGGAGTTGCGCGGACGAGCCAAACAACACCGCACGGAGACCCTCCTCCTCGGTGGTTTCCAGAGCGGCCAGCGTGCCGGCGTCGCCCAACCCGGAGACACCGACCGGGATCGACTCGTCCACGCTGTCGGGCAGCACCCAGAAGATCGCGATCATGACGACGAGGAGGAGCACGGTCAGAAACGCCCACAGCCGATCCCGGCTGTACTCCTGCAAATCCTTCTTGATGATCGACCCGATGACCGATGCGTGGGAAACGGGCCTGCTCATCCTTCCAACCCCCTCCCGGTCATTTCGATGAAGATCGCCTCCAGAGAGGCTTCCTCGGTGTGGATCGTCATCAACCCCGGCGAGCCGACCGCCGCTCGAAGTGCGTCGCCGGCGCCGGCTTCGTCGAGCGACACCGTCCGCTCCTTGATGCCACCTTCGTCGCGGGCGCGGACCCGGACCGAACGCCTACCGTGCTGCAGTTTCAGGTTCTCGGAGGTGTCTACTGCGTAGAGCTTGCCCTCATTGATGAACGCCACCCGGTCGGACAGCTCATCCGCCTCGTTCATGTCATGGGTGGTCAGCAACACCGCTGCCCCCCGATCCGCTTCTTGCTTGATGAGTTTGCGAATGGCCTGCGACGACACCGGGTCGAGGCCGTCGGTCGGCTCATCGAGGAACAAGACCTTGGGAGTGTTCACCAACGTTCTGGCCATCATCAGGCGCTGTCGCATTCCCTTGGAGTACTTGGCGACGCGGTCGTTGGCGCGGTCGGCCAATCCGACCCGCCGCAACAGATCATCGGCGTCTACGTGCTTGAGTCCGAAGAGGCTGCCGAAAAAACGTAGATTCTCTGCTCCCGACATGCTCTCATAGAGGTTCTTCTCTTCGAAACACACCCCAATCTGCGCTTGCATCTCAGGATCGTCGGCGGTGACGTCGACTCCCAGAACCTGCGCCTTGCCCGACTTGGGGGTGAGTTGACCGGTGAGGATCTTGATCGTCGTGGACTTGCCGGCTCCGTTGGGCCCCAGGAACCCGAGGATCTCGCCGGGAGCCACCTCGAAGGTGATTCCCTTGACGGCTTCCAGGTCGCCGTACGAAAACGTGATGTTGTCGACCTTCATAGCGGGTTCCGTCATGCGTTCATCCTCTCACTCCAGCGGTCCATGACCACTTCGAATTCTTCCTCGAAGAACGAGTACACGTCGTGCATTTCTTCGAGACGTTGGCGCGCTTTCTCGCTGGGAGCGAGATCCAGCGCTTCGTCGACCGTGCTGCGGATGTAACCGATGGCCGCAAACTTCTTGGCAAGGATCGTGCCCCACACTCCCTTGAGGATCCGGTAGTGCGCTTCCCGCGACCCGCGTACCCGGTACCGCTCGGCCAACTCGATACCGACCAGGAACTGAGTGGCGTTGCTCACCGAGGCTTTGCTCACCTCGAGCTCTTCGACCAGTTGGCTGGTGGACAGCCCTTCTCCTTCGGCGAGCGTGAGGGCGGTATAGACCCGGGCGACGGTGTGGGGGAAACCCACCTCTTCCAGCATCCTCGTGAGCCGTTCGTGCATCGACCTCCAACGCGTGTCACGATCGTCCACGCTGCTCCTTCCGTCATAACATTCAGTTTGTTATGAATGTTATGAACTATATCTCATCCGAGCTGCGGGTGATAGGGCATTTCGGCCCCATTGGAGGTTTCGGGTTGCAGGTGTCAGGTCGGGTTGCAGGGTCTCGACCGGGGTGGGTTCCGAGATGTAATGGGAATGATGGCGGCAACCACCTCCGAGTCGGTTTCTGGTGGGACGAAGCAACGAATCGCCATCGCCGACCCGGTAGCAGGATCGAGGAAAGCGAGTTCATGTCGGTGCCCCACCAGATCTGGATCGACACCCTGCCCCCACGGTCCACTGCAACCGGCATCTGAGAAGGGGGGCCGAGCCCCCCGTCTCACTCCTTCGCCTTTTCCTCCCTGATTCGCTTGATCCGTTCGGCAACGTCTTCGACCTCTTGTTCGAGATCACGCTGATACTCCTCGAGTATCTCCAGACGATCCTCGTCGGACCACCGCGCTCGGTCGCGCCCCTCGCCGGGACCACAGGATCCCAGCCAGCCGGGGCCGTGACGCATCATGTGATGATGCATCATCATGCGGCGGTGCATCGTTCCTCTTCTCATGTCTCTCTCCCATCTCGATACCGACCCAAGAAGGCGGCAATCGTTTCGTTTGCCTCGCCGAGGGCATCGGCCCAGGCGTCGAGAAGCGTTCGTCCTTGCTCGGTGAGTCGGTAGGTGCGCCGGTTGCGTCCGGGCAGATCGTCCCGCCACTCCGACTCCACAATCCCTTCGGCTTCCAGCGCTCGCAGCATCCGGTATAGGTTTCCCATGTCGATCCGCTCGCCGGGCAGCAAACCGGCCAGGCTGTCCGCCAGGTCGTACCCGTGGGTCGAACCGTCGCGCAGGATCAGCAGCAACGCAGGTTCGACGAATCGCTCGACCCGTGCGTGGACTTGCCAGCGACCGGGGCCCAAGCGGCGGCGACTTCTCGACCGGTGTCCTCGGTGGTGGGGATGGGGCATCCCCGAATGGTATATGTGTTTCACATATATGTCAACAACATTGTTACTGACATATTCCCCTTCCGGTCTTGGCGTCCTGGAGTGGCAAATAGCCCTGGCTCCGGACGCCAAAACCGGGCATTACCCCTCCAGATTGACGTAGATGTGCTTGGTCTCCAAGAAGGACTCGAGGCCCCACGGGCCCAACTCCCGACCGACACCCGACTGCTTGTAGCCACCCCACATCGCTTCCGAAGGGGCCGGTTGGGTGTCGTTGATCCACACGATCCCGGCTCGGAGCGCCTTTGAGACCTTGAGCGCCTTGGTGATGTCGTTGGTCCACACCGAAGCGGCCAGCCCGAAGATCGAATCGTTGGCAATGGAAATCGCCTCGTCAACGTCGGCAAACGGGATCACGGCCATCACCGGGCCGAAGATTTCCTCCTGGGCAATCGTCATCTGATTGTCGACGTCGGCGAAGATGGTGGGGGGAACGAAGTAGCCACCGAGCAGGTCGGGCGTCGTGGGCATGTCGCCTTCAAAGACGAGCCGGGCGCCTGATTCCTTCCCGATCTCGATGTACTTCTGCACCCGGTCGCGGTGCTCCGCGGTGACCAGCGGACCCATGGTCGTCTCGGGATCCATGCCGTCACCGAGCTTCAAGCCGGCGGCGTACCGACTCATCGCCTCGAGCGCCTCGTCGTAGATCGATCGTTCGACCAGCACTCGCGATCCGGCCGAGCACACTTCACCCTGGTTGTAGAAGATCCCTACGGCGCTTCCCTCATAAGCCTCGTCGAGGGTGGCGTCCGAGAACACCAGGTTGGGCGACTTGCCGCCCAGTTCCATCGTGACGCGCTTCATGCTCTCGGCTGCCAGCTTCGTGATCCGCTTTCCCACCTCGTCCGATCCGGTGAAGGAGATCTTGTCGACCCCCGGATGGGTCACCAGGGCATCGCCGATGCTCGATCCCGTCCCGTTCAGAACGTTGAAGACTCCCGCCGGGAGACCCGCTTCTTCGAGAATCCTCGCCAGTTCCAGCGAAGTCAAAGGGGTGGGGGAAGCCGGTTTGAGGATGGCCGTGCAGCCGGCCGCCAGTGCAGGGGCAATCTTCTGGCTGGCCATCAACACGGGGTAGTTCCAGGGGGTGATCAACACGGCTACCCCAACCGGTTCCTTGATGATCAAGCTCATTGCCTCCGGTCCAACCGGCGGTATCGATCCTGCGACTTTGGTGGTCCACCCGGCGTAGTACTCGAACATGAAGGCCGACTCGCTGATGTCCTCCAGCGCATCGGAGTACAACTTGCCGTTGTCGCGGGTCTCCATCTCGGCGAGCTTCTCCTTATCGCGCCGCATGATCTCGGCGGCGCGGAAGAGGATGGTGGCCCGTTCGCGCGGGGAGGAGTCGGGTCCCCAAGGGCCTTCGTCGAACGCCTTCCGGGCTGCGGCCACAGCCCGATCGACGTCGGCCGGCGACCCGGCCGCATATTCGGTAATGACTTCGCCGGTGGCGGGGTTCAGGGTTTCGAGGGTGCGGCCTTGGGCTGCGTCTGTCCAGGATCCGTCGATGTAGAGCTGGGCGGTCATGCTTCCTCCTCGTCGGCCGTACCTCTGACGCTAGCGACCCGCCGGCCGGGCTGGGACGCGACGAGCACTCGGGGCTCGCCCACCGCCGCCAACACGAATCGAACCGTTGCTCCGGCGAGGTCTGCTATGTCTGCTACATCTTGATCGGGACCAGGGCTGAGGATCTCGCGAATGAAGCCGGCGTCGATTTCGGGGTCAAGGTCCGAACGGAACACTCCCTCGGCTACTCCCAGCTCGAGAATCTCCACGACCACCTCTTTGGTCCGGCTCCGATGGGCCCGCAACTCTTTTTGGGCGCGAGGCGACAGGCTGCTCTCCAAGGCCGCCAGAGCATGACCGTGGGCGCCCATGGCCACCGAATGCCGGATGAGCTGCTCGAGTTTGGCGACCGCCCCATCGTATCCGGCGAGCAACTGCTGAACCTGAGTCGACCCCAACCGTTCGTGCTGTTCGATGGTTGCGGTCACGATGCTCTCAACGTCTGGATAGTGGTTGTAGAGGGTCTGGCGGGCGACTCCGGCCAGCCGGGCGACCCCCGACATCGTCACCCCGGCCAGGCCGTGGTCGGCGATCAGCGTCAACGTCGCCTCGGTGATTCTCTCCTGCGGAGTCGCCTCTCGGTCAACAGGTTCCATCTCAAACCTTCCGGTAGAGACGGGTCGTCAACGGAATGAAGATCGCCATGAGCACGATCATCCACACAACCGCATAAAGCGAATCCGATCCGGCCGGTCGGCCGTCGCTCAGGGCACGAACTGCATCAGCGGTAACCGAAATCGGCTGGTTGTCGGCGAACGCCTTCAACCACTTGGGCATCGTCGCGGTTGGTGTGAAGGCGCTGCTGGCCATCATCAGCGGGAACAGCCAGAACATGCTCAGCATCCCCACCATTTCCGGATTGCGAAGCTTGGCGGCGATCGCTGCGCCCAACCACGAGAAGGCGTAGCCCATGCCGATGGTCAGGGCGATTGCGGCAACCGCTCCCCCTAGGGTGACGAAGCGGAAACCCATCAGGTAACCGACACCCGCCACCAGCAACACACCGATCACGTTGCGAGCCGCGTCGGCAACCGTCCGTCCGGCGATTACCGCGACCTGATTCATCGGGAGCGAGCGGAAGCGACTGATCACACCTTCCGACAGGTCCTGGGCGAGACCGGTGCTCGTCTGTTGAGCGCCCTGCAAGGCAGTGATCACGAACACGCCGGGCACAAGGAACTGGATGTAATCGACGCCGGTGCCGGCCCCGATCGCGCCACCGAACACGTAGTTGAAGAGGAGGAGGAAGAACATCCCCATGATCACTGCAAAAGTCAGCATCTCGGGCTGACGGGCGGTGCGAACCATGTCCCGCCAGGTGATCGTGGCGGTGTCCTGGAATGCCCAGCGCACTTTCTCGCTGGTAGTTGGAGCGTGCAGAGAGAGCTCAGTCATCAAATACCTCCCGGTCAGACGGCCGCGCCGTAGGTGTGGGTCAGGAAGACGTCATCGAGTGTGGGGCGCCGGTAGTGAAAATCGACGACCGGAATACCCGAATCCTCGATGCGACGGAGCAGTCGGAGACTGTTCGCCGATCCGCCGGCAACCGGAACCGTCAGCTGCCTGACGGTCGGATCGGTGCCGTAGTCGCTCACGAAGCCCTCCAGCGCGGTCAGCGCCCGTTCGAGATCGTCCTCGGAGGCAAAGTGGACATCGAGGACGTCCCGCTCCAGATCATCCTTGAGCTCGGGAGCGGTTCCGGTGGCGACGGCTCGGCCCTCGTCCATGATCAAGATGTAGTCGGCCAGTCGATCCGCCTCTTCCAGGTACTGCGTGGTCAGCAGAACGGCCGTTCCTGCATCGGCCAACCCGCGGATTTCATCCCACAGTTCGACCCTGCTGCGCGGATCGAGACCGGTAGTCGGCTCATCGAGAAACAGCGCCGGTGGGTTGGCAATGAGACTGGCGACGACATCGAGCCGTCGCCGTTGCCCGCCGGAGTAGGTGCCGACCGTGCGATCGGCGTAGTCGCTCATTCGGAAACGCTCGATCAGCTCTTCGACCCGGGCTCTTCGCTCGGCTTTGGGAATCTTGTACAGGCGCCCGAACAGATCGAGATTCTCCCGAGCGGTGAGCTTCTCGTCGACGGCGGCGGCTTGCCCGGCCAACCCAATTACCTGACGCACCGCGTCCGGTTTGCCGGCCAGGTCGAATCCCGCCACCGACGCCCGGCCTCTGTCGATCGGCAACAACGTGGTCAGCATGTTGATGGTGGTGGTCTTGCCCGCCCCGTTGGGCCCGAGCAACGCAAAGACGCTGCCGGCCCGTGCTTCAAAACTCAGATCGAGCACCGCCTCGGTCTCGCCGTAGGACTTGTGCAGTCCCTCGGCGACGATGACGGGCGCGCCCTTGGTGAATGTCGTCATTCGACTCCCCTTTCCTGGCTCAGGGTCATCCTATGGACAACTTGTCTAGTGGTCAAGACAGTTCGTCTATTGCTCCATCTCAGCGGTCGAGCAGGAGCGTGACGGCCACGACCACAACCCACCAGACATAGCTCCTGGATCGCTCGGCATCGATCACTCGGCCCGAGGCCGGGGGATATCTGCCCTTCTCTCGATGCGATCGGTGAAGCTTCTTCGACCATGAACCAGATTTCCCTCGACGAGGGTGCCCTGGACGGTGAGATCCTCGTCCAACAGGACCAGATCCGCCACGCTCCCAACCTCGATCCGTCCCCTTGTCTGTTCACCGATCACCCGCGCCGGGTTGGCCGAGGCCGCAGTCAGGGCTTCCTCAGCGGCGCAGCCCGTGAAGGCGACATAGTTCTTCACAGCTTGGTCGAGGGTGAGGATGCTGCCGGCCAGGTCCCCGGCGGTATTGCGCGCCGAGGTCTCGTCGACGGTGATGACGAGATCGTGGAGCGCGTATGCTCCCGGACCGGCACCCATGCCCGCCGTCGCATCGGTGATCAGCACCATCCGGTCGGCCGGCTTGCAATGCCGGATCAAGCGGACCGCGGCCGGGTGCAGGTGGACGCCGTCGAGGATGACGGCCACGGAGGCATCGGTATGGTCCAGCAGTGCACCGACCAGACCCGGCTCCCGCGGCGCCAGAGGTGGCATCCCGTTGGGAAGGTGGGTGCCGTGACGCACCCCAGCCCGGAGCGCCGTCACACCTTCCTCATAGGTCGCTGCCGAGTGGCCTGCCGCGACCACCACCCCCCCGGCGCGCAATCTCTCTATGACCGGTTCGGCGCCGGCGAGTTCGGGTGCCAGGGTCACCAGCCGCAGGCCTCGTGCCTTTTCCCAGCCATCGACCAGGTCCGGGGACGGAGGACGAAGATGGGCCTGTTGATGGGTTCCTCGATAGCCGTCGGCAAGCATCGGTCCTTCGAAGTGGAGCCCCAGCACCCGGGCTCCCCGATAACCGGGTGGGGGGCCTTGAGCAACCACCCGCAAAGCGGCTGCTCTCTGCGCAGCCGGCGAGGTGATGATGGTCGGCACGAAGCATGCCACCCCGGTAGCCGGTAGCTGCGCTCCGACCTCCCAAATCGTTGTCGGATCAGCGGTGAAGTCGAGACCGTAACCCCCGTTGATCTGGATATCGACATAACCCGGGGCAATCAGCAGGCCGGAGGCGTCGATAGTCACCTCTGGGTCGTCGGGTACCCGGCGGGAGATCGACCCGGCCTCTACCCCGAGGTCTGTTTCGACGAAACCATCAGCAGTCAGGACCCTCCCGTTGCGGATGGCCAGAGCGCTGCTCATTGCAGCTCTCAATCTAGGTTGCGCGCCGGTCTCTCAGGCGGTGGCCCGGATGATGGCGCTCACCGCGTCGGGGGCAACCTGGTGGGTGACTTCCACCTCAACGTCGCCGAACCCCGCCCGTTCCAGACCGGAGACAAAATCATCCGTGTAGAGCGCACCGGCGAGGCAACCGGTCCAAGCGGCCAGATCCGACTGCTCCTCTTCTGTGAACCGGCGTGTGGTGAGGATGTCGGTAACTGCAAACCGACCGCCGGCTTTGAGTACCCGGTGAGCTTCGCGAAAGACGGCGCTCTTGTCGACCGACAGGTTGATCACACAATTGGAGATGATCACGTCGAAGGTTTCATCGGGCAGAGGAATAGCTTCGATTTCACCCTTGAGAAACTCGACGTTCTCGATACCGGCTTCCGCCTGGTTGCGGCGGGCGAGCTCCAGCATTTCGTCGGTCATGTCGAGGCCGTATACCTTCCCGGTAGGTCCCACCCGACGGGCAGAGAGGAAGACGTCCAGTCCTCCTCCTGAACCGAGGTCGAGCACCACCTCGCCCACCTCGAGAGCAGCGACGGCAGTGGGATTGCCGCACCCCAGTGAGGCAAGACGCGCGGTGTCGGGGAGCCCTTCGGTTTCCAGGGCGGCGTACAGCTCGGCACCAAGACCGTCGCCGCCGGCAGGGTCGGGACCACAACACGAGTCGGTTTCCCGTACCTGCAATGCCGCCGTTGCGTAGCGTTTGCGAACCGCTTCCTTGATATCGGCCATAGTCACTCCTATATATCGATACCCGTCAATGTATCGTATCGGATCCAATGCCCTCCGTCAACCCTTTCGAAGGGGCCGGTCGGAGCATCCTGGAGCAGAATGAAATATGACAATACCCCACTCAGGTTATACAATGTGTTTACGCTGAGTTTCTGGCCAATAGCTGAGAGGTGAAGACATGGCAAAAATAGTCGGTATCGACCTGGGAACCACCAACAGTGTCATCGCGGTGCTGGAAGGCGGCGAGCCCACCATCATTCCCAACGCCGAGGGTCAGCGTACTACCCCATCGGTGGTGGCCTTCAAGGATGATGAAGTGCTCGTCGGAGAAGTCGCCAAGCGACAGGCGATCACCAACCCCGACCGGACCATCCGTTCGGTCAAGCGACACATGGGTACCGACGAGAAGTACGACATCGACGGCAAGCTGTACACCCCGCAAGAGATCTCGGCCCGCATCCTGATGAAGATGAAGCGGGATGCCGAAGCCTTTCTCGGCGACAAAGTGGCCGAGGCCGTCATCACGGTTCCGGCCTACTTCAACGACGCGCAACGGCAGGCGACCAAGGAAGCAGGCCAAATCGCCGGCCTCGAGGTGCTCCGCATCATCAACGAACCGACCGCCTCGTCGCTGGCTTACGGGCTGGACAAGCAACACGACCACACCATCCTCGTCTTCGACCTCGGTGGTGGCACCTTCGACGTCTCCATCCTCGAGATCGGCGAGGGTGTTTTCGAGGTCAAATCGACCAGCGGCAACACCCGGTTGGGTGGTGACGACTGGGACAACGCCGTCATGGACTGGCTGGTCGCCGAGTTCAAGAACGAGAGCGGCGTGGACCTTTCAAACGATCGGATGGCGCTCCAGCGGCTCAAGGAAGCTGCGGAGAAGGCCAAGATCGAGCTGTCGACCGTCGCCGAGACCGAGATCAACCTCCCCTTCATCACGGCCACCGCCGAAGGTCCCCTCCATCTGCAGAAGAAGCTGACGCGGTCCGAGTTTCAGAAGATGACCGACAGCCTGCTCGAGAAGTGCAAGGGCCCGTTCCAACAGGCGATCAAAGACGCAGCAGTCAACGTCGCCGACATCGACGACGTCGTGATGGTCGGCGGTTCGACCCGGATGCCGGCCGTTCAGGAATTGGTCCGCGAACTGACCGGCGGCAAGGAGCCCCACAAAGGAGTGAACCCCGACGAAGTGGTGGCGGCCGGAGCCGTGTTGCAGGCCGGAGTTCTCAAGGGCGATGTGAAAGACATCTTGTTGCTGGACGTGACGCCCCTGACCCTCAGCATTGAAACCAAGGGCGGCATCTCCACCAAGATGATCGAACGGAACACCACTATCCCCACCCGCAGAGCGGAGGTCTTCACCACGGCAGAGAACAATCAGCCGGAGGTAGAGATCCACGTGCTGCAAGGCGAACGGCAGATGGCACTCGACAACAAGAGCCTCGGTAAGTTCAGGCTGACCGGCATTCCACCGGCGCCGATGGGCATGCCGCAAATCGAGGTGACCTTCGATATCGACGCCAACGGCATCGTGCACGTCACTGCCAAGGACCTCGGAACCGGCAAGGAGCAGGCGATGACCATCACCGGAGGTACTGCGCTGGCCGAGGAAGACATCGACTCCATGATCAAGGATGCCGAAGCACACGCCGAGGAAGACCGGGTCCGGCGCGAGGCGGCCGAAACCCGCAACCAGGCCGAACAAGTGGTCCATCAGACCGAGAAGCTCTTGACCGAACAGGCCGACCAACTCAACGACGAGGAGAAAGCGGCCATCGAGTCGGCACTGACGGAACTGCGAACCGAAACCGAGAACGAGACCGCTACTCCCGAGACCCTGCGACCCAAGATGGATGCCGTCCTCAAGGCCTCTCAAGCACTTGCCGAGCGACTCTATCAGCAGCAGGCGGCCGAGAGCGCCGCAGCGGGGACGGCAGATAGCGACGACGACGAGGACGTGGTCGAGGCCGAGATCATCGACGAGGGCGACGAGGGCTAACGCCCTCGTCAAGAAGCCATGAGTGAGAACCACGACGAAAACGTCGAATCAAGGGAAGATGCCGCGCTGCCCAGCGTCGAGATCGTGATCGACGAAGAGCAGCACCTCATCGACCCGCACACACTGGGCCTGGAGCTTCCCGACGACCCCGACGCCGCCATCCAGGTGCTCATGGGTGAGCTCAAGGCATCCCGAGAGGAAGCCGGCTCGTACCTAGCGGACCTGCAAAGGGTTGCAGCGGATTTCGACAACTTCCGCAAACGAATGTTGCGCGACCAGGCCGAGAACATCGAACGGGCCTCGCAACGGGTGGTGGTCGGCCTCATGCCGACCCTCGACACACTCCAAGCTGCCTTGACCACCGAAACAGAAACGCCGGCCGAGAAGAAGCTCCTCGAGGGAGTTCGGGGCACTCTGGATCTGCTGCTCGACACGCTGTCCAAGGAAGGCCTCGAGATCATCCCCACCGTCGGCACAGAGTTCGATCCTGAGGTTCACGAAGCCGTGCTGGCTCCGGAGCCCGGGGAAGGCCGGCTGATCGTCACCCAGGAGATGCGACGTGGCTACGCGCTGAAAGGCCGGTTGTTGCGCGCCGCTCTAGTCGCGGTGGACCATGAATAGGGACTGGGTCGAAAAGGACTTCTACAAGGTTCTGGGGGTTCCGAAGGGCTCGTCGGCCGAGGACATCAAGAAGGCCTATCGCAAGCTCGCCCAGGAGAATCACCCTGACGCCAACCCGGGTGACGCAGCTGCCGAGGAGAGATTCAAGGACATCTCGGAGGCGTATGCCACCCTCTCCGACCAGGAGCAGCGCCGCGAGTACGACCAGCTCCGGCAGATGGTCGACTCGGGTGGCTTCCGCGGATTCGGGGCGCCGGGCGGAACGGGCGGCTTCGGCGGACAGCAGGTTCGCATGGAGGATCTGACCGACTTGCTGGGCGGAATAGGCGGCGGACTCGGGGATCTCTTCGGGTTCGGGGGTCGCACCCCGAGCGGACCACAACGTGGAGCCGACCTGGCCACCGAACTCCACCTCTCCTTCGAGGATGCCATCGCCGGAGTCACCACCACGGTGCCCGTGCAAGGCGAGGCCTCGTGCCGTACTTGCCGGGGCACCGGAGCCGAACCCGGCACTCCCATCGAGACGTGTCCGGTGTGTGGTGGTTCGGGAATGACGGCCCAGAGTCAGGGCTTCTTCTCGATGACCCAACCGTGTCGGAACTGCGCCGGGTCGGGGCGGATCACGCAGCAACCCTGTCACACCTGCAACGGCCGCGGTACGGAGGTTCGGTCGCGCACCCTCAACGTCAGAATCCCGGCCGGTGTGCGGGACGGAGCCACCATTCGGCTCAAGGGCAAGGGATCACCTGGTCGGAGTGGCGGACCCGCGGGAGATCTCCTGGTCAAGACGCACGTTGCTTCTCATCCCATCTTCAAACGAAAGGGCGACGACCTCACCGTCAGAGTCCCCCTGACCTTCACCGAGGCCACCCTCGGTGCCCAGATCGAAGTGCCGACGCTGAACGGTTCGGTACGTCTCAAAGTGCCGGCCGGAACGAAGAGCGGCAAGACGTTCCGCGTGCGCGGTCGCGGCGTTGGCCGTCCCCGGGGACGGAACGGGGATCTCCTTGCCACCGTCGAAGTAGTCGTACCGACCAAACTGTCACGGGACGCCAAGAAGGCCTTGAAGAGTTTCCACGAGCAGTTCGAAGCGGATGAAGACCCACGGGCCCATCTGAAGGTGTGATATGGCCGAACGAAGGAGAGAGAGTCAGGCACTGTTCGTGATCTCGGTCGCCGCCGAGTTGGCCGGTGTCCACCCTCAGACCCTCCGCATCTACGAGCGCCGTGGACTGATCATGCCCTACCGGACCCCGGGCGGGACTCGCCGGTACTCACAGGAGGACCTCGACCGACTAGCCCTGATCCAGGAGTTGACAGAGCAGGGACTGAATCTCGAAGGGGTCAAGAAGGTGCTCGAGCTGCGGGAGCGGGTCGTCAAGCTGGAGCGGGAACTGTCCAAGGTCAAGGACGAGCTGACCGCCGCAGAGGATCAAGTCGATCGTGAGATTGCCAAGGTCCACCGCAGCTACCGCCGAGAAATCATCCCGCGCCGGCAGGTCCACCCCGACGTCCGGCGACGGCTCAGAGACCTCTTTGAGTGAACGGTGAAGCCGGTCACCGGGTTCAAGATGCGGAACCTCGAGACCGGCAATCGCAAACCACGCTCAGCTCTACCATCTCCCTATGAGGGATCATCTGGCGGCGCAATACTCCGACGACCGCTTGTTGCGAGCCCGCCAGCAGGTGCATGAGCGTTTTTCCGAGTACGGCCGGAACCTGCCGGGCTGGGTGGTCGATGGTGTTTCATTCCCCGCCGGAGCGGATCTCCTCGACGCCGGCTGCGGCAACGGGCGCTACTTCCCGTTCTACGAGGCCCGGCAGGCTCGGGTCGTGGGTATCGACCTGTTCCCCGCAATGCTCGAGTCCGCCCGCCGGGCAGGACCCGCTCGCCTGGCAGCGGCATCAGCAGACTCCCTGCCCTTCGCCGATCGATCGTTCGACGTCGTGTTCCTCAATCACATGCTGAACTTCGCCCCCGACGCCCGCAGGGTTCTCGAGGAGGCGCGCCGAGTGCTCCGCCGCCACGGAGCCCTGGCCGTGACCCTCAACTGCCGGGCCTACGGCCGCGACCTCTACGACGCTTGGGATGAAGCCGTCCGGGCCACAGGACGCGAGCCGGTTGCCACCGCGGCCGGCGCCTCCTACCGGGCCGAAGACGGGCTGCCCGACGTAGCGGAGGTCTTCGGCACTGCGACGTACCGGCGGCTGGAGAACGCCTTCGTGTTCGCGACCCCCGACGACCCTGTGGAAATCCTCGCCACAGTCAGTTTTGCCCGACAGGAGAATCCCCCGCTCTCGTCGGCGGAAGTGGCAAAGGTCGAAGCTGCGGTGAGGGCATACGCCGCCCGTCGCCTCTCGGAAGACGGCGTGTGGCGGGTTGCCGCGCCTCTGGCGGTGATCACCGCCGCCAACTAACCGTTTTGGCGTCCTGGGACCGGACTATTCGTGCTTTCGGGACGCCAAAACGGGGATTGACTAACCCTTGACGACGCCGAGGGGTCGCAACCGTGCCACCTTGCCGGCGAGTCCGGCCCGGGCACAGGCGTCGACCACTTCATCCACATCTTTGTAGGCGTAGGGGGCTTCTTCCGAGAGGAGCTTCACCGACCCGGGCCGCACGGAGATCCCGTCTGCCTCCAGGCCCTCACGCACTTCGTACCCAGTTTCGCGCTGCTTGGCCTTCTTGCGGCTCATCAAACGGCCCGCTCCGTGGGCGGCCGTCGCAAATGCAGGGTTTCCCGCCGCGCCGGCCAGCACCCACGAAGCCGTTCCCATGCTGCCCGGGATCAGGACGGGTTGACCGACCGGTCGCAGATCAGGGGGAAGCTCGGGGTGACCGGGCCCGAATGCCCGGGTGGCGCCCTTACGATGCACGCACAATCGGCGTGGTGCTCCGTCCACCTCATGGGTCTCGACCTTGGCCAGATTGTGAGCGACGTCGTAGACGAGCTGCATCCCGGTTCGCTCGGATGATGTCCCGAATGCCACGGCGAACGCCTCCCGGGCCTCATGGGCCAGCACGTGGCGGTTGGCCCAGGCGAAGTTCGCCGAGGCGGCCATCGCCCCCAGATAGCGGTTGCCTTCCGGCGACTCGACCGGAACCGATGCCAGCTGCCGATCCGGCACTTCAACCAGATACTTCTGCATGGCGGACCCCATGACCTTGAGTTCGTCGGTGCAGGTCTGGTGCCCCAGGCCGCGGCTTCCGCAGTGGATCATCACACACACCATCCCCTCGGCAAGACCAAACACGCGTGCCGCCTTTTCGTCGTGGATCGACTCCACCACCTGGACCTCGAGAAAATGGTTGCCGGCGCCGAGCGATCCCAACTGGCCCGCCCCCCGTTGCAGGGCCCGGGAGCCGATGTGTTCGGGCTGGGCGCCCTGGGACGTGCCGTGTTCCTCGCAGCGGTCGAGGTCGGAGTCCCACCCGAAACCGGCCGCCCGGACCGCCCGGGCGCCCTCCCGCAGGACGCCCCTCAGCAAGCCGGGTTCGGCAATCGATCCCTTGCCGAGGCCACGTGGGATGCGACGGCCCAACTCGTCCATGACCTCGGGGCGGCGCTGGTTGAAGTCCTGCTCGTCGTATCGGGAGGCAAGGAGCCGGACGCCACAGCAGATATCGAAACCCACGCCGCCGGGTGAGACCACCCCGCCGGTGTCGACGTCGGTAGCGGCCACGCCCCCGATCGGAAAGCCGTAGCCCCAGTGAATGTCCGGCATCGCCATCGAGGCCCCGACGATGCCCGGCAAGTAGGCGACGTTTTCCACCTGAAGAACCGCTCGATCCTCTTCGGCCTTCAGTATGAGGGGTTCGGAGGCGTAGATCCGCCCGGGTACTCGCATCCCTTCGTGGCGGGGGATCTCCCAAACACATTCACCTGCGCGGCGGAGCTTCATCACTTCCCACTGTACGCCCAAAGGCACCCCGGAGGGACCGGCTTCGGTCGACCCATCAACCCTCCGCGGGTTCCTCGACAAGGCTATGTCTTCGGGGCAGCGGGACCTGCTGTTCGCCGGAGGCCCGACGAATCTCGATGGCGTTGTGGGGCTTCAATACGACGGCGGCCAGGGCGATCGTCAGGACGACCACCGCCACCTGCAGGAGCGATCCGCAACAGATCTGCGAATCGTTGATCTCCGCTTGGTCGAAGCGCGGCTCGCCGAAGTCGATGCCGACGACCGGCATGGAGATGCCTTCCGCCGGCGCGCCGATCAGTGCCAAACGGGCCAAGGCAGGAACCTGACGCCGACGGTGACAAACCCGCCGCCGTTTACGACCCGCAGCGCTCAGACATCGAAGACGACCTGGGCCGACCAGCCCGCGGGGGTCTCTTCAACCTTGAGGTCGTGGTAGGTGACCGCTTTGATGGGGGGCCCAGACAACTCGAGGTGGGAAAGAGGTATCCCGGTAGCCCAGCCACGTACGGAGCCTTCCCGCAGCGCGTCGATCCCGAACGAACACAGGGCTAGATCGTTGGTCTCCGCCTCAAACAGGAGGGCGCTCAACCAGTCGACCAGCAGCTCCCCCACCGATGAAGCGGCAACCTCGATCCGGACCCGCTCAACCCCCACCCGGTCCCCGATCCCGAACATCAGATCGAACATAGCGAAGGCGGCATTCCGGAACACCTCCTCCAAGGTCGCCCCGCGCGCCACGACCCCAGTGTCGGCTGTGTGGGACAGCACCTCATAGCGGGAGGTCATACCGCCATTGTGCCACTCGCACCCATCGGGTTCTTGCGTGAGTTTCCTGCGGTATGCGCGTGTTTCTCACGCAAATTCGGGAAGCGAGCGCGCCCATCGGGTTCTTGCGTGAGTTTCCTGCGGTATGCGCGTGTTTCTCACGCAAGTTCGGGAAGAGCACTAAGCCGCCCACCCAACCGTTCCGATAACTACTCGTGATGGACAACACCAACGATCTGGCGGTGCTGCTCGCCTCCCAATACCCCCTCCTGCTCGTCGAGGCCCAGGAGGAGCAGCGCCTGCTCGACATCATCCGCCAGGCGGCCGACCGGCTCAGTCTGCCGGTGTGGACGTGGTCGGCTACCCGCGGGCTGGCTCGCGATGGCCACCACGCCCAATACCAGACGGTCGATCCCCACGTTGCCCTGGATTTCGTTGGACAACTCTCCGGCCCCGGTGTCTTCGTATTCGCCGACGTCCATCCTTTGCTCACCGACCCCCTCGTCATCCGCCGCATCAAGGAGGTCGCCCAAGGGGTTCGGCGGGGCCAGACCCTGGTGCTCACCGGGCCCCGCAACGAGGTCCCTCCCGAAATCGAGAGCCTTGCTCACCAGTGGTCGCTCAAGCCCCCGGGGCGGCGAGAGCTCCACCAACTGGTCAAGAGAACTCTCGATGTCTTCGTGGCTCGGTCATTCCCGGTGGTAGTGAACGCCGAAGAAATCGAGCAAATGGTCGACGCTTTGCGGGGACTCACTATCACCGAGGCCGAGCGCCTAGTTCAGCGAGAGGCGCTGCGCGACGGTCGGATCTCCCCGGCCGACATCCCGGCGCTCCGCACCGCCAAGGCCGAATTGCTCAACTCGGACGGAATCCTCGAACTCGTGGAAGCGGATGTCGGCACTCTCGACACCATCGGCGGGCTGAACGGACTCAAGTCGTGGCTGCGCCTGCGGCGAAGAGTGATGATCTCCGACGATGCTCTGCCCGGCCTCGATCCACCTCGCGGGGTACTCCTCACCGGCGTGCCCGGATGCGGAAAATCGCTGGTCGCCAAGACGCTCGCCCACAGCTGGGGGCTGCCGCTGGTTCTGCTGGATCCCTCGCGGCTCTACAGCAAGTACATCGGGGAGTCGGAGCAGCGCCTCACGGCGGCGCTCTCCACCGTCGAGGCTATGGCGCCGGCGGTCCTCTGGATCGATGAGATCGAAAAGGGCCTGGCCTCCTCCGGTGACGCCGACGGCGGGGTCAGCAGGAGGTTGCTCGGGACTTTTCTTCGCTGGATGCAGGAGCGCGAGGGAGACGTCTTCATGGTCGCCACGGCCAACGATGTTTCGGCTCTGCCGCCGGAGCTTCTGCGGCGGGGCCGATTCGACGAGATCTTCTTCGTGGATCTTCCCGGGACCGACGAACGAGCCGAGATCCTCTCTATTCATCTAGCCAAGCGGGGATGGGATCCTGCCGGATTCGATCTCGGTCGACTGGTTGCGGCCTCCGAGGGCTATTCGGGAGCCGAACTCGAGACCGTGGTGGTCGGAGCGCTCTATCGAGCACTCGCCGACGAGGACAAGCTCACCACCGGAAGCCTTATGAAGGAACTGGCGGCTACCGTTCCCCTCTCCGTGTCCCGAAGGGAGGATGTGGTGGCGCTCCGAACCTGGGCAGACGGTCGAGCCGTGTTTGCCTAGGAGTTGCAGTCCGGACGGCTATCCTCCCGAGCATGACCGAGCGACCGGCGATCATTCGCATTTCCGAGGCCATCGACGGGGAGGACGCCCGGGTGATGATCACCCTGGAATGGGCGGACACCTCCTTTCACGGAGAGGCAATCGGCGCCGCCGGCATCGAACATCGGGCTCGCCTGGTGGGGGAAGCCACCCTCAATGCAGTCGAGAAGGTCACAGACGGTCGCATCCACCTCAACCTGGAGGCCGTAGCCACCCAGGATCTCGGCGTGGTCCAGGTCGCCCTGGCTCAGGTGAACCTCACCGAGACGGGCGAGTCGCTGGTCGGCAGCGCTCTGGTGAGCGAACACGATCCGTCGGCCGCCACGGTGAAAGCCATCCTCGACGCCATCAACCGGAGACTCCTTACCGTCCTCTAGCACCTCGCTGTCCGACCCGGCAATCTCACTCTTCTTCGAGGTCCCGGCGCAACTGAATCCTGGCCTTCCGGCGGGTTTCTGCTTCGCGCTGGCGGCGCCGTTCCTCATCCGTATCCGGTTCCACACCGGGCACAGCCGTCGGCCGGCCGTGCTCGTCGAGAGCGACCATCGTCAGGTAGGCGGTCGTCGTGTGGTCACGATCACCCGTCACCGGATCTTGGCGATAGACCGTGACTTCCACCTCCATCGACGACGTCCATGCTTGCGTCACGCAGGCGGTCAAACTCAACACATCACCGATGTGCACCGGTGCGTGGAAGCTGAGCGAGTCGACCTGGGCGGTCACCACCCTCCGCTGGGCGTGCCGCATCGAGGCCACTCCGGCGGCCGAGTCCACCAGCTTCATGATCGAACCACCGTGCACGAACCCGGCCGTGTTGGCGTCGGTGATCTGCATCACTTGCGCCATGCTCGTCAGCGACTCGGAGGGAGTCTTGGAGTTCATCACATCCTCCCAAATCTGATAGTATTAGACTTAGATTTATTGGAATCTCTTGACTACGATATGTGTTGTCTCTGTTGAGGCAACCCTACAGGAGGGAGAAGCATGGCCGTCGATTTCGAACATTTCACCCACCGGTCTCAACAGGCGATGCTACGTGCCCGGGAATTCGCCGAGGCCCACCATCACCAGCATGTGGAGCCGGCCCATCTCCTTCTGGGACTGCTCGATCAGACGGACGGTATCGTCTATCCCCTTCTCTCCAAGCTGGGCATCCAACCCCCGGAACTGCGGCGGCGCATCGACGGACAACTAGAGAGCCTCGCCAAGGTGTACGGGGGCGAGATGGCCATCTCCCAGAACCTCCTCGGGGTCTTCGAGACTGCGGACTCACGCCGGAAGGAGATGCGGGACGACTACCTGTCGGTCGAGCATCTGCTCCTGGCCTTGGCGGGGTCGGACACACCAACCGGCCAAACACTACGTGAGGTTGGGGCCACCCAGCAGGCGGTGCTCGAGGCGTTGACCGAGATCCGCGGCAATCAGCGGGTCACCAGCCAGGACCCGGAGACCACCCTCAATGCCCTCGAACAGTACGGGCGGGATCTGACCGACATGGCCCGCCGGCAGAAGCTGGATCCGGTGATCGGTCGAGATGACGAGATCCGCCGGGTCATTCAGGTCCTCTCCCGCCGAACCAAGAACAACCCCGTTCTCATCGGCGAACCGGGGGTGGGAAAGACCGCCATCGTCGAAGGCTTGGCCCAGCGTATCGGCAACGGGGACGTTCCCGAGGGCTTGAAGAAGAAGCGCATCGTGGCGCTGGACCTCAGCGCTATGGTGGCCGGCGCCAAGTACCGGGGCGAGTTCGAGGAACGCCTCAAGGCCGTCCTGGGTGAGATACGAGATTCAGAGGGTCAGATCATCACGTTCATCGACGAGATGCACACCATCGTCGGTGCCGGCGCGGCCGAAGGCGCCATGGATGCCTCCAACATGCTCAAACCGATGCTCGCCCGCGGCGAACTGCGCATGATCGGGGCCACCACCCTCGACGAATACCGCAAGCATGTCGAGAAGGACGCCGCCCTCGAACGACGTTTCCAGCCGGTCTTCGTCGACGCTCCGAGCGTGGAAGACTCCGTCGGGATCCTGCGGGGACTCAAGGAGCGGTATGAGGTCCACCACGGGGTTCGCATCACCGATTCTGCCCTCGTGGCGGCTGCCGTTCTCTCCGACCGGTACATCACCGGCCGGTTCCTACCCGACAAGGCGATCGACCTCATCGACGAATCCGCTTCCCGGCTCCGCATCGAGATCGACTCGATGCCCGAGGAAATCGACGAACTCGAACGCCGCATCCAGCAGCTGGAGATCGAGCGGGCCGCACTGCAGAAAGAGACCGACGAGGCTTCTCGTGAGCGACTGACGACCCTCGAGCAGGAACTCGCGGATCTGCAGGAGGAATCCGGCGCCCTACAAGCACACTGGAATCTCGAGAAAGAAGAGATCGGCCGTATTCGGCAGATCAAACAGCAGATCGAAGAACTCAAAGCCGAGGCGGAACGGGCCGAACGCGGCGGTGATCTCGATCGAGCTGCCGAGATCAGGTACGGCACCTTGCCGGACCTCGAGCGAACCCTGGCCGAACGGCAGGAAGAACTCGAGAAGCTGCAGGCCCACCANNAAGGAAGAGGTCGACGAGGAGGACGTCGCCGAGGTGGTCAGCCGCTGGACGGGGATTCCCGTCGCCCGATTGATGGAAGGCGAAATCGAAAAACTGATCCGTCTCGAAGACCACCTCCACCGCCGGGTGGTCGGACAGGACGCCGCGGTGGCCGCCGTGGCCAACGCCATCCGGCGCAGCCGGGCCGGGCTGTCGGATCCTCACCGCCCGATCGGATCTTTCATCTTCCTCGGCCCAACCGGGGTCGGCAAGACCGAGCTGGCCCGGGCTCTTGCCTGGTTCATGTTCGACGACGAGCGGGCCATGGTGCGCGTCGACATGTCCGAGTACATGGAAAAGCACAGCGTGTCGAGGTTGATCGGCGCACCTCCCGGCTACATCGGTTACGACGAGGGCGGGCAGCTGACCGAGGCCGTGCGGCGACGCCCCTACTCGGTGATCCTGCTCGACGAGATCGAGAAAGCCCACGCAGATGTGTTCAACGTGCTGCTGCAGGTGATGGACGACGGCCGGTTGACCGACGGCCAGGGGCGGAGCGTCGATTTCTCCAACACCGTCCTGATCATGACCTCCAATCTGGGATCGCAACACATCGAACCGACCAGTTCCGACGACGAGGTCCGCCGGCAGGTCATGGCCGTCGTGCGGTCCCATTTCCGGCCCGAGTTCTTGAACCGGGTCGATGAGGTCATCGTGTTTCACCGGCTCTCCCAGGAGGATCTCCGCCGTATCGTCGATATCCAGCTCGAGCACGTACGAAACCGCCTGGCCGGTCGCCGCATCGATCTCACCCTGACCGAAGCAGCCAAGGACTGGCTGGCCGGGGAGGGGTACGACCCGGCCTACGGGGCTCGTCCGCTGAAACGGCTGATTCAGACGGAGATCGCCGACAAACTGGCCCTGCAGATCCTCGATGGGACCTTCGGGGAGGAGGACACGGTGCAAGCTGATGCGGGCGAGGACGGGTTGGTGTTTCGAGCCGCATAGCGGCTCGGTTCCAGGCTCCAGGTTCCAGGTTTCAGGTTCCAGGTTTCAGGTTCCAGGTTTCAGGTTCCAGGTTTCAGGTTGGCGGGAACCTGAGACACGAGACCCTCAATCCAGGATGCCTCGAGTACTGCGGCAATCTCGACTGCCGTCTCCCCCAGCCGATGCCGTGCTTGGTGTTGGCGAGTCTCTCGAGGTCGAATCCGACGACCGAGCGCCACCCGGTTGCGGCGGGAACGACCCGGAGATCGCTTTCGAGGGGTAGACGGTCCCAGGGCCGGCGGCCGGCAACCGAACACTCCGACCGCGGGTCAATCTCGATTCCCGGGGAAGTGAGGGGTCCATCTGCGATAATCGCGCCATGGACAACGACATATGGCGCTGGTTGTGGACCGGTCTGGCAGTATTCCTCGCCGTCGGGGAACTCTTCACCGCTGGGTTCTATCTCCTGCCTTTTGCCGTCGGCGGTGCGGTCGCGGCGATCCTGGCGTGGGTGGATATAGGTGTCGGCTGGCAGTGGGCGGCGTTCTTCGTCGTTTCGATCGGCACGCTCCTGTACTTGCAGTGGTTCATCCGAAGACAGGACATTCACGACACGAAGAGTATCGGAGCCAACCGCTACCTGAACATGCGGGCAATCGTCCTGGAGCAGGTCGACCCGGTCGTCGCAACGGGCCGGGTTCGGGTGGAGTCCGAGGAGTGGCGAGCCACCAGCGACGGGGAGATCATCGAACCGGGCGCGCAGGTGACGATCACCGAAGTGCGCGGCACGCGTCTGGTCGTCCGCGAAACGCACTCTGAATCTTGACGATTGCGGGAGCGTGAGGTAGCGCTGAAAGGGAGGGTTAGATGGCTGCAGTAGTCATTCTGTTCATAGTCCTGGCGGTCATGCTGATCGTGTTCGTCGCTGCCGGTCTCCGGATAGTGCGGCCGTTCGAGAAGGGTCTGATCGAGTTCCTCGGCCGGTACGAACGCACGGTCGATCCGGGCCTGCGCTGGATCATGCCGTTCGTCAAACGCCTACTCAAGGTGGACATGCGCGAGCAGGTGATCGACGTTCCTCCTCAGGAAGTCATCACCAAGGACAACGTTGTCGTCACCGTCGACGCGGTGATCTACTTCGAAGCCACCGACCCGGTGAAGCTCAAATACAACATCTCGAACTTCGTACTGGCGGTCACCAAGCTGGCGCAAACCAACCTCCGTAACGTCGTAGGTGATCTGCAACTGGACGAAGCCCTCACCTCTCGAGAACTGATCAACGCCAAGCTGCGCGAGATCCTCGACGATGCCACCGACAAGTGGGGCACGAGAGTGGTCAGGGTCGAGATCCAGAGGATCGAGCCGCCGCCGGACGTCACCGATGCCATGCACCGGCAGATGAAGGCCGAACGCGACCGCCGAGCGGTCGTCACCGAGGCCGAAGGGCAAAAACGTTCGGCGATCCTCAAGGCCGAAGGTGTCAAGGAGGCCCAGATCCTCGAGGCAGAAGGTCAAGCGGAGGCCATCAAACGAGTTGCCGACGCCGACAAGTACCAGAAGCTGACGGTGGCGGAAGGTGAAGGGCAAGCCATCGAGCGGGTGTTCGGGGCCATCCACACCGGCGATCCCACTCCCGATCTGATCGCCATCCGCTACCTGGAGGCTCTGCAGGGAATCGCCGACGGCCAGGCCTCCAAGGTCTTCTTGCCCATGGAGATGAGCGGGATCATGTCGAGTATCGGAGCCATCGCCGAGCTCTTCGGAAAGGATGACGATTCCTCCGAGCGGCCCGCGCCTCGCCCCCCGGGGATGTAGGGAGAAGTCCGCGAAACGGAGCTCGTTCCCGCTACAAATCGCCCCACCGATCCTGAAGGGCCAGGTCGATCACCGTCCAGGCCATCGCCAGTGCCCCGTCGCGCACGGCTCGCTCACCATCTCCGGTCACCGTGTGGGCAGCGAACTCGGGCTGATGGTTGACCGCGTCGCCGGGGTTGATCGACAGGAACGGATGGATGGAAGGCACCACCTGGCTGACGTTCCCCATGTCGGTCGACCCGGCCGCGCCCGGTTCCTCATCGGCCCCTCGTCCCATGCGCCGGCCCAGAGCGGCGGCGTTGGCGGCAAACAGTTCCACCATCACCGGGTTGCTGACCATGTCCTCGAACGAATGCCCGATCTGTTCGAGGTTCCAGGTGCAGCCGGTGGCCGCGGCGGCGGCATCGAAACACGCGATCACCCGCCCGTAGAGCTCCTCCATGCGCTCTCGGGTTGCCGCTCGCACGTACCAGGACGAGCGGGTGTAGCTGGGAATGATATTGGGCGCATCCCCGCCGTGGGTGACGATGGCATGGATCTTGTCCGTTGGGTAGAGCGCCTGGCGCAAGGTAGAAACGTTGACGTAGGCCTGGACGAAGGCGTCGAGAGCGTTGATCCCCAGTTGGGGGGCAAAGGCGGCGTGCGAGTCCTTGCCGTGGAACTCAACGTCGATGTGTCGGACCCCGAGAACATGGGGATCGACCACGTTGCTATTGGACGGGTGCACCATCATCGACGCCGCGACACCGGCGAAGGCACCGGCGTTGATGAGGTCGATCTTGCCTCCCATCTTCTCCTCCGCAGGAGTACCGAGCACCGTCACCCGGAACCCCAGTTCATCGGCCAGAGGAGCAAGCGCTACTCCGGCACCGGCCGCCGCCGCGGCGATGATGTTGTGCCCGCAGGCATGACCGACCTTGGGAAGCGCGTCCATCTCGGCGCAGATGACCACCTCTGGTCCGCCGCGCCCGGCCCGAGCAGCAAAGGCCGTCTCGAGGCCGTACGCCGGGTATTCGACCTCAAACCCATGCTCGGCCATGAACCCTGCCAGCCGCGCCGAGGTTTCATACTCTTCGAAACCGACCTCCGGGTGGTCGTACATCCACCGGTTGATATCGGCCAGCTCGCTCTCCACCCCGGCGAAGCCCCGTTCGGCGCGCTGCTTCGGGTCCATGGTCTCCTCGTTCCGGCAAGTGTCGTGGGGCGGTCCACGGTACCACCGCCCCGGAGCGACCTCGTCTCGAGGAGTGGCAATCACCTGGCGACCGGGAGTACTCAAGTACGCTGCGGTGCGTGTTCGCCGTACGAGCCCTATGCGTCTTCACGCTGATTCTGGCGCTGGCCGCCTGTACGACTGCCGGCGAACGGACTACTACCACCACCGCGACCCTCCCCGTCACCGCCACCACTACGACCAGCCCGGCGACGACCCCTTCGACAGAGCCTCCGCCCGAGACGTGTGATCCTCCCGGCTTCCTACCCACCGTCCTTCCGGAGCGGGTGATCGACGACCAACCCGACGTGTCGGCGGTGCCTCTCGACGAGTTCACTCTGCAGCCCGGCACGATCGTCACCGGCTGGACGGATGAGAGCGGGAGTCCGGCGCTCGTGATGGTGCGGGGCGGGCTTCCCCCAACTCGCTGGACCCAGACGCCCGAGGAGATCGAGGTGCGCGGGGTCACAGGGGCCGTCGGCCCACTCAACGACGGCGTATGGGCGGTCGCCTGGTTCGAAGGGCCTGATCGATGCGACGAGTATTCGCTCATCTTGTACCCGCCGGCGGATGCCGCAACGGCCCAGATGGTGGCGGCGAGCCTCACAGGGTAGGGGAAGTACCAAGTACCAAGCCATCTGGTGTCGTATTGAGTACTGGGTACTAGATACGCCCGAAGGGCTCTACAGAATCTGACTCAAGAACAGTTTCGTCCGGTCTTCGTCGGGATTCTCGAAGATGTGCTCGGGGGTACCGACCTCGACCACCTCACCGTCGGCCATGAACAGCACCCGGTTGGCCACCGCCCGGGCGAAGCCCATTTCGTGGGTGACCACGATCATGGTCATCCCGGACTCGGCCAGCTCGACCATGGCGTCGAGCACCTCTTTGATCATCTCGGGGTCGAGAGCGGAAGTGGGCTCGTCGAAGAGCATCACCTTGGGCTGCATGGCGAGGGAGCGAGCGATGGCCACCCGTTGCTGCTGACCACCCGACAACTGGCCCGGGTACTTCTGGGCTTGTTCGGGGATCTTCACTCTCTCCAGCTGCCGCATGGCCAGTTCTTCGGCCTCCTTTTTCGGCACGTTGCGCACCTGCCGGGGCGCCAGGGTGATGTTGTCCAGCACGGTCAAATGGGGGAAGAGGTTGAACTGCTGGAACACCATTCCAGTCTCCCGACGGATCTCCTGGATGTTGCGGATGTCGTCGGAGAGTTCCACTCCGTCCACCACGATCCGGCCGGCGTCGTGCTTCTCGAGGCGATTGATGCAGCGGATGAGGGTCGACTTGCCGGAACCGGACGGACCCATCACCACGATCACTTCCTGCTTCCCGACGTTCAGGTTGATGTTCTTGAGGGCCTGGAAGTCGCCGAAGTGCTTGTCGACTCCCTGCAGTTCGATGATGACGTCCCCTCTCACTCGGGTGGCGTCGGCGTATACGTTTTCTTGCGTCATCGCTCTCCAACTCCCAGTTTCTTCTCGAGTCGCCGGCTCTCTCGTGACATCGTGTAGGAACCAACCCAGTAGATCAAGGCAACAAACGGAAGCGTAACCTCGGCCAGGCCCCGCCCGAGGAACTCCGGTTGGTTGTTGGCGATCGACGACACCTGGAGGAGTTCGACGATGCCGACGACCACCAAGAGAGAAGTGTCCTTGAACAGACTGATGAACTGCCCCACCATGGCCGGGATCACCGCCCGCAGAGCCTGCGGCAGCACGATCAACCGCATCACCTTCCAGGGAGACAAACCCAGCGCCTGCCCCGCCTCGGTCTGACCCTTGGGCACCGCCTGCAGGCCTCCCCGCACGTTCTCCGCCACATAGGCAGCGGTGAACAGGGTGATCGCCACGATCAGCCGCGTCACGTCACTGGGATCTACCCCGGGCGGAAGGAGGAACCCGAGCGCGAAGATACCCATCAACAGCAGGGTGATCAGTGGCACGCCGCGAATGAACTCGATATAGCCGACGGACAGCATCCGCACCAGAGGAAGACTCGACCGGCGACCCAACGCCAACAACAAGCCCAGCGGGAAGGCGAGAACGATCCCGGCCACGGTGACGAACAACGTCAAGTGGAGACCCCCCCAACTATCCCACTTGACGCCACCAAACCAGGACAGAGCCCCGTAGGCCCCGATCAGCATCACCACCACGATCAGCCAGGCCCAGCGCCGCACGGCGCGAGGCAGATGAAGCCCCACATACCGAGCGCCCACGCCGATGGCGATCGTCACCAGCGTGAGCACCGTCGGAGTCCAGGTCTGGCTGAACTGGAGCAGAATCACCACCAGCAGCAGAATCGGCCAGAACCTCTGCAGCCAGTTGCGCGGAGTGGACTGGGTGAAGGGCAAACCGGCCTCCTTGGCGGCGGCCGCGGCCGAGGCGGCCGCCGCACCGGCCATGAGCCCGATGGCCCCCGCGATGAGGAAGTTGCTCACCCAGACCCTGGCCAATTCTTCCCGGGGGAATCGACCGACCATGAACAGCGTCAGGTTGACTCTGACGATCTCCCACTCTGCTTCAAAGAAGACCCAGCGGATCACGCTGAACCCCAGCCAGACGAACAACGCCCCGAAAATCAATGTGAGCAGCGAGTTGTACCAGGTGCTGAACAGATTCTCCTTCGCCCACCGCACGGCCGGCGACTCCCGGTGGACGGCGGCGGTGTCGGTCTGAACGGCCATCAGTTGGTCACCAGTTGCAGGCGGCGGTTGAGGAAGTTGATCAGCAAGGAGATGGACAGCGAGAACAACAGATAGGAGCCCATCAGAATCAGGATCAACTGGGGCGCGGGGTTGGCATTGCCGATCGCCTGGAACACGACCAGCGTGATCTCGGCGTAGCCGATGGCAATGGCCAGGGATGTGTTCTTGGTGAAGTTGAGGTACTGGTTGATCAGGGGCGGGATGGCAATCCGGAATGCTTGGGGAAGGACGACGAACCGGAGCCGCTGAAAACTGCTCAGTGCCAGAGCATTGGCGGCTTCCGTTTGCCCCTTCGCAACCGCCTGGATGCTTCCCCGCACGATCTCGGCCACATGGCTGGCGGTGTAGATCACCAGGGCGAGCAGTACGGCCACGTAGGGACCGACCGTTTGGTAACCACCTTCGATGATCCGTCCGTCGACCACCTCGGGCCGCGATAACGTGAAGGGACGTCCCAGGGCAAAGAAGCCGACCACCGCGAAGAGAACGAACGTGCCGGTACCCCACAGAAAACGATGGTGGGGAGCACCGGTGGCGTCGAACCGTCTCGTTCGCCAGATCCACACCGCGATCGAGGCCACGAATCCGATACCCAAGACGGCCAGGTAGGTCCCGGAATTGTCCTGGGCGGTCGCCCACGGAATGGCCAGGAACCGGTTCGATATCACGAAGAGGTCGAAGGGTGTGGCGGCGTCCCTGATAGCCGGCAACGACAGGATGACCGCGGTGTTGGTGAAGATGATCACCAGGAGCGGCGGGATGTTGCGGAGGGTTTCGACGTAGGCGGTGGCGGCCTTACGGACCAGGTAGTTGCTCGACAACCGGGCGATACCGATCAACGTCCCGAGGATCGTCAACAACGGGATTCCGACGATCGCCAGGGCAAAGGTGTTCTTGATCCCCAGCAGGATGATGTCCGAAATCGGCTGCGTCGCTTTGAAATCGGACCCGGTCACGGTGACTCCGGCGGGTTGATCGAGGAATGCGAAGTCGGTCGGGATATTGGCAGCCGTGAGGTTGGTTCTGAGGTTCCTCGCCAGGTAGAGGAACAGGACTACGGCGAGGCCCCCGGCCACCAGCTGGGCGACCACCCGCAGCACCTTGACGTCTCGCCAGAAAGGAGGCCGAACGGAGCCCGTCTTCGTCTCGGTGGTCACCGCCACCTCACCTCACTCAAGAGAGGGGGGACCGGCGATGGCCGGTCCCCCACGTCCGTCGTCTACCGATAGGGAGGCGGGTAGAGCAGTCCGCCTCGGGTCCACAATTCGTTCACCCCGCGCTCGAGTCCCAGCGCAGTGTCCGGGCCGACGTTCCGGTTGTAGATCTCGGCATAGTTGCCGACTTGGCTGATCACCTGTTCGGCGAAGTCGGTAGGCAGGCCGAGCCCCGGATCGAAGACGGTAGGCGGATCGCCGACCTCTTTGCCCAGGAACCGCAGGATCTCGGGATTGTCGCCTGAGTAGTTCGCCACGTTGGTCGAATCCAGTCCGAACTCCTCCGCCTGGATGGTGGCGAACACGACCCAGTCGACGACCTGGGCCCATTGCGTGTCTCCGTCCCGCACCATCGGACCGAGCGGTTCCTTGGAGAAGGTCTCCGCCAGGATCGTCCACGCCTCGGGGCCACCGTCGGCGTCCGGGTTCTGCGAACGGAAGGCGGCCAGCTGCGACTTGTCGGAAGTCCATCCGTCACACTGGTCGGCCACGAAGGCCGGACGCAATTCATCGTTGGAGTCGAAGGTGAGCGGCGTGTACGGCAGACCACCGGCCGCAAAACGGCTCGCCAGGTTCAGCTCGGTGGTAGTCCCCGACTGCACGCAGACGGTGGTGTTGGCCATGTCCTCGATCGAACCAATGCCACTGTCGGTCTTCACCATCATTCCCTGGCCGTCGTAGAAGGTGGTGGTGAGGAAGGTTCCTCCTTCCTTCCCGTCACGACTAGCCGTCCAGGTGGTGTTGCGGATCAACACGTCGATCTCCCCGGCCTGCAACGCGGTGAAACGCTGCTGAGCGGTCAAGGCTTTGTATTCGACTGCTTCGGCGTCACCCAAGACGGCTGCCGCAACTGCCCTGCAGTAGTCGATATCGAGGCCGGCGAAATTGCCGTCCGCGTCGACATAGCCGAACCCGAAGACCTCGTTGTTGACTCCGCAGTTGAGCACTCCCCGGCTCTGGACCTCTGCCAGTACACCGTCGCCGGCGACCTGGCCGCCGGTGTCCTCCGCCGCCGTCGTTGTCGTGGTTTCCTCAGCACCGTCACCGCCGCAGGCGGCGGCCACCATGGCCAGCACTACGACGAGCAGCAGTAGTCGCTTGATCATCCCTCTCCTCCCAAGCATGGTCGGGGTCCGGGCGCACTCCCGGAATGAGGCGACCATAGCCATCACGGGTGGTTCGTTTCAACTGAGAATGGGCTCGACTTCGGACCGCAGTTCCCCGTCGCCGCTCACCAGCTGCCGGTTGCAGTCGCATTGGCGGGATGAGCAGGGTTCCACTGCCGGCAGGCTGGAGACAAGGGTTCGAAGTCCGAAACACCGCTGTACGGTGCGGTCAGGCGCCTTTGACGAGTTCCCCGATCCTTCGAGCCAACGACTCGGGGTCGAGTTCGACGTCGGCCTGAACATCGGCCGCCGCCCCGGCCGGCAGGAACCGGTCGGGAAGGCCCAGCAGGGAGACTTCACCCGCCACATGGTGACGGGATAGCTCCTCCAGCACNNTCGTCGAGAGGCTTGACCCAGCGAGCGTTGACGATGCCGCACGAGATGCCCTGTTGAGCGAGCATGCCCGCAGCCTTGACGGCCGGCTCGACCATGCTGCCCAGAGCCAGCAGCAGGACATCCTCTCCATCCTCGAGCACCTCTGCCTTTCCCACTTCGAGAGGTTTCACCGGCAGCCCCGGCATCGAGGAGGCCGCGCCCTTCGGGAACCGCACGGCTATCGGGCCTTCCGAGTCCCAGGCGGTTTCGAGCATTCCACAAAGCTCATCGGCGTCGGCCGGAGCGGCAATCGTCAGGTTGGGGATCATCCGCAGGTAGGAGAGATCAAAGGCACCGTGATGGGAGGCACCGTCGGGTCCGGTAATGCCGGCGCGGTCGATCATGAACACGACCGGCAGGTCGTGCATGGCAACGTCGGTCACGATCTGGTCAAATGCTCGCTGCAGGAAGCTGGAGTAGATGGCCACCACCGGACGCATGCCGGTCATCGCCAGTCCGGCGGCCAGAGTGACCGCATGTTGCTCGGTGATCCCTGTATCTACTACCCGGTCGGGAAACTCGCGGGCCATGGCGGCAAGACCGGTCGGCGAGACCATGGCGGCACTGATGGCGATCAGATCCTCTCGTTCACGGGCCGCATGTACCAGGGCTTGTCCCGCCACGCCGGTGAGTGTCAACTCCGACTTGGCCGGTCGGCCCGATTCGACGTCGAACGCCCCCACCCCGTGCAGCTTGTCCTCTTCATTGTCCAAGGCCGGCCCGTACCCGCGTCCCTTCTCCGTGACGACGTGCACGACCGACGGTTCATCGAACGATTTGGCATGCTGCAGCGTTTCCTCGATGAGATCGATGTCGTGACCGTCGATCACTCCGGAGTACTTGAGCCCCAGCGCGTCGAAGACCGTGCCCGGCTCGATCAACTGCTTCACCGACTCCTTCAACCGGTGGGCCAACTCGTCGGCGCCTTCGCCGATGGCCGGAATGCTCCGTAGGAGCTTCCCGATCGTCTTCTTCGTCCACTCGTAGCGCGGATCGAACCTCAGGTGCCCCAAAGCAGCGATCCCGCCGACCGTCGGCGCGTAGGATCGGCCATTGTCGTTGACGACGATGATCAGCTTGGAAGGTTGGCGCACGGCGATATGGTTGAGCGCTTCGTAGGCCATGCCACCGGTGAGGGCCCCGTCGCCGATGACTGCCACCGTGAAGCTCTCCTTCGCCAACCGTTCCTCGGCCAGGGCCATGCCCAGGGCATAGCTGAGCGACGTAGACGCGTGGCTGTTCTCGACATAATCGTGATCGCTCTCAGCGCGGTTGGGGTAGCCGGTCAATCCGCCGTACTGGCGTAACGTCTCGAATTCGTCCTGCCGTCCGGTGACCAGTTTGTGCACATAGGCTTGATGGCCAACGTCCCAGATGATCCGGTCGGTCGGGCTGTCGAAGACTCGATGCAGGGCCAACGTCAGCTCGACAATCCCCAGATTGGGAGACAAATGTCCGCCGGTACGGGAGATCACGTCGACCATGAACGATCGGATCTCCTCGGCCAGTCGAGCCAACTGGTCATGATCTAGCTCGCGGAGGTCGGCCGGGCCGGTCACCCGGGCAAGCAGATTCTCGGTAGTGGTCACAGAGATCAACCCTCAATCAACCGGCGGTACCCGCATCGGGCAACCGCTCCTCGTGAACAATCAGATTAGTGACTGGCGTGGCTAGACCAACCTGGGGGCTGTGCACCGTTCCGCATAGGCACGCTCTGGAAGAACGGCCTAACATTCTCGTGAGGGGAACTCGGTCGAAGGACCGGACCCTCTACGAAGAATGAGGAGGAAAGACCGATGAGATTGAGGACCAACGCCGCGCTGTTACTGGTGCTGGTTTTTGCATTGATCGCCGGTGCGTGCAGCGGTGGCGGGGGAGGTGAATTCGACCTGGTCACTGCGGACACCCTGACGGTGTGTTCGGACATCCCCTACGCCCCGTTCGAATTCGAAGAGGGTGGCGCCTATTCCGGCTTTGACGTCGAACTGATGGAGGCTATCGGAGCCGAACTCGGTCTGGAGGTCGTGTTCATCGACTCCGGCTTCGATTCCATCACCAGCGGCACGGCCATGGTCGGCAACGAGTGCGATATCGCCGCCTCGGCGATCACCGTCACCGCGGAGCGGGAGGAGAACATCGACTTCTCGGACGGCTACTTCGACGCCGACCAGTCGTTGATGGTCAAGGCAGACTCCGGTTACTCCAGCTACGAGGATCTCGTTGGATTGCGACTCGGCGTCCAGGCGGGTACCACGGGTGAGGCCTATGCCAACGACAACAACCCCGGCGGCGTCGAGGTTGTCAGCTTCAGCGAGAGTGCCGACCTGTTCGTTGCCATGGAAGCCGGCGACATCCAGGGCATCCTCCAGGACCTGCCGGTCAATGCCGAACGCATGTTGACTGATGACTCCCTTACTGTCGTAGCCACCTACCCGACCGGCGAGGTATACGGCTTTGCCGTGAAGGAAGAAGGGAAAGAGGCGTTGCTCGAAGCCGTCAACGATGCGTTGGCCGCCGTCCGAGACGCAGGAACCTACGAAACCCTTTACGACAAGTACTTCAGGTAGACCAGTTTGAGAGCTCAACCCAAGGGGGACCCGACTAGGGTCCCCCTTATCGTTGGAGAGCGGGGACGACATCATGAAGAAGTCGACCAAAGGCAAGATTCGTCGAGGAGCGCTCTACGCAGCCCTCGTGCTGGTGTTGGTGATCCTGGTGGTCGCCGCCGATTGGCCCACCATCCAGACAGCGTTCTTCAATCCGGAGATCGCCGCGGAGATGTTCCCGGAAGTCATCACCATCGCCGCCAAGAACACCATCATCTATACGGCACTGGCATTCACATTCGGCTTGATCCTGGCCTTGATCCTGGCCTTGATGAAGCGGTCCGAAATCAAGCCGTACAGGTGGATTGCCACGACCTATATCGAACTGTTCCGAGGGCTGCCGGCCCTGGTGACGATCATCCTGGTCGGATTCGGCCTCCCCATCGCCATGGGGGTTCGGATTCCGGGCGGCACCTTGGGGAAAGGTACGGTCGGCCTGGGGATCGTGGTGGCCGCCTACATGGCGGAGACCATCCGGGCCGGGATCGAAGCCGTCCCACGCGGCCAAATGGAAGCGGCCCGCTCGCTGGGCATGTCGAAGGGGGCCGCGACGCGGTCGATCATCCTTCCGCAAGCCTTCCGGATCATCATTCCCCCGCTCACCAACGAGTTGGTGATCCTCATCAAGGACACCTCTCTTCTCTTCGTCCTCGGCACCACTATCGCCACGAAAGAGCTCACGAAGTTCGGGCGGGATTTCATGAACGACACCTTCAACGGGACGCCGCTGATCGTCATCGCGCTGATGTACCTCATCATTACTCTCCCGTTGACCAGATTTGTAGCGCAGCTCGAGAAGCGCGCGGCGAGGGCGAGGTGAACCATGGACAAGAACGTTCCTCCCATTCAGGTCCTGGAGCTGCACAAGTACTTCGGCGATCTCGAAGTGCTGCGGGGCATTGATTTCCAGATCAACACCGGCGAGGTCGTCTGCGTGATCGGACCATCGGGATCCGGCAAGTCAACCCTGCTGCGCTGTGTGAACCTGCTCGAATGGCCCACCTCCGGCAAGGTACTCATCGAAGGTATCGACATGACCGATCCGGAAACCGAGATTGACGAAGTGCGGTCGCGAATCGGCATGGTGTTCCAGCAGTTCAACCTCTTCCCGCATCTCACGGTGCTGAGCAACCTGACCATTGCCCAACGAAAGGTGCTGGGCCGGTCGGAAGAGGAAGCCAACGACAAGGCCCGCAAGATGCTGGACCGGGTCGGGATGCTCGACAAGGTAGACGAGTATCCAATCAACCTGTCCGGTGGTCAGATGCAGCGGGTGGCGATAGCCCGTTCGCTATCGATGGATCCGGACATGATGCTGTTCGACGAGCCCACCAGCGCTCTTGATCCCGAGTTGGTTGGTGAAGTCCTCGACGTCATGCGCAGTCTGGCGCAGGAAGGGATGACCATGATGGTGGTCACCCACGAGATAGGCTTTGCCCGACAGGTGGGTGATCGGGTCGTGTTCATGGATGAAGGAATCGTCCAGGAGGACGGACCGCCCGACGAGGTCCTGCTCAATCCCCAGAACGAGCGCACCAAGAAGTTCTTGGAAGCAGTACTGCAACAGTAGGGGACCCGATGGAATGGGTAGTCGGTGGCGTAGCGCTCGTACTCATTGTCGGCATGGGTTGGTGGTTTGCTCGCTACGTTCGATCCGTCTATCGGGGCGAATACCGACACCCCGAAGGCCGCAAACAGACCTGGTGGATCGCGGGCTCCGGCACCCACGGCGGTGCCGGCGGGCAGGTCCCGCCCCTCCTTCCCGACCCCGACCCGGAAGACGAGATTCCCTAGATCAGCTACCAGCGGACAGCGGACGGCGCTACCTGAAACCTGAAACTAGTGACTTGGCAGACCGGCAATCAGTTAGGATGGTGAAGAGGCGAGGTCGTCCTGCGGCCCGCCTCTCATTTGCCCAAACCTCAGCACAGCTAAGCGGGACGACCGGTAGTTGTGGCACAAGAAGTAGGAGGAATCGCTATGGGAGCTTTGAGCACCTTGTTCGCTGGAACCGTTATCGCGGCAGGAGCAATCTGGCTGGGACGCTATGCCCGCTCGATTCGGAAGGGCTACGGCCACGACCCGGCAACCAAATCCGTTTCCTGGAGCCCGGGACAGATCCCGACCCCACCCGCCAACGAAAAGGTGAGCACCAAGTAGCTACCCCACAAACCACTGAACTCAATTCGTGCCCTCCCCCACCGACGGTGGGGGAGATGTTTCTTTGCCGACAGGCAAGGAACGGCGGAGGCAGACCGGCAACCTGAAACCCGAGACCTGGAACCGGGCCTAGCTCGTGAGCAGCGCGCCTGCCAGCGTCTCGGCCAGGACCTCAAAATGAGGGCGGCGGATCAGTATGTCGGGGCTTCGGCCGTGGCGGCCAAGCGCGGCCGCGGTCGCTGCCCCGATGGCCGCCGCGACGACCCCCGTCAGGTCGCGCCCCTGCATCCAGCCTTCCACCGCCAGCGAGGATTCGAACAC
>DHIO01000034.1:173440-200835 GCA_002403855.1 Acidimicrobiia bacterium UBA4744
GGCCGGCCGAGGTGACAAGTGACATGACTGACGAAACGGCCACCCGTCGGCAAATACCTACCTGGGCCCGCGTCGCCCTGGTGTTCTTCTTGCTCTACTTGTTCCTGGTCGGCGTGAAAGCTCTGGAGAGCGGTATCAAGGGCTTTGGGGCGGACTTCACCGATTCCCTCTTCGAAGGGGTTTCGAATCCGATTGCCGGCTTGTTCGTCGGCGTCCTGGCGACGGTCCTCGTGCAATCGTCGTCGGTGTCGACGGCCACGATCGTCGGCCTGGTCGGCGCCGGCACCCTTTCCGTTCCACTCGCCGTGCCGATGATCATGGGGGCCAACATCGGCACCACGGTCACCAACACTCTCGCGTCGCTGGGCTACCTCCGCCGCAGCACCGAGTTCCGGAAGGCGTTTGCCGGCGCGACCATGCACGACTTCTTCAACCTGATGGCGGTTGCAGCACTGCTCCCGATCGAACTCGCCACCGGGTTTCTGTCGAAATCGGCGGAGGCGCTGGCCGGTTTCCTGGGGAGATCCACCGATCTCCAGTTCGAGAAGCCGGACAGCCCGATCAAGGCAGCAGTCAAAGCGCCGGTGAAAGCGTTTGAGAACCTCGCCGACAGCCTGGGTGCCGGTGACACGCTGCTGAGCATTCTCCTCCTTGTGCTGGGACTGGCGCTGATCTTCGTGGCCCTGGCTTACATCACCCGCAATATGAAGCTGGTCGTAGCCGGGCGGATCGAGCGCTCGATGAACACCGTATTGGCGAAAGGGGGCGGAGTAGCAGCCATGGCCATCGGCATGATCATGACGGTGGCGGTTCAATCCTCGAGTATCACAACGTCGGTGCTGATCCCGATGATTGCGGCCGGAGTGCTCACGCTGGCCAATGCCTATCCCATCACGCTGGGCGCCAACGTCGGGACCACGGTCACAGCCCTGCTGGCCTCCCTCGCCACCGACCGGCCCGAGGGACTGGTGATTGCTCTCACCCATACGTTGTTCAATATCAGCGGCATCCTGTTGTTCTATCCGTTGCCGGTTCTCAGGAAGATCCCCCTGGTGCTGGCACAGAGACTGGCCCGAGTCGCCGAGGTCCGGAAGTCGCTCGTGATCGTGTACGTGATTGGGGCCTTCGTTTTGGTCCCGATAATTGGGATACTGATACTGCAGTGAGACGGGAGTGAACCATGGTGCTTGACTTCTTCCGCGGAGGCGGCGACACGCAACTCGAGGAGATCGAAGCGCGAATCCGCCAGATGCTGGTCGACGACCGGCACACGTTCGACACTTCCATCAACACCCTGATCGCGGGCACCGACCCGGATTTGGTCGACAAGGACATCCACAAGAGCGATCGGCGGGTGAACAAGGCAGAGCGGGCGGTCAGAAGGCAACTGGTCGTGCACGTCAGCGTGCGCGGCGCCTCGGCAGACATCCCTCTGGTCCTGGCGTCGATGAGCATCGTCAAAGACGCCGAACGTATCGGCGACTACTCCAAGAACATCTGGGACATCGCCAACAGCGGAGTAGACCTCTCTCAGGCTGAGGATGTCGAAATCCTGCAACAGTACCGCGAGCGCATCTCCAGACTCATCGGCGAGACGGCCCGGGTATTCGGCGAAAAGGACATCGAGGCCGCCCATACCATGCTGCAAGGCGGCGACGAACTCCTCGAAGAGTACGACGATCTGATCGAACAGCAGCTCCATACGGACAACCCGGCCCGCGAAGCGGTACCGAGGGCCCTCCTCTATCGATACTTCAAACGGATCACCGCCCATCTGATGAATATCCTCACCTCTCTGGTCATGCCGATCGATCGCCTCGATTACTACGACGAAGACAAGGCAGATCGGGAGTAGGCGAAGGCCGGCAAACAGCTACCGGATCTCGAGCCGGCTGACAGTCTTCGAAGGAATCTGCCTCTACGGCGTGAGGGCTGTCGGCGACGCATCAGCCATCTCGCGAAGAGACGCCGGCCAGCGGGAGCACCATCCTGAAGGTCGATCCGACGCCGAGCTCACTCTCGGCTTCCACCCGCCCACCGTGCCTTCCCGCCACATGCTTGACGATGGCCAGCCCCAGCCCGGTGCCGCCCGTATGACGTGAGCGCGCCACATCGACCCGATAGAAACGTTCAAACACCCGCGGCAGGTCGCGGCTGGGAATGCCCACGCCATGGTCGATCACCTCGAGCGCTACTTCTTCGTCGACTTTCCGGACCACCACCCGAACTTCCCCTCCGGCGCCGTAGTGTTGGGCGTTGTCGAGGAGGTTGCGCGTTGCCAGGCGTAGATCTTCCCTGCTTCCGAGGAGCTCCACAGGCTCTGTCTCCAGAATCAGCTCGATCGGAGCCGTACCAGTCGGGCTGTCGATTCTCACCACTTCGTCCTTGACCAGTTCATCCAACCTCACCCGCTCGAAGACGGGTTCCTCCGTTTCGAGACGGGAGAGGTCGAGCAGGTCTACCACGATCCGGCCCAGGCGAACCGCATTGACGTGCACCTGGCCTGCGAATTTCTTGGCAGCCTCCGGATCGTCATCGATTGCGTGAACAACGGTCTCCGATCCGGCCCGGATGGCCGAGATGGGAGTCTTCAACTCGTGGGAGGCATCTGCGACGAAGTCTCTCCGCATGGCCTCCACCCGCAATACCTCCGTGACATCAGCCAGTACGAGCAACACGCTCTGTGCCTCGTCGAGCAACACGGCCGAAGCCGTGAATTGCCGGGAAGGGACTCCATAGTCGAAATCCCTGTGCACCGTGCTCGTGCCAGCGCGGGCCAGCGCGACCAAGCTCTGAAGGGCGCCGGGAAGCCTGAGAGATTGCGTCTCGCCGAGAGCGGTACGAGCCCAGGTGTTCGAGTAGTCGACGGTGTCATCACCACCAACCAGGATCACACCTTCCTGGAGGGACTCGAGGACGCGGTCACGCACGAGGCGTTCTTCCTCGCTTTGCTGTGCCCTCCGGCGGAGTTCGGCCGCCATATGGTTCAAGGTATCGGCCATGGTCTGCATTTCGACTGTCCGACCGCCACCCAGTTGAGCGGCTTGGTCGCCCCCCGCGATACGCTCCGCCGAGTCCGTGACCTTTTGGATGGGTCGAACGATTCGGCGGGCGACCAGCCACACGGCGCCGACTCCCACCAGCGCAGCTCCAACTGCGGCGCCCAGAATGGCGATCCTCAGCCGCTGCAATCGTTCAGCAATCACGCTCACCGGTTCTGCCACTCGCACGATCCATCCGTCGGGATTAGGTGCAACCGCCACGTAGCGAAACTCAACCCCGACACTGGCGCTGACTCGCGACGCGACGCCGGTCGCTCCTTCCCGGGCTACTTGAACCTCAGGCCGATCGGCGTGGTTTTCCATCCCAACCGGATCGCGGGATGAATCGGCCAGCACCGTTCCATCCGTGCTGATCACGGTGACCCGGAGGTCCTCATTGCGGGCCCAGGCGAGCACGGCCGTCTGAACATCCGGTTCGTCCGTGAGTGTCGCCCGCAGCAGCAAGGCCTGCGACTCGAGTGAACCCGTGAGGTCGTCGAGCACCTGTGCTTCCAGAACCCGGTTGAGCGCTACTCCAAGCACGACCAGGAGTACAAGAACCGTCACGGCGTACCAGGTCAACAGTTGGCCGGCCAGGGTCCGGCGGCGCTGATCAGCCATTTACGTACTTGTAGCCGAGGCCGCGAACCGTGACGAGATGCACAGGCCGGTGCGGGTCCTCCTCGATCTTGTTGCGGATGCGACGAATGTGAACGTCCAGCGTCTTCATGTCGCCGTAGTACCCGGGGCCCCAAACCTCTTCGATGAGGTAGTCCCGAGTGAGCAACCTTCCCGGCCTGCGGAGGAACGTAGCAAGAAGGTCGTACTCCTTGGGACGGAAGTCGACGGCTTGTCCGCCTACGGTTGCCTCGTGCCGCGAGACGTCGAGACGAACGCGCCCCCCCTCCAAGATCTCGTCTCCACGACCGTCGGCCGGGACGGCCATATCCACCCGGCGAAGATTGGCACTAACCCGAGCGATCAACTCGCGCATCGAGAACGGCTTCGTCACATAGTCATCCGCTCCCACTTCGAGTCCCGCCACGATGTCGGCTTCGGCGTCCTTGGCAGTCACGATGATGATGGGCACGCTGGAAGAAGATCGCAGGGCGCGGCACACGTCCAGGCCGGCCATCTCCGGAAGCATCAAATCGAGCAGGACCAGATCGGGTGGCGTTGTTCTTGCCTGCCGGAGAGCATCACGACCGTCGAATGCCACCTCGACCGAATACCCGTCACGTTCGAGGTTGTAGCGGATCGACTCTGCAAGGCTCTCCTCATCCTCGACAACGAGGACCCTCCTCGCTCGATCAGGAGCCATACATATCGGTATCTGGACGGGTGAACTCCTGGAACTCCCCAGTCAGCAGGAACGCAACCTGCTCGGCAATGTCGACTGCTTGATCACCAACCCGCTCCAGCGCTCGGGCTACCATCAGCATGGGTACTGCCCACTCCAGAACATCCTGATCGGGAGCACACAGGGCAACCTCGTGGGCCATGCTGCGGTTGAGCCGGTTCACCGGATCGTCCATCTCCGGGACCTGCATTGCCAGCGCCAGATCTCGCTGGATGAAGCTCTCCATGGCAGTCCGAACCATCGGCTGCACCAGGTCACCCATCTCGCGAAGATGCTCGAGAATCGTGGGTTCCCGGGAATGGCCTTCGATGGACCTCACGATCTTGGCGATGTTGGCGGCTTGGTCACCCATTCGCTCCAAGGTCACGAGGAGGTGAAGTGCTGAGGACATCAGACGAAGATCGCCCGCCACCGGCGTCTGGAGGGCCATGGTCTCCAGCCACTTCTGGTGAATCAACAGATACTTCTCATCGATGATCGCGTCCTGCGCCGCCACGTCATCTGCCAGAGCAACATCATTGCGGACGAGCGCGTCGACGGCCCTTCCCACCGCTCGCTCGGCCAGGCCGGCCATCAACACCAGTTCTTCTTCGATGGATTTGAGCTCGTCGTGAAAGTGGCGTCTTGGCTCCGTCATCCGAATCTTCCCGTGATGTAGTCCTCGGTCTCCTGCTTCTCGGGCTTGGTGAACAGATCGGCGGTTACGCCGAATTCAACCATTTTGCCGGCCCGATCTTCATCCATGTTCAAGAAAGCCGTGAAGTCCGACGCACGAGCCGCCTGNNGAGGTCGGTTCATCCATGAGGATGATCTCGGGTTTGACGGCGATGGTCCGGGCGATGCACAGACGCTGCTGCTGACCGCCCGACAACGACAATCCGGATTGGTCGAGCTTGTCGTTCACTTCTTCCCAGAGGGCCGCTTGCCGCAGGGACTGCTCGACGAGCTCGTCCATGTTCCCTTGGTATCCGTTCACCTTGGCGCCCCAGGCGACGTTGTCGTAGATGCTCTTGGGGAATGGATTGGGTTTCTGGAACACCATGCCCACCCTCCGCCGCACCTCGACCGGGTCCACGTCTTCGTGATAGATGTCGTTTCCGTGGAACAGCACCTCACCATCGACGCGGGCGGTCGGAATGAGATCGTTCATCCGGTTGAAAGCCCGCAGCACGGTACTCTTGCCGCATCCGGACGGTCCGATCAATGCGGTGATGTGGAGATCCTGGAACTGCAGGGAGACGTTCTTCACGGCCCGGAAATCCCCGTAGTACACGTTCATTCCCGAGGTCTCCAGCGCATAGGTCTGAGGAGTTTCGGGAACCGGATCGCTCGCGGATACCCGGGGAGTCACCACGATCGATGGGTCGTTGCTGGTCATTACTCAGGTTCTCCTCGCATATCGATTGCGGAGTATCACGGCGGCGGCATTGAGCGTCAACAGCATGACCAGCAGCACCAGGATGGCGGCCGCGGCGATGTTCCGAAACTCGTCCTGCGGCCGGGTGGTCCACTGGAAGATCTGGATCGGGAGAGCGGTGAATTTGGCGAAGGGACCGTTCGGGTCGGTGGTGATGAAGGTCGAGGCTCCCACTACCACCAGGGGCGCTGTCTCACCCAGCGCCCGGGACATGGCCAGGATGGTCCCGGTGAGAATCCCGGGAAGAGCGTTCGGCAGGACGTGGCTGCGGATGGTCTGCCATTTGGTCGATCCCAGTGCCATGCCTGCCAGGCGCAGAGAACGCGGCACCGCCCGCACCGCTTCCTGGGAGTTGATGATGATGATGGGCAGAATGAGCAAGCCCAGAGTCAACCCGGCCGCGATCACGGTACGCCCGTTGGCGGTACCTCCGGCGTCGGTCAAGCCAAAAACGGCTCCACTCGAAAAACCCTCCAGAGCGCGCACGAAGATGGCCAAACCAAGCATCCCGTAGATGATCGAAGGAACGCCGGCCAGATTGTTGATGTTGGTTTGGATCAGGCGGTTGAGCCGCGTGTCGCCGGCGTACTCCTCGAGGTACACGGCCGCCCCCACTCCCACCGGAAAGGAGAAGAGCAAGGTGATGGCGACGATCCAGAGCGAGCCGAGAATGGCGGTCCGCACTCCGGCCACTTCCGGATCCGGCGATTGCGGGCTGACCAAGAACCGCCCGTTGAGCCAGGACCGGAAAGCCAGCTGTGCTTGAGGATATTCGGTCACCGCTTCCTGTTCGATTTCGTCCCGGTTGAGTATCGAGTCGAAGAGGGTCCAGGTCTGCAAGACGGTCGGCTGAACGATTCTCTCAACCACCAGTTGATAGACCCCGGCTTGGTCGCGGGCGGGTGCAGTACACCCGGCGACCGGTTCGGAGCTCCCACACAACTCCGCATACTTCGCTTCCGTTTCGAAGACCAGGCGATCCGGATAGAAGCGCTGTTCGCGTTCCAATCGGCGACCGACGTTGTTGGAGATCCGTCCCTGAAGCAACGCCACGAGATCCTCCTTGGGAAGATCGACCAGGTCGCCATCCCGTCCGACTTCCGCGACTAGCGAGGCCGGTTGAACCTCATTCTCGAGCGCTACCAGCCCAAACGAAGTGTTGATCACCTGGAACAAGAGGGTGAGCAGAGCAATCACGGCGATCATCAACGACACCAAGAAACTGAGCTTGAACGCCCTACCCAAACGGTGACGGTGTCGAGTGTTGGATTCGAGTTCCGCCCCTTCCGGGTACGAGGACCCAGGATGATCGCTCACTCGTACACCTCTCGGAACTTGGTAACAAACCGTCGGCTGAGAACGTTGAGCCCCAACGTGAGAATGAAGAGCGTCAAGCCGATTGCAAAGATGCTGTTGTAGTCGATCGAGTCGTAGCTGAGGTCGCCGCCGCTGATGCGGACGATATGGCCGGTCATCGTCTCGCCGGCCACGAACGGGTTGAAGATGTATCCGAAGAGACTGTCCTCTCCAAAGGTGAAATTGCGCGGTCCGGCTCCGGCGGCAATGGCAACCACCATGGTCTCGCCAATGGCCCGGGAAATCGCCACTACGAACGCAGCGGTTATGCCCGAAAGAGCAGCCGGGAGCACCACCCGCAACGAAGTCTCCAACCTGGTGGCGCCCAGAGCGTGGGCAGCTTCCCGCAACGATGTGGGCACGGCGTGGAGGGCATCTTCCGCCATCGAACTGACCATGGGGATGATCAGTATCCCCACGACGATCCCGGCTGATGCAGTGTTGAAGATCTGCACGACCCCATCCCCAAAGATGGAGCGAAGCAGCGGGGTCATGAAGGTGAGGGCAAAGTACCCATATACGACGGTTGGTATTCCGGCCAGCACCTCGAGAACTGGTTTGAGCACTCCACGCGACCGTTCGGAGGCATACTCGCTGAGATAGATGGCGGTTGCCAGCCCGACCGGAAGCGCCACCGCCATCGCTATCAAGCTGGTCAGGACCGTGGCCAGGATGAGGGGCCAGATCCCGAAGTCGAGAATGGCAGGTTGCCACTTGGTCGAGGTCAGGAACTCGCCGAGGGTGACCTCCTCCGCACTGAAGAACAACAGGGCCTCTTTGCCCAATTCGTAGACGATGCCAATCGTGGTCACGATCGAGATTGCCGCGGCGACGAAAAGAGAGCCCTGGATGAGCATCTCCAGCGGCCGCGGCCGTTTCCGGAGTTGAGCGGCTCCGGTCAGATCGAGAGGGGAAGCGTCGGTGGTCATGTGATGCTCGAAGAAAGGAGACCGAGGAGGGAGCTCAACCTACGGCGTCGAGCCAGGCTTGCTTGGCGGCGTCGAGATCAGCCACGGAAGCCGGGAAGTAACCAACGTCGATGACTTCTTCGTTGACGTACGTCAGGTAGAAGTTGATGAAATCGGCTACCTGGGTTTTCTCGGCCATGATCCCTGCTGTGCTGTACATGTAGAGCGGTCGGGCTAGCGGGTATTCTCCCGCATCGACGCTCGCCTGGTTCGGCTCGACCCCTTCAATGTCCATCACGTTGAGACGATCGGCATTCTCGCTGAAATAGGCGTACCCGAAGAATCCCACCGCACAAGCCGTCGACGGATCGGACGGATCACAGCTATCTCCGGTGATGCCCTGCACGAGCACGTTGTCGTCCTCGGATTGTTGCAGGTTGCCCGCGCTCAGGATCGGATCCTTCTCGTCGTCGAAGACCTCTTCAACGAAGTAGTCAAAAGTGCCGCTGTCGGTGCCCGGAATGAACCGTTGGATCTGATTGGCCGGCCAATCAGCCCGCACGTCCTGCCAGGTTTGGGCCGTCGAAAACAATGCGGCCAGCTCCTCAAAGGTGATGTCGGACGCGAAGGTGTTGGTCGGGCTGACCGTCACTGCCAGTGCGTCGGTCCCTACCCGGAACTCGATTGGCTCACGGCCGATGGACCGGCAGGATTCAACTTCCGAATCCTTGATGGGCCGGCTGGCGTTGGAGATGTCGGTCTCTCCCGATTCGCAGAACCGCTCGAATCCGGCTCCCGAACCGATGCTGTCGATGGTGATTTGCCCGCCATACCCTTCGTCGATGAACCGGGCGACCATGGCTTCCGAAAGCGGGAAGACGGTGGAGCTCCCGGCGGTAACGATGTCGCCGGTGACATCGAGGGGGTCGACGGCGGGAAGCATCCCGCCGGAGGAAGCGGGCGCGGTCGTGGTGGGGGCATCTCCTGCCGCGGTCGTAGTGGTGTCTTCAGCACTTGCCGCAGTGGTCGTGGTCGCGGAATCGCCGTCGCCACACGCTGTGGCTACCAGCATGAAGACGGCGAGCACCACCCCCAGGCGGTGACTGCGTCTCATCATCGGATGCTCCTTGGTTGACGTCTCTACTTCGGCCGGATCGTTTCCGGAGACCGGCACGCTAGGGAGCGAAGGTGACTCGGCTCCTTCCGTCCGGTGAACGGGAGGTAAACGTTTGCGCGCCAGATAGGCCGGATTTCCGGAAGTGTTCGAGGATATTCACCGACCGGCAAACTAGATCTTGCCCTGCGTTCACCTGGTCTTCGTAAAGTGGGTCAAGATCATGGGTGCGACTTCCATCATCACGGTCTTGATCGTCATCGTCGCCCTGACCATCGCCGGCCTCATCAGCAGCGCGTTGTACGAGCCTCTCGATGAAGAGGATGCCGAGGCCGACGCTCTGGACTGAGCTCATAGGCGTTCTGCTCGCGCCGCCGAATTCCGGGAACCTCCTTGCCACTCTCAGCGTCGGAGAGGCAGCAGCGAGGAGACAGACCATGCGCAAGACGTTCGGAATCTTGATGGCGATGACCATGCTGGCGACAGCCTGTACGACGGGCATGGTCGGCCTAGGCACAAAACCGGTCACGACTACGACCCGCATTCTCGGGGCGCCTGCCGTCATGGCGTTTGCCCTCCAACCGTTCGACGCGTGCGAACCGCTCCTCGACTATGTCAAGGAGCATGCTCTCGAGATGGTCGGGCCGTACGGACTCGACAACGGGTACTGGGGTGGTCCCTGGCTCGTCGAGGAAATGGCGGCTGAAGATGCAGCCGGTCCTGCCACCACCGCAGCCGGCGACCTGCGGTCGTTGCCGGTGGCGGGCGTGGACTACTCGACCACCAACGTCCAAGAGGTCGGCGTCGACGAACCCGACATCGTGAAGACCGACGGCAATCGGATTCTCGCCATCGCCCAGGGGGTCCTCTACTACGTCGATGTGAGTGGCGACACGCCAGAACTGGTCGGTTCCCTGCGACTCGATGACGGCTGGGCCCAGGAGATGCTGCTTTCGGGGGATTCGCTGCTGATCATGTCCCGGGTCGACCAGTGGGGTGTTCCGACCCGGCTGGCCCCCGAAATTTGGAACCCGGATATCCCCTACTACGGGTCCGGTATCTCTGTGCTCTCCGAGATCGATGTTTCCGATCCTGACGACATGCACGTCGTCAAGACGCTCTACATCGACGGCACCTATCTCAGCGCCCGGATGGTCGGCGACACCGCCCGCGTGGTCGTGGATTCATTCCCGACCGGACTCGAATTCGTCTATCCGACCGGCTCAGGCTTGCGAGCCGAGCGGGATGCGGAACGCGCCAACCGGCAAGTGATCAAAGACTCGACGATCGACAATTGGCTGCCCTACTTCGTGCTGGAAGAGAAGCGCGGCAACCGCACGTTCACCACCGAGGGAACTCTGCTCGACTGTGAGCGGGCATTTGCTCCGCAAGAGTTCTCGGGTCTGGGGACGCTCTCGGTGATCACCATCGATCTCGCCGAAGGTCTCAAGCCGGTCGACTCGGTGGGCGTGTTCGCCGATGGAGACACGGTCTATGCCTCGCAGGAGTCCTTGTACGTGGCTACCCAGCGCTGGCACGATTGGAGCGTCCTGGAAGATGAAGATGCCATCGACGAGTTCGACGGCATCACCACCGAGATCCACAAGTTCGACATCTCCAGTGAATCAGCGGCCGTGTACCTGGCATCCGGGGAAGTAGAGGGGTTTCTCCTCAACCAGTGGGCCATGTCGGAACACAACGGTGACTTGCGAGTCGCCACTACCAGCGAACCCGAATGGTGGGGCTGGCGAGAGGACTCGCCGTCGGAGAGCTACGTCAGGGTCCTTCGGGAAGACGACGGAGTTCTCGAAGTCATAGGTGAGGTGGGAGAGCTCGGCAAAGGTGAGCGGATCTACAGCGTCCGCTACATGGGCGACACCGCCTATGTCGTGACCTTCCGTCAGACCGATCCTCTCTACACGGTCGACCTGTCCAATCCGAAGGCACCAAGAGTCCTCGGCGAGTTGAAGATTCTCGGCTACTCGGCCTATCTCCACCCCATGGGTGACGGACTCCTGTTGGGGATTGGTCAGGACGCCAACGAGCAAGGCCGCACCAAGGGCACCCAGGTGGCGGTGTTCGATGTGAACGACCCGGCCAACCCGAAACGGATCCACAAGATGACCTTTGAAGACGGATGGTCGGAGGTCGAATACGACCACCGGGCGTTCCTCTACTGGCCGGCTACCGGCCTGACGATGCTGCCCATCCAGGCGTGGACGTGGGAAGACGGTCGGGAAGACTGGTTCGCCGGAGCGATCGGCATCATCGCCGACCGCAAAGGGATCGCGGACGTCGGCACCGTTACGCATGTCGAGCCGAAGCTCGGTGGCGATATCGAGGAGTACTGGTACGACTGGGAGGCACAGATCCACCGGTCGCTGGTGGTCGGCGACCTCGTCTACACCATGTCGGACAAGGGCCTGAAGGCCAGCACCCTCGACGACCTCATTGAGGTGGCCTGGGTCAGCTTTCGATAGGGAGGTTCTGGAATTCGGCGGGTTCCGGGTTCCCAGTTTCAGGTTTCGAGCAACGAGTCACGAGGAACTAGGAACGACGGACCGGGAACCTGGAACTCGAAACCTGCTACCAGACCTCACCGGGGCGTCAATGCCCGGCCAGTTCTTTGGGCGTCACCAGCCAGCGGAGCTCGCCCAACCCGACATCGATCTCATCCCAGCTCTCGATGGCAACATCGATTCGAGCCATGGCGGCCGTGGGGAATCGGTAATCGCCACCCCCGACGAGCAGGGAGATCGTCTCGGACCAGGCAGGCTCGTGACCCACCAGCATGACCGAAGACAGCGGTTCTACCTGCTGCTGAAGGACCGACAAGAGCGTATACGGTGACGGAAGGTACAGATCATCCAGAAGTTCGACCCGGCACGACCATCCTCCCGCCCGTATGGCCCGGTCGAGGGTGTCCCTCGCTCGCACAGCAGTTGAGCTGACCGCCAACTCGGGAACCTCTCCCATCTCCGAGAGAAACCGCCCCATCCGGTCGGCGGCCTTGCGGCCCCGCTTGGCGAGCGGCCGTTCATGATCGGAGCCGTAGGATGCTCCCCAATCGGATTTCCCGTGCCGGAACAGGATGACGGTCTTCACAGATGACCTCTGGGGCAAATCTCGGAACCGTCATGCTACCGGCGCCTGGGGACGATGAATCTGTATATTGAGCAGCGAAGGCCGCCGATAACTCTGGGATGAAGCCCTCCCACTTTTCCACGATGACTACTGCAAAACAATCACAAGCACCTTTGATCGATGACCTGGACGATCCTTCCCTCTTCATCAACCGGGAGCTGGGCTGGGTTCAGTTCAACGGTCGTGTGCTGGAAGAGGCCCTCGATCACCGGCATCCACTGCTGGAGCGGGTCAAATTCCTGTCGATCTTCGCGAACAACCTCGACGAGTTCTTCATGATCCGGGTATCCGGTTTGCGTCGTCAGCTGGCCTCGGGAGTGCTCTCCGCCCCGCCCGATGGCATGACCCCCTCCGAACAGCTGGCTGCCATCCGCAAGGAGCTGATCCCACAACTGGCCGCCCAGATGGACTGCTGGCAATCGGACTTGAGCAAGGCCCTGCGTGAGGCCAACCTTTCGGTGCTGTCCTACGAGGAGCTGAAGGGCAAACAGAAGAAACTGCTGCGGCGCCACTTCAAGCGTGAGATCTTCCCGGCCCTCACTCCTCTGGCCTTCGACCCCGGCCGCCCTTTCCCTCACATCGGCAACCTCAGCATGAACCTGGCGGTACTGGTCAACGATCCGATCCAGGGAGAGCGATTCGCCCGGCTCAAGGTTCCGCCCGCCTTTCCACGATTGCTCAAGGTTCCCAGCGAGGAGAGCGCCGACAGCTACGAAAGTCTGGGACTGGTCGAGACTTCGAACACATTCGTGTGGATCGAAGAGGTGATCGCAGCCAACCTCGAGCTTCTGTTTCCCGGTGTCGAGGTTCAAGCTGCATATCCCTTCCGCCTCACCCGCGATGCCGACATCGAGATCGAAGAAGATGAGGCGTCGGACCTATCGGTCGCCGTCGAACGAGGGGTGGAGATGCGCCGCTTCGGGTCGGCCGACCGGCTCGAGATCCACCACGACATGCCCGAGTGGGTCCGGAACGTGCTCGCCAAGAACCTGCGACTGGCGCCCTACCAAGTGTTCACCGTCGAGGGGCCGCTGGGGTTGGCGGACCTGATGGAGTTGACCGCCGTCGACCGGCCCGACCTCAAGTTTGAGCCCTTTCTGCCGGCCACCCCACCCGCGTTTCGGGGAGCCAACGACCTGTTCGCCGTGATGCGCCAGCAAGACGTGCTCGTCTACCACCCGTACGACAGCTTCGCCCCGGTGGTCGAATTGGTCCGGCAAGCCGCCCGGGATCCCAAGGTACTGACCATCAAGCAGACTCTGTACCGGGTCGGGCCCGACTCGCCGATCGTCGACGCCCTTCTGGAGGCTCGTGAGAATGGTCGCCAGGTTTCGGTGCTGGTGGAACTGAAAGCCCGGTTCGACGAGGAGAACAACCTCGGATGGGCCCGCCAACTGGAAAAGGCCGGCGTGCATGTGGTCTACGGACTGGTCGGACTGAAGACCCACTGCAAACTGCTGTTGATCGTGCGCCGCGAATCCGACGGTCTCCGGCGGTATGTGCACATGGCAACCGGCAACTACAACCCGGTCACTGCGCGCATGTACACCGATATCGGGTTCTTCACGTGCGACGGCGACATCGCTTCCGATGTGTCGGAGCTCTTCAATGTGCTGACCGGTTATGCCCACCAATCCGAGTACCGGAAACTCCTGGTCGCTCCCACATCCATGCAAGAGGAGATCACGAACCGTATCGAACGAGAGATCGAACGGCACCAGGCCCACGGCGACGGTTACCTCGCCTTCAAGATGAACGCCCTGGTCGACAAGAAGATCATGAAGGCCCTCTACCGGGCTTCGCAGGCCGGCGTCAAGATCGACATGCAAATACGCGGCATCTGCTCGCTGCGGCCCGGCGTACCGGGATTGAGCGAGAACATCCGCGTTACCTCGATCGTCGGACGGTTCTTAGAGCATTCCCGCATCTTCTACTTCCGCAACGGTGGAGACGAGGAGATGCTGCTCGGGAGCGCCGATCTCATGCCACGCAACCTGAACCGCCGGGTCGAGGTGCTGTTCCCGGTGAGCAAGCGGATTCTGACCCTGATTCGCGACGCCGTCCTGTTTGTGCATCTCAACGACAGCCTGCAATCACGGTTGCTGCTGGAAGACGGGACCTATGTGCGGCTCCAACCGGGAAAGGATGAAGAGGGACTCGATTCCCAGGCGTGGATGCTGGACCACTATGCAGCCCGCACCGAAGACGGCATCGCCGCGCCTCTGCCCTACGATGCAACCCGGTACGCTCCGCCGGTTCACGACGACCAATCAGGTCATTGACCGCCGGCCGCGTCCAAGCCGGCCAGCACTTCACGATCGTGGCGGTAGCTCAGCAACGCGGGCGCCTGTTCAATCGGAACCCACCGCAGATCATCGATCTCTTTGTTGTACACATAGTCGTCGATGTCGCCCTCGACCGGGACCATGTGCCAGTACCGGACGATCTTGGGCCGGTGGGCCGCGTCCCGGTACCGGATGGCGGCCAGTTCCGTGACCAGCCGACAGACCAGGCCGGTCTCTTCGGCGACCTCACGCAGGGCAGCATCTTCGAACGTCTCTCCCTTATCCAACTTGCCCTTGGGGAAGCTCCAATCGCCGTAGCGAGAACGGTGCACGACCAGCACCTCTAGATCGCCGGCTGCACCGGGCCGGGTGATCAGGCCGCCTGCCGCCCGCACCTCCCTCACATCCACCTCCGCAACTTCCGGCGGGAGAGACCTTCCCATTCCGCTTGCCAGCTGCGGCGAGCTTCTTCCGCCCTGGCCAGCTCGAACCCGGCCATTTGACCGGCCGTGAAAGCCACCGCCGGGTGGTCTTGAGCGGCTTCCATCAACCAGGCATGAGCGACGACGGCATCCTGCAGCTCTCCAAGAGCATCCTGCAGACGGGCGGCCGCTTTGGCGAACCGGACCGCTTTCTCACCGACCACCGGAGCTACCGCTTCGGCGGCGTATCGGACCCGCTTGGCTCGAATTCGGATGCGGTGCAGGTAGGGATCGGCCGGCTCGTCCGGCAACTCTCTTACCGTCTTCGAGAGGTTCTTGAAGGGTCCTCGGGCCAGGTTCAACAGGGCGTCTCGAGAAGCACGGTCCACCGAAGGCGAGAGAAGAGGATCATTGGCGGCGTCGACCATTCGGTCGAGCAGTTCGAAATACCGGTCCTGGTCCAGCGATTCCAGCAACGCCCGGCGGCGGATTTCCCGCTCGGCATGGAGCGCCGTCATCATGATCCGCAGCGGGTAGTCGTCCGTCTCTAGAAGCCACCGAGAAGTCTCATCCAGACGCAAGGTCAGCACATCCACGTCCCGGACTGTGCCGAGGGCACCCCCCAACCAGCGCAGCTCGTCCCTCAGCGACGAAGCCCAACCCTTGTCGAGCAGGTCGCCAAAGGTGCGGAGATCAGAGCGCAGGCGCCGGGTGGCGACCCTGGCTCGATGCAGAGCCTCAGGATCGTCGCCCAGATGTACTCCCGGCATATAGATGATGAACCGCCACACCGAACGTGCGAACGCGGCCCGAATGACCTCGCCGACCGTTGGATCGTCCCCCGGTTCGACCGGCGTCACATCGGGGTCCCTCAAGGCCGGGGTACCGAGGGCTCGGGCCAGCTTGCTCATACGGGTTACCGTCCCCGCCCCCGCTTCCCGCAGGGAGGCGACGAGATGCTGCAGGATCTCCTCATCGGTCCCCTGGGCCAGTTCGATTTCGATCTCCCGGAAGCGGCCGGCCGGACCCTGCCCAAGGTAGGTCGACACATCGTCATCGATGATCTCGGCAACTCGCCTGCCGAGACCATCGATCAGCAAGACCGGGTTCCGAACTGTGCGCAACCGGGCGATGGGCTCCAGCGGGGCCCGACGGGCGTAGCTACGCACCAGCGCTTCCGCTTCCGGCGGAATCTGATCCCAGCGCCCCTCGAACCTGACCTCCAGGCGCTGTTTCAGCTCCCGGTCTACAACCGGAGGCAGCTTGACGGTCCATCCCTCATTCGTGCGATGGCGCAGGCTGCAACCCCACCTGGCGAGCCGAAGATCTTGTGTGTCGAAGTAGACGGCGTCGAGAAACCGGCGGGCGGCCGCGACCGCGTCCAGTCCACCCGCCGACAGGTCGGGCAGACGGAACTCTGTCGGCGCATTGAGTCTCAATTCGCGTTCCAGCATCGCACCTCCGCCCCCGGAGATCCCAGCCATCATTCTGGCACCTACAACTATCGGCTGATCCGGTAGGGCTATTCAGGGGATCTGTGACCGAAGCTAGCCGAGTCGCCGACGGCGGAAACGACGACGGCAGCGGCACGTGCTGTGGGATCATCGCTTGATGGACCCGCAGCCGGATCTCCTGTCGGCCGTCACCCGCTCGGTGGGCATCTACGGGACCGCGCCTACCTGCTATCTCTCGGCGCTGGCCCGGGTCCAGGGTTTTGAGCTCGACCACCTCAACCACGCCGTCGAGATCGACCGAACGCTCGTGCGAGTGCGCACTATGCGCTATTCGGTCTACGTATTGCCACTCGCCCTGGTGCCGGTGGCCCTGGCGGCCACCAGGCGGCAGGCAATGTATCCGAACTCGTACCGAAGGCAGCTTGCCGACGTCTACGACGTTCTGTCCCGCGAAGTGGAGCGCGCTCTGACGGGGGGACCGCTGCCGGCCGGCGATATTCGCGCCCGCGTCGATCCCGACAGGAAGCTGGGCAATTGGTTCAGCATCCTGTTGGGCATGATGGGCGCCGAGAACCGGATTGTGAGAGCTACCCGCACCGGTGGATGGCGATCCGACCGGCTCTCCTATGCCCTGTGGTCCGACTGGCTCCCTGAAGTCGATCCTCATACGCTGGATGCTCAGGAAGCCCGACGCCATCTGGTTGAGCACTATGTCGCCGCTTACGGACCTGTAAACGAAGAAGATATTGCCTGGTGGGGGGGTTGGACCAAAACCGAGACGAGGGCTGCGGCCGACGGCCTGGATCTCCAACAGGCGGGGTCGGCGGTGGCACCGTTGGACGGGCTGCGGTTGTTGCCGGTCTGGGACGTGTTGATGATGTCGTACCGGCACCGGGAACGGCTGCTGGACCCCGACCATGCCCGGTTCGTCTACGACAAGCAGGGAAATGCCACTTCGGTGGTGCTCGACCGGGGTCGGGTGGTCGGCGTCTGGGATCTCGGCAAAAGGGACCATCCGCTGACCATCACGGTGGCGCCGCTCGGCCGCTGGCCCAAACGACGCTGGGTAGACGTCGAGCGATACGCGGGCCGAATCGGCATGCTGGTCGGGACCGAAGAGGTGACCGTAGATCGCCGCGAGCAGCCAGTCGATCTCCACACCGCGCCCCGAAACCGCTTCCTCGCCCCCCTCTCGGCCTGATCACGCCAACCACGCGGGATTCCGGCCGACCTCAACGAGCACATCAGCGGAGCGGGTGGTGCACCCCAAGTGTCGAGGAACGTTTGCCTGTTCGCGGTCGGGTCGTCAAGTAGTGAGGCCGTGCAGCATGAAATCAACCATGCTCTTGGTGACCTCGGGGAGACGATCTTTCGGTTCCTCGAGGGCGATGACCGACCGAGCGGCGGACATCATGAGATCCTGCAGGAACCGGCCCGCCAGATCGGGCGGATAGGAGCGTAGTGTTCCCGACTTCACCCCTTCCATGTAGATGCGCATGAACTCGCTGGCGAACTCACGGTGGGTGGCCCGAACGCGAAGCTGCGCAGAAGGTGAGAGACGCGAGGCATCGGTGTGGAGCACCCTACCCAGCATGGCGTCGGTCGAGACGAACTCAACCATGCGGGTCGATAGCACCGAGAGTTGCTCGGCCGGGCTGACATTTTCGGGAACGCCGGCGATGATGTCGGTGATGATCTCCGGCAGTGTTGCCTCAACCAGCGAGCACAACAGGTCTTCCTTGTCGGTGAAGTACTCGTAGAACGTTGTGCGCCCGATTCCGACGCGATTGGCGACATCGCCCAAGGAGGTCTCGTCGTATCCCTCGGTCTGAAACAACTCTTGAGCCGCATCGAGGATCTGGCCGCGGGTGAGTTCCTTGTGTTCTTCGATGTTGGCGGCGCGGATGCGCGGCACGATGATCCCTCCGGGTTCAAGCGAACTTGAGCATAGTGCTGCGACACGATCAACAGGCCGGCGAGCAGGTCCAACCGGACCACCGGGAGGCTGTTCCCTCCCGGTACCATGGCGGCGCGGCCAGCGAGGAGCCACAACATGCCCGCCACGATCGTGCTTGGTGCCCAATGGGGGGATGAGGGAAAGGGCAAGGTAACCGACGTCTTCGCCGAGAACGCAGATCTCGTGGTGCGCTACCAGGGAGGCAACAACGCCGGCCACACCATCGTGATCGGAGACGAGCGGTTTGCCCTCTCCCTGATCCCCAGTGGCGTTATGTACCCGGACTGTACACCGGTGATCGCATCCGGATGTGTGATCGACCCGAGAGTCTTGATCGACGAAACCGCCATGCTCGCCGACCGGGGGATCGATCCCGCACGGCTTCGCATCTCTTCGAACGCTCACCTGATCATGCCCTATCACCGCAAGCTCGACGCAGTCATGGAGCGGTATCTGGGACGGCAGATGATCGGCACCACCAAGAAGGGCATCGGCCCTGCCTACGCCGACAAGTACTCCCGGCAGGGAATCCGAGTTCAGGATCTCTTCGACCCCAAGATCTTCCGCGACAAGCTGACCGCGGCCCTGTCCGAAAAGAACCGAACCCTGACCCGCGTCTACAACCAACTGCCCATGGATGCCGAGGACATCGCGGCCGAATACCTCGGCTACGCGGAAGCGCTGCTCCCTTTCGTCACCGACACCTCGCTATTGATCTGGGAAGCCATCGACGCCGACCGCGAGGTTCTGTTCGAGGGCGCCCAGGGGACTCTGCTCGATATCGACCACGGGACCTATCCGTTCGTCACCTCGTCGAGTCCGACGGCCGGTGGGGCGATGACCGGCTCGGGTATCGGACCAAAAACCGTCGATCGGATCATCGGCGTCGCCAAGGCCTACATCTCACGCGTCGGAACCGGCCCATTCCCCACCGAGCTGTCTGATGAAGTCGGCGAGACGATGGTCGAGGTCGGCGGCGAGTTCGGAACTGTGACAGGTCGTCGGCGGCGCTGCGGATGGTTGGATCTGGTTGCCCTGCGCTACTCGGCGCGGATCAACAGCCTCACGGATTTCTTCCTCACGAAGCTCGACGTTCTCTCGGAGTTCGACACCCTGAAGATCGCCGTGGCCTACCGCTCCCTCGGAGAGACCTACACCGAGTTCCCCCGCCAGCAACGGGTGCTCTACAACTGCACACCCGAGTACGAGGAACTCGCCGGATGGAGAACAGACATCACAGCAGTCCGGCGCTTCTCAGAACTCCCCCTGGAAGCGCAGCACTACATCGAGTTCATCGAGGACCGCACCCGGGTACCCGTCGGCTGGGTCTCGGTCGGACCCGAACGGCGTCAGGTCCTCGCTCGATCGACCTGAACCTTCGCGGGCGGCGATGACCCCCCAACCGTTCCGGCGTGAGTTCCCCGCGCTATCCGCAGGATTCTCACGCAAGTTCAGGAGCGAGCCAGGGCTCCATGTGCCAACATCAGGTCGATGATCCCTCGCTATTCCCTGCCCGAGATGTCGGCCATCTGGTCGGAAGAGCGCAAGCTGGCGGTCTGGCAAGAAGTGGAGGCCCTGGCCGTCGAGGCGTGGAGTGAGCTCGGCGTCGCTCCGCCGGAAGCAGCGGCGGCGGTACGGCAAGCCGTCCCCGTCGACCCGGCCGCCTGGAGAGCGCGTGAAGAGATCACCCACCACGACCTGGCCGCTTTCGTCGACCTTCTGGCCGAGAACGCCGGCCCGGGAGGAGAGTGGATCCACNNTTCGCCGTAGTCAAGGCCGGGGCATTCGAGCATCGGGACACCGTCATGCTGGGACGCACCCACGGAATGTGGGCGGAACCGACCACCTTGGGTTTGAAGCTGGCCACCTGGGCCTTCGAGGTCGCCCGGGATCATGCTCGGCTGAGCCGCGCTCGAAACGCCGTCGCGGTGGGGAAGATCAGCGGAGCAGTCGGCACCTATGCACACGCCCCTCCCCGTATCGAAGCATACGTCTGCGAGCACCTAGGCCTGGATGTCGAACCGGCATCCTCGCAGGTCACACATCGCGACCGGCATGCCGAATACCTACAGGCCGTCGCCCTGACGGGTGCCTCTATCGAGCGGTTCGCCACGGAAATCCGACATCTGCAGCGATCCGAGGTTCGTGAAGTGCAGGAGCCCTTCGGGCCGGGCCAGAAGGGTTCCTCGGCCATGCCGCACAAACGGAACCCGATCCTCTCCGAGCGGATGACGGGGATGGCGCGCCTTCTGCGCGGGTACGCCCAGACCGGTCTCGAGAACGTGGCTCTCTGGCACGAGCGCGATATCAGCCACTCCTCCGCCGAACGGGTGATCCTCCCCGACGCCTCCACGGTGCTCCACTACATGCTGGTCAAGTTCTCGGCGCTGGTCGAAGGTCTGGTGGTCGACGCCGACCGGATGGTCACCAACCTCGAATCGACCCATGGCCTGATCTTCAGTCAGGCGGTGCTGCTGGCTCTCATCAGACGGGGGTCGAGTCGCGACGAGGCGTACCGGATCGTGCAACGCAACGCGATGGACGCCTGGGATGGTGAAGAACAGTTCGTGGACCTGCTGAAGGCGGACCCGGAGGTCAATCTCTCGGAGCAGGAACTGGAAGCTTGCTGCTCCGTAGGGCGATCCCTCGCCGACGCGACGACCGTCTTCGAGCGGCTGGAAGCTCTCGAGATCCCGACCACCGAATTGAAGTAGCCCGCGGCCCCATCGCCCCCGGTAACCAACAACCGGGTAGGAATGGTCGGAAACGTGGTCCTCGCCGCTCTGGACCCGAAACCTGCAACCCGATCCGCCCAACACTGCCTCGCACTACTATCTCGTGATCGGTCTCCGGGGATCGAACTGGCGGTAGTCGCCCGTGCGCAGATGGCACGACGCCAGGTGTTCGACTTCCTCGCTGCGGGGAAGCAGTTCAGGTACTTCCAGGTCGCACACGCCGATCCGGGCGATCGGGCACCGCGGATGGAAGTGGCATCCAATCGGTGGGTTCAGCGGAGAAGGAATCTCTCCCTGCAGGATCTGACGGTCACGAGGCCGATCGGGATCGGGCACCGGAATGGCCGACAGCAGCGCCTCGGTGTAGGGGTGTAGCGGGTTGCGATACAGAGTGTCCCGATCGGTCAGTTCGACGATGCGGCCGAGATACATGACCGCCACGCGATCAGATATGTGCTCGACCACCGCGAGGTTGTGCGCCACGAACAACAGGGTGAGATCCAATTCGGACTGCAACTCCTTCAACAGGTTGAGCACCTGCGCCTGGACGGAAACATCGAGAGCCGACACCGGCTCGTCGGCCACGACGAGATGCGGCTTGAGGATCAATGCGCGAGCGATACCGATCCGCTGTCGTTGACCACCCGAAAACTCGTGGGGGTAGCGATCCGCATGGCGGGCCTTGAGACCCACCAGATCGAGCATTTCCCGTACTCGCTCATGCCGCTCATCCCTTTCCTTGACGCCGTGGAGTCGCAGACCCTCGGCTATGGCGTCGCCAACCTGTGTTCGGGGGTCGAGGGAGCCGAACGGATCTTGAAAGATGATCTGCGCCTTTCGCCTGAAGGGCTTGAGCTCCTTCCCCTCGAGGTGCGTGATGTCTTCCCCCTCGAACTGGACGGTACCGGAGGTCGGCTCCAGCAGGCGCACGAGAATCCGCCCGAGGGTGGTCTTGCCGCAGCCCGATTCACCGACCAGGCCCAGGGTTTCGCCTTTTCGTATGTCGAGGTCCACTCCGGCCACTGCGTTGACGGTCGCCACCTGTCGCTGTAGCAGCCCCGCCTTGACCGGAAACTGCTTCACCAGGTTGCGGATCTCAACGAGGTTCTCAGGCATCGGCGCCCTCATCCTGATACAGCCAGCAGCGGACCTTGTGGCCTTCGTCGACCTCCAGCAGGTCCGGCTTTCGTTGGGTGCAGATCTCCAGGCCGTGTTCGATCCGCGACACACACCGCGCCGCGAACCGGCAGTTGGGAGGAAGATCGATCAGCGAAGGGACGACGCCGGGGATGGTGTCCAGGACGGTTTTGACCGTACCCAGCACCGGGATCGAGCCGACCAGACCCTGCGTGTAGGGGTGAAGGGGGTTCTTGAAAATGGTGCGGACATCGGCTTCTTCGACGATCTCTCCCGCGTACATCACCGCGATCCGATCGGCCATTTCGGCCACCACGCCCAGGTCGTGGGTGATGAGAATGACCGCAGTGTCGGACGAACGCTGAAGGTCGCGCATCAGATCGAGGATCTGGGCTTGGATGGTCACATCGAGCGCAGTGGTCGGCTCATCGGCGATGAGCAGCTCCGGTTCGCAGGCGAGCGCCATGGCGATCATCACTCTTTGCGCCATGCCGCCGGATAACTCGTGTGGGTACGCCGCGGCCCGGCGCTCCGGATCGGGAATCCCGACCTGACCCAGGGCCTCGATCACCTTCTCCTGTTCCACGTCCTTCGACCAATCGCGGTGCAGTTCGAACACTTCCTTGATCTGTCCGCCGGCCCGATACACCGGATTGAGAGCGGAGGTCGGCTGTTGGAAGATCATCGAGATGTTCTCACCGCGCAGCTTGCGGATTTCGTCCTTCTTCATGGAGGCGAGGTCGCGGCCGTCGAAGAGGATCTCACCGGCGACGATTTCACCAGGGTGAGAAATGAGCCCCATGATCGAGAGTGAGGTCACCGACTTCCCGCAGCCCGATTCGCCGACCAGGCCGAGCACTTCGCCGCGATCGACGTGGAGATCGACCTCGTCTACTGCTCTCACCACGCCCTGCCGGGTGTCGAAGTGAGTCTTCAGACCGCGGATCTCGAGGAGGTGTTCGGCGGGAGCGACCTCGCCCAGCACTCCGTCCTCGCCGTTCGCCGGGAGCGGGCTCGCAGCACTCATCGGTTGAGGGTGGGGTCGAGAGCGTCGCGCATGCCATCGCCCATGAGGTTGAAGCCGAGCACAGTGATCATGATGGCCAGACCGGGGAAGAACACGAGGTGCGGGGCGTTGAACACCTGATTGCGTTCGGAGGCCAGCATCGAACCCCACTCTGCCTGGGGGGGTTGGGCGCCGAGACCCAGGAAGGAGAGGCCGGCCGCCTCGAGAATAGCGGTGGCGATGCCCAGCGTGGCCAGCACGACGAGCGGAGTCAGCGCATTGGGGATGACCCGGCGCAAGAGGATCTGGGTGGGCGAAGCTCCCAGAGCTCGAGAGGCCGACACGTAATCGCTCTCCTTGATGGCCAACACCTGGGCGCGCATGACCCGTGCGTAGCCGGGCAGGGTGACGATGGCGATGGCGATCAAGGCATTGCGCAGCCCGGGGCCGAGCACTGCCACGATGGCAATGGCCAGAAGCAGAGAAGGGAATCCCAGAATCACGTCCATGAACCGCATGACGATGTTGTCGAACCACCCGCCCCGATACCCGGCCAGAGCGCCGATTGATGAACCGACCAGTAGTGCCAGAGTCACGGTGAAGAAGCCCAAGGTCAAGCTCACCCGCGACCCGTAGATAATGCGAGAGAATTGGTCCCGCACATTGCCGTCGATGCCCATGATGTGCTGTGGTCGATCTTCGGGGCATCCGAGGAGGTGAATGCAGGGCGGATCGTATCTGCTTACGTCCTCAACCCCGATGAGGATCTCCGTCGGCCCATAGGGTGCCAAGAACGGCGCAAAGATGGCAACGAATATCAGAAAGAGGATGATGCCCAGGCCGATCATTCCGGACTTGCGACCCCGGAATCTCCGCAAAGCCAAGCGCCACTGCGTCGACGGCTTCTCGAGGAGGCGGTCGACGTCCCCGGCTTCCGCCTGGAGCTGTTCGATGGCTTGGCGGCGATTGAAGGCTGTCATTCGAGTCTGATCCTCGGATCTAGGTAGGCATAGGACAGATCGACGAGCAGATTGACGATCACATAGACACCGGCGACCACCACCGTGAAACCCTGCACGATCGCATAGTCACGACCGGTGATCGCGTCGAAGAGGGCTCGACCAACCCCGGCCAGGTTGAACACGGTCTCGGTGAGCACGGCCCCGCCCAACAATGCTCCCAGCTGGAGTCCGATGATGGTGACGACTGGCAGGATGGCGTTGCGGAAGGCATGGCTCCTGACCACCCAACGCTCTTTGACACCCTTGGCCCGAGCGGTACGGATGAAGTCCTTACCCATCACCTCGAGCAGCGAGCTGCGGGTGATGCGGGCGATGATGGAAAGGGGGATGGTGGCCAAGGCAACGGCCGGGAGGATCATGTGCTTCACGGCGTCCCAGAACACCTCCCACTGACCGGTGATGAGGTTGTTGAAGATGTAGTGATTGGAAATGTATTCGTGCACCCGGGCAGCCGTCGAACCTTCTTCGAGTTGCCAACCCCACACTTCGAAGTAGGGGATCGAGAAGACGCCGGCGCTGAGCCGCCCAGAGGGAGGAAGAGCGAAGGCGGTGTCCCGAAGCAGGAGGGCGAATATGTAGGCCAGCATCAGACCCAGCCAGAAGACGGGCATCGACACCCCTATGTTGGCCAGAGCCATCGTTCCGGTGTCGATGGCCGTATTGTGGCGTCGGGCTGCCAACACGCCGAGCGGTATTCCTACCAGCACGGCAAGAGTCAGGGCGGACAACGCCAGTTCGGTGGTGAGCGGCAGACGTTCGATGAGGAGCTGACTGACCGGCCGGGAGAAGCGGACGGAGTCTCCCAGATTGAAGGTGAAGACATTCTTCATGTAGATGCCCAGTTGGACCAGCACCGGTCTGTCCAAACCGTTGGCTTCATTGAAACGGGCACAGGCTTCTTCGGTGGCACGCTCGCCGAGCAGCGAAGTGCAGGGATCACCCGGGATCGCCCGTATCAAGAGGAACACAACCACCACGATCCCGATCAGGACCGGGATGGCCAACAAGACCCGGCGGGTGATGTAGGTAATCATCGGGTGAGAGGAGCATAGACGAGGGGGAGACGCCGGGCGTCTCCCCCTCGTNNCTGTTGCCGACGTGCAGCGGGTTGGCTGCATCAAGACCGGCCGAGAATGAGGCCAAGACATCGTTGGCATCGAACGTCGACCCGTCGTGGAACAGAACGCCCTCACGGAGTGCGCACGTCCACAGGCTCAGATCGTCGTTCGGCACACACTCGGTGGCCAGTTGCGGCTGAACCTCACCAGTGATGGTGTAGGAGTACAAACCCTCTATGACCTGGCCGCAGGCACGCAACGACTCCCCGTCGGTCTCATCCGAGCAGTACAACGAGATGGGCTCGTTGCCCTGCATGAACACCAGGGTGTCGGTTCCGTTGTCCCACAGGTTCAGCTGCACGTGACCCCAAGGAGTGGCGTGAGCGCCTTCGACGTTGGCACCGGCAGCCAGAAAGGCGCCGGCGTGAGCAATCGGCACCATCGGGACCAGTTCCTTGATGGCGTTGTTGGCTTCCTCGTAGAGAGGAGCCGCCTCGGTCGCCGAAGCCAGCTGAGAAGCCGCTTCCAGAGGTTCGTAGATCTCCGGATGGGGCTCACCGAACTGGGCGTTGCCTGCCGCGAAGTGGAAGTCCAGGAAGTTGGTGACGTGCGGGTAGTCGCCCGTCCAGCCCAACAGGTGAATTCCGTCACAGGTACCGGCCGTCGAGCAGGCCTGGATGAACTCTCCCGACTCCATCTGCACGATCTCGGCATCGATGTTCAGGTTCGTCTTGAGCTGAGCCTGAATGTCGGCCGCTACGTCGCCCGGTGTCGGCAGGTAGCCGCGGGTCACATCACGGTAGTAAATCGATGTCGAGAACCCGTCCGGGAAACCGGCGTCGGCCAGCAACTGCTTCGCCGCGTCCGGGTCGAAGTCGTACCACGAATCACCCTGGCAACCGTTCTCCACAGAGCACGGCGTGAAGTGCGAAGCCGCCTCGGATCCCGGGGCGTAGAAGGTGTCGACGATCCGCTGCCGGTCGATACCGAGCCCAACGGCCTTGCGAACATTCACATCGCCCCACGGCTCGAAGACGTTCGTGAACCCGGTGTAGAAGATGTTCGGTTCCGGCTTGGGTAGCAGCACCAGGTTGGGATCGTCCTCGATCGTCACCAGGTCTTCCGTACCGGGGAACGTGATTCCATCGACGGTGCCCGACTGCAATTCCAGCAAGCGTCCGGCGCTCTCCGTCGCCCACCTCAGGACGGCGGTCGAATGCGCCGGCTTGACGCCGTAGTAGTCGTCGAAGCGATCGAACACCACCGAGTCGCCGCGGACCCACTCTCTGAGCGAGTACGGACCCGTCCCGACGGGATTGTCGAGCGGAGCACCGCCCGTCGCCTCGAGATGCTCTTCGGGCTGGATTCCAAAGACCCCGAAGGCCATCTGCGCCAGGAACGCGGGATGCGGTCCGCAGAGGTCGAACTCCACGGTGTACTGATCCACTGCAGTGATCTTCTCGACCCGGCCGCCGTAGTCACACCCACCGGCGTCGAGAACATAGCCCTCGAAATCCATGGGCGCTTCGGTGGTGGCCGGCGCCGCGGTCGTGGTGGTCTCCTCGGCGGCGGTTGTGGTGGTCTCCTCGGCGGCGGTCGTTGTCGTCTCGCCGGTGTCGTCCGCACAGGCGGCCACGATCAACAACAGCGCCAGGAGCACCACCAAGATCGGTAGTCGTTTTCTCATATCCCTTCCTCCATTCATGCACTCGATGAAGAGTGCATCCGACCAACCTAGCCGGGGCCCGCTGCTCGTGCGCTGCGAACCTGGGCAGGTTGTTAGCAACATCATCCCTCGACTGGCCGGGAAAATGCAATCCGGATCTCCGTCCGGGCCTTCACATTCGCGCGTCCCGACGAGCTTCGGCATCAGGTGTCGTCCTACCAACCGCTCGCCCGACCCCGACGGCCTGCCGAGGTCGGGCGGATGGGTGGCGACAACCAAGCGACAAGCAACAACCTGAAACCCGAAACCCGAA
>DHIO01000044.1 GCA_002403855.1 Acidimicrobiia bacterium UBA4744
CTCTGGTCGGTCTGGCAGTGCTGTGCGTCGGGTTGATTGTCCGGGTCGGCATGGTCCAAGCCGCGACTCCCGAGCTTTCACCGAACGACCTGCACCGTTTTGAAGAAACGTTTGGCCTCGATCTCCCTGGTTGGTTTGAAGACCATCCGTTCTTCCTTGTTTGGACGAGAGGCGACGGACAGGCGTTTGTTGTGCTGGCATCCGATCTCGATCTCAGCGGCCCCGCCCGCCATTTGGCCGTTCCCGTGTACCGCTACTCGAGAGTCGGATACGCCTGGCTCGGCCGCCTAGCTGCTCTCGGCCGGTCGGCCTGGACTCCCGTCGGTCTCATGGTTGTGAACGCAGCAGCTCTTCTGGCCATCGGAATGATGGCGACCGCAATGGCCCGACGGCACGGACCAGCTTCCTACCTCCTTGCCCTCAACCCGGCAATCTTCGTTGGCTTTGCCTCCGACACTGCGGAACCGTTGGGAATAGCGCTCCTCATGGCAGCGCTGGTCGTATCCACAAGTCGAATGGCGGGCTTCTACGCGGGTTTGTTGGGCGCGGTGCGACCGAGCCTGGGTACGGCACTCCCGACGCGCGGGCGAAACGTTGCCGCCTTGCTCATTCCATTTGCGGTAGCGGGTCTCGCCGTGCGCTTCGTCGGTATCGCTGCCTTCGGGAACGATACCTCCATTCCACCGTCAACCGTCGTGGTCCCGTTCACCGGCTATGTGGAAACCTGGAAAGCCAGCTCCGCCGGTGCGGCAATCGTGACAGGAATTCCTCTGATCGCGGCACTTGTCACGATCTACGTGGGCCTGACCAGACGAAAGGGTTGGGTGCGGCTGTCTTGGGTCGCGACCGGTTTGCTGATCCTGACCTTCGGGTCTTTGATCCTCCACCATCCCAACAACTGGATCCGGGCCGCAGCCGCTCTCCCCGTGCTCTGGGCAATACCCCAACCACCCTACGACGAAGATGGGACGGACGATCCAGAAACGGCCATCTCCTGAAGCTGGTTCCAAAGCTCATCAACCTGGGCGAGGAGTCGTTCTTGCGATCCGGAGTTGTAGAGGACAACATCACCCGAGCCCAACCACTGTGTCCTTGACGGCTGGGCATTGATCCGCCGCATCACGTCATCCTCGTCCATGCCGCGCGCACGTAGTCGCTCCGTTCGCGTCGCCGAATCGGCATCCACGACCACCCGAAGCCAGCCTTTGCCCATGAAGTCGGTCAGTAGCGGCACCTCTACGACTACCACCGGCTCGCTGGAACGCTCGATCGCGGAGGCAATCCGCTGACGGATCGCTGAATGTGTGAACCCTTGGAGCCGCTCGAGTTCTGTGGGGTCCGCGAAGACTATGTCGGCCAGACGCTGTCGGTCGATCACACCGTCGACCACGACCGACGGCCACGCCTCGGCCACAGATCCAAAGGCCTCCCCGCCGGGCTCGAGCACCCGGTGCCCCACTTCATCGGCATCGATCACTCGCGCCCCCCGGGCACGCAGCAGTTCACCGACTGCGCTCTTGCCGGCGCCTATCCCACCGGTGAGCAGAACCCTGACTTGCCGAGCAGACACGATGAAGGACTGTACTCTGATAGCCGATGGCCGAACGGACAAACCCGTGGGAATCGAGATTCCACAAGTTGTTGCTCGCCCTGATGTGGGTGGCGTTGGTGCTCGGAGTATTCATTTCTTTCTGGGAGGCTCGCAAGGTGGAGAGCGCCCGGGGCGCCGTGGGAGTAGGAGCCGACGCCATCGGCGCCGCCATGTCCGCCGGCGTCTACGTGCTGGGCTCTCAGATCCTGCCGCGGGCGTTGCTGCGCACGACCTGGGTTCGCGAACTGACCTCGATCGTCGGCGTGACCCTGGTCATGATGGCAGTGAGCCTGAGCGGCGGTCTCAACAGCCCCTACCTGCTGCTTTCTCTCACCCCGGTCATGCTGGCCGGTCTGTTCGGTGGCTTCCGCAGCGGCCTGGCCACGGCCGGTCTGGCCGCCGGGGTGCTGGTCATCATCTCTGTGGGCCTCGATGATTTCTCCCTCCCGCTGTTCTTCCAGTGGGCAGGCCTCTACGTCTTGATCGGATTCACCTTTGGCCAGGCACGCCGCCTGCTGGTCGAAGAGGGAGCCCGGGCCGACGCGCTGGCCGCCGCGTCGATCGAAGTCTCCCTACGGCTCGAGAGACTCGAACGCGCCAACACGCTGCTGACCCGATTCACGGAAGTGGCCGACACGGCGGAACTCAACCCGGTGACCGTCGGCCATGAGGCCTTGGAGAGCCTGGCAGAAGTTGCATCGTTCCGCGCCGCCGTGGTCGCACTGGCCGGGGACGACGGTCCGGTAGTGGTGGCCCGACGAGGCACCGAGGAACCCGGCGACCCTCGCTCGATCATCCCACTCTCGGTGGGAAACCGGGACGTGGGCATGGTGGTACTGATGTCGGCCCAAGAACTCACCCCGGCGGAAAACCAGGCGACCGCGGAAACGCTGCAACCGGTGGCCCTCGCCTTCTCCAACATCCTCCTGCTGCAGGACATCGCCCGGCGCGCCGTCCGTGAGGAACGAGCGCGGCTGGCTCGCGACCTGCACGACGAAATCGGCCCTTCCCTGGCCTCGCTCGGCTTGGCGCTCGACCTCGCCCTTCTCCAACATCCCGCCGACCCCGACCTGGCCGAACACCTGAGGGGGCTTCGAACCTCGGTGGGCAGCATGGTCGAAGATGTACGAAGTACCGTGGCGGACCTGCGCATGCCCGAACAACCGAGCGTGACCGAGGTTCTGAAGGGCCTCGTTGCCTCGCTTCCCGAAGAGGCCCCGGAGATCGATGTCCTTCTGACCGAACGCCGGCCTCCCCGCCCGTCGATCGCCCCGGAGATCGTCGCCATCGTCACCGAAGCGGTTCGCAACGCCGTTCGCCACTCTGGAAGCCAGACGATCACCGTCCACGGCACGGTTGATTTCGACGAAGGGAACATAACGGTCCACGATGACGGAAAGGGCTTTCTCCGCGACCGGGTACCCGACGGCCACTACGGTCTGGTAGGAATGGAGGAGCGCGCCGAGCGTATCGGTGCCGTGCTCAACATCACCAGCACTCGCGGCGGGACGGCCGCAACCGTAACCTGGGGGCCGGGATGATCGACGTTTTCGTCGCCGACGACCACACACTCTTCGCCGAGGGCATCAGCCAGGCGTTGGCGGCTATCCCCGACCTTCATGTGGCCGGAACCGCCTCCGGCGGTGTCGAACTGATCGAACTGGCGGAGAAGAGCCGGGCCGACGTGCTGCTCATCGACCTGGAGATGCCCGACCTCTCCGGTTTTGAGGTTCTCAGGCGCCTGGGAGGATCGCCACCCGCCATCATCGTCACGATGCACGCCGACGCGGAACGGCGTTCCCAGGCCATCGAGGCCGGAGCGAAGGGTTTCTTGTCGAAATCCACCCCACTGCCGGAACTGGCGGCGGCGGTCCGAGCGGTCTCGGCCGGCCTAGACCTCACCCCCCATACGACCACTCTCCGTGATGTACTGGATCCGTACATGGAGCCCTCCCTCGACCCTGGAGCCGCCTCGCTGACCGTCCGCGAGCGAGAACTGCTGACCCTGCTCGGAGAAGGTGTGAGCCTCACCGAGGAATTGGCGGAACGCCTTTATATCTCGCCCAAGACGGTCAAGAACCACCTGGCGTCGATCTACGAGAAACTCAGCATCAGCGACCGGACCCAGGCCGCAGTCGAAGCCATCCGCCTCGGGTTGGTCGACAATCGTTAAGTCGGCTTTGTGGAGAAATAGGGCGCCCGACCTATGGAGAGATGAGCGCTCTGCGTGGTAACTTGCCGCAGTAGCCACCCGAGCCTTAGGAGGGTTCCTGTGTTGACAGTACTGAGTGAGTTGGCCGCCCGCTGGGAGTCCTTCAAGGACGAACGCGGCGCCAGCATGGTCGAGTACGCGCTCCTGGTCGTGCTGATCGCGATCATCGCGATTCTGGCGATCACCTTCGCCGGCGGTGAGGTCTCCGAGACCTTCAGCGAGATCGGCAGCGCTCTCGACACCTAGTCGATAGATCGAAAGGCTGACAGTGGGCTGGGAGACTCTGAGTGAGTTTGTTCGGAGCAACATCCGAAACGAGCGGGCCGCCAGTTTGATCGAGTGGGGAATACTCGTAGTCCTCATCGCAGTGGTAGCCCTGATTGCGGTAGCGTTTGCGGGCGATCAGAACTCGGAGATGTGGAGCGACATAGCCAGCTCCATAGACAACTAGCCCGGACGCCTTCAAGGAATGACGGTGGGGGACCCTAGAGGGTCCCCCGCTTCGCGCGCATGAATGAGGCGCTTCCGTCGATCTGAACTCGCCGTTGACGTCTTCTCACGGTCGCGAGAACACCGTCCAGCGTTCGTCGGCGAAGTCGACCTTCCAGCTCTCGGCCGTGAGAACGTCGGCCAAGCCGGCATCGGCGGCAACCAGGGCCTGCTGGATACCGTACCGATCGAAAGCCGGCTGCCACACCGGGGTGCCGCGGCGGGTGTTCACGAACTCCCGGTAGAACTCGGGACCATACAATTCGGCCCGGTCGTCGACGAACACCGGCAGCCGGTTGGCGTAGATCAGGTAGCCCCCGGTGGCGTCATCGTGCCATACCGCCTCCGCCTCGAGATATCCGGCCGCCTCCACCGGAAACCGATCCTCATCGATTCCCTCGAAACCGACCAGCACGACCAGCGGCACCAAAACGAGGGCGGCGGCAATGACCAGGTTGGCCCGGGCCGAACCGCGAGAGACGATCGCGGCTTTGGCCCCGGGAGGCCACGCCGAAGCCGCAAAGGGCACCAGCACGATGGCCGCCGGAACGATTGCCCTCGCGGAGGTGAGACCGAACACGAGAAAAGGAACCACGACCCATAGCTCGCGCGCCCCGATTCGGCCCCGGGCGGTCGCCACCATCACCGCCGCGATCAGCAGCACAAACGGACCCGTGGGAATCGACAGCAGATCGGGGGCGGCCCACTCCGATATGAAGTCGAGTGCCTCCCGATTGGCGAAAAAGGAAGCCAGGATCGACCAGATGCCCGGGCCGTGGGCCGTGAGGCTGACGGCGATGAGCGACAGCCCCAACCGCCCGATGGCCTTACGTAGAGGGAGGCGACGGCGGAGCGCATCGAGCACCAGCAAGCCCAGCCCCAGCACGAATGAACCGTGGACGGCGGCCCATACCCACAGAATCAGCGGCACCGCCCAATCCACCTCGAGATCGAGCACCACCACCAGCAACGCCAGCAGAAGGAACGAGAAGATCACCGGTCGCGGCACCAGATTGGGGAGACCCAGCCAGATAAACGCAAGCAGCGCCAGGGACACCGGCAGCGGGTCGGACACCCGCCGGTACGCAGCGACGCCGACCAAGGCAAGAACCAGACCACCACAGACGATGAGCAACCACGGCACCCAGCCCAAGCCGCCGGTGGCCCCCTCCAGCGAACCGTACAGCAGGTCGGCGAGCCACGATTGGGTGCGCCAGGGCTCTCCTGCCATCGTGAAGGAGAACGGATCGCGGGTGAGCACCTCGCCGGCCGCCAATTGGAGATCCCCGGCCCGGACGTGCCAGAGGAAAGAATTATCCCGAATCGGACGGGAAGCCCCGACCACCACCCCGATCCACGGGGCGAGGAGCAGGAGATGCCGCACCGAGAGCCGGCGCCAGAGGGGTGAGGGCGGGTCTGCCACCTCGGCGGCCATGCGGGGAAACCCCTAGAGCTCGGTGAAGGTCTCGAAGATCTGGATGGCGGCCGGACCCAGCAAGACTATGAAGAGGGCCGGGAAGATGCAGAACACCAGCGGGAACACCATCTTCACCGGAGCAGCAAAGGCTTTCTCCTGAGCGCGCTGACGGCGCTGGACGCGCATCTCGTCGGCCTGCACCCGCAGCACCTGGGCGATGGCCACACCGAAGGCCTCGGCCTGCATCATGGCCAGCAGGAACGAGCGCAGTTCGTCCAGGTCGGTACGCTCGAGCAGGTGCCGCATCGCATCCCGGCGGCTCACCCCCACCCGGGTCTCCTGCAACATGCGGAAGAACTCCTCCGACAGCGGCCCCGGCACCGTCCCGACCACCCGGGCCAGCGCTGCGTCGAATCCCAGGCCGGCCTCGACGCTGATCACCAGCAGGTCGAGGACGTCGGGAAGGGCCCTCTGCATGGCCGAACGCCGGTCGTCGATCTTGCGGGTCANNCTTCCGGCCAGGACGATCCGCCGCTGGGTCTTCTTCAACCAGCCGACCGGAGTGAACCGGCCCAGCACCCGCCCCATCCCGATGAAGATCGGCGCAATGGCCCGTTCGGCTACGGGCTTCCTGAGGGTCTCCTCGCGCATGTAGTCGGCCGACCCGTAGGCGGCCAGTCGCTCGGTGGCTGCTTTGCGGGCCCGGACGATACCGAAGCCGACCCAGAGCACCAGGCCGGCCATGGCCAGGAACACAGAGCCGACGGCAAAGAGTTTGGGATCCATTTAGACCTCGATATCCACGATCTTCTTGAGCCAGTACACGCCGACTGCCATGAGGCCCAGGCCTACGCCGATTGCGATCAAACCCGACAACTCTGAGAAAAGGGGCTCCAAGTAGCCGCGGTTGGTCGTGAAGAGAAACGCAAACAGCAGGAACGGCAGCAAGGCCAGCACGATCGCCGACAGGCGTCCTTCCGCAGTGAGCGCTCTGATCTCACCCTTGAGCCGGTTCCGCTGCCGCATGGTATCGGCCACGGTTTGCAGCACCTCGGCGAGGTTGCCGCCCACTTCCCGTTGGATCTCGATCGCCATGACCGCCCACTTGAAGTCCTCGGAGCGCATCCGCTCGGAGATGGCCTGCAGCGTGTCGACCACCGGGCGCCCGAGCCGGGCTTCGGCTATTGCACGGCCGAACTCCCGGGAGGTGGGTTGGGGAGTTTCTGCGGCCACCGCCTCGATGGCCTGCAGCAATGAGTACCCGGCTCGCAGGGAGGTCGACAAGAGAGTCAGGGTATCGGGGAGTTGCCGCTCGAAAATTCGCTTCTCCCGGGTGCCGGCGTACTGGATCGCCGCGGCCACCAGCAGCAGCACGACCAGGAACCCGATACCGGCTGCAATCCAACTGGAGGTGAACAGGCCGGCCATCACGCCGGCGATCACACTGAGCCCCAGTCCCGCCGCCAGCGCCTCTCCCCCCCGCAGCGGGATGTTGGCTTGTTCGAGGACCGCATTGACGCCGCTCAGCAACCCGCGCCGTTTGACGGCTTCCTCCGCCGATCNNGGTGCGACCCTGCCCGTAGGCCTGCAATCGCTTGCGGAATGCCGATGCGCTGTCCTCATCGCCCGGCCCGGCCAGGATGATGATGAAGAACACGATGCCCAGCCCCACCGCCGCGGTGCCGAGCAGTCGCAGGGTGCCGGCCGAGACCGGACCGGCCGTTGCCTGAGGAACGGCCACGGGTTCGGGGTAGGTCACCGTCGTAGTGGTGGTGGGCGGGGGAGGCTTGATGAAGCCGGGTACGCTAACACTCGTGCCTGCCGTCAGCGTCTGATACCTGACTCCGATGACGAGTTCGCCCGCCTGATCCTGGGTGGCGGTGAACCGCACCACCACCTTGTTGTCGAGCTCGCGCTTGATCTGGTCGTACAGTCCGCTCAATTCGCTCGGTTCCGGGGTCGACAGAAACAGACCGTTGGAGGCGGCGACGATGGTCTGTAGATCGACCGGGTCGAAGGCGGGCGATTCGAGCGCCACCCCGAACACCCGGACCCTCTGTTCCTCGACGGCCGCCAGGGCGTCTTCGAGAGTCGCCTCGCTCCCCTCATCCCTGCCGTCGGTCAAGACGATCATGTTGCGCTCGAGCCGTTCGGCATCACCGGTGAACAGCTCGGTCCCCCGGATGATGCCGTCGTAGAACGCCGTGTCGCCCTGCGCTTCTATTCCTTCCACGGCGGCGATCAAAGCGGATTTGCTGTTGGTGAAGCCGCGCAATACCCGTACGTCGTCGGCGAACGTGACGACGGCGATGAAATCCTCCGCCCGCTTCTGGTTGATGAACGACAGCGCCGCGGCCTTGGCGGCTTCGATCGGTTCACCCTCCATGCTTCCGCTGGCGTCGATCAGCAGCACGATGCCGACCTGCACGCGGGATTCGGCGATCGTTTCGATCTCCAGGTCGGCGACCGGGTTGCCGTTCTCGGTGACCTGCAACTGGGCCGGATCGAGGGTTTGCTGCAGTCTCAGGAAGTCGACGACCATCTGCACCCGGGGATAGCGGGCGACGTTGACATCGGTGATTTCGATGGTCGGACCGCCGTTGCCGGTCTGAGCCAGGGCCGCGGCACCGATGCCCAGCACCAGGACGACGACCGTCAGGGTCGCAACGAGGTTGCGCAAACGTCTCACTTCGCCGAGTACTGGGCCTGACGGCGAGCAAACGGCTCAGGATCAAACAGATCTGGGGGCAGTTTGATCCCGAAGTCCTCCAGATGACCGCTGAAGGTAGGCCGGATGCCGGTAGCCTTCAGCCGACCCAGGTACCGTCCGCTCTCGTCGACACCCATTCCATAGTCGAACAGGAACAAGTCCTGCATGGTGATGATCTCGCCTTCCATGCCCTCGACCTCGGTGACGTGCGTGATCCGCCGCGTCCCGTCCCGCAGCCGGGTCTGGTGCACGATCAGGTTCACCGCCGACGCCACCTGCTCTCGAATGGCACGCACCGGGAGGTCGAACCCGGCCATCAGCACCATCGTCTCGACCCGGGCCAGCGTGTCACGCGGTGAGTTCGAGTGGATGGTGGTCAACGACCCGTCGTGACCGGTGTTCATGGCCTGCAGCATGTCGAGGGCCTCGCCGCCCCGGGCCTCCCCGACCACGATCCGGTCCGGACGCATCCGCAAGCTGTTGCGGACCAGGTCGCGGATGGTGATCTGCCCCTTGCCCTCCAGGTTGGGCGGCCGCGACTCGAGGCTCAAAACGTGTTCCTGGTGCAACTGCAACTCGGCGGCGTCTTCGATGGTGACGATGCGTTCGTCGCCCGGTAGGTAGCCCGACAGCACATTGAGGGTGGTCGTCTTGCCGGAGCCGGTACCGCCGCTGATGATGATGTTGAGGCGACCCTTGACACACTGACGCAGGAAGTCGGCCGTGCCCTCGTTGAAGGTACCGAACTGGACCAGGTCCGCTTCGGTGAGCGGATCAACCGCAAACTTTCGAATCGTGAGGAAGGGGCCGCCGATGGCCAGCGGATGGACGATGGCGTTGACCCGGGAACCGTCCGGGAGCCGGGCGTCGACCATCGGAGTGGCTTCGTCGATGCGACGCCCGATCTGCCCGACGATCTTGTCGATGATCCGGCGGAGGTGCACCTCGTCGACAAAACGGAAGTCGGTCTTGGCGATCTTGCCGTGACGCTCCACGAAGACGTTATGGGGCCCGTTGACCATGATCTCGGTGATGTCCGGGTCGTTGAGCAGAGGGTCGATCGGCCCGTAACCCAGCACGTCGGAGGCAATCTCGTTGAGCAACTGGGTGCGGTCGGCCCGCGTGAGGGGGACGGACTCCTCCTGGTCGAGTGCCCACTCGAGCATTTCCAGCACCCGGAGGCGAAGTTCGGCATCGCTCATTTGCCGGTCGTACAGGGTGGGACCCAGCTCTTCGACCACTTTGAAGTGGAGCTTGCCGCGCAGTTCGCGGAACATGTCCTCGCGCTGGGTGTCGAAGGTCACCTCTGCCTGTTTGGCAGCTGCGACCCGCTCGGATAGGGATGCCATCGAGTTCTCCCTCTACTGTCTCTCCCGGCACAACCCGGTTACCCGGACTGCGGCGGAGTTTCTCTCGCTTCTCTTCACGACTTCCATCGGCGCCTGCCCGCCTTCCCTGAAGCATCTTGCTTGGCGCGGGTGGCGACCAGCTCGTACACCGATTCGTAACCCTTGGCGACCCGCGACTTGGGAGCGGATTCGACGACCGGTCGGCCTTCGTTGATGGAAGCGGGGACCATGCCGTCGGAGGGAATGGCCGCAGAGATCTTCAGCTTGAGCGATCGCTCGATTTCCTTCTCGTCGAGACGGGCGCGGGCGTTGGAGCGGTTCAAGACCAGTTGCACCTTGGAGGCGGGAAATTTCAGCAACCGCAGCGTCTCCAGCGCCAGCTTGGCGTTCTTCACGCTGGGAAGGTCCATATCGAGCACGAACAGCACCTGGTCGGCTCGCTCCAGCAACGACAGCAGGAGCTCATCCAGCAAAGAGGCGGTATCGACGATGACGTAGTCGAACATGCTGCGCAGCTTGGTGATGATCTCGGTCATGGCGGCCGTTGAGATCTCGTCGGCGAAAGCCGGTTCGAGGGGAGCGGCCAGCACCCGCAGCCCGGAAGGATGGGTAGTCAGCAGAGACTCCAACAGAGGTTCGTCGAGACGGTGCAGTTCGTGGGCGGCGTTGACGATGGTCAGCTTCGGCTCCAACTGCAGCACCAGGCAGACGTCCCCGAACTGCAGGTCGGCGTCGACGATGCAGACCCGGGCAGGGTCGTAGCGGGCGGCCAGCAGCATCGCCAGGTTGGTGGCGGTCACCGTCTTGCCGCTTCCTCCCTTGGCCGACATGACGGTCACGACCTTCCCCTCTTCACGGGGAGCGCCGTAGGGCTCCGGGGGGAGCGCCGCCGGCCGCCGCCGCCGCTCCTTCCGATCGATCTGGCCGATGGTATCGGCGACGCTCTGCAGTGTCAGCGGCGCCTCGATCACGTCCTTGAGTCCGGCCCGCATCGCCGACCGCAACAACGGAGCGGTTATCGTCCCGGCGACCAGCACAATGGCCAGATCGGGATCCATCTCGATCAGCACGCCGGCTCCCTGCAGCCCTCCCTCGTGGGCAAACGAGGGCCCCAGCATGACGAGGTCGATGTTGCCCTCCTCGACGCTGCGTTGCGCATCGGCCAGGGTGCGCACGGTCGGGACGCGACCCTCGAAGAGACGTTTTGCCTCATCAAGGAAATCGTCATCGTCGTCGACGATGACGATTTCCGCGTCTTCCAACAGGTCGCTCATGTCTCTATTGACCAAGTTCGTCGGCGGCCTCGAAGAGGTTTTCTCGGGTGATTCCATCGGTCGGAACCGGAACAAAGTCTTCTGGAACCAGCGTCAGCCATACAGTACCCGCGGAGAACGTATAAACGATCCGCTCGGCCTCTTCCGGAGTCACCTCCAGAGTCAGCACACCAGTCTGCTGCTGTTGCTCCGGTTCTGCCCCCTCGGCAGCCACCGTCGTGACGGTGACGATCTCGTCGACCTCCTCTTCGGCGCGGATCTCTCCTCCGACGGCCAGCACCGGCAGACCCTGCATGACGAAGCGGCTGATGATGCCCTCCTCCAATTCTTCCTCCAGCGTCTGCAACTCCTCCTCGGTGAGGGTGTCGGAGGCGATGACGTCTTCGGCGATCTGCTCGATCGCTGCGGTCAGCGTCACGATGATGTTGATCCGGTCACCGGGCTCGATGAACCCGTTGACCCCTTGGATGTTGTCGACGCCGATGGTGATCGCCTGCTTGCCTTCCGGGATGCGCTCCGCCAGGGGCTTGATCTCGGCGGTCAGCTCAACCCACTGGTCCGTGGTGAGAACCGAGTTGTTCGAGATCGGCCCGGCTGCCACCCGACCGGTGAGGGTGGCGGTCAGTTCCTCCAGCGAGCCGATCGCGTTGTCGGGAAGGAACCTCGTCTCTTCCTCGCTCTCTATGGCGCGCTCTTGCGACAGGACCAGGCTTCCCTCGGTTCCCTCGGCAATCGTGCCCCCGGAAGCGCGGTACACAACCACCAGGTCGAGCTCGGCCTCTTTCTCCTCTTCCACATTGGAGAGGAATTGCCACACGGCAAATGCAGCAATGCCCGCAAGCAGCAACGCCACAATCAGGACCAGGGTTCGCCTGCCCATCGAATCTCCTTCGGTCTATAACCCGTTCGGTACCACGATAACAATGGCCGACCTGGGTCGATATTTCATTGATTTCCCGTCACGTAGAGTGACCTTGCCCATCTGCCGTCCGACGGACCACCGGTGCGGCGGGGGCCGTGCAGGAGTTTCGGCATTCCCTGTCGTCTCCTTTAGGCACGGCCAACTCCGTCTGGTAGAGATGCGCGGTTTCCCCCCGTCCGAATCTGCCCGGCACCCAACAGGGTCCCACAGATCTTCCGGGTGTCAACCTTCCGAAGTACCTATCGGCGGCCGATGCCGCGCTCTTTAAGCTCTTGAAGAATTGCTTCGAGCGAGGAATCGACGTCGAACGTCCGCTCTTGCTCTTCCTCAGGCTCCTCGCGCTGGAACTCCCTCACCTCGGGTTGCTTGCGACGCGGGGCACGCTGCTCGGGCTCCCGCTCCTTCCACTCGGGATTGGCCTGCTTGATCGACAGACTGACCCGGCGGCGCTCCTCGTCCATTTCGGTGACTTTGACGGAGACCGCTTGGCCGATGGAAAGCTCCAGTTCCGGGGACTCCACACGGTGGATGGCGATCTCGGACACGTGGACGAGTCCTTCGACCCCGTCGCCCACCGAAACGAAGGCACCGAAGGGCACAGTCTTGGTGACGGTACCTTCGACGATGTCGCCGACGCCGTGCTCGCGCGAGAACTTGACCCACGGATCTTCCTGGGTTTGTTTGATCGAGAGGGAGATCCGCTCGCGGTCGAGATCGACTTCGAGGACCTTGACGGTGACCTCGTCGCCGACCTTGACGACCTCGGAAGGNNGTGCCGGTGCGGGTTTCACCGACCGCAAGATCGTCCAAGAAGGCCTGGCGTTCCTCCGCTTGCTGCTCCTCGAGGTAGGCCCGCCGGGAGAGCACGACGTTGTTCCGGTTGCGATCGAGTTCGATCACCTTGGCCTCGATTTCCTGGCCGACGTATGGCTCGAGGTCGCGGACCCGGCGCAACTCGACCAGTGATGCGGGAAGGAAGCCCCGCAACCCGATGTCGACGATGAGCCCACCCTTGACTACCTCGATGACGGGCCCGGTGACGGTGCCGCCCTCGGCGTGGACCCGCTGGATGCGGCCCCAGGCTCGCTCATACTGGGCGCGTTTCTTGGAGAGGATCAGGCGGCCTTCGTCATCCTCTTTGTCCAGAACGAGGGCTTCGATCCGGTCTCCGACCGCCACCACGTCGAGCGGGTTGACGCTGTGACGGATCGAGAGCTCCTTGAGAGGGATATGGCCTTCGGACTTGTAGCCGATGTCGACCAGCACCTCGTCCTGGTCGATGCTGGCCACGGTTCCTTCGACGATGTCGCCCTCGTTGAATTCGAGGACCGTCTGCTCGATGGCCGCTGCGAAGTCGTCGGCCAGCATCTCCTCAGGCAGATCACTGACACTCTTGGCCACGATGGCCGGGCGTTCGGCGCGGATGAAGATCTCTTTCTGTTCCTCCACCCCGGTCTCGGGTCCGGCGTCCCCCTCCACCGGCACTTCCGGGGTAGGAGATCCCGCTTCGGCCCCCTCCGGGGCTTCTACCTCTTCGGGCGTCGGCACCGCCGAGCCCGCTTCAGGCACATCCGGAACCGCGGCTTCGGTCGGGGGCGGGAATTCTGCGCCGGTCGGGGGCGGAACTTCGGGGACCTCGTCGGTCGCCAATGCTGCTTCGGCCGTCTCCTCGGCGGCCGGCGCCTCCTCGCCAGTCTCGTCGGTGGGTTCATCGGCGGCGGCAGCCGGTTCGGCGGTCGCCTGGGAAGCGTCCGGCGCCTCGATGTCCTCGGGATCGTTCGCGGGCGCGGACTCGTGTTCTGTGGTCATGTATGGTTGTTACTCCTCCAGAATTTGCTCTTCGCGCGCGGGGCGCGCCAAGGCGTCAAGAACGATACCACACGTGAGCATCGGTGCCCGGCGGTAGCCCGGGTCGGGGATCTACCCCTTGGCGTCGGCCAGGTTCGTTCCGGTCGACAGGTCGACCCGCAGCGGGACCTTCAGCTCGGCCACCCCTTCCATGAGGCTTCTGGTCAGCGCTTCGGCTTCCTCCCGCTCTGCCTCCGGGGTCTCCAGTATCAGCTCGTCGTGAATCTGCAGCAACAACGTCGTCTCCAGCCCGGCCTGAAGCAACCCGGCATCCAGATCGACCATGGCCTTCTTGATGATGTCCGCCGCCGATCCCTGCACCGGAGCGTTGAGTGCCATCCGCTCCCCCATCTGCCGGATCCGGAAATTGTCGCTGGAGAGCTCGGGCAAGTAGCGGCGCCGCCCGAAGATCGTCTGGGTATAACCCCGATTGCGAGCTTCGGTGACGACTCGTTGGAGGAAGTCCCGAACCAGCGGGAACTGCTCGAAGTAGGTGTCGATGTGCTCCCGCGCTTCTTCACGCGAGATCTGGAGGCGATCGGCCAGCCCGAAGGCCTCCATTCCGTAGAGGAGTCCGAAATTGATGGCCTTGGCGCGGCGGCGCATCTCATGGGTCACGTTCGCCGGTTCCAACCCGAAGACCCGGGCCGCCGTCTCGGTGTGGATGTCGGTTTCCGTTCCCCGGAAGGCCTCAAGCAGACCCGGGTCCTCGCNNGCTCAGGTGGGCGAGGACCCGCAACTCGATCTGCGAGTAGTCGGCAATCACGAACCGCCGGCCGTGGCGAGGCACGAAGGCCCGCCGGATGGTCTTGCCGCGCTCGGAACGGACCGGGATGTTCTGCAAGTTCGGATTGTCCGATGACAGCCGTCCGGTGGTCGCGGCCAGTTGGTTGAAGCGGGTGTGGATGCGGCCGTCCTCTTCGATCAGCGGCAGATAGCCGTCCACGTAGGTCGAACGCAGCTTCTCCAACTCGCGGTACTCGAGCAGAGCGGACACGATCGGATGGGCGTCGGCGAGCTTCTCGAGGACGGAGGCGTCGGTCGACGGCGCCCCTTTGGGAGTCTTCTTGAGCACGGGTAGGCCGAGCCGATCGAAGAGAATCTCTCGCAACTGTCCCGTCGAGTTGATATTGAACGGTTCGCCCGCGGCGGTGTGGATGCGTTCTTCGAGATCGGCCAGCTGGTGCCGCAGGTCCTCCCCGAGTTCTTCCAGGTAGTCGCGATCCACGCCGATCCCGGCCGCCTCCATGCGGGCCAAGACCACGACCAGCGGCATCTCGATGTCGTCCAGCAAGTCCAGTTCGTCCCTTTCCTCGAGCTCATCTCTGAGCCGTTCGGCCAAGCGGCCCACGGTCACCGCTCGCCGGCCCGCCCCTTCGATATCCGGCCCGCCGCCGAAATCGAGCGTGCCCTGGGCCCCGGCACCTCGCTCGTCGTCGGGAGATTCCAGTTCGACGTTGAGATAGCGCCCGGCCAGATCATCGAGCTCGTAAGTGCGGGCCGCCGGATTGAGCAAATAGGCGGCCAGAGCGGTGTCTGCAGCCAGTCCTCCGAACGCGAATCCGGCGTCGATCAGGTAGCGAATGAAGTCCTTGGCATCGTGCATCTGCTTGGGGTGATCCACATCGCCGAGCACCGGAGCAAGTGCCGAGAGGTGTTGAGAGGGCACGAAGGCGGCTCCTTCTTCGCTCCGGGCAACGGCCACTCCCGCCAACTCGAGCCCATCCCAAACCGGCTCCAGCACCAGGGGGCGGAGAGCAGCGAGATCACCGATCTCAGCCTGTCGAGTGACGACTCCGGTGTCGACTTCGAGGACGTCCGCGGGGGGTCCGCCGCTGGCCGAGCCCAGCGCGATGAGACGGTCCCACAGCGAGTGGAACTCGAGACTCTCAAAAATGTCCTTGGCGGCCTCCCGATCGAAACCGCTCCAGCGGAGCGTTTCCGGTTCTACGTCGAGCGTGAGATCTCGGATCAGTCGCATCAGCCGCCGGTTGAGGAAGACCTGCTCGCGATTCCCGGCGAGATTGTCCCGGAGCTTCGGGGTTTGCTCGTCGAGGTGGTCGTACAGCCCCTCGAGGTTCCCGTATCCGGCGATGAGACGGGTGGCCGTCTTCTCCCCCACGCCGGGTACCCCGGGAAGATTGTCCGAGGTGTCGCCTCGCAGTGCGGCGTACTCCGGGTACTGGTCGGCGGTGATGCCGTAGCGNNTGCATACCGAGGGTGTCGACCACCTCGCGGATCAGCGGCAGCTGGCTGCTGAACACGTCCGGCGCTTTCTCGCGCTGGGCCTTGTACTCCGCGAAGGCCTCCTTGCGGAACGTCGGTTTGGGGGTGTCCCAGGCCACCGCCACCGCGTCCGGGTGGTGATCACCCAGCATCTTGATGAGCATCGACGTGAACCCGTAGACCGAGTTGGTCACCTGCCCGGCGGTGGTGGCCAGGTCATCCGGCAGCGCGTAGAACGCCCGATAGGCCAGGTTGTGTCCGTCGAGAACGGCGAGGGTCGGCATCGAGGCGCATCATAGGTCGCCGAGGCGACCGAGCAGCTCGTCCCGCTTCCGCTCCAGACGTTCCCGCCTCGACCTGACTTCGGCCAGGGCTTTCTCGAATCTCTTCACATCGGCGGATGAGCTCCGGGCAAAGGACCGGTCTTGCCAGTCGTCGCTGACCAGTGCGTCGCGCTGGGCATCGTCATCGATGTGACGATGGAAACGCAGCTCCTCTGCCACCAGCTCTTCTTCGCGTCGCAGCGCCTCGATCTCCTCGTTGATCTTGAAGAGTCTGGCCTCCACACGCATCAGATCGTCCCCGTGTACACAGACGCGTACCATAATGTGGCACTGAGCCGGGATGGCGGAACGGTAGACGCGACGGACTCAAAATCCGTTGTCCGAAAGGGCGTGTGGGTTCGAATCCCACTCCCGGTACTCCTTCTCGATCCGTTCCGGCGTGAGAAACCTGCGGTATGCGCAGGAAAATCACGCAAGAACGGGAAAACTCGGCTCAGGATTTTCGCCGCGTCTGCCGATGGAGTTGGTGCGCTGGGCCGGGAGGGGCATTCGACGGGTTCGCCTGCCCGGGACCCTCCCCGGCCCGGCAGCAAAC
>DHIO01000011.1:0-26767 GCA_002403855.1 Acidimicrobiia bacterium UBA4744
GACAACCAACCACCGGCCATCGAATTCCGGCCCTTTGCCTCTGGGTTTCATTGCCGCGAGGCGCCACAATCGTGGTCGTAGGCTCTAGACGAGCGAAGCCTCGAGGGGAGCAATGATGACCTCCGACCCCGTTCTCGAAGATCTCAACCCGAACCACATTGCCCGGCAGCAATTCGACGCTGCCTTGGCCTATTTGCCGGAGCTGACGGTCTGCCCCGGCATGGCGGACTGGCTGTTCGAACCTGAACGCATCGTGAAGGTCGCCCTCCCCGTGCGGCTCAACGACGGATGCGTGCACGTGTTTCACGGATACCGCGTCCTCCATTCGACCTTGCGCGGGCCGGGCAAGGGAGGCATCAGATTCCATCCCAACGTCGACGAGGAAGAGGTGAAGGCACTGGCGGCCTGGATGACCCTCAAATGCGCCTTGGTCGACGTCCCCTTTGGCGGAGCCAAGGGCGGCGTTGCGTGTGACCCCCGTGAATTGACACCTTACGAGAAGTCTCGGATCACCAGACGCTTCATCGCGGCATTGGGCGACAATATCGGGCCGTACACCGACATCCCCGCCCCCGACGTCTATACCGACGCTCAGACGATGGCATGGGTCTACGACACCTACTCGATGATGCATCCCGGTGACAACAACCTTCCGGTAGTGACGGGCAAGCCGCTCGACCTTGGTGGCTCACCGGGCCGGGCTCAGGCCACGGCTCAGGGGTCGCTCTTCGCCGCCGAGCACTACCTCGAGCTGGGTGGGAGCCCCGAGCTCACCGGCCTCAAAGGCGCCACCGTGGCCGTCCAGGGATTCGGCAACGCCGGCCGCAACGCTGCTCGATTGTTCTCGGCGGCGGGTGCCATGGTGGTGGCAGTCAGCGACTCCAAGGGAGGCATCTACGACCCCGGCGGCCTCGACGTGTCGAAAGTCGAGGTTCACAAGGACGAAACCGGATCGGTGGTTGGGCTCGAAGGGACCAAATTCCTCGAAGCGGGCGAGGTCCTGGAGGTCCCCTGTGACATCCTGATTCCGGCAGCCTTGGAGAACCAGATCACCGCCGCCAACGCCGACCGGATCGAAGCCCACGTCATCGTGGAGGCAGCCAACGGGCCCACGACACCCGCTGCCGACCGGATCCTCAACGAGAAGGGCATCCACGTGCTCCCCGACATCCTGGCCAACGCCGGTGGTGTGCTCGTCAGCTACTACGAATGGGTTCAGAACTTGGAGAACCAGCAGTGGGAAGAGCATGAGGTGCTCGAGAAACTCCGTCGCAAGATGCAACGGGCGACGGAAAGGGTAGTGACGAAGCGCGTCGCTTTGATCGAGGGACACGCTCACTACCAGGAGGTGCTGAGACGTAGGGATCCCGAAGCGCCCGAGATGCCGGTCGCCGATCTACGCACGGCCGCCTACGTGGTTGCGGTTGGTGCGTGCAGCGCCACTGCCACCCAGCGGGGCATCTGGCCCTGAGGTCTCGATCCGTCGGTCTCCGGGCGCGCCGGCCACCCTGAGATTCTCAGCTGGTCGGCCCGTCGGGGCCGGGTTTCTGTCGCAGGTCGCCCTCTGGAGTTTCTTTCGCCTACAATCTGAGCACGGCGGTAGACCGATGCCGCCCGGTGAGACAGGTTCCGAAAAAGTTGATTCTTCCCGCTCCTTCCCAATCCACGTCGGCTGCTCGCGGTTCGCGTCCGGATTACAAGGCGAGTGAAGCAAAGCGGCTTTCCGGCATCAGTCGTCAGGAAAGGAGTGCTCGATGGTTTCGGCGCACCGAACAGTCGGATGCGCGATCAGTGTCGTTTCTGCCCCAATAGGAAGTACGCTCGCGGTTTTCTCTTCGGAAGTTGGCCTCGAGACGGTGATTGTTGATAGGAAGGTCGAAGGATGAACATCTATGTAGGAAACCTGCCCTGGTCGTACTCTTCGGAGGACCTCGAGCGGCTGTTCGAGGAGCACGGCGCGGTGACGTCGGCCAACGTGATCATGGACCGGGCCACCAACCGATCGCGGGGCTTCGGTTTCGTCGAAATGGAGTCCGAAGAGGAAGCCCGGAAGGCGATCCAGGAGCTGGAAGGAGCGGATGTCGGAGGCCGCAAACTGACCGTCAACGAAGCTCGCCCGCGTCAACCTCGTTCGGGTGGGGGCGGTGGCTACGGAGGTGGCCGCGATCGATACTGACCGGCAAGCGGCCAACGGCCACCGTCGCTGATGGCCACCAAGGACCCTTCGCCGGGCGGTGAAGGGTCCTTCTCTACACGCCACGTCGACGGAATGCGACGGGCGTTCCGGATGCTGAACCGGATCATGGTTCCACTGTGGCGGCTGGGACTGGGTGGCATGCTCAACTCCTGGCCCACGGTCGGTGGACGCCTGATGGTGCTGGTACATCCCGGACGCCGCTCAGGCCGGGTGTATCGAACCCCTCTCAACTACGCAGTCGTCGCCGGTCGCATCTACTGCTTGGCAGGGTTTGGCGATTCGACCGACTGGTATCTCAATGCCCTGGCCGCCCGACGGGTTGAGGTGTGGCTTCCGGACGGCTGGTGGGAAGTGGAAGCCGTCGACGTGTCGGATGTTCCAGAGCGCCTCGATTTGATGAGGGCCGTGTTGATCGGCAGCGGGTTCGCGACCTACCTCGCAGGAATCGACCCGCGACGATTGTCCGACACCCGGCTCGACGACAAGACCAGAGACTATCGGCTCCTCCGGCTCGAGCGAACGGAGGCCCGAACCGGCAAGGGAGGCCCGGGAGACCTGGCCTGGACGTGGCCCCTGGCCACCCTGCTGGTTCTCCTCGGGCGCCGCCGGCGTCGGTCGTAGGGGGGTCTCCTCGAGCTGCGGGCGCAGTACGAAGGGATCATGACATAGGGCCGTTCGGCTCTATGTCGAACACGCCACAATGTGCGATTCTTCGCATGTAACGCGGTCGGGCCGGCCCTCAACGGCGACCGGACCGGCGGAAACTCCCCAACCATCAACCTCCCTCTGAGGGGGGTTTCCGCGTCTGGACCAGTTTTCCGCTCTCCCCCGAAGCGGGTTGGATTGCAGAAGGTGTCGAGCCCGGGCACGACCCGACGGGCGGACCAATAGGAAGGCGCCCGGGCAATCTTCGAGGCAGGAGCCGGCAATCGAGTAAGAAAGACGGCCGGATCAGCCGGCGGTCCTCAGCACGTAGTCTCCGGCGGCGTCGTCCCATTCGAACTCGATCAACCCGCGCGCCTGCGCCGCTTTGCAGAACTGCAGGAAGCCACCAAAACCGTAGCGCTTCTCCGTGAAACCCGGTTGTTGCTTCTGAAGTTGGTTCTTGAGTCCGGACATCACCGGCGGGCCGCTGTCCTTCTCGAGATCGGCCACGACCTGTTGCAGGAGAGCGAAGGCGGCGTCTTCCTCCCGCCCCTCGGAAGGAAACTCCACCTCAGGATCACCTTTGGCGGTGCCTTCGGTGAGTTCGACCACCCTTCGTTCCTCGAGGTGGCGCAGCAGCTCGCCGAAGGCGCGGAAGCCGTAGTCGGGTTCACTGAAGGTCGGGTCCTTGCGCAGCAACGCCCGTTTCAGCGACGAGGCGAGCACGGCGCCTCCGCTGGTTCGCTGCAGGCCGGCCAGGGTTTGGGTCACGAGCGCCGCCAGGTCGTCCACCGTCGCCGGCTCCTTGGAGGGTTCGGGCACTTCATTCGCCACCGGTTCGGCGGGTCGGCCGCGCCTCTTGCGACGACTCGTTACTTCGACTCCTTCAAGGCTGTCGTAGAACAGGAACTCGTCGCAGGCCGGAGGCAGAAGCGAAGACGTCGAGCCCTTGATACCCACCCCGATCACGCGGCGATTGAGTTCCCTCAACTTGTGGACCAGCGGGGTGAAGTCGCTGTCGCCGGTGCCGATCACGAAGGTCGTGATGTAGTCACGTTCGAACGCCATTTCCAGCGCATCCACCGCCATTTTGATGTCGGCCGCGTTCTTGCGGGCCGGTCCCATTCGCTGGGGGATCTCTATCAGCTCGACGTGGTGATGGGTGAGCTGCTGCCGATCATCACCAAAGAACGACCAATCCGCGTATGCCCGCCGGACGACAACCCGACCGCGTTCGGCCAAGGCATCGGTGATCGGTTTCAGGTCGAACTGAACTCCGTCCAGACTGTCCCGGGCCCCGATCGCCAGGTTCTCATAGTCCAGAAAGAGGGCAATCCGTTCTTCGTCTGCGGCCATACCCGCAGGGTAGCGCCCGGTCGAGGACTCCCGGAGACGGTCTGGTACCGTGACCGGAGCGACCCGGTGGAGTTCATGACGGATTCTGCAGCAGCTTTCTTCGATCTCGACCGTACTCTCATCAGCGGGTCCTCCGTATTCGTGTTCGGCATGGCGGCGTGGCGATCCGGGTTGGTTCCCACCGGTGATCTCATCAAAGACGCCCGCAGTGCGATCGGCTTCCGGATGTCGGGAGCCTCCGACGAGAAGACCGCGACGGTCCGGGACCGTATCCTCAGCGCCATTGCCGATACCACGGTGGAGGACCTGAGGGCCCTCGGTGATCAAGTCATTCCCCGGCTCCTCGAGGACGTACGCCTCGAATCCCGTGGCCTGATCGACTTGCACCACGACGCCGGCCGGGACACCTACATCGTCTCCGCCTCACCCATCGAAATCGTTGAGGACCTGGCCGTCGAGATGGGCATGAGCGGCGGAATCGGCACAGTTGCCGAGGTGGTCGACGGTGTCTACACAGGTCGTCTGGCCGAGCCGTTCTGCTACGGAGAGGGCAAGGTGCAGGCCGTGGGCAAACTGGTAGCCGAGCGAGGTTACGACCTGCGCCTCTCCTACGCCTACAGCGATTCGGTCGGCGATCTGCCCTTTCTCGAGATGGTCGGCCATCCGGTTGCCGTCAATCCGGATCGGGCCCTGCAGCACCTGGCGTACCACCGCGGATGGCCGGTCGTCGTGTTCAGTCGCAAGGCCAAAAAGGTCATCAAGACGACCACCGCCGTGACCGGGGCGGTCGGGCTGGCCGGCGCCACCTATCTCTTCGGACGCCACCAGGGCCGGCTGAGCGCATGACGGTTGCCTGCGATCGGCAACACGGTGACCGGCGGTGATCCGCCGTCCACCTCTCGTCGGAAGATATCGTCCGATCGAGTCGCGCCTGGTTCCTGCCAAGCGCTTCAACGGCACCGGTCCACCGGTGCAGGCCCGGCGATGAGCGAAGCCACCATTCGGATCATCACCGCGGCCGAGGCCTTTCCGATGCGCCGCTACCTCCTCAGACCGATGCTTCCGGGGGCCGCCTCCCGTTACGACGGAGATGATCACCCCGATGCCGTCCACCTCGGCGCGTTCTTCGACCTGGGAAGCGGAGAAGAACTGGTCGGGGTGGCCTCTTTCCTACCGCGGACCGCGGACGGAGAGGTCAGCCGCCGGGTCTACCAGCTGCAGGGAATCGTCATCCTTCCGGCGGTCCGCAACACCGGTATCGGAACCACCCTGGCCGAGCACGGCATCACCCTCTTGTTCGAGCGCGGGGCGAGAAGCGTCTGGTGCAACGGCCGAACCCCGGCCGGTCCTTTCTACGAACGCCTAGGATTCCGCCCCGTCGGCAGCGAGTTCATCACCCCCGGAACCGGACCCCACTACCGGTTCGTGAGGGATCTGAGCTGAAGGCAGCTCACTCCCCCTGTTATCCGGCCCAAGAGAGTTGAATAGGGAAATGCCCCGATTACCGCTTCATGCCTCCACGCTCGGAGGAATCGCTGCAGGCGCCGTGCTTCTGTTCGTTCCCCCCTTCGTCCTCGAGGCGGTGACGGCCGAGGAATGGGAAATCGGAGTGCTGAGATTTGTGGGCCTTGCCACCGTGTCCCTGGCGCTGATGTGGGACCGGGCCAAGAACCAGAGTGGGACCACCCTTCGCCCGGCACGCCGGCGGGCCGTTACAGCATGGATTCTGCTGGCCGCCTACCTGGTTTCAACAACGGGGCTGTTGCTGATCCTGGGGTTTTCGCTGCTGATGGCCTCCGCGCTCGAGATTGCCCTCGAACGGGCCGTGGCCTACTCAGATGCGCTGCGCCGGCAGATCGATCCGCCCAACCGGCCTCCGACCTCGACAATCTGAACCCGGTCGGGCCACGATAGGCGTCGCCGCCGACAGACAGGGAGTTGGTCGTCCTACCAGGTCGAGTAGGGGTGGGAGATGAGGTTGGCGTTGAAGTAGCGTGGATCTCCGGTGACCTCATCGCCTATCCAGTCGGGCAACTCGATCTCCTGGTCCTCGGTCTCGAGTTCCACCTCGGCAACGATCAAGCCGGCATTGACACCTCCGAACTCATCCACCTCCCACATCAAGCCCTGGTGCTCGATGACGTGGCGATGCTTCTCGATGGTGGGTTGCTCGCACAGCTCATCCAGCATCTCCAGAGCGTCGGATAGCGGGATCGAGTATTCGTACTCGGACCGCGTCGCGCCCACCGTGGGGCCCTTGATGGTGAGCGTTCCCTCCGCACCGACCACCCGGAGCCGCACCGTACGTTCCTTCGCCGTCGAGAGATAGCCTTGCCGAAACAAAGTGCCCGTGCCAAGATCGCGCCACTCGTCGCCCTCGACGAGAAATTTTCGTTCGATCTCGATTGCCACGTCCCCTCCTTCTCGGCGTCAGGCGGCGTTCAACCCCAATGTTTCGCTGATGAAGGCGGGGTAGCTCCGATTCTCATGCGTCCCCAAACCAAGCCGTTCGTGAGCGACACGCAGCGCGGCCAGATCTTCCGACTCGACCGCCACGGTCTGCATCCCGCGGCCCGCTACGACCACGTCCGAGATCTCGGCCAGGCAGCCCTCCAACTGATAGGACACGCGCAGTTTCAAGACTTCCACCGCGCTGAGGGCCAGATGTGGTGTGACGACCTCATGGATGAACTCGTCCGACGTGTACAGATCCCGGTCAAGAACCGGCGGAACGAGCCCCAGAATCGGGAAGAGTTTCAGGGCCAGCAGGTGGGCGGAGACGGGGAAAGCAATCTTGAGCTGTGGCTCCCATTGTTCGAATCCGTCAACTACGTCGACCAGAACCTTGACGTCGAGCAAGCTCGCCCGGATCTTCGGGTTCACCGCCTTCGAAGCAGAAGAAACGTAGGTCTCCGCGCTCTGCCGGACCTCACCTCGCCGTCCGAGATCGACCAAACGGCCGGCGACGTCGGTCAGGTGTTCTCCCCACACGCGATACTCAAAACGGGGCACACTGCCTCCATCCGGACCAAGCAATCTAGACGGCCGCAAACACGCCGGCGAGTCCGGCCTCATCGATCAGCCACTATATCGGAGACTGTGGACGGAAGCGCCTCCGGCTCCTGACGCCACGCCCGCCGGGCGAGAGCCCGCCGGGTTGGACCCACGCCGGGCAGGGTACGGCTGCCGATCCGATTCGGGAAGCTCTCATCCGGCGCTGCCCCTACCATGACGCTTACGCCCTCGTAGCTCAGGGGATAGAGCAACTGCCTCCTAAGCAGTAGGTCGCAGGTTCGAATCCTGCCGGGGGCACCACAGAAGGTGGCCGAAACCGACACGGATCGTGATGAGCGCCTAGCCTTCCGTGGAGAACGATGCCTGAGTACTACTACGAGCGACTCTCTTTCCTCGATGGCTCATTCCTGGCCCTCGAGTCGCCCAGCACGCATATGCACGTGGCGGGAGTGGCGATCTTCGAAGCAGGTCCGTTGTCGAGACCGGACGGTGGCATCGACATCGCCAGGATCAAAGCTTTCATCGAATCGAAGCTCCAGTATGTGCCCAGATACCGGCAGCACCTTGCCTGGGTGCCGATCGAGAAGAATCCGGTCTGGGTCGACGACGACCACTTCGACCTCGACTACCACGTCCGCCATGTCAGTCTCCCCCAGCCGGGCACCGAAGAACAGCTGAAAGCGATGACCGGTCGCCTGCTGTCCCAGCAGCTGAATCGAGCCAAACCGCTATGGGAACTCTGGGTGGTAGAAGGCATCGAGCAAGACCGATTCGCGCTCATCTTCAAGATCCACCACTGCATGATCGATGGGATTTCGGGTGTCGATCTGATGGCGGTGCTGCTCAACTTCGTTCCTTCCGAAGAGATCGAAGACATCATGCCGTACGAGCCGCGCGCCGCCCCCGGAGGCGCTGAGCTGCTGGTGGGCGAGTCATTGAGGCGAGTGCGTCGAGCATTCCGAGCTGCAAGGGGAATCCCGCACCTCGTCGAGGAAGCACAAGCGATCGGCGCCGAGATCCAACGGCGGGCCAAAGCCGTTTCCTACTCTCTGACTTCGGGCTGGTTGACCCCCGCCACCCGCACCCCCATCAATGAGAGGATCGGGCCCAACCGTCGGTTTGACTGGCTCCACCTCGAACTCGACGACATCAAAGAGGTCAAGGATCTCATCGGGGGAACCGTCAACGACGTAGTACTCGCCACCGTGGCCGGAGCGGTTCGCAAGTACTTGATCGAGGAGCGAGGCTTCGCAGTAGACGACGTGGAATTCCGAGCCATGGCGCCGGTGAGCGTGCGCGCCAAAGACCAGCGGGGCCGCATGGGCAACCAGGTCGCCATGTGGCTCGTGCAGCTACCGATCGACGAACCCGAAGCCCTGCGCCGGTACGCCATCGTGCAAGATCGTACCCAGCACTTGAAAGACACCAATCAGGCTCTGGGCGCCTCGACTATTGTGCAACTCAGCTCCGGCACGCCCGCCACCCTGTTGGGCATGGCCGCTCGCCGCGCCACGCGACTCCGGCCGTTCAACATGACGGTCACCAACGTGCCGGGCCCCCAGTTCCCCATGTACGTCCTGGGCTCCAAGCTGCTGGCGCAATACCCCGCCGTTCCCCTCTGGGCCGGGCACGGGATCGGCGTCGCCCTCTTCAGTTACAACGGTGAGGTGGCATGGGGCCTCAACGCCGATCGGGATGCGGTGCCGGACGTCGAGGCATTCTCGGCGACGATTCGGGCATCCTTCGATCAGCTTCGCAAGGATGCTCGACGGGCCGCCGGAGTCGGCAAGTCGAAGAAGAAGGCAAAGAAGACCGGCTCCAAGAAGGCCAAATCTCAGGCCTGAGCCTTTCCTCGCTTCCCCGAGCGATTCGCCTCGCCGGACGTCTGCCATCGGAACGTTGCTCGACACCACCGTCGGAACCGCGACCGGGCTCAACTCGTTGGCTCGAGCCACAGATGAACCCGGCCGCCCGGTTGCCGGAGACGCGAGGGCAGTGCTCGGTAGGCTTGGCCGATGTCATCCGCAGTGATGAACGCCGTGGTTATGGGACTCCCCGAGGGCCCGGAAGTGCTCGCCTCCCGCCGCCTGCCGGTACCCCAGCCGGGTCGCGGTGAGGTTCTGGTGCAGGTACATGCCGCCGCGGTGAGTTCCCCCGGCCGGCCGGTTCCGCCGGACGGGTCTTCCGTCGTGTCTCCCTACGTTCCGGGGTCGGACGCGGCCGGCGAGGTCCTGCTGCCGGGACCCGGGGTGGCCGAGTGGTCGCCGGGCGACCGGGTCATCGTCCTGGGTGAAGATCCGACCGACACCCGACCGGGAGCGTACGCCGAGTATCTGACGGCGTCTGCCGGCCGGCTACATCCGATTCCCCGCAACGTTTCGTTCCTCACCGCTGCCAGCGTGGTGCGGAGTCTTGCGACGGCCTGGGCGGCTCTCTTCCGGCACGGCCGGCTCGGCACAGAGGAACGCGTCGTGGTGATGGGGGCCGCCAACCCGGACGGCATCGCCGCAGTTCAGATCTGCCGGTGGAAGGGCATCCGGGTGATCGCCGTGTCCGACGGTCGCCACGCACGAAGGTTGGGCGCACTGGGAGCCACCCGGGTCGTCTCCCACTCGGCCCCCGACCTGACCGGAAGGATCAACACAGGTCTTGGTGAACAGGGCGCCACCGTGGTCATCGACGTGGAAGGCACAGCGTTGCCCGCCTCCCTCGAACTGCTGGAGTCGGACGGCCGGTTCGTGGTGACCGAAGGTGCTGAGAAACAGTTGATCGATGTTCGGCTCATGGTCGAGCGGCGTGCACGGGTGATCGGCTCGGCTGGTCCCATTGACGGTGTCGACATCGCCCACATCCTCAAACTCATCGGCGAAGCCACCTTCGTTCCGGTGATCGACTCGATTCACCCCCTCTCGAAGGCCGCAGAAGCACACCATCGAGCCGCGTCTCCGGAGGCGTTTGGTGCCGTGCTACTGGTGCCCGACCGTTTCCATACGTCATCCGAAGAGTTCGCTCAACTTCGCGAAGAAGGCCGACCGAGGTAGGGCTTCGACCGCGCCAACCTCCAGTGCAGATCGCAATGCCTCCCTGTCCACATGCGGCCCAAAGGCAACCACCCGGGCACCGGCCCGAACCGATCGCTCCACGACCGCAATTGAATCAGGCCAAGCGAGATCCACCAGAACCAGGTCGGGAATCTCGCCGGCCGGGAAGCCGGCCCTCGCTCCGGCTCCGTCCGACACGACCAGCATTCTTCCCGACCCGGTAACCAGCGGCTCGATCTTGGCGCGGTCCATCAGGTTGGCGGATACGAGCCCGACGCGCCCGAGTGCCTGAGCCTTGGCGGCACCCCATGCCAGGTGGGCCATCCAGACCTCGTCGCCGAGCGAACGCGAGGATGCCGGGGCCAGATCGTAGATGTCGCCCGGGATCGCTGCCACGGCGCCTGCATCACGAGAGACGGCCTCGACACCGGAGGCAACGAGAGCGTCGGTCGGAAAACTCATCGCCTCCTGAAAGACCTCGAGCGGCCCACGGCCCTGTTCGGCAAACGGCCGCGAAAGCAACTCTTGGAGAGTGCAGCAAAGCCATGCTTTCCCTTCCTGGATCGCATTCGCGAGCCGTTCAGGGCGCGCTAGTCCCAGCTCCTGCATTCGCTGCTCGACGTAGGTTGGGAAGGCCGCGGTAAGCGCGGTCACCAGATCGGCTGCGACGGGCGTCATCCGTACCGTCCCCTCGCTGATTTTTCTAGAGTAGAGGGAGGAGAGGAGAGGGGTGGCGGTGAGGCTGATCATCATCGACCTCACGAACGGCCTGCTGACCGACCAGGAGATGACCGGCCCCCGGACCGGTGCCGGAGAAATGCTCGAGGCCCTTTGCCGTCAGTACCGGCTGGCCGCTTTCACCGACTCTCCCGGCAGCGGCCCCGAGTTCCGCAGTCGCCTCGAAGAGCTGGATCTGGGTGGCTTCTTCGAGACGGTCACCACATCGGCCGATCTCGGAGCCGCCCTCTCGCCTTCGACAGTGCTGCACATTGCCGCCACGGTCGGCACCCCGGCGGGCCAGACCGCAGTCATCAGTGTTCGTCCCCAAATCGTCGACGACCTCCAAATGGCCGGAATAGTGGCGCTGCTGGCGGAAAGGGGCACGCCGGTCACGGATCTGCCTCAAGCTCTGGCGTGGATGACTGCGATCAGTTCCGGCTAGTCATCGTCGACCATTGATGGGGAACGCTCAGGCGGAGAACACCTGCACAACCATCAACCCCAGCGGACCGCGAACAACACCCACCCCCAGGCGGGTGAACTCGGCGCTGAGGATGTTGCTTCGGTGGGCCGGGCTGTCCATGAGACCGTCGTGCGCGGTGCCAGCGGTGGCCGCCAACGCCAGGTTCTCCCCGACGACCAGGTACGGAATCCCCGCAGAGGACATGCGATCGGCGACCGTGCCGGTGGTCGGAGAGGTGTGGCTGAAGTAGCCGGCAACGTACATCTCGGTTGCGTGACCCTCGCCAACCGCCGACAGCGGCAACGACCAGGCCAGCGGATCAAGACCTTCCTCAATCCGCGATCGGTTGGCCAACTCGAAGATCTCCTCGGCAGATTTCTCGTCGGCCCGCAGATCGTCCGGGGCGGCCGCCGGTATCGGCACGGTCTCGTCCTCTTCGACGATGACCTTCTCCCGCCCCACCAGGCGGTCGAGGTTCAAGAGAGATTCGAGTACCCGATCGCCGGCCACGGTGTGAAACATCCGCTGTGGAAACAACTCCGGATCGGTCAGCGCCGAGGCGACATTGGACTCTTCGATACTCTCTCCGACTGCGTCGGGCAGAGGGATGACCACCAAGAGCGAGAGCAGCAGGATCGCAATGAACAGGGCCCACGCCAATGCCACCCCCCCGCCGAACAAACGGTTGGTCAGCGCCAACCCGGGCAGCGTGAAGATCCTCTGGAGGTAGTGAGCGCCGATCGAAGCGCCGATCCCAATGACGAGGAAGATAGCGACGCCACCGGCCAGCCGCCCCATTTCCGGCGAGATACCCAGCCACTCCGCCACGCCGTCCCCAACCAGTCCGCTGAACCGGAAAGCCAGCGCCACACCGAGCACCAGGCCGACCAGGTCCATTGCCTCGCGTGCAAATCCGCGCATCCAACCCCGCACGAACAGGGCCGCGAAGTAGAGCCCCAGGAGAAAGTCAACCATTGCGAGACCTCCGGTCCCAGTGTTGCCCGCCACCAGTTGTCGGCCGCCTCTTCGGGTCGGCTTCCGATCTGCCGGGCGCAAACTGGAATCTGCGTACTGAGAACCGGGGCGCGGAAGACTCGTCGCCAGAAGCTGTGGGCCGGAAACCGGCCGCTGGTCCTCTCACGTCACCTCGATACGGATTCGCTTGTTGGCCTTGCCCTTGGACTCGGTTTTGACTACTCGCACCGTGCCGACCTCGGTTGTCGAGCCGACGTGGGTACCTCCATCCGCCTGCTTGTCGAGACCAACGATATGCACGACACGGATCGGATCTATGAAATCCGGCAGGAGGTTGACCTTGGTCCTGATCAAGTCGGGATCGGCCAGCGCCTCGTCGCGAGGGAGGAAGAGGATCTCGACGGGGAGACCGGCACCGAGTTCTTCGTTGAGTCTGTCTTCGACCTGTTGTCCAAACTCAACCGAGATGCCCTCGAGTTCGAAATCCATCCTGGCGGTGCCGGGTTCCATGTTGCCGCCCGTGACCTTGGCATCGAAATCCCGCCAGATGATCGCCGACAACGAATGGAGGGCCGTATGAGTGCGCATCAGCAGGTAGCGCCGCTCCCAGTCGATCTCGGCAACCACTTCCGTCCCGGGGGACGGAGGCCTGCCCTCGAAGACGTGCAGGACTCTCCCTCGGCGGCGGACGGTATCGGTGACACCGACCTGTCCGCCGGACCAACGAATCCAACCCGTATCGCCGGGCTGCCCTCCCCCGCGGGGGTAGAAGACCGTGCGGTCGAGCACAATGCCGTCGTCTTCCACAGCTTCCAGCACGGCCTCCACCGAGCGGAGGTAGGAGTCGTGGGCGGCGATTTCCTCCGTCATTGTCGGCCCCTTTTCTCGAGAATCGCGTGCATTGGGCAAGGGTAGACGGCTATGCTCCCGATTCCCCTGACTGGGGAACGAAAGGGCTAACGAGAGGGAAGAGAATGAAACGATCGCTCAGAATGCTGGCAGCAGTTGCCGTGCTCGCGATCATCGCCGCAGCGTGTTCCGGAGGCGGTTCAGGCGACGCGCTCAAGATGGGAACCAACCTGCCGCAAACCGGAGACCTGGCCGTGCTCGGACCGCCCATGGTGGAAGCAGTGAACATGGCCGTCCGTGACATCAACGAAGGTGGCGGCGTCAACGGCACCGACGTCGATTTGGTGGTCGGCGACTCCGGAACCAACGAACAGGTAGCGGCCGAGACGGCCGACCGGCTCATCAGTTCGGATCAGGTCAACGGGATCATCGGCCCGGCATCCTCGCGGATCACTCTGTCGGTAATCGACAAGATCACCAGTTCAGGTACGCCAATGTGCTCGCCGTCGAACACGGGATCCTCACTCACTACGTATGAGGCAGACGTGCCCGGGTTCTACTTCCGTACGGCTCCGCCGGACAATCTGCAGGGCCCGGCCCTCGCCGATATCATCCTGGGTGACGGCCGCAGCAATGTGGCAGTCATGGCGTTGAACGACGAGTACGGGCAAGGTTTTGCTTCGTTTCTGAAGTCTTCCTTGATCGAAGGCGGCGCCAACATCGCCGTGGATGTGGCCTACGACCCGAACGGAACCGACTTCAGCGCCGACGTCCAGCAGGTCGTCGATGCCGCGCCGGACTCCATCGTCTTGATCTCATTCCCGGACACGGGTACGCGGATCGTCACCGGCCTGATCGAAAACGGTCTCAGCCCCGACATCATGTACACGGCAGACGGCATGCAGTCCGGCGATGTGATCGCCCAGATCAGCCCCAACGACCCGGCCGGGCTCAACGGCATGAAGGGCACGGCTCCCTCCGCCCAGGGTACGCAGGCGTTCACGGATGCCTTCGCCGAGTTTGCCCCCGACGTGGCCACCATCTTCTCGGCCCACGCCTACGACTGCACGATCATCATGGCGCTGGCCGCCGAATCAGCCGGATCGACCGATCCGGCCGATATCGCCGCCGCCATGGTCGGCGTCACCCAGGGTGGTACCAAGTGCGCCACCTACTCGTCCTGCAAGGCGATCCTGGATGACGGTGGGGATATCGACTACGACGGAGCCTCGGGACCCGGCGAGTGGGTACCACAGGGCGAACCGGCCGCCGGAACCTACGATGTGTGGGAGTTCCGCGACGGCGAAGTGAACACTCTCGACATCGTCGAAGTGGGGTAACCACTCCAATCGCAAACCGTGGGAAGGGGCCCTTCGGGGCCCCTTCCCACGTGAGTCTCGAGGTTTCAGGTTGCGGGTTTCAGGTTGTGGGTTCCGGTTTCAGGTTCGGGCTTGCAGCTCGTCGGTCGTCGCTATCTGGCGGCCAGGGTGCCGAGGTAGAGTTCGATCACCTTTGGGTCGTGGAGCAACTGCCGCCCGGTTCCCGTGTAGGCGTTCTGGCCTTGATCGAGGACGTAGCCCCGATCGGAGATCTGCAAGCAGCGCCGCGCATTCTGCTCGACCATGATGATGGAAACCCCGGTCTCTTTGATCTTGCCGATCCGGTCGAACACCTCGTCCTGATTGGCAGGCGACAGTCCGGCGGAAGGCTCGTCGAGCAGCAGTACCGACGGGTCCATCATCAGGGCCCGACCCATGGCCACCATCTGCCTCTCCCCGCCCGACATGGCCCCGACCCGCTGATTCTTGCGCTCCGACAACCTCGGGAAGAGGTCGGCGACGAAGTTGGCCCGCTCGCGGAAGAGTCCCGGCTGCAGGTAGCAGCCCATCTGCAGGTTTTCCTCCACCGTCAATGAGGGAAAGACGTTCTCGGTCTGAGGAACGAAACCGACACCTTTCTGCACGAGTTCGTGCGCGCGCAGGTTGGAGATCTCCTCTCCTCGCAGCTCGATGGAACCCGACCGTAGCTCGACAAGGCCGAAGATGGTTTTGAGGAGCGTAGACTTGCCGGCCCCGTTGGGACCGATGATCCCGACCAACTCCCCGTCGGCCAGAGTGAGGTCACTGCCGCGCACGATATCGACCCCGGGCAGGTAGCCCGACACGACATCGTGACACTCGAGGAGACGCCGCGTTTCGTCACTCATCCGTCACCATCCTCACCCTCGCTCTCGACGACCTCGTTTTCCGGAGTGGCCGCCTCGCCGTGGTGCTCCCCCAGGTAGGCGTCGATGACCGCCGGGTTGGCGGCGACATCGGCCGGACCGCCCTCGGCGATCAGCTTTCCTTCGGCCATCACCAGGATCCAGTCGCTGATGTCCATGATGACATCCATGTCGTGCTCGATGAAGACCACCGACATCCCCTCGTCGCGGAGGGCCTTGATGTGGACGAGCAACGATTCCGTCAGGGCGGGGTTCACACCTGCCATCGGCTCGTCGAGCATGATCAGGGTGGGCTCGACCATCAGGGCCCGGGCGAGCTCGAGGAGTTTCCGTTGCCCACCGGACAGTGTTCCGGCAAGCTCGTCCCTCATGTGGGCCAGTGTGAAGCGCTCGAGCAGGACCTCAGCGCGCGCCTCGATCTCCTTTTCCTTCTCTCTCCATCTCCAGGGGAGCAGGGCCCCAAAGACCTTCTCACCGGACTGGCCCGTGGCGCCGAGCTTCATGTTGTCCATAACGGTGAGCTTCATGAGCGCTTTGGTCAACTGGAACGTGCGCACCATCCCCAACCGGGCTACCCGGTAGGCGGGAAGGCCCACCAGGTCGTTCCCGGAAAATGACCAGGTGCCGCCGTTGGGGGTATCGAACCCGGTCAGCAGGTTGAAGAGTGTTGTCTTCCCGGCTCCGTTGGGACCGATCAGACCGGTGATCGTGCCTCTTTGCACCTCCAGATGATCGATATCCACCGCCACCAGGCCGCCGAAGTGACGGTTGACGCCGTCGACGACCAGCACCGGGTCGGGCTTCGCAACGCCCGGCACGGGTTGAACGTCCGCGAACACGTCAGCGGGCATCGATCAACGTCTCCTCCCTGCTTCCGAGCAGGCCTTGGGGCCGGAAGGTAATGAGGAGCATGAGCCCCAATCCGACCAGGATCCAGCGAACGGCGGCGACCTCCTGGGCAGTGAGCAGCCAGTCGGGAATGAAGCCGGCCGATACTGCCTGTCGCAGAACCGCCTCGGTGAACGACAGGAGAAACCAGAAGAGAATCGAGCCCACGACCGGCCCCAGAGCGCGACCGGGGCCTCCCAGGATGACCACCGCATAGGCCAGGAAGGTGAATATGGGCTGAAACGAGTCGGGGTTCACGGACTGCGACTGAACGGCAAAGAAGACGCCGGCCAAAGCCCCGATGGCGCCGCCGATGGCGAGGCTTTGCAGCTTGTAGCCGAAGACGTTCTTGCCGAGCGACCGCGCTGCATCCTCATCCTCCCGGATGGCTTTGAGCACTCTCCCCCACGGAGCCCGGGTGAGCATCCACACCAACCACACGCACAACGCCACCAGCAGCCAGCCCACGACGATCGCCCACAGGGTGTTGGCGTCCCAGGTGATGCGCCACACCCCGTAGGAACCACGCGGGAATGGATTGAGGTCGTAGAAGTTATCGGCGAACTTCTGGATTCCGAAAACCCCCTGGGTGAGCGGCTCGAGGGCGCTGGACCGAGTCAGCAGACGAAGTATCTCGGCGGCGGCGATCGTGACGATTGCCAGGTAGTCCTCGCGCAGCCGCACGGTCGGCAGTCCGTAGAGGAGACCGAGCAACACCGCGGCGGTGATCCCGATCAGAATGCCCAGCCAAAGCGGTCCGCCCAGATTGACGGTTATGGCCGTCCCGTATCCGCCGACCAGGAGCGATCCTACGTGGCCGAAGTTGAGGAGGCCGGTGTATCCGAACATCACGTTGAGACCCACACCGGCTAGAGCGAACAGCACGGCCGAGGTTCCGAACGCCGAACGCATCGCATCGACAAACGAGCGGACGATGTCGAAGTCCACTATCCGACCCTCTCCTTCTTCCCGAGAATGCCCTGGGGGCGCACCAGCAGGACGATTATGAGTGCCGCGAAGGCGATCACCAGCTTGAACTCGGTCGAGAGCCAGAGGCTCGACACCTGGGTGACAACGCCGATCAGGATCCCGCCCACCATGGCGCCGAAGGCAGTGCCCAATCCACCCAGGATGACCCCGGCGAACATCAGCAGCAGCAACTTGAAGCCCAGGTCCCAGGACACTCCGGCGAAGCCGATACCTTGAAAGACCCCGCCTAGAGCCGCCAGTGCTGCTCCCCCCATCCAGGTGGCGAGGATCACCTTGCGCACATCTATGCCCGACGCTTCCGCCAGGTCGCGGTTGTCGCGGACGGCTCGCATGGCCTTGCCGAGCTTGGTCTTCATCAGCAAGAGGCCCACCAGAGCCAAGACGAGCAACGAGACGATGATGATCGCCAGCTTCACGTCGGTGATCGAGATGGGTCCGTAGTCCTTGGCCACCTGGGTGGCATAGTCGCGGTACTTCTGGGTGCCGCTACCGAACCAAATGAGGATTACGTGCCTCACCACCAATGACAGGCCGATGGTGGTGACGATGAGGGAGATATTGGGAACTTTGCGTCTTCGCAGCGGTCCGAAGATGCCTTTCTCCAGCCCGGCGCCGAAAACGCTGCCGGCGACCACGGCCAGCACGGTGGCGACCGGCAGTGCCACCTGGAATCCCCAGGTACCGGCATTGAGGAACCAGGCCACGACGGCTCCGAAGGTCACCAACTCTCCGTGGGCGAAGTTGACCAGTCCGGTCACCCCGAAGATCAAAGACAGGCCCACCGAGGTGAGAGCGATGATCAAGCCCACGACCAGACCGTCGACGACCGTGTTGAGGAAGCGCGCCCCGAAGCTCCGTCCGGCTTGGGCTACCAGGGTGTTGTCGCCGAGCAAGCCGGTGGCGCCCATGGCCTGATCACTGATCAAAGCCACGGCGACGACGACCAGGGCGATTGCCACCAGCCGGGGAACCGAGAACCTTCGGTGTCCGGCCGCTCGACCGGGGTCGTCTACCGGATCGTGCTGCCCGGCTAGAAGCCTGCTTCCCGCCCTTCCGGTCACCTTGTCCCCTCGCCTGGTTTCGATAGGTTAGGCGCAGAGAAGACGGCGGTCTACTGGTCCGGCGAATCCAACTCCGGACTTTGCCCGACCTCGATTTCATCTCCGTCGGGAGGGAGCCTTCTCGTTTGTTCCTCACCGGCCCGGCGCAGCCTGCCGACGAGACTCTCGCGGGCGGGAGGCTCGTATTCCGTGATCATTGCCTCCACAGCCTCGTCCCACGACTCGCCCAGTACCCGGGTGCGCCACAAGTGACCGAAGAGAACCCGCAGGGCGGCGGCGACCGGAACGGCAACGAGTAGGCCGAAGAACCCGCCGATGGACCCTCCCAGGAGCAGGGCGAGAAGGATGAAGACCGGATTCAATTGGACCCGCGACTTGAGGATGTTCGGGCTGATGACGTGGTTGTCTAGTTGCTGGATTGCCGTGAAGATCGCCACCGACCACAGTGCGGTTCCTAGGTCGCGAAAGACCAGTGAGACGATGGCAGCCAGAAGCCCCCCGGCGAAGGGGCCGATGAAAGGAATCACGTTCAAGAAACCGGCGATCATTCCGATCAGCAGCCAGAACGGAACGTCGAGCAAGGCAAGCCCGAGGCTCGACAGCACACCGACGATCAGTGCCACGAGTAGTTGCCCTCGTACGAACCCGCCCACGACCCGCGCCATCTGGGTCGCCACGTGGACGACTTCGGGACGGACCCGATCCGGCACCAGTCGCCGGGCACGCTCCTTGAATCCCGGCAAGTCGACGAGGATGTAGAAGGCGAGGACCGGGCCCAGCGCCAGAACGATCAGTACGTCGAGGCCGGTGCGGGCGAAACCCCCCAACTGGCTCAGCGTCTCCTCGATGCGTTGCTCGTCGAAGAAGTCGGCCAGCCACTCCTGCAGGGTCTCGACCGCGGAGCCTGCCCCGACCGACAACCCCAGTCGCTCCCCGAGGTCGACCAAGAACACGCCAATGTCGTCCACGAGTTGGGGTACCCGATCGGTGAATTCCGTCAGCTGATCACCGATGACCGGAACGACGAGGAATCCGACGAGCACTCCGATACCGAGGAACAGCAGATACGACACGAACGAGCCGATGAGTCGATGAACTCCCCACTTCCGCATACGATCGACCAGTGGGCTCATCAGGTAGACAACAGCCCCGGCCAGCACGAGGGGGGGCCAGATGATGCGCACGGTATACAGCAGCCACACCAGGCCCGCCAGCACGAGAACCATGCCGGTGATGCTCCAGGACATGACGCCGAAACGACGGAGCCGCTCGTAGGCAGTAGATGAATCGTTCATTGATTGGCGTGGAGTGTAACGAGGCGGATCTTGGTTCTCGGTACTCGCCGCTTCTCCCGCCACCTGGGAAGCTCGGGGATGTTGCGAAGTGGGAGGGGCCGGTCTTGCAGCCCGGGTTGTCGGATCGCCGAGGATGGACTCGTTCCCGGGAAGCTCGGTGCTCGACCTACGGTCAAGGCTGCCGGATCTCCACCCGGGCACCGTCCGCCACACCGATGAGAAGCGACGGGCCGACGAAGGGACTTTGGTAGCCATCGGCCGTTTCAACCCAACCGCCCGGCACGGTGGCCGCTCCGGTCACCTCTACGGCGGTCTCGGACGGTACTTCGACGAGGTAGACACCGTCGACGTCGACCGTGACACCGTCCTCTCCCGGCGCCGGCAGATCAACGGAGCCGCTCCCGTCCAGCGACAAGGACTCGAGCCGTAACCCGGTGAGGTCACCGTCCAATTCCGGCGAGGAAAGCACCAGCGACCATACCGGAGCGGCACCCAACGACAGCTCCCATCCGGACGTGCGGAACCAACGTCCTCCATCTGCTTCACGGAGCACGATGAAGAAGGGACCATCCTCGAAGCTGCTCTCTAGTGCCTCGGGAACGCCGGTCATGCCGCCGCTTCGCTCAACCCGTACCGCGTAAAGATCTCCCGCCGCAGCTCCTATCGACAGACGTCCTGTCAGATCCAGGCTCAATTCGGCAGTTTCGATGCCGGCAGTACGCGGCCCAACGAGATCGGCCGACGACGACGGCAACTTCTCCCATCCGGTCAGGTGAAGCACCACGCTCGCTCCGAGCATCGTGATCAAGAGAAGCGGGAGTACCGCCGAGATCCTCGCCGGCCCTCTTCTGCGAAGGGGGAGTAAAGCGGCGGCTACGAAGAACGCCCCCACCACCAGCGGCCACAACGAGACCACGTCCAGCACCACAGAGGGAGCCAGGATGCCGCCGAATACTGCAGCGGTGATAGATACGACTGCCACGACAACCATCAGCCAAGCCCACAGCGTCCACGGACTCGACGGCTTCCTTCGACTTGAACTCGTGGGGCCGGTGCTCACCCTTCGTATGATGCCCCAATTACGATGATGATGTCGGCCTGGCTGACCCCCTGAAACAGTTCGACGATCGCATCGGGCGATACGAAGCGGGCTATAACGGCTGCTTCTACCTCGTATCCCTCCACGTACCACACATGTGATACCGCTAGGGGGGTTTCCCAGTTGTCCGGCTCCAGAGTCTGATAGCCGGCTTCAGCGAGGGTCTCCGTGAGATCGGCGGCTAGTCCGGGCCGATTCGTCGAGTTGAGGACCAGCACTGTGATTTCGGATGGGTCGCGTCCCGCCAGAGTGGTGGTAGTAGCCGCAGTCGTCGTTGTGGTCTCGGTGGTGGTGGTAGTGGTAGTGGCTACCGTCGTAGTCGTGGTAGCCGCCGTCGTGGACGTGGCAGCGCTCGCGGTGGTGGTCGTCGCCTGTGCGGTGGTGGTGGTTGACTCGTCGTCGGAGGAGAACAGAGCCCTCAGCCCCACCACGGCCCCAAAGACGAGGGCACCTACGATGACCACCTTGAGCGCGAAGACGGCCAACTCCCGGAAGAAACCGCCGTAACCGGGAGCGGCATGCCGCCCGGACATCACTTGTCCGCCGGGTCTGAGCCGTCGGCGATCACCCGGGGTTCCCGCCGACGACGGTTTCGCTCCGTACGGACTTTCAGAAGCCTGCGGACGGTCAACGGATCGTAGGCCATCGCGTTGGGGTCGTCGAGGAGCCCTCGGAGGATCTGGTAGTAGCGCCCGGCACTCATCCCGAGGTGTTCCTGGACGGCACGATCCTTCGGTCCGGGCACCAGCCACCAGGACCGCTCGAAGTCCAGCACCGCCCTGTCGCGTTTCGACAACGTCACGAGCGTCAGAGTATTCCGGACCGCACCAAAACAGGGGGATTTCGAGCCTATCGAAACCACGACCGGCCGATTGCGGATCGATCGTGCGGGTCGGGGCCCGCTCTCCAATGTCGGACGGCCCGACGCCCAAGCGAGTGAGGGCGGCCCACCTGCAGGAGCCGTCTGATGGCCGCCTCAAGCGGCAAGCGATTGTGGACCGTCTCAGCAACTGCGCGCCTGGCCCGAACTGCGAATGACCGCGGGACCATCCGGGGCTATTGCAGCGCCACCGGGAGCTCCCGGATACCGCGGAAGACAAGGCTCGGCGTGCGCGGCAGCTGGTCTGTCTCCAACTCGAACTCGCTCACTCTCCTTGCGAATTGGGAGAACGCTACGTCGAGTTCGATCTTGGCCAGCGGGGCCCCCACGCAATAGTGAATTCCGCCTCCAAATGAAACGTGCGGGTTATCGGCCCTGCCCAAATCGAGTTCTTCTGGATCCCGGAACACTGTTTCGTCGTGATTAGCGGAGCCCATGAGCAAACCGACCTTGGTTCCGCGCTCGAGCAGTGTTCCTCTCCACTCGACATCTTCGAGCACCCAGCGTTCGAACATCTGTAGCGGCGAGTCGAAACGCAAGAGCTCATCCACGCCGGTTTCGATCAGGGCCGGATCCCGCCGCAGCCGTTGGAACTGCTCACTGTTCCTTGCCAGCGCCAACAGCCCGTTTCCGATGGCCTGGACGGTCGCCTCGTGGCCGGCGTTGAGGGTGAGGATGGCGGTCGCCACCACTTCGTCCTCGGCGAGCCGATCACCATCCACCTCTGCTTCGACGAGCGCAGTGATCAGGTCGTCGGTTGGTCGCCGCCTTCGGTCGGCAACCATGGATCGCACATAGTCGACGAACTGGATGGTGGCCAGCTCGGCGGCGGTACCTTCCTCGGGGGTGCACGCTTGGTCGTACAGGCGCACGATGGCGCGTGACCAGCCGACCAGCAGGTCCTGATCTGCCGCAGGAACTCCCATCAGAGCGGCAATCATCGTGAGCGGAATGGGGGTTGCGTAGCCGCCGACCGCCTCCAGGCGCCCCTCTTCCAGGGCGCGATCGAGAAGCCTTTCCGCCGTTTCCTGCAGGCGGGGTCTGTAGCTCTCGGCGGCACGTTTCGAAAACGCAGAGTGGACCAATCGGCGTAGACGCGTGTGCCGGGGAGGTTCCAGGTCGATGAAGGACTCCCGGATGTAGGTCGTCCAGTTCGGAAACTGGGGAGGATAGATCCGGGCGAAGGCGCTGCCGTCGATCTCGTCTTCCGGAACAGCATGGCGAACATCACGACCGAACCGGCGATCTCGCAGGAGAGCATGAACGTCCCGATGGCGAGTGAAGAACATCAGTCCCCATGTTTCGTCGTAGAACATTGGCGATTCGGCGCGGAGCCGGGCGAAGGTCGGGTAGGGGTCGGCGGTGAATTCGGGAGCGTAGGGTTCAAAGGTCGCCACGTTGGGGCCCTCCATGGAGCCACATTCTGCGTGACCGGGGTGTGCGCGTCCAGTCACCGCTCTCCGGTTGGCAAGCACCGTCAGCCTGAACGAGCCATGAAGCCGCGCGTCCCTGATCCTTCGGGCTTGAGTCCGAGAGCTGGCGGAGGGAATCGAACCCACGACCTGCTGATTACAAATCAGCTGCTCTGCCATCTGAGCTACGCCAGCGCGGTCCGGCTTTGACCGGAGTACCAGTTTGAAGTTTGCAGCGCGAAGTCGCAAGTCTTCCGGTCACAACCGGTTCCGCACCCGGGCGACTTCGAAAACCGCCAGGGCGGCCGCAACCGAAGCGTTGAGGCTTTCCGAGGTGCCCATCATCGGGATGCGAACCCGCACGTCTACCCGCTGTTCGGTCAGTCTCGACAAACCTTTCCCCTCACCGCCGACGACGATGGCGACCGGTTCGGTGAGCAACGGCAGGTCAAAGAGGCGCTCGCCACCGCCGGCCGTCAGCCCGAGCGTCCAGACTCCGGAACGCTTGAGGCGCTGGACGACGTCGGCAGTCGACGACTGCACTGAGACGCGGAGCCGCTCGAATGCCCCGGCCCCGGCTTTGAATGCCGTCGGCCCGAGCGGAGCCGTCCGGCGAGCGGGGACGACAAGACCGGTTGCCCCTGCCGCCCACGCTGAACGGGCCACGGCCCCGACGTTGTGGGGGTCTTCGAGATGATCGAGCACCACCAGGGCGCAGGGAGCAGGATCGGTCAATGCCTCGAGGCTATGGGTCGGGATGGGCCTCGCCCGGGCCACCATTCCCTGGGGCGCCGCCGTCACTGCGAAGGGCCGGACATCGTCGACGACTTCGATCCGGACACCGGCCGCCTCGGCTTGCTCGATCAGGGTGGCCATCTCCGGGCGGGACGCTCGAGCCGTCTCTACTCGGAGTTCGATCAGCCGGCCGGCCTGGAGAGCGGCCCGGACCGCATGGACCCCCTCCAGCTCAGCGCCGATGCCAGCGGGCACCATGGGGCGTATCCTCAACGACGATGTCGAGTGCCGCCAGGCCATCCCGCACGGCGTCTGCTCTTTCCCATTCACGGCGGCTGCGAGCCTGGTCCCGCTCGCTCAGCAGACGGTCCATGCTCTCCTCCGGGGTCGCCCCGGGCGACACCGCGAGGGACCTGAGGAGTTCATCGACCTGTTCGGCAATCTCCGCCAACTCCGACCGGGGCGGTTCGAGGCCCAGCACCTCGACAATTTCGTCGAATGCCCCCACCCATGGCCCCGCGTCCTCGCCCCGGTCGATAAGGCGGTTACCTTCCCGCACGGTGTCGAATAGGACGCTGATGGCTAAGGCCGTGTTGAAGTCGTCGTCCATGGCTTCGACGAACTCCTCCATCACTGTGGGTTCCGGATGTCCGGTTACCTCAGTCCGCCGGCGGAATGCCCACAGACGTTCGATGGCGGACCGGGCATCGGCGAGCAACTCGTCGGAATACTCCTGGGGACTTCGGTAGTGGGCTCTCAGGTAGAACAATCTCACCGCCATCGGGGTGAACCGGCGGATGGCTTCGCTCAGGTCGATCACATGACCGGTGGATTTGGCCATCTTCTCGCCGCCCAGGTTGACCATCTCGTTGTGGAGCCAGTACCTGGCGAAAGGTTGTCCGGTGGCGCCCTCCGACTGGGCTATCTCGTTCTCGTGATGCGGGAAGATGAGATCCGTGCCGCCGGCGTGGATGTCGAAGCCATTCCCCAGGTATTCCATGGCCATCGCCGAGCACTCGATGTGCCATCCCGGCCGTCCGCCCCCCCACGGTGCGTCCCATGCGGGTTCTCCCGGCTTGGCCCCTTTCCAGAGCGCGAAGTCGAGTGGATCGCGCTTGTGTTCACCCGGCTCGACCCGGGCCCCTACCATCAGATCATCGAGGCTCCGTCCCGATAGCCTTCCGTAGCCCGGCAGGGAGCGCACCGCGAAGTAGACGTCTCCCCCGGCGGGATAGGCGAGACCCTTGTCGATCAGCGTCTCGATGAGTTTCACCATATGGGGTATGTGATCGGTCGCCCGCGGTTCGATCGTCGGGGGACGGACACCGAGGGCGGAATGTGCTTCCTCGAACCGTTTCGCCATGATCCCGGCCAGCTCCGGCACCGGAATCCCCTGCTCGGCGGCGGCGGCGATGATCTTGTCCTCTACGTCGGTGATGTTCCGCACGTAGATGACGTCATATCCGCGCCACTCGAGATAGCGACGGATGGCGTCGAATGCCACCGCCGCCCGTCCGTGACCGAGATGCGGTTCGGATTGCACTGTGGCGCCACAGACGTACATCGAAACCTCACCCTCGCGGCGAGGAATCAACTTCTGCTTGCGGCGACCCAGGGTGTTGAAGACCTGCATTGCCATCGATGTTAGGAGTTGCGAAGGGATTCCATGTCCACCCGGCCGGGTAGCGAGGCCTCACCCTCTCCTCCCCGGCTCCTTCCGCGCCGCTGGGAATTGCTCCTCCGCCCCGCCTGCGCGACGCCCTACAGAGTCTCTCCTGCGGGTCCGGCGGTCACCACGGCTACGGCGGCGACTCCCTCCTCTCGACCCAGGAAGCCCAGACCGTCGGTGGTGGTCGCTTTGACCGAAACCGAACCCGTATCGGTCTCCAAGACGGCTGCGAGGGCCGCCTGGACGGCCTCCCGCACCGGAGCCAGGCGCACGGATTCGGAGACGACCGTGACATCGAGGTGAGTCACGGAGAGTCCCTCGGCATGGAACCGGTCGACCACGTTCCGCAACAACTCCATACTGTCGGCTCCCTCCCAGCGCGTATCCGACGACGGAAAGAACCCACCCAGGTCGCCGAGGGCGGCGGCCCCCAGCAGGGCATCGGCCACGGCGTGGGCAACCACATCGGCGTCGGAGGTACCGACGAGCCCGCGGGCGGGATCGGCAGGGACTCCGGCAAAGAGAACGGGAGGCTCACCTCCGAATCGGTGGACGTCGAACCCCCACCCGACCCTCATCGCACCAACGCCTCCAGGAGCCGAAGATCAGCAGGGTACGTGACCTTCAGATTGCCTGGTTCGCCTTCAACCCAGGCGACCTTCTCTCCGGATCGCTCCAACAACACAGCGTCGTCGGTAGCAGCCTCGTCGTCCGCGGTGTGCGCTGCCCGCAACGAGTCGACTCGAAAGGCCTGCGGGGTCTGCACGCTGATGAGCGTCTCCCGGTCGACCGTCCCGACGATCAATCCCCCCGACACCCGTTTGAGCGTGTCCCGGACCGGGACGCCGGGTACGACCCCCGCTACGTCACCCACGGCCAACCGCTCGAGCACCCGGCTCACCAGGTCGGGGCTGGCGAAAGGACGCGCTGCGTCATGGACGACGACCGAAGAGACCAACTCCGGGATGATCGCCAAACCGGCCGCGACCGAATCCCGGCGCCGGTCCCCACCGGGAATCCCGCCCGGCACCGGACCGACCACCACGACCTCCGACACCCCGCCCTCCAGCAGGGCATTGCGGGCCCACTTCCATAGGGGCCTACCCTCCAGTTGGGCCTCGTGTTTGGCCCGGCCAAACCTCACTCCCCGTCCCGCCGCCACAACGATTCCCCAGGCCTTCATGCGACCGGACGCCCAAACAGCATTCGCCCCACCGAGGTGCGAGTGACGCTGGTGATCTCGACCTCGAGGG
>DHIO01000011.1:26849-27597 GCA_002403855.1 Acidimicrobiia bacterium UBA4744
GAACCCTCAGAACCCCGCATTGCTTCGATCACCTCGAGCCCTCTCCGGCCGCGGCGTCGCCTTGTTTTGTCGACCGCGTCGGCCAGGCCTTGCATCTCATCGAGGACGAACTCCGGCACCCAGATGCGACCGGAGAGGAGACCGGCGCGGTCCATTTGCAGAACCCGACCGTCGATGGCAGCAGACGAATCCAGGAGGAACGCTCGCTCCGGGTGATCGAGGCTCCGACTCACCAACGTTCCCCGCCGGCGAAGCCCCGTCACCGCCAGCAGGTCATCGGTGCGGGAGGCAAACAGCCGAGTTCCGACGCTGGCGGCGATCAAGACAACCAGCAAAGCGACCGGCCATCCAACGGCCGGCGGCACGAACAAGACGATGGGGACGGCGATGATCACCCCGACGATGAGCCCAACGACCATTCCAAAGGCTCCGGCGAACAACTCGGGTCCGGACGACCGCTCGGCGACCCTTTCCGGCATCACGTCGAGGCCCCTGCGGAACCCGCGCCCGACTACGCCGCCCAGCACGTAGCCGACGCCCGCCCCCAGCACGGCCCCCAACACCGGCGCCGTGTCGGAGTCGGGAACATCGAGGTTGGACCCGATGAGGAACCCTGCTGCGGTCAGCGCCAGCGTGATGAGCAAGCGAACTGCCTCGACGATCACGGGCCGAGATTAGCTGCGGCTGTCTCGATTCACGGGGAACGCGCCGGGCAACCCTCGGCCTGCGCTCAGTTCTCTTCCAGGGC
>DHIO01000010.1 GCA_002403855.1 Acidimicrobiia bacterium UBA4744
GAAACCGGCGACGCCATCAGGTAAGGCGTCCCCACCAGACCACCAGGGGCCCCGCCACAAGCGGGGCCCCGGCGCGTCGAGGCATCAACTCTCAGTTGTGGTCGAACAGGGGCAGGAGACGCCGCTGAAGGACACCGTACGAGAAGTAGCCTCGACCGATTTCGAAGATCACGTCGGTAGCTTTGCCGCTCTCCGTCGGGTTGGCGAGCCAGGAAGCGGCGGCTTCAACGACCTCGCCCGTCAACCGACCGTCGATCTCGACGACCAGTTTCCGGCCTTGGGAAGGATCCTCGACTGCAGCCCAGTTTCCGTAGTCGGGATCAACCGCCGCGTAGTCGGTAACACTGAAGCCGTCGTCGGAGGACCAAGGGAAGAACGGGAGCACATGCACTCCATTCAGCCATGGGTCGAGGTGGTTGGCGAGAAAACGGTTGAGGGTTCGCAACGGCTGCTCTCCGGGTTCCCGGAACTGATCGGCGTACGTAATGAGCCAGGCATCGCGTTCGGACCACGGAATGGGGGAAGGGATCCGACCCCGTTCGATTCCGCAGTAGGACCGATTCGACGCGCCGACCGATGTCTTCCGCACGGTCCGGCCCGTACAGCTCGTTGAGGATCGCCGAGCGCAGCTCTTCGCCGGTCATGTTCTCCAGACCATCCATATGTCGCCGACGTTGGTCCCGGTTGGTCCGGTGATGAGCAGGTCTCCGGTTGCCGCCAGGTAGGTTCCCGAGTCGTTGTCTGCGAGAAACCGGTCCACGTCGAGTCCCTGTTGAGTGCCGCGTGAGACGGTTTCTCCGTCGACGATGGCCCCGGCTGCGTCGGTGGGTCCGTCTATGCCGTCCGTCCCCAGGGATGCGAAAACGGTGGATCCGTCGCCGGCCAGTCGACGCGCGGCACATAGGGCGGCTTCCTGGTTGCGGCCACCCCGGCCCCGCCCGGTGACCTTCACGGTGGTCTCACCGGCGAACACCGTTACGCCCTCTCCGGCAGATGCGAGACACCGGTGGGCTTCTCGGCGAGCGTCGCCGGTCATCGTCGTCGTGGCAATCACCGCCGAAAGACCTGCCCGTCGGGCGGCGGCAGCGGCTCCTTCGGCCGCGGACGCGCCGTCACCGACGATGGATACGACTTGCCGGGCATAGGCTTTCTTGGGAGTTTCGTTGATCGTGGCGTCGAATCCCTCCTGTAGGTGGCCGATGACCGTCTGCGGGACCCGGTCGATGAGGTCGTAGCGTTCGAGCACCGCGAGCGCGTCGGCGTAGGTGGTGGGATCCGGCACCGACGGTCCGGAGGCGATGACGTCCAAGGGATTGCCGACCACGTCCGACAAGATCAGGGTGCACAACTGGGCCGGGGCAGCCGCCCGAGCCAGCTGCCCGCCCTTGATAGCCGACAGGTGTTTGCGGACGGTATTCAGCTCGCTGATAGCAGCCCCGGACGACAGCAGAGCGTCTACCGTCGCCTGCTCGTCCGCCAGAGAAACACCGGCGGCCGGCAACTCGAGTAGCGCCGATCCACCGCCGGAGATCAAGCAGAGCACCAGGTCTTCCTCACGAGCTTCGTGCAGCAGATCGAGCGCGGCCCGGGCTGCATCCTCGCTGCGCGCGTCAGGGAGAGGGTGGCCGGTGACCCACACGTCGAGGCCATCGGGAAGCGGCTCACGATGATTGGAGATGACGAGACCGCCGATCTCCACGTCCTTCAACGCGTCCACCGCCGCGCGAGCCATCGCCGGGGCTGCCTTGCCAAACGCGAGCACCCGTACGCGACCTACGGAAGCGGGATCGAGACGGATTCCGGCTATAGCTATGCCGTGTTCGGTGTGTTGCACCGCCCGGCGGACCGCCCGCTCCGGTTCGACTTCGGCCAGGGCGGCCTCGAGGATTTCGAGTACGGTCGTCCTGCGGATCGGATCGTTTTCGAGCACCAGGGGATCGAACCGTTGGATGGTCATGGCCGGATCATCTTGAAGGCTTCCGCTGCTTCGAGACCGACCGGCCGTCCTTGTCGGGCCGCCCACTCGCGGAGCCGGGCTGCGAACTCCCGGCGAGAATCCCTGCTCTCGTGGGCATTGCCCATTGTGGTGGCCCCCTGACTGGAATGGCTGAGAAGCGCCTCCACCTTCCGGTCGAAGGTGTCGGCAATGTCTTCCCAATGGTCCGGTTCATCCGCCGCCCACAACAACAGTGCGTCGGGACGATGTTCGGTCAGGCCCTCGGTCAGCTGTCCGGGGAAGAAAAGGTGGTCGCGGGCCGCCACCACTCCATCGAGCGCCGCCCATCCGGCAACCCGGTGGTCGGGGTGCAGCAGGTACCGGCGCCACGGGTCGTGGGTCAATACGACGTTGGGGCGGAACCGCCGGATCCTGAGACAGAGTTCTTCTCGCAGGGCCATGGAGTATTCGAGTTCTCCATCGTGGTGGTCGAGCATGACCGTGTGAGAGACACCGAGAATCTCCGCAGCACGTTGTTGTTCTTTGCGTCTCGTGCGGACCAGGTCGGCGGGGTCAATGCTGCGATCCCACGTCCCTTTGGAACCGTCGGTCACCACCAGGATCAGAGCCTCGCAACCTGCTTCCGTCCAGCGGGCGAGCGTGCCTCCGGCTCCGAACTCGGCGTCGTCCGGGTGGGCTCCGATAGTCATCGCCCGGGCCGGTACCTCTAGCGCCCAAGCGGTCGCGTTGGGTTCGGCGAAGTATCCCTGAGTCATCGTCGGGTCAGGCTAGTGGGCCGTTCTCGGCGGGAGGTAGCCGCTCATCGTGAGCCGCCGCCGGCACGAGGTCCTTGAGCCACCGGCCGGCGGGCAGTTGCACAATCGTCGTGAGGTCTCGAGGTCCGTCCAGGTCGATAGCGAGCCCGGCACGTACCAGCAACCGATGAGAGAGTCGGGCGGCTGTTGCCACGTGACGGCGGAAACTGGCCGGACCATAGGAGAAAGGGAACGAGTCGAGGTCGGCGGCTATCAGGCTGGTCCCACCGTCATGGCTGGGAGCGAGGACGACGCCAGATTCGGGGATAGCTGCCAGGGCCTCGAGCAGATCGGTCTCGGTAAGGGCGGGAAGGTCGGCCGGGAGGATCATCCAGGCAAGACCGCGGCGGCGAGCCGCCGCGACTGCGGCCGCCGCCGCCTGATTGAGGCCTCCGCCGGCCGGTTCGCCGATCACCGCGGCGTCTCGCCTGCGTGCCCACGCGGCAACCCCCTCGTCTCCGGCGACCACCGCCACCTTGCATCCGGTGGCCCGGGCGACGGTGATCACGTGGGCCGCCACGGCCTTGCCGACCCGGCTCCTTTGTTCGGCGTCGAGCGCTGGTGCGAGTCGCTGCTTCGCAACGCCAAACGGTTTGACCGGTATGGCGATCAGAGGGGACGGCATGGCGGCGAATGGTATCGGCATAATCCGGCCTCGCGCCGCGTTGTCGTCTCCGAGATATCGAAAGGTAGGAAATGGCCAAGGCCGTGTGGAACGGAAAGACGATCGCCGAGAGCGACGAAACGGTGATCGTGGAAGGGAACCACTACTTCCCTGCCGACAGTGTGCATGCGGAGTATCTGGCCGATAGTTCGACCCATACCCGCTGCCCCTGGAAGGGCAAGGCCAGCTACTTCGATCTGGTGGTCGACGGGCAGGTCAACAGGGATGCAGCGTGGTACTACCCGGATCCCATGCGGGCCGCCGGAAAGATCAAGGACTACGTCGCCTTCTGGCGCGGGGTGCGGGTCGAAGCCTGACGACCCGGCCTCCTGTTCCGGCGTGAGTTTCCT
>DHIO01000009.1 GCA_002403855.1 Acidimicrobiia bacterium UBA4744
CAGAGTTCCGAGCCGATCCGGCAATTTGAGCGGCTCGGATTTCGCGAGATCTGGTCACCGCACCAGCTGTGCCCCAGTGTTCACGAATGACCCAGCGAGCTGCTCGAGATCTGACATCCTCAGGGGGTAGTGGGCTGGAAACCGAGCCCGCTCGGGAACTCTGGCTATTCGCCGACAACCTTGACCAGCACCCGCTTGGGGCGGCGGCCGTCGAACTCCCCATAGAAAACCTGCTCCCAGGGTCCGAAATCGAGCTGCCCGTCGGTGATCGCCACGACCACCTCACGCCCAAACAGTTGGCGCTTAATGTGGCCGTCGCCGTTGTCCTCACCCGTGCGGTTGTGGTGGTACTGCGACGTGGGTTGGTGGGGTGCCAGTCGCTCCAGGAACACCTCGAAGTCGTGGTGCAGACCCGGTTCGTCATCGTTGATGAAGACGCTGGCGGTGATGTGCATGGCATTGACCAGGACCAGGCCCTCTTGCACGCCGCTCTCCCGCACCGTCTCCTCTACGTCGGGAGTGATGTTGAGAAAGGCCCTGCGGGTGGGCACTTCAAACCAGAGTTCCTTGCGATAGGACTTCACGCGACTCCTCCTCCGTTCCATCTCCCGACCGGAAGCATAAGGGGACCCACACGACCCGACGGTGGAACCACGACCACAGTCCGGGGGTAGCGGACCAGACCCGCACAGAACGCCCCGCTTCCAGCTGTCCGCCAGATCACACAACGCGTCTTGGGTCCGGCATGAACGGGTTGCCCGCTCGGCGATGCCGGCTAGCGGAACCGCTTCCTGGGGGTGTCCTTGACGCTCTCGAGCCACGCTTCAACTTCCTCGCACCGGTAGCGGACATGACCCCAACCTTGTAGCTGGGCGGCCCGTCCCCCCGATAGCGCCACCCATACAACGTCCCAGGTGGCACTCGTAGCCATTCGGCGACCTCCTGAAGGGTGAGTACCCATCATCGCCGGCTCACCGCCCTGCCAGGCAATAGTCACCTCGGGCGTCTGATGAGAGTCGAGAAGCTGACGGATGTACTCCTCCAACGTCTCATCCGCCATCCGAAACCGATCCCCCGGATAGAGCATCTCCTTGGAAAGGAAGAAGCAGTACTCACAGTCCAGATTGCAGATCGGCCCCTTCGGTTTAGCCAAAAAATGAAACGACGGTGGCGCAGTCAACATACGAACATGACGGTTTGTCGCCCCTACTCCTCTGCGGCCAGGGCGTCGGCTACTCGCGGATAGTCCCGCCCTTTCAGGTCGAGTCCGCCGGCTTCGATTGCTGCACGCACCAACCGAGTTCCTCAACAGTCACTGACGGGACATGGCTATCCGGTAGCGCTCCTCTGCGGTCAGGATGTGGTCCTCGTCCTCGGCTGCGTCGGCCAGGTCAATCTGCACCCAGCGGACCTTCCCGGTGAAAGCGACATTCGACTTGTCGAGATCGTCGGTGACACCGGTCGCGGTGTCCGTCCCGACATCGGTGGTCTCATCCGCCGAGAAGACGCCGGGAACGGTGTTGTCCACACGACCGCTGGCCACCTCGTCGCCGTCGACGTAGAGGGTGGCGGTCCCACCTTTGCCGACGCCGCCACCGTCGTAGTCGAACTCCATGCGCACTTGGTGCTCTCCGGCCGGCACCGGGTTGTGGCCAACGGTCTTGAATAGCTGCAGACCGAAGAGGTTGTAGCAATAGGCAGGCCGGCCATCCGTGGTCAGATAGACGGTCCAGCCTCCATACTGCCCACCCTGAGAGATGAGCGTGCCACGCCCGCCTCCTTCGGGCACCACCACCTGGCACGAGACCGCGTGGGACTTGTTCTTGATGTTCACCACACTCGACTCGCTGAGGCGGCCCATCGACCCAAACAGGACCTGCGACTTGCCCCTGATCAACTGGGGTCGCCCGGCGCGGTCGGGGTCGAAACGCTCCGAGCGGCGATCGTCCAGCGGCAGTGCGTTGTGTTTGGAGGCCTCGGCCAGGAAAAGCTGCTGAAGACGTTCTAGCTGCTTGGGGTTCTCGTCGGCCACGTTGTTCGATTGGGTCCAGTCACCCGGCTCGTAGAGCTCCCAAACGTCATTCTCAATGGGAGGATTCTCGGCGAGGACCCATGGGATGCTGTGTCTGGTCACCGCGGTCCAACCCTTGTGATAGATGCCGCGGTTCACGAACATCTCGAAGTATTGGGTGTGGTGGACCTCTTCGGCATCGGCATCGTCGAAGGTGGCGTTGAGCTGGAATCCCTCATAGGGATGCTGGTCGAATCCATTCACCTTCACCGGCTCGGGTATCCCGGCGGCGGCGAGGACGGTGGGGGCAATGTCGATGACGTGCCCGAACTGGTGCCGCATCTCATTCCGGGCCCTGATGCCGCTCGGCCAGTGGACGATGGTCCCGTTCCTGGTGCCACCCCAGTGGGAGGCGATCTGCTTGGTCCACTGGTATGGGGTGCACATGGCGTGTGCCCAACCGACGGCGTAGTGGTTGAAAGCCTCGGGTGTGCCGAACCGGTCGATGCGCTCCACCATGAACTCGGTGGTCTCGAGCTCCGGCACTCCGTTCAGGGCCAGCAACTCGTTGAATGTCCCCCGAATCTGGCCTTCCGCCGAGGCGCCGTTGTCTCCAATCACGTAGAAGATCAGAGTCTCGTCGAGGACTCCCAGGTCATCTATCGCGTCGATCAAGCGGCCCAGATGGTGGTCGGTGTGCTCGAGGAATCCTGCGTACACCTCCATCTGCCGGGTCAGAACGGGCTTTAACTCCTCTTCCATCTCGTCCCAGGCCGGGATCTCTTCAGGACGCGGGGTCAGCGCCGCTGATTGAGGGATGACTCCGAGCTCCTTCTGTCTCTCGAAGATCCTCTCCCGGACCGAATCCCAACCGTCGTCGAACTTGCCCTTGTACTTCGCCGACCACTCCTCGGGGACGTGATGAGGCGCATGGGTGGCCCCGGGCGCCCAGTACATGAAGAAGGGCTGATCGGGCATCAGTGACTTCTGCTGGCGCACCCACTCGATCGACTTGTCCGTCATGTCCTCGGTGAAGTGGTAGCCCTCTTCCGGTGTCGTCTCCGGCTCGACAGGCACTGTGTCCTGGTAGATCGCCGGGTCGTATTGGTTGGTCTCGCCACCGATGAATCCGTAGAAATGCTGGAAGCCGGATCCGGTTGGCCAGCGGTCATGGGGACCCATGGGCGAGGTCTCCCAGACCGGAACCTCGTGGCACTTGCCGAACTGCGCCGTGGCGTAGCCGTTGAGACGGAGAGTCTCAGGCAGAGGAGCGCAGTCCTGCGGGCGGACGGATGTCTGGCCAGGAGCGCTGGTCGCCAACTCCGTGATGGCACCCATATTGACGGTGTGGTGGTTGCGACCGGTGAGAAGAGCAGCACGCGTCGGAGCACAGAGGGCCGTCGTGTGGAATCTCGTATAGCGGAGACCACCGGAGGCGAGACGTTCGGCAGTTGGAGTATTGATCAATCCTCCGAAGGCAGTAGTGGCACCGAACCCCACGTCGTCGAGCAGCACGACCAGCACGTTGGGGGCGCCTTCGGGAGGACGGACCGGCTCTATTGAAGGGAACACCTGATCCGGGTCTTTGGCATCGATCATCGCCGTCTCGGGGCGGACCCTCTCAGGGATAGGCAGTACGACGCGACGCTCGTCTCGGGTCTTCGACATGGCGCCCTCCTTGGGTTGGTGTCGTGGCCAACCTACACGTCCCTGCGAAGGTCGTGGTCATCGTGCGACTCTGCGCCGCGCGAGGGGGCTGCAGTGGTAAACCCGTTGCGTCTACATCCAGTGTCTGTTGAGCGCACGAACAAGAGAAGTACCCACTGACGATGGGGCCTTGGTCACCTCGATCCTGTCCGGTGTCCGAAGCAGCTGCTAGGGCCCACACATAACCATCCAGTGCGGTGCCGAGCCACTGGAGGTCCGTCCGCACGCCGTTGTTCTGTGCGGATACACCCTTCAGGCCGCAGTGAGGTCTGGGGAGTGCTGCTGTTCGGCCCGAGCTTTGATACCGAGCATCTGCTTTCGCATGAACACGAAATCGCCGATGTCGAATCCTGCCCCGAAGAGGCGATGCGTCGGCCGGAAGTACGCCCGTACCCGGAACACCAAACGGGTGCGTCCATCGGCAAGTGGTGAGACCATCGGCACGCTGGTGATCCGCGACCGGTTCCAGTCGATGTCAAGCACTAGCGAGCGGCCGGGATCGATCTCCCGTACGACGAAGCCTTCCGTCCGAGAGGTGAGCATCACGTCACCCACCGCCAACTCCTGGAGTTCGGGGATGATGCGGCTCGCGCTCGGCACTCCGGCGTTGTCGAACCGGTCGTAGGAGTACCAGCCCGCCCGGGTATACCCACCCATCTGCACCAACCAAGGCCACACCGTCTCCGCCGGGGCGTCGATCGTGATCCCCCGAGTGGCACACAAGGTCGGGTGAGGCACCAACTCGTCACCCGGCATCGGACGCCGCACCTCCTCCGGGGTTGCACCCCACTCGAGATGCCACGGTCGTACCAGCCAGCTGTAGGCGAGATGGAGGAGAGCACCTGCCCAGACCAGTGGGAGCAGCGCACGCAACCGCATATACGCATCGTAGGATGCCGCACGGCGGCTCTACCAGGGCCCAACGGAAGATTGCAGGTTATCGATGCCATCGCCCAGATTCAGGTCCTGCCGAATCGACAGGAACCGCCCCAACCTGGGCCTAAGGGGACAGTCTGCCACCGAGGCGAACGTTACGACGTGACGAAAACCCGAAGGCCGGAGGTTCAAATCCTCCCCCCGCTACCAAGAACCCCCAGGCCACGAGCCTGGGGGTTTCGTCACGCAAAGCGGGAAGTGGTCGGGGCACAAGCGCTGGTCGGATCCGAACTCCTCAATGTTGGCGTTCTTCACCCGCCGATTCTCAAACCCCTTGATCCCCAACGGANNTACACCGCCAACGATCGGCGACGATGAAGATCAATCCCGACATAGGCTGTCATCCGGAGCGTCCTTCGCGCTCGGTGGATACAGCAACCCGGATACTGACCGGGCCACCGACGAGCGGGGAGGCCCCCGCCCGCTCATCGCATCACATCTGGAGGGCCTGAGTTTGAAACAGCTCACCGCCTCGTGAAGAGAGAAGCCGCCTGAGCTTCGACGATGGCAACCACGAACAGCATTCTTCGCACCAGTAGCCCTTATCTCAGCGGTCGACGGCAACAGGGACCAGTGCTCGCTCGATCCACAGGCCGACCCAGAGCATGCCTTCGTCGTAAGCAACCGCCCAAGGGCATGCGTAATCAGTCAGGTACCAGCGGCTGTCGAACCCATCCGGTGCTGCGGCACCCAGTACCAGCGGTTGGCCAGAGATCTCGCCGGTGGCCGAATCGATCATCGTCAACGTGCCACCAGGGCAGTCGGTGGCAAACACGATTCCGTTCCCGGCGGCGAGTCGACCGCCACGGCGGCCGGTCGGGATTACATCGATGACCTCTCCCACATCCGCGTCCGCATGGATGACCAGGCCGGCCGCCTCGCCTTCACCCTGTTCCGCACCGGGAAAGGCCGACACCGAGGCCCACAGGTCGCCCTCGTAGGCGATCAGATCCACGACTTGAAACCACCACCGCCCTTCACCCGACGGGACCGTCACATCGATGCTGTTGGCCGTTTCGCCGGTGGTGATCTCGAGACGGAAGAAGCTGAGCTCTCTCCCTCCCTCGGTCGCCCTCAGCGACCACAGTGCCTGACCGGCAATCGCCAACGGGCCGGCAGTTCCGGCGTTCTCCAAACCGATGACAACCGCTTCCTCTGAGTCGAGCCGGAAGATGCGCTCGGCATTCTCCACCGCAACCCAGATTGCACCACCACCAATCGCAAGGTGCACATCGCCCCCTCCGCCAAGGGGAACCGCAGCCGAAATCCGCCCGCTCTCGGACTCGATTCGATGAAGCCACAGGCCGGACGGTTCGCCGCTGGCATCGTCAGGAGCGGACCGATCGTATCCGCGGGATACCGCCAGCAGATCACCGTCGTCGGACAGCAGAGTCGACGGACCTATCAAGTCGACCTCGGTGAGAATCACCCCCGAGACGATGTCAAAGCCCTGAAGCCGGTCGCCGGCCACCCAGACCACATCGCCCACGACCGCAATCGCATCCGGGTTGCCTGCAACCGGTATCGACTCACCCACTGTTGCCCGCGGCGGTCCCATGGCGGTCCCACACGCCGCCGCCGCTACAACCACCAATAGCCAGATCAACCGATCGAAATGACTCCATCGACGTAGACGGATGGGCCTGGGACGGCCTGCTGGCCGTACCAGGCCGCTACGGCGAGATGCTACAAGCCGAACGTCGGTTGGCTGAGCCGGAGCACGTGGTAAACCCGCCTGTCTGGGTTCCGTTCGAGCCCAGCATTCATCGAGGCTTCGAGATTGTCGAAATGAATTGCGCTGAGCCATGCGCCGCCTTCACGAAAGATCTTCACCGTCATCGCTTGCCCTCTAAGGATTCCTACAAGACTCATCGTGCTCCGTTCGTTGGATCTGCGCTAGGGCACTTCTTCACGCGTGAACGGCTACCGAGCAGAGCGTTGAGTAGATAACGGACCTGAACGAGATGGGAAAACTGCTCACAGACCACTCCGAGATGGCCGAGCAATGCCGGCAACCTCGGCGGCCGCATCTCACATCACCGGGCAGCGTCGATCCGCGTCGAGACCCGGGGAGCCGAGAACGGAATGCACAGTCGTGGTGTCCGACGTAGGCCGCGGAATAGCCGGGCTACCGATGGGTTTGAAGCTACGCCAACGAGATCGACCCGGCAGGAATCGACCGGGCCTTCAGTCCTTCGTCCAACGCCGGAGCGGCGACTAACTCGGTAGTGCCGGGCGGTACCGTGCTGGCGATCACGACCAGGGACCGCTCAGGCATGTGGTCGCCGAGAGTACGGATCGCCTGCCCGAAGCGTTCGAGGTCGGCCACCGGCTTGCCGGTCGGGTCGCGCGTGACGTCGATCCCCGCGTTGACCACCGTGACATCGGCAATCGAGAAGGCGGAAGGGTTGGTGGTGGCGGCCAGGTTCTGGAGAGCGCGACCGGTAGCTACCGCTTCAGCGAGCCTGTCGTCGACCGTCGCGATTGGCACCCGGCCGGCATTGAGGGCGTCAACCTTCGCTCCACCTTCTCTGGTTGGCAGTTCGACGCCGACGGCGGAAAACTGGGCTGCCCAGAAGAGCGGAACAACAGGTGGGGGACCTCAAGTAGCAGCTACAACCAGGGGCATCCCTCGCGTTTCTGCGGCCCAACCATCTGTGGAGGGTGTCCCCTCACTATTTCACAACCATGGTGGTGGAGGTTATAGTCGGGCGGTTGACGGTTGCATTCTCGACCGGAGGGAGGAGCAATGCCGCTCTATATGGACACGCACAGGAATGTAGAAGGGCTCACCGCAGAGGCGGTCGCGAACGCCCACCAAGCGGACCTGGCCACCCAGGAGAAGTACGGCGTGGACTACAAGCAGTACTGGTACAACGAGGCTGAGGGTGCCGTTTACTGTCTGGTTGCGGCCCCGAACGCCGAGGCAGCCATTGCCGTGCACAGGGAAGCACACGGCCTGGTCGCCGACGACATTGTCGAGGTGCACGAGGGCCACTGATCTGTCCCGATGAGCTGGCCTTTGATGGCTTTGGTTTCCTCACGCAGGTATTGGACTCGGCGTCCGAGGGTGCGGATCGTCACCAAGGTG
>DHIO01000003.1:0-28910 GCA_002403855.1 Acidimicrobiia bacterium UBA4744
GGCCAGCTTCCCGAGTGCCATGGCCGCTCCCGAAATGGCACCGCACATCCCGCCGGAATAGGCTATCCCGCCGTTGAGGGCCATGGCCGCCGATGAGTCCTGCGGATCGGGTAGACCAAAAATCGTCTGCAGAGCGACCAGCGTGCTCTCTGCACAACCGTAGAAGTTGTCGTCGCGCAAGAAGGCCGAGCGAGCAGTCTCGACCGCCTCGTCCCGTCGAGCCTGTTCATCGCTCATAGGTCGCTTGCCGCTTTCTCCATGGCCTGGAGGAGCGGCAGGGGTTGGCCGCTCAGATACCTGATGAGTGCGCCACCGCCGGTGGATACAAAACCGATGTCGTTCAGATCGACGAATCGGCGTGCACTGGCGACGGTGTCGCCTCCGCCGATCACCGAATGGCCTGCGGCAGCCGCGATCGTAGACCACAGTTCCCGGGTGCCTTCCGCTCCCACCTCGGACTCGTAGACGCCGGCCGGTCCGTTGACGAAGATGGTGGCTGCCGACCTGAGGATCTCCCGGTACGCACCGATGGTATTGGTCCCGATGTCGATAATCGGAGCCGGGGCGGGAAGCTCGGCGACAGATAGCTCTACTCTCCGGCCGCCATCGTCGTAGGCGATGTCGAGCGGCACCCGTATCTTGTCGCGGTAGTTTCGGAGATACTCGACGGCCGGTTCGACGAATACCTCGAGAGACCGGTCACGGATGAAGGCCTCGGAAGGCTCTCCCAGGATGATCCCCTCTGCCATCAACATCACTTGACCCGTGATTCCGGCGGTGAGCACGACGTCGGCCACACCGTCGGCCAGCACCTTGCGCATCATTGAGAAGGCATCCGAGATCTTCAAGCCGCCCAGTACGAAGACGCACGGGCGATCGGGGTTCTCCGCCACGCCGGACAGGGCATCGAGTTCCGCAACCAGGAGACGGCCTCCGGCAGTGGGGAGGAGTTCTTGGAAAGCAACCATGGAGGGGGCGTTGCGGTGGGCGGCGGCGAAAGCGTCGTTGACATAAGCGTCGAAGAGAGGCGCGAGGTTTCGCACCAGGTAGGTTCCGGTCATCTCGTCTGCGGTCAACTTGACCGCGTTCTCGAAGGTCGAAACCTCCTCGGTCAGGAAGCGGAGGTTGTCGAGGAGGAGAATTCCGCCGGGTTCCAGCCGTCCGATGGCATCTCGGGCGGCCGGACCGGCAACGTCGTCGATGTAGCCCACCGAGCGCCCCAGCATCCCGCCGAGCAGGCGGGCGTGCTCCTCGAGTGAGACCAGATTGTGGTAGTCGAGGGTGTCGCCCTGGTGGGCTATCAGGACGAGTCGCGCTCCGGCGTCGGCCAGGTCGCGGATGGTGGGCAGACTCTTCCGGAGCCGGTTGTCGTCCCGGATCGTACCGGTGGTCAGGTCGATGGGGGAGTTGATGTCGACCCGCAGCAGGACCCGTTTTGCCCTGACGTCGAGGTCGTCAATAGAGCGGATCTTCACTTGTCCTCCCGTCGAAGATCAGACCATACCGAGGTACTTGTTGGTCATCCCCACGGCTTGCAGGCGGTCTTCCTGCAACCGCAGCGAGGCGCGTATACCGTCGATCGTTTCGGGTATCACCACCGACTCCTGAGGGATGTTGATGGCGAACATCACGTCGTCGCCGGACATTCCTACCGTCTCTTCGAACAGGCCCACCTCGTACATGTCCCCTCGCTTGTGGCCGAGGAACCGGGCGTAGTTGAACAGTGACGTGTTGGTAGTGAACCCGTCGGCAATACGCACCACGCGAATGCGGGGATGGGCCTCGAACGCTTCGATCACCTCTTCTTGGGTCGTCTTGGCCTCAGGGGTGGCGACGATGGTGATGATATGACCGTGGGTCACCGGGGTGTGCACCAGCAGGCCGGTCGCGTCGATGTGCGGCATGATGTTCATCAGGTCGACGGCCTGGTGATTGGGAATGGGTTCCATCAGCAGTGAGTCGACCAGCCCGCGGTGGGTATCACCCGGATCTGCGACCCGCCTGATGATGGTGATGGCGGTCTTCTCGATGCCGATTGCTCGGTCGAGGCAGTCCACGGTCCGAATGAGACCCGTCGTATTGCATGAGGTCAGCTTCAGGTAGCTCTGTCCAAGCCCTTTCTCGTAGTTGGCGTATCCGTGGAAGAAGACGTCGGCAACCTCGCCCTTTTCACCGCCCTGAAAGATGGCCTTCACTCCGTGTTCGACGTACTTCTCCTTGTTCTTGGCCCCGATTCCGGCCGGTGCCGAGTCCAACATGATGTCGACCTCCGCGAGGAGATCATCGAAGTCCCCCGAAACGGGAATGCCGGCGCCGGCGAGGGCGTCGACGGCTCCGGGGGCGGCTGCAAACAGTCGGTAGGGCATTCCGCTCTCGGCAAGGGCGCGGACCGGGAGGGTTGGGGCAACATCGGCTACTCCGACCAATTCCATGTCTTCTTGCCGGGCCGCTCCGTCGGCCAATCGTTGCCCGATCACTCCAAAGCCCGCTACTCCAACCTTGACCTTGCTCATCGTCGAACCTCCTCTATGCACCGGCTCGCATCGCTTGCTCAACGGCCGCCCCGACTTCGTCGGTTGTGTTGTTGCCCCCCATGTCCCGGGTGCGGACGTTTCCCGCCGCCAGGGTCGAGGCGATCGCTCGTTGGACCTGCGCTCCGGCTTGTGCCTGGTCGAGATGCTCGAGCATCATCCGCACCGCCTCAATCGAGGCGATCGGATTGACGATCCGCTTCCCGGTGTACTTGGGGGCGGAGCCGTGGATCGGTTCAAACATCGACGGATAAGACTTCTCGGGGTTCACGTTTCCGCCGGCTGCGAACCCCATGCCTCCCTGGAGCATCGCTCCGAGATCGGTAATGATGTCCCCGAAGAGATTCGACGCCACAACCACGTCGAACCAGTCCGGGTTCTTGACGAACCACATGGTGAGCGCATCAACCAGGGCCATGTCCGTTTCGATGTCGGGATAATCCTTGGCCACGTAGTCGTACGTTTCGTCCCAGAACACCATCGAGTAGTTCAAAGCATTCGACTTGGTGCAGTTGGTGACTCGTCCTACCTTCTCGCCGTTGCCGAGCTTGGCCCGGCTTCGGGCCGCTTCGAACCCGTAGCGTATGGCCCGTTCGCATCCCTTCCAGGTGAAGATGCCGGTCTGCAGAGCGAAGGCATCCGGAGTGCCCCGCTTGAAGAAGCCCCCATTGTGGGAGTATTCACCCTCGGTATTCTCTCGAACCACCAGGATGTCGACGGTTTCCGGGGTGGCCGTGGAGATCGGGGTGGCCACGCCGGGGTAGAGCCTGATGGGGCGCAGGTTGACGTACTGATCGAACCCTTTTCTGATCTTCAGCAGCATCTCCAGCGAAACATGGTCGGCCACCTTGGCGGCGTCGCCGATGCAGCCCAGGAAGATCGCATCAAATCCGCCGAGCGTCTCCAACGCATCTGCCGGCATCATCTCGCCGAGTTCCAGGTAGCGATCGCACGACCAGTCGAACGATTCGGTTGTGACCTCGAAACCGTGGATGTCGGCGGCTGTGTTGAGGATGCGGACGGCTTCCTCGGAGATCTCGGCGCCGACCCCGTCTCCCGGTATCACCGCGATCCGATACGACTCCATGCGCGCCTCCTCAAGTGTCGGTTGCGGTTTGTCGTCTCGAAGACTACCGATCGCCGATCGAGGGCCAAAAACCGATAATCGATCACCGGTCGCGGCTGCGAACCGCGGCCGTCTCGGGGTTGTGGGGGGATTCATCGCGAGGGTTGTCTGCGTTTGCGGCGGCCTTTGTGGCCTGCCCTTCTCCGGTGGCCGGGTGCTCAGACGCGGCCGGGACGGGTGGTCTACACCTCTTCGGTCCGCTTGCCGGCCGGGGTGGAGCGGCCGGCCGGGGGACCCTGGTGGGAGTGGTGACGGCCCGGTTGCGATGTGCGGTCAAGCCGGGGGCGCGGTCACCACGACGATCAGGACGAACAAAGCGGTGATGAACCCGATCGCTCCGGTGACGATGCCGCCCAGGGCCAATCCCCGGCCTTGCAGCCCGTAGGGAGCCAGAGCGATCTCCTTCCGGGCGCGGCGGCCCGACAGTATGGCCAGAAACCCGAAGATCCCCCAGGCCACGCCGAACAGCAACCACAGCGGCGACAGCACTCCCAAGACGAGGGAGAGGACGGCCAGCCCGCTGTAGCGGAGTTCGGGTGGTGGGGACGGTTCGTCGGTCATGGTGCTTCGGCGACGGGCGAAACCTTACCGGAGCCGACCGAACTCTGCCGAAATCTGCTCGGTAGGATGGCATCTCTCGGTGAAAGGACGGCGGAGCTTGCCGGGCGCCGACTACGACGTGCTGGTTATCGGAAGCGGGTTCGGCGGAAGTGTGACGGCGCTCCGTCTGTCCGAGAAGGGGTACCGGGTGGGGGTACTGGAGGCTGGTAGGCGTTGGGACGCCAGCTCGCTTCCTACCACCAATTGGAACCTGCGCAAGTTCCTGTGGTTTCCCAAGCTGGGTTTGCGGGGCACCCAACGGCTCAGTCTGCTCAATCACGCCCTGGCGCTGTCCGGAGCCGGCGTGGGAGGGGGGTCGCTGGTTTGGGGCAACGTCTGCTACGAGCCGCACGGGGTCGCCCTGCGCGATCCCCAGTGGGGTCATATCACCGATTGGGAAGACGAACTGGCCCCTCACTTCGACCAGGCGCGCCGCATGTTGGGGGTCCAGAGCATTCCCGCCGAATCCGCATCGGACGGCGTACTTCGCTCTGTTGCCGATCACTTCGGGGTTGGTGACACCTTCGCCTTGACGCAGGTGGCGGTGCACTTCGGCCAGAAAGGCATCGAAGAGCCCGATCCGTACTTCGGAGGCGAGGGACCCACTCGGACCGGCTGTATCGAATGCGGCGGTTGTATGGTCGGTTGCCGGTACAACGCCAAGAACACCTTGGACAAGAACTACCTCTACCTGGCCGAGAAGCACGGAGTGGTGGTCCATCCCGAGCATCAGGCAGTAGACGTGATGCCGCTGGACGGAGGAGCGTATCGAGTAGTGACCGAACGACCCGGGGCCTGGTTTCGCAAGCGATCACGGTCGTTCATCGCCGAACAGGTCGTGTTCGCAGCCGGGGCCTTGGGCACGGCCCGACTTCTCCACTCCCTCCGGGCCAAGGGCCGGCTCGCTGACCTCTCGCCGCGACTGGGATACCACGTACGGACCAATTCCGAGACGATAGTGGGGGCCGTCGCCGATGATCTGTCAGTCGACTACTCCCAAGGTGTCGCCATCACTTCGTCTATCCATCCGGAATCGCATACCCATATTGAGGCCGTTCGCTATCCGGCGAGGAGCAACGCGATGTTGCTCCTGGGGACGATTCTCGTCGATGGTGGGGGGAACATCCCCAGGTGGGCGCGTTTTGTGACCGCCTGCCTGCGACATCCGATTGCATTCCTGCGTTCGTTGTCCGTGTACCGGTGGTCGGAACGGACGGTGATCTTTCTGGTCATGCAGAGCCTGGACAACAGCCTTCGCCTGCGGTTTCGCGATGGGCCGTTCGGGCGGCGGCCGGTGACCGAACAGGAGACCGGCAAACCGAGCCCCACCTACATCCCCACGGCCAACGAGGCCGCCCGGGTAGCCGCCGCCCGGATCCGGGGACGGCCGATGAGCAGCATCAACGAGGTGCTGCTCGACACCCCTGTCACGGCCCATCTGCTGGGAGGAGCCTGCATCGGCGACTCGCCCGAGACCGGGGTGATCGACGCCTACCAGCGTATCTTCGGGCATGAAGGACTCCATGTGATGGACGGGGCGGCGGTTACCGCCAATCTCGGTGTCAACCCTTCGTTGACCATCACCGCCATGGCGGAACGGGCCATCTCGATGTGGCCGAACAAGGGTCAAACTGATCCACGCCCGCCTTTGGGCGAGCCGTATGAGCGGGTGGACTCAGTTGCGCCGCTCCGACCGGTTGTGCCCGCCGGAGCCTCCGCTGCTCTCAGCCGACCCTGATGCTTTCGCTTCGCGGCGTGCCCGATCGCCGCCATTAGAGTGTCGGCGGCAGGAGCAGGAGGGGAGATGCGACGCGTAACGGCGGCGTTCGACCTGACGCCCGTGGGACGGCGCGTGGTGGAACGAGCCCGGTTGCTGGCCGAGCAATTCGAAACGCATCTGGAGTTGCTGCACGTGTTCGATACTTGTGAAGACTCCTTCCTCACCGAGGACGAGGCACGATTCCTCACAGACCACCGCCGTACGGCCGCAGCCGTGCTGGTCGACTGGGTGGCCGGCCGGACCTCTGCGCCCGTCGAGTTCGAGGTGAGTAAGGGCGCTCCATCGACCCAGGTCGCGCGTCTGGCTCGCCATGCGGACCTGCTCGTCACCGGAACATCTTCGGTCGACGCCGCCCAGCTCGGTCCGGTGACCCGGCGGTTGGCCCGCAAGGCTCGCCCACCGGTGCTCGCCGTGCGGAGGCAACCTCGCGTCCCGTACCGTCGCGTGGTTGCTGCGGTGGACCTGTCCGAGCACTCCCGACAGGCAGTCGAGCTGGCCGGCGCACTTGCCCCCGATGGCGATCTCACCGTTGTATACGCGCTGTCGCCTCGCTCCGACGTTCTGCTCGGACAGAGCCGGCTTTTTGAACAGGATGCTGCGCAACGGCGCGACGATCGCCTGGCTCGAGCCCAATCCGCGCTCGATGAGTTCACGGCTCCCTGGGGCGACGGCCTCCGCAACATGATCTTCGAGGGACCGCCCTCCCAGGCCATCGAGGAGGCCGTCCGGCGGCGCGGCGCCGATCTGGTCACCGTCGCCAGCCGCGGCGCCGGAGCCACTCCGATGGTGCTATTGGGGGGCACTGCGGAGGAGATCATGTCGGCTGCCCCCTGTGACGTCGCCGTTGCCCGTGTTGAGGGAGCCTTTCGCAGACCCTGATACCCGGCGGGACACCTACCATCCGTATGCGGTGGGGCCCCTGGCTGAGTCGGTCGGAGCACTGGACTCACAACGATCCCGGACTGAACGCTGCGCTCACGTGCGAAGACCGAAGTCAGACCAGAGCGAAAACCCGAGACTTGTCTGCTCTAGCCGAGCTGCGCCGCCCACCATATCGAACCACGCACCGCGATCATCGCTCCTGCCATGTCAGGCGCGAACGCTAAGCCCCTGCTGCCGCAAGCACCCGTTCCAATGCCTGCGCCATCGCCGTGGCCTCTGCAGCGGTCACATGGGTACCGAAGAGGCGTTGGATGTCGTCGAGATGAGTCGCCGCAGCATTGCGGAACAACGCCTGTCCGTCGGCCGTCATCACCGCGAATACCCCGCGGCGGTCTTCTGCTGCCCGTTCGCGCTGCACCAGCCCGGCCCGCTCCATCCGATCGACGATGCGCGTGCAATCCGTGCGGGAGAAGAGCGTGACCCTCGCCAGCTCGTGCATCCGCATCCGCCCCCCTGCAACGGTGAGCTGATACAGCACGTCGTACCAATCCAGTCGGAGCCCGTGTCGATCCCGCAGGTGGAAGTCCATCTGGGCGGTCAACTGTTGGTGGGCGTGCAACATCAAGCGCCACGCTTCGATCGCCTCGTTGCTGGGCCGCATCAGAGGAATATATCAGAATTAGTTACAGTTGTAACTACTACGCATTACGATACTGCTCATCATTCACCAAGGAGTCACTATGCCCGCCCTAAGCGTTGCCGATACCCTCGCGCTTCCTCGGATCGCTTCCCCAGAACTCATTGCGTTCGACCGGCCGGTGAAGTCGGTCACGACCGCACCCCAGGGCTATGAAGGGGAAGGCTTTCCCGTGCGGCGTGCCTTTGCCGGCGTCGACCTCGCCCATCTCGACCCGTTCATTCATCTCGATCAGATGGGTGAGGTGGAGTACGCGCCCGGTGAGCCCAAAGGCACCCCTTGGCATCCGCATCGTGGCTTCGAGACGGTCACCTACATGATCGACGGCATCATGGAACACCAAGACTCCGAGGGCGGCGGTGGGGTCATAACCAACGGAGACACCCAGTGGATGACGGCGGGCTCCGGACTCCTGCACATCGAGACTCCTCCGGAGCATCTGGTGATGTCTGGAGGGCTGTTCCACGGTTTCCAGCTCTGGGTCAATCTTCCAGCAGATGACAAGTTTCTGGCACCGCGCTACCAAGACCTGCGCGCCGACGAGGTGAAGCTGCTCACCTCGCCGGACGGTGGAGCGCTCCTCCGGCTCATCGCCGGCGACGTAGGCGGCCATATTGGACCCGGCCAAACCCACACCCCGATCACGATGATTCATACAACCCTGAATCCCGGAGCCGAGCTGCGCCTACCGTGGCGGCAGGATTTCAATGCACTCGCGTATGTGCTCAATGGGCGGGGCACCTTCGGCGCGGAGCGCCGCCCTTTCCAGATGGGTCAACTCGGCGTATTCGGCGGAGGCGACGTGATCACGATCAGCGCCAACCACCAGCAGGAGTCTCGTAGTCCCAATGTCGACCTCTTGATCCTCGGCGGTTTGCCGATCCGCGAACCGGTCGCCTGGCACGGGCCCTTCGTGATGAACACCAGAGCCGAACTGGTGCAGGCATTTGAAGACTTCAATGCTGGTCGACTGGGTCGGGTTCCTGCCATCCACGGCAACGAGTGACCTCCATTCTCACCACCGGGATCAACCACCCGGCACTCGTCGGGCGCAACTACGAGGAGACGGCCACCTTCTAACGCGACGTGCTCGGGTTACGACCGGTGCTCGCGCAGCCCAAATTGGATGACGAGCCTCAAGTGCACCTGTTCTTCGAGGCCGGCCGGGTCAGTTCATCGCCCACTTGGTGCCAGGGAAGGGCTCTCCCGGGAGTGGCTCTCGCGTCCATGTCGGTCATTGCCGGGTGGGCAAAACATGCCGCTCGGTATATGGCGGTCGTTCTGACCCGGGTTTGGACTGATAACGATTCCGGACCGAACGCTGTGCCAGCCAGTGAAGACCCAGGTCACGGCAGTGCGAAAACCGCGAACTCGTCTGCGGCGAGTTGGCTCCCGCGGACGCGCAAGGTGGCGGATGGGTTCAGATCCAGGACGGGTGTTGTGAGCTGGTCGGATCGCATGGGCAGGTGGTGGTGACTAGTTAATTCGGGAGCGCCTTTTCTGTACCTTCCGGGATTGTGTGAGGTTGCCGCTACAACCTTGACGCCGAAGGGGTCGTAACTGAGAGGCTGGGAGCCATGAAGGTAACCGAGGGACGGAGATTCTCGAAGGGCACTGCAGCGATGAGTGCTCTTCTACTGATTGCGGCGCTGCTCGTCGTTCCGGTGGCAGACAGTTCTGCTGCCGGGGAATACATCGTGCGTGAAACTCCGGGTGCGGGCGATGGTCCCGAAACGCTCGTTGAGCAACTCGGCGGCGAGGTTCTCGAACAGATCGGGATCATCGGCGGGTTTGCTGCGGAGCTGCCGCAGGATGCCGCTTCCGCGCTCGAGGCCGATCCGCTGGTCGTGGCGGTGACCCCCAACGCCGGTCTGCAACTCTCCTCGAATGGCTGGGACGACGCCAGCATGCTCACGGGATACGACGTCGACACCTATGCCGGTTCGATGTTCGACGTCACTCAGGTGAGCGGAGCCCGCCATTTCTGGGGAGCCGGCTACACCGGTGAGGGTGTCGACATCGCTCTCATCGACTCCGGTGTGGCGCCGGTCGACGGTCTCACGAAGCCGGGCAAAGTCATCAACGGCCCCGACCTGTCCTTCGAATCGCAGATCGACGAGCTGCGGTACATGGACACCTTCGGACACGGAACCCACCTGGCCGGGATCATGGCTGGTGCCGAAGACGCAGTCGGCGACATCGATCAGAGGACCGGCTCGCAGTACTTCGTTGGGGTGGCCCCTGACGCTCGCATCGTCAGCATCAAGGTCGCCGGCGCTACTGGCGCCACCGACGTGTCCCAGGTTCTGGCCGCCATCGACTGGGTGGTGCAGCACCGCAACGACGACGGGCTCAACATCCGGGTGCTGAACCTGGCGTTCGGTACCAACGGCGCCCAGGACTATGTGCTCGACCCGCTCGCGTTTGCGGTGGAACAGGCGTGGAACGCCGGCATCGTGGTCGTGGTTTCAGCCGGCAACGACGGCAACAGCTACCCGCTCCGCAACCCGGCCTACGATCCGTTCGTGATCGCGGTCGGATCGGCCGAGGGGCGTACTCACGCCTCCAGCAGAACGGACTACGTCTCGGACTTCAGCAACTGTGGTACTTCCGACCGGTCGGTCGATATCGTGGCCAGGGGCCGTTCGCTGGTCAGCCACCGTGTGCCGGGCTCGGCGATCGATGTCAAGAATCCTCAGGCGCGAGTCAACGGCAACCTGTTCCTGGGTAGTGGCACCTCCCAGGCTGCGGCGGTGGTCTCGGGAGCGGCGGCATTGATGATCGACCGGCGTCCCAGCCTCACTCCCGATCAGGTCAAGGACCTACTCATCCGCTTCGGGTCAAACGTCAAACGAGCCTCCGGGTACTGCGACGATGCTCGGTCCTTGGAATTGGCCACGCTGGCCGAAGAAGGATCGTCCAACGCCGTCCAGAACCACACCCCGTCCGTGGGTACCGGCTCGCTGGAGGCCGCCCGGGGCGACGCACACATCGAACTGGACGGAATGCCGCTGGTCGGGGAGCAGGACATCTTCGGCAATACCTGGGATGGCGCCTCCTGGTCCACCTTATCGGCCGCGGGTGCTTCCTGGTCCGGCGGTGAATGGAACGGTGCTTCCTGGAGCGGCACATCAAGGTCCGGAGCATCCTGGTCGGGAGCCTCCTGGAGCAGCAACCTGTGGACCGGCGCTTCCTGGTCCGGCGCGAGCTGGTCTTCCAAGTCCTGGTCCGGAGCTTCCTGGAGCCGAGCTTCCTGGTCCGGGGCCTCGTGGAGCGGCGCCTCGTGGTCGGGGAACGTCTGGCTGGGCCTCAGCTGGCAATAACCCAAAACCAATCCCTACACCGAGACCCCCGACCCCCACCGGTGGGTGGGGGTCTCCCCATGGGGGACCTCAATGTCGGTGATCAAGATGGCGTCGTTGTCCGCTGTGCTAACGCTGTAATCTTCACGAAGCCAAAGAGGGAAGTGGTTTCCCCAGCTAGACAGGATATTGTGGGGCCCGTAGCTCAGTCGGTCAGAGCAGCGGACTCATAATCCGTAGGTCGCAGGTTCGAGTCCTGCCGGGCCCACCAGAAAAAGCCCAAGAGATTCGTGGCGTGTTCTTGATCAAGCCCACAACGCCCACCGCAAGAATCAACTGCCGGCGCTACCGAGCTGCTACCCAAGCATAAGCGCTGCCACCATTTGAGCGGCTTCTTCCTGCATCCTGTCGACCCCACCAAACCCTCTCGCGGACGGTGTGACCTGATACGAGCCTGCCCACCATCACGGTGTGACCCATCCCAGTCCTGTCCACCCAACCCGCACGCACCTTGACATACGAGATTCATTCCGCGCTGTGTCGCCCGTGAGCTGCGATCGCCGCCATCACCCGATCTTGACGCAGAAAACGTCAACCACCCTGTCTCAGTCCACTACACACGACCCGCAAAACCGCCCGAAACCCCCATCCAGCCGCCCCGAACCCGATGCCGAGTGCCCCATACCTCCGACGGCGACCCTCACCGATAGCGCCAATGCGGCTGGTTGGGGAGTGAGTGGCCCTCTATTGGAAGGATCTGGCAGACTCCAGGATCTCTCCTCCGAGTCTGGGTTGCGAGGGCGGCAGAATCCTGGCCTCAGTGCCTCTGGCTGGGGTGCCTCCAGGGGCAATCTGGTGACGCTTTTCCTAGCCAGCTCCCTTCCTGGCCGCGTGATGCAGTGACGCCATCCGTCAAAAGCATCATTAATCATGACAACCCCAGTCACACAGCCCGGCTACCACACAGGACGGGAAGCGCCCAACAAAGGGCACACCTACCCGCCAGAAAACATCACCGAAGATGAGGTACGGGCATTGATTAGGGCGTGCTCGAATCGGGCACCCATCGGTGTCCGCAACCAGGCATTAATCGTGGTGATGTACCGGGGTGGTTTGCGTCTGGGTGAAACGTTGGCGTTGAAACCGAAGGACATCGACCCAGATAGCGGCACCATCACTGTCCTGCACGGTAAGGGTGACCGCCGCCGCACAGTCGGGATCGATCCCGGTGCCATGGCGATCATCATGCGCTGGGTAGAGAAACGGGAGGGACTCGGGCTAACTGGTCGGATGCCCTCTTTCTGCACGTTGCAGGGTCAACCGTTGAAACCAAGCTATGTGCGAACGTTATTGCCCAGGTTGGCGGACAAGGTGGGGTTGGAGAAGCGGGTTCACCCGCATGGTTTGCGGCACACCCATTCGTATGAGTTGATGATGGAAGGCGTGCCGGTACCAGTTATCCAACAGCAGCTGGGCCATGCGTCTTTGGCAACCACCGACCGTTATCTCAGGCACATCGCCCCGAAAGATGTAGTCGAGGTGATGCGGCGACGGAATTGGTCGGTGTAAACAGAAGTCGCCACCAACCTGTCTACCTAGCGGCGGTCTTCCTTCCTCGTGATGGGGCAAACCTGGGGATGGTCACTGGAGGGCGGCGGAGTCCTGGGCGGATCACCCCGCTCGATATGTACCGGTACGGGCGCCCGGTGGTGCTCAGAGTTCGCCAGCAATTTGATAGAAGGTATCCGTCCATTCACTCAGCGTTATGCCAAAGCCGGTGCCGTTTCGGACGATGATCACTCCGTTGGCGGGTGATATGTAGATGATCTGGCCGTGGTCGCCTTTGGCGGCGATATCCGCTGGCAGGCCGGCGCGGAGATTTCCGTACCACATGTACCCGTAGTAGCCGTTGCCGTGGTCGTAGATGGTGGGCCCGAAACTGTTGGCGTAATAGTCGGGGTTGTGAGTCGCGGGGTCGAGTGAGGTCGACTCCTCAACCCACTCGGCTGGGATCACTTGGATTCCGTTCCAGTCGCCGGCGTTGAGATAGAGACGTCCCAGCTTGGCGAAGTCGATGGCCCTCGCGTTAACACCGGCCTCCATCTTCTCGAAACCACTTTCGACGCTGTCGAGAGCCCATCCACCACTGAACTCCATCCCGATCGGGTCCCAGAGTCGGCTCTGTGTGTATTCGGTGACCGACATTCCAGTGGTGCGCTCCAGGATCATGCCAAGCAGTTGGGGGTGGTACTTGTTGTAAAGGAAGTACTGGCCCGGCGGGTCGATTATGCGAGTGTTGTCGAGCGCAATCTCGCGTTGGTTCGGGTAGTAGGTGGTCAGAGGGTCGTCACCGTTGAAGAGGAACCATCTCAGCTCCTGGTAATCCAATCCCGAAGCCATCAGAAGCAAATCCCGGATGGTGATCAGGTCAAACCCACTATCTCGGTCGGCCAGTTCCGGTAGGTAGTCGGTCACCGGGTCATCAACAGAATCAATGAAACCCTCACCGATCGCGATTCCTATCAGCGCCGAGTCGAACGATTTCGCCACCGAAAACGAAGTCAGCATCGAGTCTCGCTCAGTGCTGTTGAAGTATCGCTCATACAGAATCTGGTCGTCCTTGATCACAATGAAGGCCTGAGTTTCTGTCTCGGTCAAGAAGGCATCGAAATCAGACACGCCAAGAATCGACTCGAACTCTCTCGACACCCTCCCTTCATCAAGACTCTCTTCGAATAGATAGGGCGTTGGCGATGGTGACAGATGGCGAACAGGAAACGTGTTCAAATAGTCGTCTACCTCCGACTGGCCTGACGTCAGTACGCGACCCACATATTCAGGTGAGTACACCAACGCACCCACTCCCACCCACACGACCAACAAGAGCACCAAGGCACCCAAAACCCAACCGAGCCGCTTGACCCACTTCATATTGCAGCTGTCACAGTCCAGAAATCATACGAGACCAGATCACCGCCCATAACCGGCTGGGAGCGATGATTGCGGCCTTGTGGCACGCACCGGTCGGGCGGTGGGTCTCCAGTTGAGCTGATTGGGCCCAGCTCGGTCGGGTCCGATGACGCCGCCGGTACATACATGCGCCGAACGACGCTCGTTGATTTCCCCACCGGCAAGGTCACAGGTGTCATTACGTTCTGGGACGACGTGAGCTGCCTGGCCCGCTACGACAACAAGGTGTATATCGGGTTCGAGGTCACCAAGATCAAAGGCGAGCCCGGAGCGGAGGTCGGGGACTTCTTCGCTGCGGCATTCGTGGACAACGGCGGCACCGAGAACCGGGACGAATGGAGCGGAGGCACGCTAGCCGTCCTGGATGATCCGGGGGAATAAGACGACTCGGACATCCGGGCTGGGCTGGACTTCGCTCTGATGGAGATTGGATGAGTACGAGGTCGGCAACGTGTTTGCGCTCCAGAAGTAGCAGCCCCCACACAAGCAGATACCCGGCGGGGAGGCGCCTCCGCCGGGTCTGCTGTTTCACCCGTTGCGGCCACCCAGCCCCGACGTTTCAGCCGGGCAGCCCCAAGCCACCGCTCCATCTCTGTGGTGCTACCCGGTCCTCAGTGGGTGAGCCGGGCGCTGCTCAGGTTTCGCAGCCGATCTCGTCCTTGTCCCCATCGAACCGGCGTGGGTCGGCTTGCAGCACCTTGAAGTTCCGGTAGGTGATCTCCCCACAGGTGGTGTGTCCGCCATCAGCGGTTCCAGTCGGGTGAGCCTGATCCGCCGCTGCCCGTTCTTCTGCGGCGCACCGGCCAGTTCCCATGCCGCAGCGGCAGGACCGTTGAAAACCACGTCCACGGTCCCGTCGGATTCGATCCTGAGCACGATCAGATGATCAGGGATCTCCACGTCGGCTTGTACGGCCACTGAGGTGCGCCGGGTGGCTTTGAACTCCACCGTCCGGCCGTCGGGAGCGACAGCGTCGTAGCCCTCGTGGAGGCGGGCATCAGTTGCAGTCCGAACAGTTCGGCGGCGACCACTTCACCGATGGTGCCGACCAGGTGCCCGCCGGGGGTGAACCGCCGTTCTGGTGCGAGCAGTTCGAGGTCTGCGACGGTGCGGTACAGGTCCCGGACCAGGCTGCTGATCCGCTCTGAGTTGCTCATTCGCTATCCCCGACCTGTTCCCGGATCCATGCGACCGTGTCGAACCCGGCGGCCTCCAACCCGGCGGTCACTGCCGCCACGATCACCACAGCGACCGCTGCGATAGCGATGGCTTCCCGGATGCCGCCACCGCCGTGGTTGGACCGCCAGCGGAGCCGGGTTCGGGTGGTGGGGCCGTCCATGTGAGATCAACGGTAGACCCACACCAGGGCCGGGGTCAGTTCAGTCAGACACTCCAGATCGGCGAACAGGAGGGTCCGGCAGGGGTCGGGGCAAGGTCGGCGTGGGGGGGCCAGTGGCTGTGATGGTCAGTCAGCCCAGAACTCGTCTAGCCCGTACTGGTCGCTAGAAAACGTCCAGACCTCTGTGGCCTTTCCGTCGCTGACATGGTAGACGTACACGCCTTTGCCGCTGTGACTCTTACCGTTCCGTTCAAACGAGCCTTCGACCAACGCGACAACGTGGTCGTCGTCTGCGAGNNCATGGAAGATCGCATCATCGGCGAACAACCCCTTCATGGTGGCCATGTCGCCTTCGGCGAAGGCCTGAAAGCCGCGCAAAACGGCTTGTGCGTTCGGATGCATGACAGAGCCTATCCCTTCCCCCGTTGGGTTCAATGTACGCCCAAGGTGCTAGCGGGCCTATCCGATTGTTGTGGGGCGTCTCATACGCTCCAGGGGGCAGTCCTGGACAGTGAGGCGTTGACCCAGGCGAGCATCCTGTCGATATCGCTGATGGTGATCCGTCGGGCAGCACGGGTCGACGTGCTTGTGCGCATGTACAACGATGGACGAGACCGCGCGACCTGGTGTCGTGTGGTGACGCTACCCGGCCGATTGCGGACGGGTTCAGATAACCTGTGTGCCATGATCTCCGTTGAGCTCGCTCGGGTATTGCGGGATAGCGGTCTGGAGTGGCGGCCTGCTCGCTACGACGTGTTCTTCATCCCAGATCGCGGTCTCGATGATCGCGTGTTCGTGCTGGCCGACATGACGATCGACGTCCAGCCGCTGGCCGGGGATGCCGCTATCACCTTCAACGGCGCCGTCGAATGGTCGCTCGACTCGATCCTGCGTGGCGAGGTGGTCTGGCTGCCGACCGAAGCCCAGTTGCGTGCGCTCATCGGCGGACGCCTGGTAGCGCTCACCCGCGATGCCGGCGAGTACGTCTGCGCCGTCGACGTGGGCGATGGGATCGCCGAGTACCGGGATGCCGGGGCCTCGAATGCCTACGGTCAAGCGGTTCTGGCGTTGCTCGAACTCGGATTGCTCAAGCCCTTGACTGCGGCCCCGGACGCGGTGGGGCCATTCGGGCGCGAGTCGCGGCCCGACTACTCGGGGCTCTGACCCCAGAGCCGCTCGTTCTCGCCTCGCCCATCAGCCGCTATGAACCACTATCAGCAGGAATGGCTGCACGGCCAGATTGCCGGGCCGAGTCCTGGCGGTGGTTTCTCCGGGTTGGGTCATCGGGGGGGCCGGCTGCGGGGGCAAACCTCCCACGAGGGCTTGCAGCTGTGAACGAGCCGGAACAGCCGTGCGAGGAACCTCAATTGACCCTGAATTGTCACCGGGGGACACCCCCCGCCGTTGATCCGGGAGGCACCTACCCTGGTCCCCATGCCCATGACCCTGTCGCTCGTCGAATTCGAGGACCTGGTCGCTGAGGCGCTCGACTCGATCCCGCAGGACCTCGCCGACCGCATGGAGAACGTTGCGGTGGTAGTCCAGGATTGGCCGACTCGGAGCCAGCAACGGGGCCACCGGGGCGTGTTGTTGGGCCTCTACGAGGGCGTGAGCTTGACGCGACGAGGCCCGATCTCGTACCGGAACGCCATGCCGGATCGGATTACGATCTTCCGGGGTCCTCACCTCCGTATCGCCTCCAGCCGTGATCAACTGCGGCGACGGATCGCCACCACGGTGGTTCACGAAGTCGGGCATCACTTCGGGATCTCGGACGAGCGCCTCCGTGAACTGGGATGGGCGTGACGGTCCAACTTCTGCCTAGACCGACCAATCCCGGCTTTGCATCGACAAGATCCTCGGAGCGATGTGCCGCAGTGGTGGCGTCCAGCGAGGTCGTTTCCCGTCACCGTGTCCGGCAGCGGGCTGGCAGCACACGTCACACAGCCTCAACCGCACCCTTCGGTGCGAAACACCCAGAGTGACACGGCGCCGGGGCGGCGATGGTCGAGCCGATGTTGACGATCGATCGGCCGTCCGCCGGCCCGTATCACCAGTCGGCCGGCCCAGCAGAAGAGCCGCTCTTGCTCGCGTCGCGTTGTTTCGTGATCTGTTCGTTCCTGTTTCGAGAACGGACAGATCTATCCGCCATCTTCATGGGAACGTCCGATCCACTCTGGAGGTGGCAAATGCGGAGACGGCTATGGAAAATGATGATGGTCCCGGTCATGGCGACTGGGCTGCTGGTAGGAGGCGCGGCGGCTGCTTCGGCCGGCGAGGCGTTCCTCTGCCCCGTGGTGGGGGATGGGGTGCTGCACGCACCGGGTCGGGCCGACGCGGTGATTACCCCACCGGTGGGTACGTCGTTCATCCCGGGCAACAATCAGGCGGGGGCGCACGCCAACCCGAACGCCTGGAATGCGGATGGTCCCGGTAACCCGGATGCAGGTCCCGGAGGAGGCAACTCGGACTTCTCGCCAATCTGGCCGGCTAGCTAGGCAAGAACGTCAAGAAGCCGCCCGCGCCACAGGTTGCCGTCGGTGCGGGCGGTTTCTCCGCGGATCTGCCCTTTCGGGGCATTCAATACTTGGGCACCACACGCCCCCGCCCGGCAGAGAAGGCGCTCGCTCTGCTCGCGCGGAGGAGAAGGGAAGAAATCGCCCGCAGGGGTTCGTCCCCATCTGTCCTGGAAGAGAACTCTGAACGAGCCGCCGGGTTGAGGGCTGCCCTCTACTAGGTGTGGGGGAGTGGGTCGGTCCCTTGGACGCCGTCGTCGCCCACATGCTCGGTCCAGGCGGAACCATTCCAGTACCGGTGTTGGTGGCGATGGTGAGGATCCGCATACCAGCCCGGTGGGATCTCCGGCGCCGGTTCCATCAGCGATGGTCCCGGTCCGTATGGGCTCCGACCATGGCCGCCCAGCGGATCCGGCCCGTATCGGTTGGGACCGCGGGTACCTTCGACGAATCCGGTTTCGACAAACGCCCATAGCGGTCCGATGATCGGCACCAACACGATCAGAATCCAGGCCCCGGACTTGTCCCGGTCGTGCCAGCGCTTGACTTGGATGGCCAGCGTCGGCCAGAGCAACAAAAGAATCAAGAGGAACACCACAGAACCCGCTCCCGGGCTGGACAGAACCAGGAAGAACACCACGAACTGCAGGACCCACACCAACAGCCACCCCAACCAGAACTTGCCCCGGTTGATCCTTCCCTCGAACGAGAACAGAATGTGTCCCAGGTTGATGCCGTCCACCTCAGGGCTCTCCCTTGTGCATCTGGTGATCGAGACGGACCACCGATAGGGTCGATGCGAACCGTTCGATCCATACGCCAGGATCACGCATCCGAACGGCACCTCGACATGTGACGTGACATCGCCACGAACCATAGTGTCGCTGAGTGACGGGATCTGGTAGGCGAGCGAGTAGGCCCGTTTCGATTCTGCGACTTGCCCAAGAGACGACCGGGCACGCAGGCGTGGCACACGCAGAAGCAAAGGTCAAACGGCGAATCAGGCTGAAAGATGACCCCCGTGCCGTGGACGGGGTTGAAGGTCGCACGTCAGGATCCACTCAACCGCGGCGTCCGACTACCCATGCCGTGGCGATCCACCCGGCTACCGTCCAGGCACCCAGAACCAGATAGGAGGTCCCGACGTCGGCGACCAGCCCGTTGCTCAAGGCGTCCCTGATCACCTGTGCCATGTGGAAGAAGGGCAGAACCCGGTGCACGGAAGCCAGTCCATCGGGAAACTGGGAAATGGGGATGACGATCGGCGAGAACAACAACACGAAGAACATGACCATGTTGGCGATGAAGTTGACCGCTACCGGACTCTTGACGGCATGGGCCATTCCGAATCCAACCGACGTGGACATGAGGGAAGTGAGCACCACGGCCGGCACGATCATCGGTGAGACATCGACCTGGATCCCGTAGACCCAGACTCCGACCCCGAGCGCTACGGCGACGCCGGGCAACGCCAGCAACGTGAACACGGTGAAGGTGGAGGCCGCTGCCGCCAGGCGCGGGACGGGCAGCGACCAGATGAAGTCGTAGGTTTCGGCAATTCGCTGTTGAGCCACCATGTTGGGCACCATCACGAATCCGATGGGTATGAGCGCCAAGGCCGGCACACCGGTCGCCAGGAAGGTCTTGATCACGGGAGGAACGTCCCCCAGGTAGAACCCGTACATCACCGCCATCCCGGCCCCCGTCAGGATCTGGACCACGACGCCGATCGCCAGCCATTGGCCCAGGCCTCGTACGTCGAATCGCATCATCATCCCGTAGCTACGCATCCACCGCAGCGGCCCGCGGGCAACCGAGGAGACCCGGCTCAAGTCGGCGGCGCTCACCGCCATCAGTCCCTCCTCCCGACGACCCAGGTCGCCAGCACCACGGAGGCAATCGTGTAGGCGGTCAAGACGAGATAAGAAGTTCCGACACTCGTCACGAGTCCCTCGGTCAGGCCGGCCCGCATCACGTTCGCCATGTGGTGAAACGGCAACCACAGGTTGAGCGACGCCAACCACTCCGGCAGATTCTCAGGAGGGAAGTTGATGGGGGAGAACCCGAGAATGGTGAAGATCAGCAATTGGGTGATCATCTGGGTGACCATGGGTTTCGGAATGGCGTGAGCGAACGCGTAGCCGACCATCGTGGCGGTGACGATCGTCAGAAGCACCGCCGGGAAGATCGACCACGAAACCACCAGCGGAAGGTCGTAGCGCCAGTTGGCGATCACCAGAGCCGCCACCATGCCCGGAAGGGCGATGATGGTGTTGACGGTGAGCCAGGCCGCCGCCTGCGTCGTCCTCGGCACCGGCAGCGACCACATGAAGTCATAGGTGCCGGCGACTTTCTGGTTGCCGACCAGTTGAGGGCCCAACACCAGCCCAACGGTGATGAGAGTGACGACTGCCACCCCGGTGGACAGGAAGAGGGCATTGCGCATCGGGATGGTGTCGAAGAAGAGTCCGATTCCGAGTGCAAAACCGCCTCCGATGACGATCTGCAGCGCAACGATCAGAGGTAGAAGGAGTCGCAGGTTTCCGATCTCCCAACGGGTCATCATTGCGTAGCTCTGGAGCCAGTGGCCCATACCGGAACGCACCGGGGTGAGCGTCGAAACTCCAGCCTCCAGCGCCGTCATGCCAGCGCCTCGGCGGTTGGGTCTTCGGAGGTGTGTCCGGTCAGCCGAATGTACACGTCCTCCAGGGTGGTGGCCGCCAGGGCGTATTCTTCGATGACGCCCAAACCCACCAGCTCCTGAGCCCAGCCGATCCCGTGGGCCGAATCCGTCTCGGCAATGACCGTCATCACGTTGTTGCCCACCCTCGTGTGGTTCTCGACGAACACCGGCATCTCCGGAGTTGGCCGGCCGGGAACCACCATCAACTGCAGCCGCATGCGACCGCGATCTTCCGACTTCAAGGACGAGGGTGTCCCTTCGGCGATCAACCGACCGTCGTTGATGATTGCCAGACGATCAACCGATTTCTCCGCTTCCAGCACATTGTGGGTGACGAGGAGAACCGACGAGCCCTGGTCCCCGAGTCGGCGGATCTGCTGCCAGAGGAGCCGGCGACGGCGTGGATCCACGTCGTTGGTCGGTTCGTCGAGTATGACCACCCGGCCCGGCCAGGCCGTCACCATGGCAAACCCGACCAGCCGTTTGACCCCGCCCGACAGCCGCGTGCCGAGCGTTTCGCTCCACTCGCCGATATCGAGTTCTTCGATGAGTTCGTCGGCCCGTTTCCGTACCGCCGCTGCGTCACCGCCACGGATCATTCCGGTCAGTACGATCACTTGCCGAGCCTTGAAAGAGTCGATCGGCATCTGCGCCTGCGGCAGATACGAACAGAGCTGACGGGCCGCATCCGGATCGTCGACCAGATCGTAGGGGCCGAGCGTCAACGAACCGGAAGTCGGTTTCAGCAAACCGATCACTTGCTTCACCAAAGTGGTCTTGCCCGCCCCGTTGGGGCCGAGCAACCCGTATACCTCGCCGGGTCGGATTTCGAGAGTGACGGCATCGTTGGCTCGTAGGTCCCCAAATGTCTTGGTGACGTTTGCGGCGCGAAACGTCCAGTCGGCGGCCGTGCTATCCGTCATCAGCTTCCCTCTCCATCGGCGCAAGCGGTCGGCTGATCGCCGCAACACGATCACCTCGTGGCTCGACTGCTGAAACTAGCCGATCTCTACCGACGGGGTTTGGGATCCGGATGCCCTTTGGTACCAGGGGTTACCTCGGCGACATTGCGAGCGTTGGGGCCAGAAGGCCGGGTTCGAGTCCGTCCGGGTGTGCCGCTCGGAAGACTCGTGCTTGCGTTTGGTCGAGTTCCGTGGAGCATCGAGGGCAACCGTCACGTCCGGTTCGTCGGCGACGACGAGGAAGAGCCGGAGTTATCCCTTGCCAGGAGGCTCGATGGGTGGGATGTTCAAGGTGCGAGCCGGGTGGTGACCGTGCCGGATGACAAGGTGAGGATCGACCCCGAGTTCCGTCCTACAGAGCCGGACGGTGAGGGCGGCCCGGGTCTCAGGTGGGCGGGGATCGCGGCGATGGTGCTAGCGGCATTCGTCCTCGGATGGCTGCTGCGATCCTCGCCATCCGAAACGCCCGAGCGCACAGGCTTGGATACCCTGCCGGCCGTAGCAACGAGGGCGGACACCTCAGAAGCCTCTGCGCCGGAAACCGGTCCTCCGTCTTCACCGGTTCCTTCGGTTCCCCCCGAACAAGCGGTCTCCAACGTGCCGTTGCGGGAGGCGGTGCCCGGCTTTGTCGACACGATCACTGCCCTGACATGGGGGAACCACGGTGTCGACATCTTGCGATGGCGAGCGTCGCAACCGGCACCGGAGACCATCGTGTCACTCGATCATGATGACGGCGCCTGGAACAGGAGCGTGGACGCATCGGGACGATGGTTCGCCGACATCCGGGGGAATTTCGTCCTGACGGTTCATCACGTCAACGACGGCAATGGCCGGTCGAGGCGACCGCAGTTCGAAGAGATGGCCGGTGCGCAGGCGTGGTCCGCGGTGTGGCATGACACCCGCCCGGGCCGGCTGGCGTGGCTGGGATGTTCCCGGGAAAATCCTGTTTCCTCCAGCAACCTCTACACCGTCGACGTTTCCGTTCACGCTGCCCAACCAGTGGCCCTGCCTCTTCCCGACTTCGCGTGTGAGGATCCCGGCGTGTGGCTGGCGAGATGGGGTGACTGGGGAACCCTATTGCACACGACCGAAGGATCCGGCACCGCCCAGGTGCTTCTGAACGCCGAAGGCACGGAGATTGCGAAGGGACGCCTCGGCCCCGAGGGCGAGTGGTTCGTAGGCGTCGGGCCCGGGGGCTCTACGGTCTGGACCGAGGGTCTGGGGAAAGAGGGAGCGTCGTCATTCCTCTTGTCTCCGGAGGGCCTCCATCGCAGGCCGGTGCCCGGACTCAATCTTGGTGAAAGACTCGAGAGCGCCTTGGGCTCTCCCGACGGATCGCTTCTCGTCCTCGTCCCCGACCTCGTAGCCAGCTACGGATCAGTGGTGCGGATCGTCGAGGCCGACACCGGTTCCGTCATTGCCGAGATCACGGAACCGAGCTGGTGGGTGACCAGGATGGTGTGGTCGACCGACGGCCGCTTCCTCGTCTATGAGCGGTGGCCCGACGTCACGTCCAATTGGGCAGGAGTGCCGCAGAATGTCGAACTGGTGTTCTACGACACCAAGGCCCAGGCCGTCGCTGCGCTTCCGCTTCCAGGGTACGCCCCCGCTCTTCGGTCCGCTCCTTGATGGAGACTCTGCGTCTTAGCCCTCGGTCGAACTCCCCGGTGGGCGGGCGGGGACTCTCGGTTTGTGTGTAGTGTGATGGCGGGGAGGCCGAATATGGGGTTGAAGAGCGTGGAGGAGTGGGGACCATGACGACCGAGAAGGATCTTCTGACGGAAGTCTCCCGGTTGCAGGCAGAGAACGAGGCACTGCGGCAGGCAATGGCCGACGCTCCGGCTTCCCCGCCTCGACCGTCCCGCGTTCGGGCGGTTGTGGTTTGGACACTGATCGTGGTGGGCTGCCTGGCGGCGTCTTCTGCTGCGGTCGGGATATGGGCACGGACCACTGCCCTCGACACGGAGACCTACGTGAACACGGTGGCGCCGCTGCCGCAGGACCCGGCGGTGTCCGCCGCTCTGGCTCAGCTGACCGTCGACAGTATCTTCCGGGACGTCGACGCTGCCACCGAGGTCGAAGCGCTGCTTCCGAACGAACTCAGCTTCCTGGCGGCACCGGTCGGGGAGGCAGTGCGTGAGCTGTCGGTAGAGGGCGCGAGCCGGATCATCTCGACCGACGCTTTTGCAGAGGTGTGGGGATCTCTCAATCGAGTGGCTCACGCTCAAGCGGTGGCAGTCCTCACGGGTCGGGGTGCGGTAGCCATCACCCAGGAGGGCACGGTTGTTCTCGACCTGACCGACGCCGTATCAGTGGTGCGTACGGGCTTGGAAGAGGCGGGTTTGGGCGACGTGCTCCCGCCGCCGAGTGAGGAAGGGGCCGTGGTCGTCCTCTTCAACGACACGCAATTGGGGTTCCTGATATTGACGGTCGATCTCTTGGACTTGCTCTATTGGGCTCTGCCGATCGTGACGATTGTGATGCTGGGGGCTGCATTGCTGCTGTCAACCGATCGCCGTCGCACCTGGCTGGGGATCGGCATCGGGCTGGCCATCGCCATGGCAGGCTCGCTGCTGTTCCTGGAGCTGGCGCGGGGTGCGGTCGTTGAGGGAATCGAGGATCCGGTTGCGCAGGCGGCGATCGCCAGCGTGTGGGACCAGTTGTTCCGCAACCTGATCAACCTCCAGGCCGGGCTGCTGGTGCTTTCCCTCGTCATCGCGGTCACGGCCTTCCTCTTCGGTTCGCATCGATGGGCAGCGTCGTTCCGGAAGGGGGTCGGTCTCCGGATAGACAGCTTGCGCTCCCACGATCGTGCAGTCGCCGTCCAGGGCGATGCACTCGGGAGGTTCCTGAACGAGCACCTGGCGGGAGTCAGGCTGTTCGGCGTGGCCGCCGCGATCATATTCATGCTCTGGTGGCCCACGCTCACCATGGGGATCGTGCTCACGGCGGTAATCGGTCTGATCGTCTACCTGGGCCTGGTGGAGGTGGCGCGCCCCCATCGGCCGGTCGCCTCGGCTGCCGATATCGAGGTGATCGACCTGACAGAGTCCGAGGAGTCCGAAGCGGAGGAGGCTACCGCGCCGCAGCCGAGCTAGGCGAGTGGGCTGGTACAACGTCTGAACCCTCCCGGGCGGCGTCCTCCACCGAGAGCCTTCGCCTCCTCCCTTCCGTCTGTCGGGCGGGCGCTTTGCTCTGTAGCCCTGCTGCCGGGCCGCACCGATTTGGGCTGCGGCGGGGTGTTCAGAACCGACCGTCGACTGGTCAGGCTATGAACCTGCTTGACCTACGCCAACCCCGCAGACCAAGGGGAAGACGACGCGAACCGAGAATCCCGACCGGAAGGTCTCGGTTCAGGTCGGCAAATCGGCATTTCCCGGCAGGCTCTGAAATAGGATTCCCTGGTGATCCCCAACCTCTTCTCACTCGACCAACGGGTCGCACTGGTGACCGGAGCGGGCAGTCCGACAGGAATCGGATTCGCCTCCGCCCGGTTGCTCGGCGAATTGGGGGCGCGCATCATGATCACCTCCACCAGCGAGCGGATCCACACCCGCGTGTCCGAACTCGACGAGATCGGCATCGATGCCCGCGGCTCGTTCGGTGATCTCACCGAGGAGCCCTACGTCGACGCGCTCATTGAAGAGACCGTCAAGGCTTTCGGGCGGATCGACATCGTGGTCAACAACGCCGGAATGACCAGCGTCAGTGTTCCCGGCGAAAGCGAGGCGGGCGATCTTGCGTCTCTCCCGACTTCCGTGTGGCGGGCATCTCTGCGCCGCAACCTCGACACGGCTTTCCTGGTGTCAAGGGCAACCTTGCCACATATGAAACGAAATGGGTGGGGCCGCATCATCAACGTCTCCAGCGTTACCGGACCCGTCATGGCAATGCGTTCGGATCCCGCCTATGCAGCGGCCAAAGCCGGGATGAGCGGCCTCACCCGATCGATCGCAGTCGACTATGCCCGGCACGGCATTACGGCCAACTCCGTCGCACCGGGGTGGATCGCAACGGGGTCGCAGACGACCGACGAGGCGAAGGAAGGATCAGTCACGCCGATTGGTCGCAGCGCCACCCCGGACGAGGTCGCCGCGGCGGTGGCCTGGCTGGCCACTCCGGGCGCCGGCTACACGACCGGCCAGAGTATCGTCGTCGACGGGGGCAACTCGATCGCCGAAGAGCGAAGCTGACCGCCGAAGGACCGGCTCCGGCATCGAAGGCCGGACATTGGGATCCTGGTGGGCTCGGGATCACCCTCGTCGACGGAAAGTACCGCATCCCCATGATTGGCGCACCTCGGCGCCGACAACCTTGGTCCGGGTCATGGCTCATCTCCGGCCACCGCCTGAGACTCTCACCCGCCGGCGATCACCTTACCGAGACCGGCGGCGCGGGCCCGCCGGTAGGCCTCGGGGAGTATGGCGGCGTACTCGCCCCAGATTCCCAGAGCCACATAGAGGATGGTTTCGTCCTCGGATTGCCGTCCGGGTGCCCGGCCTCCGACAATTTCCGGCCATTCGACCGTGTCTCTCTGAGTGAGGCGACCCGCGCCGATCAGATTGACCATCTCGGGAATGCGGTGGCTCACGTACTCCCAGCGATCGACGACCAGACGGTCGACCTTCCGGAAGAGCTCCTCGGCCACCTCCTGGTAGGAACCGAGACGGGCCACGAACGCCCCGGGTTTCAACCAGTCCGGCTCGACGTTGACCGCACTGCCGGTGGTGACGGTGACCACGATGTCGGCTCCGCGTACGGCCTCCTCAGGGGAGTCGACGACCCGGGTCGCCGCGTCGATCTCCTCGGCCATTTCGGCCGAGTACCGCTGCGCCGCCTCCGGGATCGCGTCCACCACGCGGAGTTCATCCAGGTCGAAGACGTGATCGAGGGCCTTGGCGTGGTGCCGTCCCAGAACACCGGCCCCGAAGACGGTGGCCACACGGGAGTCTTCTCGGGCGAGACTCCGGGCCGTGGCGGCGGTAGATGCGCCCGTCTTGAGCCCGGTGATCCAATCGGCCTCCATGAACGCCACCGGCAAGCCGGTCGCGGCGTCGAATAGCAGCACCTGCGAGTCGGTGACCGGCAGCCCTTTGGCTTGATTCCCCTTGAAGAAGCTGAAGCTCTTCACATAGGCCAGGCTCTCGCCGGCCATGTAGCCCGAGAAGGGTTTGAGGAACCCGTCTGCCCCGACCGGCATGTAGAACTTGTCTCCCGCCACCTCTCCGGCCGCGTCGGCCTCGATGCCGCGCTGAGCCAGCTCGATGGCCTCCGGCATGCTCAAGGATCGCCGCACATCCGCTTCGGACAGGTACACGAGAGGGGGTCGATTCGCCATCTTGTCTTCTCCTGTTGCATCGACGTCAGAGAGCCGTTCGGAATGTAGCGACTCGCCGAGCGCTCGATGGTCGCATACCGGACACGGGAGGCCGCGATGAAGCCGACGAAAGGCCTGCTGGTCTCGAGAGTGGCCGAAACACGCTCACCGTTCTGCGCCATCCCCCGCAGCCCGAACGGCTGCGGGAAACACCGTCGGCCGTTCCGGGGCGGTGTTTGCCGGCGACTCCTATAGAATGTCGGCACGGTGATGCGACCCAGGTCGCAGCGCCGAGGGCTGGGACCAACCTCGAAACGAGGGATTGGGGTACCGTATCGAAGCTAGCCGACGATTTCTCCTCGGTTTACTTGGGTCGACGCCAAAGGTCCGGGCATTGATCCTCACGGCGACGTCTTGGTGCTCATGAACCACGCTTCGGCACCAGACGGCCACGGGGACGGCAGGTTGACGGGCGAGGACCGTCACAAGATCATCGCCAGTCTGTTCCACGAGGGCACCCGTGCCCTTCCGTTTCTGCGCCGGTTTTCCACGTTGATGGGCCTCTCCGTCGCCCTGGCGGTCATGGGAATACTGGCGGATTCCACTGCGGTGGTGATCGGCGCCATGCTGGTGGCGCCGTTGATGACTCCCATCCTGGCGGTTTCCGCTTCGATCGCCATGGGTTGGCCCGCCCGGCTGCGGCGCAGCGTCACCATCGTGCTGCTGGCGGTTGGATCATCGGTAGTGCTGGCTGCAGTCATCTCGCTGGTCATCCCCGGCCGTCCCGATCCACTTCCCCAGGAGCTGTTGGCCAGAACCTCGCCCAATCTGATCGATCTCGGGGTCGGTCTCGCCGCCGGCGCTGCGGGCGCATACGCCCACGTGCGGAGACAGGTTGCCGATGCGGTGGCAGGGGCCGCCGTCGCGGTTGCCCTGGTTCCGCCCTTGGCCGTGGTCGGCATCACCCTCCAGCTGGGGGAGTCTGCCTTGGCCCTCGGCGCTTTCCTGCTTTTCGTCGTGAATATGACGGGCATCGTGTTGAGCGGCCTGTTCACGTTCCTGCTGTCCGATTTCGTCCCCGGTCATCCCTTGCTGGCAGGACGGGGAAAGCTTGCCCGGAGTGTGAGATGGGCAGCGCTGGCGGTGATCATCGTGTGCCTCCCCCTTCAGGTGGGCAGGGGGAGGTTCAGGCCGCTCACCGAGAGCAGCGGTGAGGTCGAGCAGGTAGTGCAAGAGTGGGCCGGAGGCGAGGAATCAACCGTCGAGATTGTGGAGCTGTCCGTCGATGTCGAGGACGGAGTCGCAGAGGTCAATCTGGTTCTGGCCAGTCCCCTTCCCACTCCTTCTGCGACCGTTCTGGCCGACACCCTTGCCGGGGAGTTGGATCGCCCGGTGGAGATCGAGATGCAGGTGGTTTCGACTGCGACCAGGCGGGTCACCTCGGGCGAGCCCTAGACGGCTCTCCGAAGCGGAGTCCGACCCTCCGAGATCCTCCGATGGGGAGGGTCCTGGTAGATAGGCCGACGGANNATGACCGTATCGGTAGCTCTTGCCGCCTTCCTGATCGGTTTCAACAAGGCTGGAGTAGCCGGAACTCTCGGGCCCTTTGTCATGGTGTTGCTGGCGCTGAGCATCCCGGCGGACGATGCCGTCGGCCTTCTGCTCCCGATCTTGATAGTGGCCGATTGGTTCACTCTCGCCGCGCATTGGAGACATTGGGACACCGCCATCTACGTCAAGCTCCTGCTGGCGTCGCTATTGGGGATCGCAGTTGGCAGCCTGGTGATCTCGGCAGTCAGCGAGACGTTCCTGCGGCGGATCATCGCCGTGGCAATGCTCGGTTTCGCCATCTTCTACATCAAGAGACGCTCGATCCGCCTGGACCCCGCGAAGTCGAACCTCTACGCATGGCCGGCCGGAGCAACTTCCGGATTCACTTCGACACTTGCGCACCTCGGCGGTCCACCCGTATTCGTCTACTTGATGACGACCAACCTGAGTCCGCGCCGGTTTGTCGCCACCAGTGCGGTGCTCTTCGCCACGATCAACCTTCTGAAGGTTCCCGGCTACTTCCTGGCGGGGCTGTTCGACGGAGAGTTGATCGTCTCGACGATGTGGACGTGGGTGATGATTCCTGTCGGTGTTCTGGCAGGGCGGGCACTTGTCGGCAGGATCAATCGGGACTACTTCGAGCGGGTCAGT
>DHIO01000003.1:28916-63688 GCA_002403855.1 Acidimicrobiia bacterium UBA4744
GGTTCCAGGTGGTCCCGGTCTGGGCGTCGGCATAGGTGTCGTCCCCGTTGGCCGAAAAGGACAGCACCTGCCCGGCCACGGTGTGTTCGTACGCCACGCCGGTCCCGATCGCCGCCCCCTCGGGGGTGGAGCCACTGTCGAACGCATCGACAGTATCGGGCGCAACCCCACGAGACGACCACCGGCGTTCGGCCGACCTCGTCGTCGACGGCTTGCTCCTCGGCGATCACGCTGAAGGGTAGGCCCTGCCGCCCTCTCCGAGGGTGACGCCGACCACCCCTTCCGGGGCGGGATAGCGCGGGTCGANNTGGGGAACCGTTTCAGGCGGTGGAACTCCCCGGTACGCGAAGTTGACGGGATGGACGGGCTCCGCGTATTCTCCAAATAATCGATTATCGAGGATGAAGAGGAGATGACGTTCGTCTACGCCTTCGACCACCCCCACGACCTTCCCCCCACCGAGGTTGTGGGCCTGCTGGGTGGAAAGGGGGCCAACATCGCAGTGATGGCCAGCCGGCTCGGCCTGCCGGTACCTCCTGGATTCACCATTTCGACGGAGGCTTGTCGGTCCTATCTGGCCGGGGGATGGCCGGAGGGCCTCGACGAGGAGATTCGACACCACATGGCCCGCGTCGAAGCGGTGGTGGGCCGCCGGTTTGGTGATCCGGCAGATCCCCTGCTGGTGAGCGTCCGTTCCGGTGCGCCGGTCTCTATGCCGGGAATGATGGACACCATCCTCAATCTCGGACTCAACGACGCCACCACCGAGGGCATGGCCGCAGCGTCGGGAGATGCCGTGTTCGTCGACGCCTGCCGCTCCCGCTTCACGGCTATGTATCGCGACATCGTGGGTGCAGAGGTGCCGGACGATCCCTGGCAACAGCTTCGCGCCGCGGTCGAGGCCGTGTTCCGCTCCTGGAACGGTGACCGGGCACGCAACTATCGCGCCCGTGAGGGCATCGACGAGGACCTTGCGACGGGGGTCACGGTACAGGCAATGGTGTTCGGCAACCGGGGTGCCGACTCGGCCACCGGTGTTGTCTTCACGCGCAATCCGGCCACGGGCGAGGGCGGACTGTACGGCGACGTCATCTTCAATGCTCAGGGCGAGGATGTGGTTGCCGGAACCCACACGACCGAACCGATATCCGTCTTGGACGAGCGGATGCCCGAACTGGCCGCGGAGCTCAGTGGATACGCCGATCTGCTCGAGCACCACTACGCCGATGTGTGCGACATCGAGTTCACGATCGAGCAGCGCCGGTTGTGGATGCTGCAAACGAGGATCGGCAAGCTCAGCCCTCAAGCCGCCCTCCGTATTGCGGTCGACATGGCCGAGGATGAAGACTTTCCGCTCTCCCGCAGGCAGGCGGTCGAACGGGTAGCCCACCACCTCAAGAATCCTCCGGAGGTGCCGGGGGAGACCCGCCGCCGGGCTCCGGTAGTGGCGGTGGGACTGGGCGCATCTCCCGGGCTGGCCTCCGGCGAAATCGCTACTGCCCCCGACGCGGCGGTGGCAATGGCCGAGGAAGGACGGTCCGTCATCATGGTTCGTCGCGAGACGTCACCCGATGACGTGCATGGCATGGCACGGGCGGCCGGGATTCTGACTTCGGTGGGTGGTCTGACCAGCCACGCTGCGGTGGTGGCCCGCGGGTGGGGGATTCCGGCGGTCGTGGGCGCTACGGCGGTAACCGTTGAGGGGGACAGTGTCTCGATCGGCGATCGCAACTTTGGAGTAGGCGAAGTGCTCAGCATCGACGGGACCAGCGGCGCGGTGTACGCCGGCGCCGTGTCGGGGGGAGGCAGGATCATGCCCGAGGCCGAGACTCTTCTCGCCTGGGCGCGCCAACTCGGGATCGATGTGGTCGAGTCGCCGGAGCCCGAGGTGCTCCCGCCCCAACCCGTCGCCGATCTAGTCGGCGAGGCGGAGGTACCTGCGAATGAGACCGTGGTGCGAGTTCTGCTGGTCAAGGGTTTCGCAACGCCGGACGGCTTCGCTGCGGCCCTGTCCACGACGCCGGACGAAGTGGAAGCCATCCTCAATCGCATGACGGCGGATGGCCTCGCCGAGTTGGCCGGGGGGATGTTCCAGTTGACCGCCGACGGCAAGGCACTGGGTAATGAGATGATGGCCTTGGACCGCCGAGAATGGGGAGAGGACAACGCAGCCGCTGCGCTCGAGGCCCTCGTTCCTTTCGACCAACGGATGAAGGACATCGTCACCGGATGGCAGATGCGTGAATTCAAGGGTCGCCAGATCCTCAACGATCACACGGACGCTGCTCACGACGCGGCCGTGTTGGAGGCCTTCGATGCACTCCACCGCGATTCGTCTGATTGGCTCCGTTCATTGAGCGAGGGTCTTCCCCGTCTCGTCGCCTACACGACACGGCTCCAGCGGGCCGCCGATCTGGTGCGGGACGGAAACCATGACTACCTCGCCTCGCCCAGAGTTGACAGCTACCACACAGTCTGGTTCGAGCTCCACGAGGATCTCATCTTGCTCGCGGGGCGCACGCGAGAAGAAGAGGCTGCCGCCGGAAGGGCCTGAAGCTCTGGTAGCGACGCTCGAACCGCGAGAGGGTCCGCGTCTACAGCACCACGATCGGGCAGGTCAAGGTACGGGTGATTCCCTCCACAGCCTGGACCTTTGACACGACGAGCTTGCCGAGCGTGTCTACGCTTTCCGCTTCGATCTTGGCGATGACGTCATAGGGTCCGGTGACCGGTGTGGCCAGGGCTACTCCGGCCATGCCCACCAAAGACGCGGCTACGTCGGCTGCCCGGCCGACCTCCGTCTGAATGAGAACATAGGCTGCCACCATCGAGATTTGTCCCTTCTCTCGCCTCTCTGATTGTCTAACACCTTCGGGCTCACGTCCAGGAGTCAGCCCGGCTCTCCGGTGGCCGCAAGCGCCCGGGCAAAGTCCCCAGCGGTTCCGGCGTCGAATCCGACGAGCCGCGCCTCTTCGATGACCTCAGGATGATCGGCCATCCACCCGACGATCGCTGATGCCATCACCCGGGTTGCCTCGGCCCGGGGATAGCCGAAGATGCCTGCTGAGATTGCCGGAAACGCGATCGACCGGGCCGATACCGACGCGGCCGCTTCCAGAGCGGCAATCGTCGCATCTCGGAGGATTCCCTCATTGTCCTGATCGGTCCGGTAGCGGGGACCTACCACGTGGATGACGTGCGACGCCCGGAGAGCCCCGCCCGTCGTCACTGCCGCCTGGCCCCTTCCGACCGGACCGTGCTCACGGACCCAGTGGTCCGACTCTTCCTGGATGACCCGGCCGCCGCTTGCGACGATGGAGGCGGCAACCCCTCCGCCGTGAGCCAGATTTTCGTTGGCGGCGTTGACGATGGCGTCGACCGGCTGAGCGGTCAGGTCTCCTTGAACGACGAACACCTGGGTCCGACCTATTCGGCGATGAGCAATGATGTCCATGGCGTCAGGCTACGCGGCAGAACAGGGCCGTTGCCCGGTTTCGCGGAGCTCGACCGAATGGCTGCGGTAGGGCTAGGCAACCCTTCGGAAGATCGCGGCGGCGCCCATGCCGCCTCCGATGCACATCGACACGATCCCGTGCTCGACATCTCGCCGCTTCATCTCATGCAGGAGCGTGGCCGTCAACTTGGCGCCGGTGCAACCGAGCGGGTGTCCCAGGGCGATCGCTCCGCCGTTGACGTTGACCAGCGCCGGGTCGAGGTCGAGCTTCCGCACGCAATAGAGAGCCTGGCTGGCAAACGCTTCGTTGAGTTCGATCAGTCCGATGTCGTTCAATGAGAGGCCGGCTTTGTCGAGGGCCTTGGGGATGGCAACCGATGGTCCGATACCCATCTCCTCGGGATGCACGCCCGCCACCTGATAGGTGACGAGTTCCGCCAAAGGCTCCAGATCCAATTCCTCCGCCTGGTCGGCGCTCATGATGAGCTCCAAGGCCGCGCCGTCCGACATCTGAGACGAGTTCCCGGCAGTTGAGGCGCCGTCAACCTTGAAGACGGGCCGGAGCTTGGCAAGTCCCTCCGGGGTGCTCACCCGCGGGCCCTCGTCGGTGTCGAACACGACTGTCTTGCCGTCCAGGTCGGTTTCGATGGGGATGATCTCATCGGTGAACCGTCCCGCCTCGATTGCCGCCAAAGCCCGGTTGTTGGATTCGAGCGCGAAAGCATCTTGATCTTCACGGGTCACTCCGTACCGCTCGGCGACGATTTCGCTGGTGATTCCCATCTGCTCATAGGCCGCAGGGAAGTGCTCCGCCAACCACGGATTCAGAGATGGTTTGTTGCCACTCATGGGCACCATCGACATCGACTCGACGCCGCCGCTGAGCACGATGTCGGACCAACCGGCCTGGATCTGGGCCGCGCCGCCGGCAAGCGTCTGCAATCCCGAGCTGCAGAAACGGTTGACCGTCATGGCCGGGACCTGCACCGGCAGCCCGGCCCGCAGCGCCGCGATGCGGCCGACGTTCATGCCTTGTTCGCCTTCCGGCATCGCGCAGCCGATGAGAATGTCGTCGACGGCGGATGGTTCGATCTGGGGCACTCGCTCGAGGAACCCTTGCATCAGCAGGCCGAGCAGTTCGTCCGGTCGGGTCTGGCGCAAACTGCCCCGGTTGGCCTTACCGACCGCCGTACGGTAGGCGTGGGTGACAACGACTCCTGTGCTCATTCGAGTGCTCCTTCTTCGTCGTTTGGTCCATGGTGGGTCACGGCTAGTTCCGTAGGGGCTTGCCGGTCGACAGCATGTGCTGGATCCGGGCCATGGTCTTCTCTTCGTGGCAGAGCTCCACGAAGGCGGCTCGCTCCAGGTCCAGGAAGTCCTGTTCCGAGAGTTCGGTCCCCTGGGGGACGTCGCCGCCGCAGATCACGTGGGCGAGCTTGCGGGCGAGGTACTCGTCGTACTCGCTGATATAGCCGCCGCGGCGCATGGTGTACGCCATTACCTTGAGGGAGGCGATGCCGTCGCGCCCGGGCACCGGGACGGTGGTCGGCCGCGGGGGTTGGTAGCCGGTGGCCAGCATCGCTAGGACGTCTGCCTTGGCGTCGGCCAGGACGTTGTCGGGATTGAGAGTCACTCTGTCGGTCGCCCGCAAGAACCTCAGGTCCCGGGCCTCCTCGGCGCTGCCGGAGACCGAACCCAATCCGATAGTGCTGAAGATCTGCTCCATCAACGGGAAGAGGTTGGGTTTTGCGGTGGCCGGGGCGCTCCCATAGAAACGGAAGGCCAGCTCTTTGCAGCCTCCAAAAGCGGGGATCACTCCCACTCCCAGCTCGACCTGACCGAGGTACGTCTCGGCAGAAGCACGTACCGCGTCGCCGTGCATCACAGCCTCGCAGCCGCCTCCCAGCGCCATGCCGCGCGGTGCCACGACTACCGGGCCGCTGCAGTACTTCATCTTCATATAGGCTTCCTGGCCGCCCCGGATGGCCTGTTCCAGCTCGTCCCACATGTCGGCCATGATCAGCATGCCGATCAGCCCGATGTTGGCGCCGACAGAGAAGTTGACGGCTTCACTGCCTATCACCAGCCCGTCCAGGTCGCCGCTGTTCACCCTGTCGCAGGCCCCGTCGATCATCTCGATGATCTGGGCATCGATCGAGTTCATCTTCGTGTGGAACTCGACGAGACCGATACGGTCGCCGAGGTCGTAGAGGGTGGCACCCTCGTTGTGGTCGAGCACTTTGCCCCGATCGGCCAGGCTGGCGAGGGAGATCTGCCGGTCGGCCACCGGGACGGGGAGATAGTCTTCCTTCTCCACGTCCCAGTAGTAGGTCACACCCTCACGGCGGACGTACCAAGATCCTTCACCTTTGGCCAGGAGGGTTTCGACGATCCGCGGGACCGCCATTCCCTCATCCTTCATTCGCTCCACAGACCGCTCGAGACCAATCGAGTCCCAGGTTTGGAATGGCCCGCTCTCGTAGTTGAAACCCCAGCGAAGTGCCCGGTCGATATTGACGACGTCGTCGGCGATTTCTCCGAGCAGCTCGGCCGAGTAGAGGCAGGTCTCGGCGGTCACCTTCCAGGCGAACCGGCCGGCCTCGTCGTCGTACCAGACCATCTCGCGGACCTTGTCGGCGGTCTCCTCGAGGTTGCGGGTCGCACCGATCGAATCGAACCGTACCTTGGGTTGTTCTTCGTACTCGAGGGTGTCGAGGTTGAGGGCGAGGATCTGGCGGGCTCCCGCCTCATCGCGGGTCTTTCTGTAGAAGCCGGCGCCGCTCTTCTCCCCCAGAGCTCCTTTCTCGACCAAGCTCGTCATGACTTCCGGGACCCGGAAGCGTTCACGCCATGGATCGTCGGGGCATGATTCGGAAACGGTGGTGAGAACGTGAGCCATCGTGTCGAGGCCAACGACGTCGGCCGTGCGAAACACTGCCGACTTGGGCCGACCCATGGCCGGTCCGAAGATCTTGTCGGTTGCGGTGACGCCCAGACCGAATTCCCCCATCCAGTGGAAGACCGAGGTCATGCCGAAGGTGCCGATGCGGTTGCCGACGAAATTGGGGGTGTCCTTGGCGTAGACGATGCCCTTCCCCAGAACGTGTTCCCCGAACTCGGCCACGGCCCGGAACAGATCGGGATCAGTGTCTTCGCAGGGCACCATCTCGAGGAGACGCATGTAGCGGACGGGGTTGAAGAAGTGGGTCACCATGAAGTGGCGGCGAAAGTCCTCGCTACGCCCTGCGGCCATGTCGGCAACCGAGAGTCCGGAAGTATTGGAGGACACCACGCTGCCCGGTCGCCGGTGCTCCTCGACCATGTCGAAGACCTTGCGTTTGATGTCGAGGCGTTCGACCACAACTTCAACGATCCAGTCGCACTCGGCAAGATTCCCGATGTCGTCTTGGTAGTTGGCCGGCGCGATGAGCGAAGCCAGGTCCTTGTGGTACAGCAGCGGCGGCTTCGATTTGGCGATTGATCCGAGACCTGCCACCGCCAGACGGTTGCGAACCGCGTGATCGTCGAGGGAAAGCCCTCGTTCCCGCTCCTGGGAGGTCAACTCGTCTGGTGCGATATCGAAGAGGTAGGACGGGATGCCGGCATTGGCGAAGTGAGCGGCAATGCCCTGTCCCATGACCCCGGCACCGAGAACCGCGACCCGTTTGATCGGGATACTCATGGATCCTCCTTGCTGAATCCGGCGCGTTCAATAACCACCCTATCGGACGGTGCCGGGGTCGAAATCAAAGACCCCGAGATGCCGCTACACCACCACCGGTTTGGCCGCAATCTCGAGGCCACCCAGATAGGTTCGGGCGTGCACCCGCAGTACCGGTGCGTCGGGTGGTAGGACGTCTCCGGAGGGGACGCGGGCGGCATGCCCACCCATGAAGGCGCGGCCGTCGATCTCGACCATCCAAGCATCGGGGACCCGCAGCGCCGCTCCCCCCATCACCGTGACGATTGCCAGATCGGCTCCTCCGGCGGCGAGTTCGGCATCCCGCAGGTCGAGATCGACTCCGCCCATCACCGTGGTCACCTTTCCCGACCAAAGGTTCTCGGCTCGGCTGGCAAACTTCTTTCCTTCCATGATGGTGACGATCTCGAAGTCGCCGGTCGTCTCGTCACCCAAACCGAGGAATAGCTGGCGGGCAAGCACTCCCAGTCCGTAGACCAGCGAAGTGAGGAACGCCAACTTGAAGAGCTTCCTGAGCATGCCGTCCTCCATCGGGTACCACCCAATTCTTGCAGTTCCGGACGACGGGTACGATCAGGCGGTGAGTATCGACATCGCCTGTCCGGCCTGCGGAGAGGACGAACGGTTGACCGGATCCCGGTCCGGCGACACGATTCGGCTCGTCTGCCACGGGTGCGGAGAGTCTTGGGTCCGTGACCCGTCACCCCGTTGCCGGAGCTGCGGGAGCGAGGATCTTCGGGCTGCGGTCCAGGCCATTGTCGAGAAGGGTCGCGGAACGCAGCTGTCGGTGGTGGGCACCAGAGTGGTTCATCTCTGCCGGTCGTGCGACGGAGCGCTCCTCGAGCGCTACAACCGCAACCGCCCCAATCCGCTCATGCCCGATGACCTGCCGGTTGACAACCCCGATGCCCCCTAACCTGAAGGGCGTGCCAACAACTATCCGCATCTTGCTGTTGCTTGCGCTGCCCGCCTCCGGCAAGTCGGAGATCTCCCGGTACCTGAAAACGTTGAGCTCCGCCGGGCGTGCCGATGGTTTTGGGTTCGGTCGTTTGATCGAGCTGGACGACTATCCCTACGTCCATCTGATGCGTCGGATCTCTGCCGAGTTGCGGCGCTTCGACGGTGAACCCGTCTTTTTCGGTTCGGATTCGACTCCCTTCCTCGACAGCGGCGATTGGGGAACGCTGATCCATCTGATCAACGAGGATTACGCGAATCTCGGCACGGCCGGGCAACCGGACCCGCGGTCGGCGGCCCGTTGGCTGCTGGGTCGCCTCCAAAGGGCTCGTCGGGCCGCCGGTCTCGACTCGCCCTTCGGCGGAATGACCGACGACGTACGAGCGAGTCTCATCCTGTCGGTGGAAGAGGACGCTCGCAGACTCTGGCGAGCCCGTCGCCGGAGGATGGCGGAGGATCCGTCGGGAGCTACCGTCGTCATCGAGTTCGCTCGCGGCGGTCCGGAAGGTGCCGCGTTTCCCCTTCCCGATGCGCAGGGGTACCGCTATTCGCTGAGCCGGCTCTCACCGGAGATCCTGGTCGACGCTGCGATCCTGTACGTGTGGGTCACGCCGGAGGAAAGCAGGCGCCGGAACGTCGAACGTGCCTGGCCGGGAAGGAGGGGCGACGAGTCGATCCTCCATCACGGCGTGCCGGAGGCGGTCATGCGACAGGACTATGGAACCGACGACCTGATGTGGCTCATCGAACACAGCGACGTGCCCGGCACGGTCCGGGTGGAAGCTCACGGAACGGTGTACCACCTGCCGGTGGCGGTGCTCGACAATCGAGAAGACAAGACCTCTTTTCTGCGGGCCGAACCGGAAACATGGTCGGACGAGGCGGTTGGGCGGCTGCACCGAGAATTGAAGGATGCGTTCGAGAAGTTGACGGTGGCGAGCGCAGTCGATAGGGGTACTTAGCCTCTATCGCCCCGTCGGGGGGATTGCGGAGAATCGGAGGTGAGCGTCGTTTGCGGTATCGCGGCCTGGTTCAGCCGTTGATAGTCGTGACGGGTCGGAATCTCCGGACAGATGGCTGGTCGCATTGACACTCTGCTCCTGCTGGGCCTTCCGGCATGCGGGAAGTCCGTTATCCGCAGGTATCTCTCCTCTGTGCCGCACGAGGTTGCCGCATCGCAGTTCCATATCGGGCCGATGGTTCAACTCGACGACTTCCCGCACGTTCACTTCATGTGGCGGATCTCGGAGGCCATGGCGAAGCTGGGGTTGGGCCGTGGATTCTTTGACTCGGCGGGGGAACAGTTTCGTGATCCGTACGAGTTCGGGACGCTGGTACGGCTACTCAACGAGGACTATTCCGCTCTCAGTGCCTCCTCGCTCGCAGCAGAACCTCCGGGGGAGTGGATCATGAACCGTTTGGAGAACGCCCGGGCCTCGACTGGGATGCCGGCTCCCTTCTCGGGGCTCGACCGGAGGGCACGGAAGGCGGTGGCCGACGAAATCGATGGCGAAGCAGCGCCGTTTGCTGCCGAATGGTCCGGCAGGGTTCGGCCGCCCGGTTCGACGGTGGTGATCGAGTTCGCCCGGGGCGGGCCCGAAGGCTCGAAGCTTCCCCTGTCCGCCCCGTATGGCTATTCGTACGCGCTGTCTCAGTTATCCGAGGAGATCCTTCGTAGCGCCGTCATCCTCTACGTGCTGGTGACGCCTGAAGAAAGCCGGCGTCGCAACAGGGCGCGCGCCGAGCCGGGTGCACACGGCTCGGCCCTGCACCATGGAGTACCCGAACGAGTGTTGAGAGAGTCGTACGGAATCGATGACATGATGTGGCTGATGGAGCACAGCGAGGAACCGGGCACCGTGACCGTGCCAGCGCCCCAAGCGAACTTCCACCTCCGGGTTGCCTGCCTGGACAACCGCCACCACCGGTCTTCGCTACGGCGTGCGCCTCGACCCGGCGAAGCCACAGAGTTGCACGAATCTCTTTGTGAGGCGTTCGCCGGCTTGGTCGGATAGGGCGGCCGGTCGAAGCCCGATTGCGACCACCGACCCGTCACGGGCGCGGGCGATCCTCAGCCGGCTGCCGACGTGAACCTCCGACTACCTCCCCGCCGGATCGCCGACCTCCGGGTCGATCCCGTATCGGGCGATGGCGTCCTTCACGATCGAGGGCTGGACTTCGCCCCCGGTGGCAAGAGCGTCGAGCACCGCCACCACGACGTGCGGCCCGTCGGTCTCAAAGAAGCTGCGGAGGGCTTCCCTCGTATCCGACCGGCCGAAACCGTCGGTGCCCAGCGGCGTGAACGGGCGGGGTACCCAGCGGGCCACCTGATCCGGCACCGTCTTCATGTAGTCCGTGACGGCAACGACCGGGCCCCCGGCGCCGGCGAGTTGACTGGTGACAAAAGGCACTCGCGGGTTCTCACCGGGGTGGAGCCGATTCCATCGTTCGACTTCGAGAGCCTCTTCGCGAAGCTTCTTGTACGACGTGGCGCTCCACAGCTCCGCTCCAACGTCGTAGTGCTCGGCCAGCTCCTTCTGTGCCTGCCGGGCGGCGGTGTGCGCGGGACCCGAGAAGAGCACGGTGGCTTGGTGGGTTGTGTCCGCCGGGGCAGGTGCCCACTTGTAGAGGCCGCTCATGATCCCATCGGTGGACCCTGCCGGCATCGGCGGCTGGGCGTAGTTCTCGTTGTAGAGCGTCAGGTAGTAGAAGACGTCCTCGTTGTCGACGTACATGCGATGGAGGCCCTGCTCGATGATTGTGCTCATCTCATAGGCGAAGGCAGGGTCGTATGCTTCGCAGACCGGGACGGTGGAAGCGAGCACCAGGCTGTGACCATCCTGGTGCTGCAGGCCTTCGCCGGCCAGGGTGGTGCGCCCGGCGGTTGCTCCCAGAAGGAACCCGCGAGCCCGGGAATCGGCCGCCGACCAGATGAGGTCGCCCACACGCTGGAAACCGAACATCGAGTAGAACGTGAAGAAAGGCACCATCGGCACTCCCCGCGTCGCGTAGGAGGTGGCGGCCGCAATCCAGCTGGCCATTGAACCGGCCTCGGTGATGCCCTCCTCCAGGATCTGGCCGTCCTTGCCCTCGACGTAGGACAGCAGCAGGTCGTGATCGACCGGTTCGTACAGCTGCCCGCGTGAGGCATAGATCTTCAATTCCTTGAAGAGCGCATCCATTCCGAAAGTACGCCCTTCGTCGGGGATGATCGGCACCACCCGCGAACCGATTTCGGTATCTCGAGCCAGGCTGCGCAGCAGGCGGGTGAACGCCATCGTCGTCGAGACTTCCTGGGCTCCCGACCCCGGCTCGAACTCGGCGAACGGTTCGTGAGTGGGCATTGCCAGGGGGCGGCGAGTGTTGATCACCCGGCTGGGCAGGTAGCCGTCGAGCGCCTTGCGCCGCTGCTGCAGGTAGTCGCATTCCGGTGAGCCCTGCGGTGGCCGGTAGTAAGGCGGGTCCTGATCGGGGGCCAGCGCCTCGGCCGGGATCTCCTCCTGAAGGTGCAATCGCTCTCGCAGGCCCATCAGTTGCTCGTTGGTCATCTTCTTGATCTGATGAGTGGCGTTGCGACCTTCAACATCCGGTCCGAGGGTCCAGCCTTTGATGGTCTTGGCGAGGATGACGGTCGGAGCGCCGACCATTTCGGTGGCAGCCTTGTAGGCCGCATAGATCTTGTTGTAGTCGAGACCGCCGCGTCGCAAATGCCAGATCTCCTCGTCGGTCATGTGCTCGACGAGTTTGCGGAGACGGGGGTCCGGACCGAAGAAATGCTCGCGAACGTAAGCGCCCGATTCCGTCTTGTAGCGCTGGTACTCACCGTCGACGGTCGTGTTCATCTTGCTGACCAACACTCCATCGACGTCGGCCGCCAGCAGAGGATCCCAGTTGGAGCCCCACACGACCTTTATCACATTCCATCCCGCACCACGGAAGATGGCTTCGAGCTCTTGGATGATCTTGCCGTTGCCNNCGAACGGGACCGTCGAGTCGCTGCAGGTTGCAATTGATGACCCAAGTCAGATTGTCGAGTTGCTCGCGAGCCGCCAGTTTGATGGCTCCAAGAGTTTCCGGCTCGTCCGTTTCGCCGTCGCCCACGAAGGCCCAGACTCGCGACTCGGAGGCGTCGTCGATACGCCGGTTCTGGAGGTACTTGTTGAAGCGGGCCTGGTAGATGGAATTGATCGGCCCGATGCCCATCGAGACGGTCGGGTACTCCCAGAAGTCGGGCATCAAGCGGGGATGCGGATAGCTGGAGAGCCCGCCGCCGATCTCCCGGCGGAATCGATCGAGGTCTTCTTCGTCGATCCGGTGCTCCAGGTAGGCGCGTGCATAGATCCCAGGGGCGGCATGACCTTGGATGTAGATGTGATCTCCCGGCAGTCCGTCGTCTTTGCCGCGGAAGAAGTGGTTGAACCCGACTTCGTACAGGGCCGCCGACGACGCGAACGTGGAGAGGTGGCCGCCGATGCCCTCGGCGGCTGCGTTGGCTTTGATCACCATGACGGCTGCGTTCCAGCGGATGAACCGCCGGATCCGCTTCTCCAGGTACATGTCGCCCGGAAACCAGGCTTCCTCCTCGGGGGGGATGGTGTTGATGTAGGGGGTGCTGATCGAGGCCGGAACACCCACGTTCTGTTCCCGGGCGCGGGTGATCAGTTTGGCCAGGAGCAACTGAGCGCGCATCTTGCCCTGGGAGGAGATCACCCCATCGAGTGAATCAAGCCATTCCTGAGTCTCTTCCGGATCCTGGTCCGGAAGCTGGTGAACGAAGCCGTCGATGATCATGCGGAATCCTTGTAGCTCGGCTCGGGAAGCCTACCCCCATCGAGGGTTTTGGCGTCCTGAAAGGGTGGTATTTCCCCCCACAGGACGCCGAAACCGGGAGAGGTACAATCTGGGCCCTGATGCTCCCCACCTTCGACGATGTTTGCGCGGCATCCGAGCGGATCGCCCCCTACGTGCAGCGCACGCCGGTCATGACCTCCGCAACCCTGGACCGCGAAGTGGATGGGCGAGTCTTCTTCAAGTGCGAGAACCTGCAAAAAGTGGGTGCATTCAAGGCGCGAGGCGCTCTCAACACCGTCCTCAGCCTCTCCAACGGAGAGGCTGAAGGAGGGGTGATCACCCACTCATCGGGCAATCACGCGGCAGCGCTGGCGTACGCCGCGGCCATCCGGGGGATCCCCTGCACGGTGGTGATGCCGGACGACGCGCCGGCGGTCAAGGTAACGGCGGTGCGTGGGTACGGAGCGGACATCGTCTTCTGCAAACAGAACGAGCGGGAAACCGTCTGCCACCGGGAGATGCAGATCAGAGGTTCTACTCTGGTACATCCCTTTGACGATTCGCGGGTGGTGGCGGGGCAGGGCACTGCGGCGCTCGAGCTGTTCGAGGAGGTGCCCGACCTGGACGTGGTGATCGCCCCGATCGGTGGGGGAGGGCTGCTGTCCGGGACCACGGTGGCCGCCGCAGCGGTGCGGCCCGGGATCCGGGTGGTGGGGGCCGAACCGGAAGCCGTCGACGACGCCTACCGGTCGCTACAGACCGGAGTGCGCCAACCGCGGGTGCCCAATCCCACCACCTGGGCGGACGGGCTCTTGACCGGGGTCGGGGAGATCCCTTTCGAGATTCTGACCGCGGCCGGGACGGAGATTGTCACAGTCACCGAGCGGGCCCTCCTGGAGGCGGCCCTCTTCCATCTCGAGCGGATGAAACTGGTGGTCGAGCCGTCGGGGGCGGCCGGTCTGGCCGCAGTGCGAGCCATCGCCGACGAAGTGAGGGGACTGCAGGTGGGAGTGATCATCAGCGGCGGCAACACGGATTTCCGCTGGCTGGAAGCGGCTAGGACGCAATAGTCGGCTTCACCGAACCCGGCCCGCCTCATCCAGACGCCGCTTACTGAAGCCCGCCTTCGACCTCGAGATAGGGTCTTTCGTCACCCTCGCCGATGGGCCTCACCGCGTAGGCTGTGGGAGATACTGCTGAGGAGGAGAAGAAGCCCTCGTGGTTCGGCCCGCAGTTGGTGGATTGTCGTGAGTGCCGTCGACATCGGCCCGGCGCTGGACGTCCTAGACGACCTGGCTCCCATCAACCACGGACATGTCATTCCTCTCCTGCAGGCCATTCAGGACAGGTATGGGTATCTGCCCCACGAAGTGCTCCTCGAGGTGAGCGAACAGGCGCGCATCCCCGCCAGCCATCTCTACGGCGTTGCCACCTTCTACGCTCAGTTTCATCTCGAAGAGCACGGCCGCCACACAGTGCGTGTGTGCAAGGGAACGGCGTGCCACGTTCGGGGTCGCCAGATCATCCAGGAAGCGGTCGACGAAGAGCTGGGGATCAAACCCGGGCAAACCACCGAAGACCGGCGTTTCACTCTGGAGACGGTCGCCTGCCTCGGTACCTGCTTCCTGGCCCCGGTTGTGATGGTCGACCACGACTACTACGGCACGGTGAACCCGGACAAGGTTGCCGAGATCCTCGCTGGGTATGAGTAGGAAGCCATGATGACCGAGAACGGCAGTCGAATCGCCTCGCCGGCCGACCTGTCTGCACGCCGCGAGCAGCTGATCGCCGAGGATGTGGGGATCCGACGCATCCTGGTGTGTTCGACCGGTTGTCTGGCGATCGGGGCCCGAGAGGTTGAGGCCGCTTTCCGCGAAGGAGTAGCGGCCGCGGATCTGCAGGGGGAAGTGCAGGTGGTGGCGACCGGTTGCCATGGGTTGTGTGCAATGGCTCCGGTGGTGGTGATCGAACCGAACGACGTCGTCTACGGGCGCAATCGCATCAAGTATGTGCCCGACGTCATCGAGCAGACGGTGAAGAGCGGCGAGATCATCCGCCGCTTCTGCTTTGGGCGCGACCCGGAGATGGCCCATCTGGGTGATATCCCCTTCTATGCGCATCAGACGAAAGCGGTGCTGCGCAATGTGGGTCGGGTCGATCCCCAACAGATCGACGACGCCATCCAGCGAGGTGTGTATGAGGCCGCCGGCCAGGTGCTGACTTCCATGGAACCGGACGAGGTCGTCGAGGAGATCATTGCGAGCGGCTTACGAGGCCGCGGCGGTGGCGGTTTCCCGGCCGGGCTGAAGTGGAAGATCTGCAAGGAGAGCCCCGGAAGCACCACGTATCTGATCTGCAATGCCGACGAAGGCGATCCGGGCGCTTTCATGGACCGCGCTCTTCTGGAAGGCGACCCGCATAGTGTGCTGGAAGGCATGATCATCGCGGCCTACGCGCTCGAGGCCGCCAAGGGTTTCATCTACGTTCGGGCCGAGTATCCGATTGCCGTTGAGCACATCCGCATCGCTATCGAGCAAGCCCATGAGCGCGGGTTGCTGGGTCCGGACATCCTGGGAAGCAACTTCTCGCTGGACATCGAGGTGCGGGAAGGCGCCGGGGCTTTCGTGTGCGGTGAGGAAACCGCCATGATCGCCTCCCTCGAAGGGGAGCGGGGCATGGCCCGACCCAAACCTCCGTATCCGGCCCTGCGCGGCTATCTCGGCCAACCCACGATCATCAACAATGTCGAGACATTCGCCAACGTGCCGGTGATCATCGGCCAAGGGGGAGTGAAGTTCGCCGAGAGCGGCACCGAGGGTTCAAAGGGCACCAAGATCTTTGCGCTCGCCGGTCAGGTCAACAACACCGGCCTGGTTGAAGTGCCCATGGGAGCCACCATCCGCGAGATCGTCTTTGACGTGGGCGGCGGCCTGCCCAAGAAACGCGAGTTCAAGGCGGTTCAGATGGGCGGCCCCTCCGGCGGCTGCGTACCCGCTTCCTATCTGGATCTGCCCATCGACTACGACTCGTTGCGCGAGGTAGGAGCAATCATGGGTTCCGGCGGGATGATCGTGATGGACGAGACGACCTGCATTGTCGACATCGCTCGCTACTTCATCTCGTTCTGCGCGGAGGAGAGTTGCGGACTGTGTGCCCCCTGCCGGTTCGGAACGGTGCGGTTGAAGGAGATCCTGGATCGAATCTGTGGCGGGCGGGGGACCATCGACGACCTCAACGACCTGGAGAGGCTGGCTGAGGTGGTGCAGAAGACCTCTCTGTGTGGGCTCGGTCAAACGGCTCCGAATCCGGTCCTCTCCACGCTGCGGCATTTTCGAGATGAGTATTTGGCTCACGTGGCCGACAGAACCTGTCCGGCCGGAGTGTGCACGGCGCTGCTTCCTGAAAAGGAAGTGGCCACGGCGGCAAAGGAAGGGTAATGGCAGTTCATACCGCTCAGAAGACGGTGACGGTGACCATCGACGATCGCTCGATCACCGCCCCGGAGGGCCAGACAATCCTCGAGACGGCACTCGCGGCCGGTATCGATGTTCCGCGCCTGTGCCACGATCCCCGCCTCAAGCCGGTGGGGGCATGCCGGTTGTGCATCGTCGAGATCGAGGGCGAGCGCGGATTGCACACTTCCTGCACACGTGAGGTCGCCCAGGACATGGTCATCCGCACGGAGACCGACGAGATCAGCGCCATGCGCAAGTCGGTGCTGGAGTTGATACTCGGCGACCACCGGGTTTCCTGTCCGACCTGCGACAAGAACGGCGACTGTGCCCTGATGGACTACACGTATCGCTATCAGGCCGACCAGTTCGCATTTGGCCCGTACGAGCCGGGTCCGATCCTCCCGAATTTCGCGACCGGCAACAAAGCAATCGCCTTTGATCCGCAGCTCTGCATCAAGTGCGGCCGCTGTGTGCGTATCTGCGACGAAGTGGTCATGGCCAGTGCGCTCACTTTCAAGTGGCGGGCCGCCGGCATGGAGGGGACCACGCCGTTTGACATGCCGCTCAACGAGACCTCATGTGTCCTGTGCGGGCTCTGCATCTCCACTTGCCCCACGGGCGCCATGTACGATCGGGCAGCGCTGGGTCGGGGCCAGATCAAGGATCTGGAGAAGGTGCGGACCGTGTGCCCCTACTGCGGGGTCGGTTGCACCATGGAGTTGAACATCAACCGCGAGACCAATCGGATCGTGCGAGTGACCGCTCCGGTCGGGTGCGTTCCCAACGACGGCAACCTGTGCGTCAAAGGCAAATTCGGCTTCGAGTACGTGCACTCGCCGGAACGTCTCACGACCCCCCTCATCAAGGAGAACGGCGAGTTCCGCGAAGCCGGCTGGGATGAAGCCTTGGAGCTGGCGGGTCGGCGGTTGCGGGAGCTGCGCAACGAGCATGGTGCCGACTCAATTGCCTTTCTCAGCTCCTGCCGCTGCACCAACGAAGAGAACTACCTGATGCAGAAGGTGGCCCGCACGGCGGGGGCGACCAACAACGTCGACCAATGCGCTACCACCTGTCACGCTCCCACCGTGGCCGGCCTGGCCTCATCGTTCGGGTCTGGAGCGATGACCAACTCGATCGGTGAGATCAAGGACGTCGACACGCTGTTCATCATCGGCTCGAACCCCACCGAGGCACACCCCATCATCGGGCTCGAGATGAAGAAAGCGCTCGGCCGGGGAGCCAAGATGATCGTGTGCGATCCACGCAAGACGTGGGTGGCGCAACGTGCCGATATCCACATCCAGCACAAACCCGGCACCGACAACATGCTGATCAACGCAATGATGCATCACATCATCGAGCGCGAGCTTCACAACTCGGAGTTCATCGAATCGCGCTGTGAGAACTTCGAGGCCTTCCGCGCCAACCTCGAGGGTTTCACAGTCGAAGAGGCGGCCGAGGTGTGCGATGTACCCGCCGATTCGATACGTCGGGCGGCCGAGATGTATGCCGGGGGAGACCCGTCGTCGATCTTCTACACCCTTGGAATCACCGAGCACACCTCCGGCACCGAGAATGTCCAGAACCTGGCGAACCTGGCGATGCTCTGCGGTCACATCGGCAAGGCCTCCAGTGGTGTGAATCCTTTGCGGGGCCAGAACAACGTGCAGGGCGGATGTGATATGGGGGCGATGCACGGAGACTTCCCCGGCTACCAGAAGGTGGATGACGAGGTGGTGCGGGTCAAGTTCGCCGAGGCTTGGGGGGTTGAGATCCCAACCAACAAGGGCGGCCGGATTACCGACTTCATCGAACAAGCCGGGGACGGCGTTCTGCGAGGCTTCTATGTCTTCGGGGAAGACCCGGTGCTGTCCGAACCGAACCAGGCCAAAGTCATCGCCAGTCTCGAGAAGCTCGAGTTCCTGGTCTGCCAGGAGATCTTCATGTCCGAGACGGCCAAGCTGGCCGATGTGGTGTTGCCGGCGACCAGCTTCGCAGAGAAGGACGGGACGTTTACCAACACCGAACGGCGGGTTCAGCGGGTGCGAAAGGCCGTTGATCCACCCGGCCGGGCCAAACCCGATTGGGAGATCATCTGCCTGATGTCGACGGCAATGGGCCACCCGATGTCGTACAACGACGCCGGTGAGATCTTCGACGAAATGGCAAGTCTCACACCCAGCTACGGCGGAATGAGCTTCGATCGCATCGACGACGTGGGCCTCCAATGGCCCTGCCCGACGCCGGATCATGAGGGCACCGAGTTCCTGCATGAAGGCCGGTTCACCCGCGGTCTGGGAGCATTCCACGAAATCCGATTCAGGGAGGCCGCAGAGCTACCCGACGACGAGTATCCGTACATCCTGTCGACCGGTCGAACCCTCTACAACTACAACATCGGAAACATGACACAGAAGGTGGGCTCCATTCGGCAGAAGCAGAAGGAAAACTTCGTTGAGCTGCACGTTGGCGACGCCGAGCGCCTGGGCGTCGATGACGGCGACCCGGTCACCGTCNNGACCAGCCGACCAACCGGATCACCAACGACGCCTTCGACAACATCACCCGAACGGCCGAGTACAAGGTCTGTGCGGCGACTGTGGCGAAAGCCCCTGTGGAGTCACAAGAGCCAGACCCGCCGGTCTCCACGTGACCGTCCGACCGGCGCCCCGATAGTCTGACCCCGTGCAACCCACCGAGCAGCGCCGCGTACTGAGGGTCGGTGCAGATAGCGAGCAGGGTTTCGATGATCACCTGGCCGCGGAGGCGCCCCTCGAGATCCGACTGGGCGACACCCCGATCGCCGTCCTGATGCGGACACCCGGCCATGAACCAGATCTGGCGCTGGGCTTTGCCATCACCGAAGGGATCGTCCTCCGACCGGAGGAGATCGTCGGCGTTCGTCCGGTACCGGACGACAACGAGGGCAATCGGTGGGAGATACAGCCTGCTCAGGGTGTTGTCATCGATCCGGAGCAATTCCGGCGCAACCTGTACACCACCTCGTCGTGTGGAGTCTGCGGAAAGGCCTCGATCGACGCAGTTCGGATTGCCTCCCCACCCCTCCCGGCCGGTCCGGTAGTCGATCGGGCCGTCATCCTGTCGCTGCCCGAGCGAATGGTCGATGTGCAGGAGTCTTTTGCCCTGACCGGGGGTCTCCACGCCGCGGCTTCGTTCACTCCCGAGGGTGAATTGGTGGCGGTGCGAGAGGACATCGGACGCCACAACGCGGTCGACAAGCTGGTGGGTGCACTCGCCATTGAAGCATGGCCCTTGCCCGAGATGGTGCTGCTCGTGTCGGGGCGGATCTCCTTCGAGATGGTCCAAAAAGCGGCTGTTGCGGGAATCTCCTTCGTGTGTGGCGTATCGGCCGCTTCTTCGCTGGCGGTGGACCTGGCCGGCGAACTCGGGCTCACGGTGGTGGGGTTCCTGAAGAGCGACGGCTGCAACATCTACACGGGCGAACACCGCCTGCGCTGAGCGGTTTTGGCGTCCTCAAGCCGGAAATGGACCGACCTCAGGACGCCGAAACAGGGGTGACACGGCGGTGGACTACGTGTAGTATCGTTATATAACGTTGAGACGGGGGCATGGTGGGCAGGGCGTTGGAACTTCGTGGTATTGGCTTGGCGCTGGCCTGTGTGATGGCGGCGGTGTCGTGCACCTCGGAAGCCGGCCCGACGACGTCGACCTCGACGACGGCGGCTGCGACTGGCGCAACGACCGGGAGCACCACCACGACGTCGATTCCGAAGACCACCAGCACTACTTCCCCAGAACAAAGGATCGCCGAGGTGACGGAAATCATCCGACAGGTAGATTTCACGTTCTTCACTGCGATCTTCCTGAAGGACGAACAGATGCTGGCCGACGCCTTGGCCGTGCGGGATCGCTATGCCAATGGGCTGGAGCTGATGGAGGATGACGACTACTTCACGCAGTCGCCAACGCGAGAGGCTTTGATCATCGAGGTCAAGGAGATCCTGATCGATCGGGAAGACTGTCTGGCGGTTTCTTACCATGGCGATGCAACGGCCTTCCGCGGTCCGAGGGCTCAGGGTGACATGATCACCGTCTATTGGCCGCGGCCTACTGACGGGGAGTGGCGCCGCGCCTACCGCGGTGACGAGTGGCGGGAGGCCTGTGACGTCTTCACGAGGGAGGGGCAGCTTTCGTGACTCGCTCGCTTGGCACCATGGTGTTGATCGGCATGCTGACGCTGGGCCCGGCGGTGCCTGCCGCTGCCGCCGAAGAGGCAGGGTGCAGAATCATCGAAGTGGACGATGGATATGACGAAGAAGCCACCTACGAAAAGGTCTGCTGGCTGGTTGGTAGCGACGGGACTCACACGTTGATCGAGGGGGAACCGCCGATCCTCTACCCGCAACTGGGCACCAATGAGGAGGGGTCTGAGTGTTGGTATTGGAGCACCACTGCCACCCAATTGGTGATTATCTTGAGAGACGGGAGCGTAGCCACCATCGGCCAGGATGTGGGTGTCGGGATCATCCAGGACACTACCGTCGGGGCCTGCGAAGGAATCCCCGGCGAGGACTTGCGCACGGTGGCCTGGGACTACCTCGAGCGATGGCTGCTGGCCGAACCCGAGATCGAATTGAGTCCCGTCTCTCGGGGCGTGACGGGCTTCGAAACCTACGTCTGGGCACCGATTCCCGACCGGATCGACGCAACGCTGACCTCGCCGATCGGCACGGTGCTGCGGGTGGGGGCTTGGGTCGATCGGGTGGTGATTGATTGGGGTGATCCCGATGCCTCGCCGTTGGTGCTGACCGAATCGGTGCTCGGGCGGTTCACCGCCTACCCGGACGGGTCGACGTTCCACGTGTATGACACCAAGTCCTGCAACGAGCACGGCCAAACCGGCTGCTATCCCGAGGTAGAGGGCTATCCGGTGACCGTGTCGTTCCGCTGGCAGGCTGCCTACCGGGTGGGCTCCAACGCTTGGATCGACATCGGTCCTGTTCTTCCCTCGACCACGGTCGCCTATCCGGTCGATGAGATCATCACGAGGATCGAAACAACCGGCTAGCAATCAGGCGGCGAAGGACCGGCTTCGACCCTACGTCGTTTTGGCGTCTTGAAACACCAAATATGCCCCCTTCAGGACGCCGAAACCGGGCAGACTTGGCTCATGCGCGTTGAGCGGCTCACCGTGCGGGAGATCGAGCTTCCCCTCAAGACAGAGTTTGTGACGGCCAGCGGGGCCGTCGGCCGGCGAAGGTTGCTCTTGGTGGACCTCGAGGACGAGGACGGCACGCCCGGATGGGCTGAATGTGTCGCCGGGGCCGTTCCCGGCTACACGGCGGAGACGGTCGACTCGGCTTGGGACACCATCACCTCTCGGCTGGCACCGGAGGCAGTCGGACTGAGGGTCGATGATCCTGCGGGCGTCGCTGCTGCCCTTGGTGACCTCGCTCCTGCCGAACCTATGGCGAGAGCCGCCGTCGAGATGGCCTGCTGGGATCTGGCCGCTCGAACCGAGAACCTGCCGCTGGCGGGTTTGCTGGGTGGCACCCGTACCAACGTTCCGGTTGGTATTGCCCTTGGCCTGGCCGGAACACCGGAAGATACGGCCGAGGTGGCCGCCGCCGCTGTCGATCGTGGCTACCGGCGCATAAAGCTCAAGATCCAGCCGGGTGCCGATCTCGACGTCGTTCGTGCCGTGCGATTGAGAATCGGGGCCGGGGTGGCTTTGACCGTCGACGGCAACGGCGTCTACGCCCGCACCGATATCGACCATCTCGCCGCCCTTGATGCGTACCGACTACAGATGATCGAGCAGCCTTTGCCGGCAGACGACATCGGAGGCCACGCCGCCTTGCAGCGGCGTCTCAACACACCGTTGTGTCTCGACGAATCGATTGCCACGCTCGCCGACCTCGAGGAGATGGTCGGCCTGCAGGCCGGGCGGGTGCTCAACCTGAAACCCGGCCGGGTCGGTGGCTTCACCACCGCGTTGACGATGGTCGAAATGGCGGTGGCCGGCGGCATCGATCTCTGGGTCGGTGGCATGCTGGAAACCGGGGTGGGACGGGCCCACAATGTGGCGTTCGCTTCGCTCGAATCGGTCGGGCTTCCGGGCGACCTGAGTCCCAGTGACCGCTACTGGGATCGGGACATCGTCGAGCCGCCCTGGACGATGGATTCCGGTGTCCTACCCGTGCCACACCACGAGCCCGGTATCGGGGTCGAGGTCAACGAGGAACTCGTCCGTAGCCTTACCACGAGGAAGCAGGAGATTCGGTTCGCTCCCTGACGCGTTACCGGTCTCGAGCGCGAGAAGCCCGTTCAAAAGGGGGAATCATGGAGATCTTGACGCCGACTCAGGCCGGCAAAAACTACTTCCGGTCGATCGTCCCCGACGATGCGCGGGTTGAGATCGAGAACCTGAGGCAGACTTCCGGATTGCCGAGCCTACCCCCGCCTCTCCCGAACCGGCCGGGCAACCACGTTTACAGTGCCAGGTCGGCTTTCTCCGGATGCACCAAACTCAGGTACTCGAGCGTGGACATCTTCATCGTCTCGGTGTGTGATCCGGCGTTGAAGACCATTTCGTCGTCAGGGAGTTCATCGTCGACGATCACCGGTAACCCGTACAGGTTGCCAAATGGCGGTTCGGCGCCTCGCTCACAATCGTCGAAGACCGGAGCGAACTCCTCTTCCCGGGCCAATCTGACCTCGTCGCTACCGAGCAGCGCCTTCACCTTGTCCAGGTCGAGCAGGCGATTGGCGGGCAGAACCGTCATGATCAACCGGCCGTCGGCGTAAACGATCACCGGCTTGGCAAACTTGCGGCCCGGTACGTGCTCTACAGCTGCTACCTCCTGAGACGTGTAGGCCAGGGGATGGTGTTCCACCTCGTAGCCGACTCCGTGTGCGATCAAGAACTTGCGTACCCGGTGTGCATCGAGTGCCATGGCAATCTCCCTTTGGTTGTCGCTCGTCTTCTTCATACACCCTGCAGTGGGGCGGGGGTGAAGGGCTGAAAGGCCCTAAACGCGTTGGTGGTACCGTTTTCTTGCGGATTGACGGAGCAGGGTGTCCGGTGGGCACCAGATGGAGGTCGGGCGTTCATGTGGCCGCGGTTTGTGAGGACATTGAAGGCGGCGTTCCGCAAGTGGTCGGATGACAGGGCGGCCCGCCTCGGTGCGGCCCTTGCGTACTACGCGTTGTTCTCGATAGCGCCACTCCTCATGGTCGCGGTCGGAGTCGCCGGCCTGATCTTCGGTGAGGAAGCCGCCCGCGGGGAGGTCGTCGGCTCGATCGAAAAGGGGGTCGGGTCTTCGGTCGCCGGGTTCTTGGAGGACATGATGGTGCAAGCCCAAGCAGGAACCGGGGTTGCGGCCATAGTGATCGGCTCGGGGTTGGCCCTTCTCGGAGCTTCCGGGCTGTTCATCCAACTGAACGGGGCTCTCAATGTGGTCTGGGATGTTCCAGTTCGGGCGACCAAGGGGATCGTCAGAATGCTCCGGTCGCGTTCCCTTTCGTTCCTGTTTGTGCTCGGAGTTGGAGTGCTGCTCATCGCCGTACTCACGGTTTCCAGCGTCGTATCTGCCCTCGAGAAGTTCCTTCGGGACGACCAGTCATTTCCGGTACTGTCCCTGCAATGGCTGAGTCCGTCGGTCACCCTTCTGTTGCTGACGGTGGTCTTTGCGATGATCTTCCGGTGGTTGCCGGACGCCTCTCCCCCCTGGCCGGCAGTCTGGCGAGGGGCAGCCTTCACTTCGGTGTTGTTCACCATCGGGGTGTATCTGCTGGGCCTCTACGTGGGTAATGGCGCGGTCGCCAGCAGTTTCGGCGCCGCCGCCGCGCTGGTGACCCTGTTGCTGACCACCTACTACCTTGCCCAGATCTTCCTGCTCGGTGCCGAGTTCACCCGGGTGCTACAGCTCGAGATGGAAGCCGGACCGGCTCCCGGCCGGGAGCCAGCGGCGTCGTCGGGGCGGCCTGCTGCTTCCCGCCGGACGGCAGATACGACCCCCGTGGCGGCAGTGTGGGCGTTCATGGTCGGTTTGGTTCTCGGCTGGTGGAAGGGAAAGTGAACATATTGCCTTGGGTTGCCGGCTACGAGCGCGGAAGCCAGCCGGCTGTTGGCTTCCCATTCGTCACAAATCGACAGGTCCAAATTCTCTTGACGGAATATACATGCCTCGTATAGGTTGGTGTTTGATACCTCTTCTGGAGGCGTTGATGCGGATGCACACGAGAACACTCACCGGGTTCACCGACCCGGCCAATTCAGGTGTGCGTCCGCGGCCCCTCGCCATGTGATTCTTTCAGCAGGATCGATGAGGAAGCCGCCGACAGCACACCGGCGGCTCTTTTATTCGTCGTCTACGAAGGAATCACGACATGAACGCAATCTATGAGAAAGGCCGTTGCGTCTCCTCCGGACGGAACGACCTGTTCTTCTCGGAAAGGCCGGATGAACTTGCCCGGGCGCAATCGATCTGCATGGAGTGCAGGGTCCGCCTCAACTGCCTGGAAGTGGCGTTGGAGCGGCATGAGGATTGGGGCGTATGGGGCGGTGTCATCTTCTGGGATGGCCGGCCGTACCATCGCCGCCGCGGACGGGGTCGTCCCCGCCGGGTGGATCAGGGACTGGAGCTAGAGGCAGACGTCAATGAGCTCTGGCAACAGGTACTTTCGGCATGACCATCCTCACAATGCGCTCTCGCTCTCCCTGAGTGAGGTGCGGGCCGGGAAGTCCCGGCCCGTGCCTCAATGGGGGAGCCCCTCTTAGGACCGATCACAGGGCCAGCATGTTGCGCAGCGCTCCCGGATTGGCCGGGTGGCGCAACTTGGCCAGGGCCTTGGCTTCTATCTGACGAATGCGTTCGCGGGTCAGCTGGAAATGCCGTCCCACCTCATCGAGTGTGCGAGGCACACCGTTGTCCAGTCCGTAGCGCATGACGAGCACCGTCCGTTCCCGGTCGGTCAAGCTGGCGAGGACGGTTTCGAGATCCTCTTTTCGCATGCCGAGAGCGACGGTCTCGAACGGGGCTGTGGCATCGGTGTCCTCGATGAAGTCTCCCAGCACCGCGTCTTCATCTCCCACCGGTTCGTAGATGGATACGGGCTCCGGAGCCACTTTGATTGCCTCAACGACCTTGTCCTCGGTGAGCCCCGAGTGTTCGGCGATCTCGGCGGGCGTCGGGGGTCGCCCCAGTCGCTTGACGAGGTGGTTCTCGGCCTGGCGGACCTGGCTGATGGTGTCCATCATGTGGACGGGAACCCGGATGGTTCGTCCTTTGTCGGCGATGGCTCTGGTGATTGCCTGCCGGATCCACCAGGTGGCGTAAGTGGAGAACTTGAATCCCTTGCGGTATTCGAATTTCTCGACGGCCCGGATCAGTCCGAGGTTTCCTTCCTGGATAAGATCGAGCAGCGACAGGCCCGAGTTGGAGTAGCGCTTGGCGATCGACACGACGAGACGCAGGTTGGTCTGGATGAACTGGTGCCGCGCCTCTCTACCGCGACGCACGGCGGCGAGTAGTTTGCGGCGTTGCGCTTCGCTGTGGTTCCCCTTTTCGAGAGAAGCCTGGGCCTTTTCCCCTCGCTCGATGGCCTTGGCGAGATCCACTTCGTCGGCGGCCGTGAGCAGGCTATAGGCGCCGATCTCGTCCAGGTATTGACGGATGGCGTCTTCTCGTGCTTCGGATTCCGCAGTCTTGCGGCGTGTTGCCACTTCGGACTCCTCCAGACCGGTTCGAGGATGGTACCTACGATTCCGCTTGTTGCCTGGTATTAAGGTCGACGGATCAGCTCATTTTCTTGAGGCGATCCGCGAAAATCTCTCGATGATGTCCCGGTTGATCCTCTTCAGAGCTGCCTCCGGGAAGGGCGAAAGGAGCTGCCAGGCGAGATCGAGAGACTCATCGACAGTCCGATCCGACCTTCCTTGCCCGACGAAGGTCTTCTCGAACTCATCGGCGAACTTCAGGTACCGGCGGTCTTCGTCGCTGAGGCTCGCCTCCCCGATAATGGCGACCAATCTGCGTAGATCCCGGCCTTGCGCATAGAAGGCATAGACTTGATCGGCCACCTGGCGATGATCCTCACGTGTCTTGCCTTCGCCGATCCCTGCGTTCATCAGCCTGCTCAGGCTAGGAAGAACATCGATGGGTGGATCTATGCCGCGCCGGTGAAGCTCCCGAGACAGCACGATCTGCCCTTCAGTGATGTACCCCGTAAGGTCGGGGATGGGGTGGGTGATGTCATCGTCCGGCATCGACAGCATGATCAACTGGGTGACGGAACCCGGTCGTCCCCGCAGCCGACCGGCTCGTTCGTAAAGGGTGGCCAGGTCGGTGTACATGTACCCGGGGAAACCTCGCCTCCCGGGAACCTCTTCCCGGGCAGTGGCGACCTCGCGGAGAGCTTCGCAGTAGTTGGTCATGTCGGTGAGAATCACCAGGACGTGCAGGCCCTTGTGAAATCCGAGATACTCGGCCGCGGTGAGGGCGAGACGCGGCGTGAGCAGCCGTTCGATCGTGGGATCATCGGCCAGATTCATGAACAACACCGTCCGGCCGAGGCGTCCGCTCTCCTCGAGGAAGCTCCGGAAGAAGCTTGCTTCGCGGCGGGTGATACCCATTGCCGCGAAGACCACGACGAAGTCTTCGCCGGTCGAGCCGACCACCTCGGCCTCCGAAGCTATCTGCGCGGCGAGGGCCCCAGCCGGGAGGCCGAATCCCGAGAAGATCGGTAGCTTCTGGCCCCGGACCAGTGTGTTCAGAGCGTCAATAGCCGAGACCCCGGTCTGGATGAACTCGTCGGGATAGGCACGGACCGAAGGATTGATTGGCAAGCCGTTGATGTCCCAGAATGCCTCAGGTAGGACAGGCGGGCCTTCATCGATGGGATTGCCTGAACCGTCGAGCATCCTGCCCAGTATGTCGATACCAACGCCCAGACGGGCGGCGTCGCCCACCAGGCGAACGGAGGTGCCTTCTAGTCCGATTCCCCGAGTTCCGGCAAAGACTTCGACAACGATGCGATCCCGGTCGACTTCGAGGATCTGGCCCCGCCGCCGCTCGCCGTTCGGAGCGATGACTTCGACGACCTCGTTGTAGTGGGCTCCCGACACACGATCGAGAAAGATCAGCGGACCCGACGCAAAACTCACGGTTGCGTATTCGGGCACGTAGAGCTTGCGTTGATCGGTCATAGGTCGGCCAATTCTCTGTCGATTCGCCGCATCAGCGCGCCGGCGCGTTCGGCTGCCTCCGCCGGAGGCCACTCGCGCATACGGGAAATCTCTTCGACCGCTCCAACCGACACGATGTCCTCGATGTCCACGTCTCGGTCCACGGCTTCACGCATCCTGCCGGCAGCGTGACGTATCGCCTTGAGCATCCAGTACTGCTTCTCCAGCGGGCAGAAGGTATCGATTTCGTCGTAAGCCGACTGTTGGAGGAAGTCCTCGCGGAGCATTCGACCGACCTGGAAGATCACTTGTTCGCCGGCGGCCAGCACATCGGCGCCGAGTAGTTGCACGATGCTCTGAAGTTCTTCCTCTTCACCGAGAACCTGTTGGGTCCAGCTGCGGAGCTCCGCCCAATCGTCGGCGACGTGGTTGTTGAACCAGGAACCCAGGTTGTAGAGGGTGTAGCTGCGGGTCCAATGGATGGCCGGGAAGTGGCGGCGCCGGGCCAGGTTGGTGTCGAGGGCCCAGAACGTGCCCGCCAGTCGCAGGCTGTACTGGGTGACGGGCTCGGAGAAGTCTCCACCCGGTGGGGATACGGCACCGACCACGCTCACCGAGCCCGTCCGGGAGTCGCTTCCGAGGCACTCGACGGAGCCGGCTCGCTCATAGAACTCCGCCAGTCGGGAGGGTAGGTAGGCCGGNNAGCCCTCCTCGCCGGGCATCTCTTCGAGGCGGCTGGATACCTCTCGCAACGCTTCGCCCCACCGACTGGTGCTGTCGGCCATCAGCGCTACGTCATAGCCCTGATCCCGGTAGTACTCGGCCATCGTGATCCCGGTATAGATCGAGGCCTCTCGGGCGGCGACCGGCATGTTGGATGTGTTGGCAATCAGGATGGTCCTGTCCATCAAGGAAGAACCGGTACGAGGATCGACCAGCCTCGGGAAGTCCTGCAAGACTTCGGCGAGCTCGTTGCCGCGCTCGCCGCATCCGATGTAGACGATGACATCGGCCTTTGCCCACTTGGCCAGCGTTTGCTCCTGCACGGTCTTACCGGTCCCGAAGCCGCCCGGGATGGTCGCACTGCCTCCTCGGGCGATAGGGAACAGGGTGTCGATGACGCGCTGGCCGGTGATGAGTGGCTCCACCGGGTCGAGGCGTCTGGAAGCGGGTCGCGGTTTGCGAACCGGCCAGGTAGAGACCATCGAGTGTGGTGATCCGTCGATGGAAGCGACGGCATCGTCCAGGCGAGCCTCACCTGCAGTCACACCGGTGACCGTGCCTTCTCTTCCCTGCGCCACGAGGATGCGATGCTCGATCGCACCGGTTTCCTGAACTGTGCCCAACACATCGCCTGCGGCGACCCGGTCGCCTGCCGCAACGTGCGGCCGGAACTCCCACCGGCGGTCCCGATCGAGCGGGGCCACCACTACGCCGCGGCGAAGGAAGGCTTCCCCGAAAGGGTCGTCGCCCTCCGTAGCCATCGTCGCTAGGGGCCTCTGCACCCCATCGAAGGTATTGGTCAGTAGTCCCGGTCCGAGTTCCACCTCGAGGGGTCTTCCCGTATCGACCACCTCAGAACCGACCTGCAGTCCGGAGGTGTCCTCGTACACCTGGATGACCGCCTCCTCCCCTTCCAGTCGGATGACCTCGCCGATCAGTTCTCGGCGTCCCACCCGGACCAGGTCGTAAAGGAGAGCATCGCTCAGGCCGTGCGCTACGACCACCGGGCCGGCCACTCGCACCACATGGCCTTGCAGTGTGGCGGTCATTCGTCTCCTCCTTCGAACACGATGTGATAGCCAACCGCCCGCTGCAGGAGTGATGCGAGACGAGCCCGCCGGGCTTGGGGGCTTTCGGCTTCGAGACCATCTGAGAGAGATACGACGACCGGGGTGATCGACGTTTCCAGTCGATCGCGCAAGCCTGGATCGATTCTTTCGAAAAAGGGCCGGTGCACGGCGATCACGCCCTGCTGGCCTTCTGTCATCAATGCCCGCAGTGTGTCTTCTGCCTCGGCGGGGGAGGATACCGGTCGGGTGGTGACCCCGGCGAGACGAAATCCCGCCTCCAGCGCCGGAACCGTCACGATGATCAGGCGGGCATCCTGCTCGCTCATAGTGCCACCACCAGCTGATCTTCGATGGCGGTCGGGTCCCATCCGGCTGCGATGCCGCGGCCTATCAGGCGGAGATTGCCGACCTCGGCTTCTTTGGCCCGGATGTAGGCAATCGGAACGGCGATCCCTAGTGGGTCTCCTCTAGCGAAGAGCCCGACCGCACGAGAAGCGCTGGCCCGGTCGAGGGCCCGGCTCAACCGAACCAGATCGCCTTGCCGGGACCAATCCTCGAGGGCGTCCGACCAGATCTGGGGGAGCCCGTCGGAGATGAGATCGTCGGTGAGCCGTTGCGCGTCGTCCTCGTGGGCGGCCCGGTCGAGCGAGTCGGGCGTGAGATGACCGGCCGGGAGATACCGGTGCTGCACATCGTCGGGTTCCCACTGTTGCTCGCCGGACAAGCGAGCCTCCCGGAGACGCAAAGCGGTGAAGAGGTTGATGAGATCGATTTCGTTTCGCATGAACGATTCGAGATTGGGGTCGAAAAGAGCGCCGTTGTTGGACATCATGGCGGTCAAGGCTTCGTCGACATGGGACGCAAAGGCGAGGTTGATTGCATGTTCCAGGACCAACGGGTCGGCCGTCTTCTCGTAGGCCGGTCGTGCTTCTAGCAGAGCCCGGGCCGTCTCCGGCGAAGGAACTCCCCAGATCCTGATGAGGTCGAGGGTCGCCCGAACTCCCGACTGGCGGGCCAACTCGCCGAGGTCGACCTCATCCAGCGAGCCGGCCGCCACCAACAACGGGAGGATCTCTTCTACGGGAGCCAGGCGGGCTTGCCCTCGGAGAATGGTGCGGAGATTGTGGAGATCCCAGCGCTGGAGGATCAGATCGATCCCTCGCCGCTCAGGGTCGGCGTAGAAGCTTCGGAGCTCGCGGAAGTCACGAGTCAGATTCAGCCGGAGGGCCTCGTCGAGTCTGCGCAGGTCACGGAACCGGGGCAGCGTCGAAGCCACGTCCGGTCCGTACGGGGTGTCGGCCAGTGCGCCGAGCAGCGCGTCGAGGGTCTCGGCGCGCAGGAGGTCGTGATAGTCGCTGCCCCGCAGCAGCTTCGACTTCCTCGCCCTCAGCCGGGTGTTACCGTATTCGAAGCCGGTCACTCGAGGCCTCCCGTAATCGGCGCGACGAGACGGGCGAAAGTCTGGCGGAGTTGCGGGCCCGCCCTCTCCAAACGGGCCTCGATGGTGTTGAGCACCCGGCGGCCGTCATCCGTCCACAGCTCGACTCCGCCCCAGGTCGACAAGGACGTCTCAACCTTCAGCCGCGTCTCCCGATCGGCAGCCCGTTCCGCCAGTTCCAGGTCCCTTGGATCCACTCGCAAGATCCGTCCTTCGGGTAAAGCTTGTCGCGACTCTTCGACGAGATCGGTGAACACCTGCGGGTAGTGAGCGTTGTCTCGGATGGCGGCGAGCCGTGTCTTCACTTCTGCGAGGGCGGACTCATAGACCGCCTCGCGGGCCCGGCGGAGTCGCCGGTTCACCTCGAGCTGCGCCCGATTGCGGACCACGCGGGCTGCGTCGGCGGTCTCCTCCTCCCGGGCGGTGGAGATCTCGGTGAGCCGCTGCTCCGCCGCTCTTGCGGCTTGGGCGAGAATGGATTCCGCCTCGCGTTTTCCCTTACTGCGCAGCTCGGCAGCCTCGGCCGTCGCCTCCAGGCGGATCGCTTCGAGAATGTCGTTCAGCGCCATCAGCCGGGCAACAGGATCATCACCATTGCAGCCACTGCGAACCCGAGGATGACCAGCGTTTCCGGGAGGGCGATCAGCAGGATCACGCGTCCCAGCAGCTCCGGCTTCTCGGTGATGGCACCGATTCCGGCCGATCCGATTCGCGCTTGGGCGATGCCGGTGGCCAATGCACCCAGACCGACTGCTAGTCCGGCTCCAATGGCGATGAGACCAAGTTCCATGTTCGACTCCTTTCTCATGCCGACGATGTGCGAGGGGGTGCAGGGGTAGCCGAGCCAAAGGGCCGAAACGCCCGGCCGCCGCTTTCGTAGAACGTGCCGAAGAACTCGACGTAGTGAAGACGCAAGGCCTGGATCGTGGGACTGAAGATCCCGAGGGCGAGATTCAGTGCATGAATGAGCGATGCAATGATCACCCCAACCCAGATAGGGCCGGCTGCGCCCAGCTCGTTTGCCACCCGGGCCAGATACACAGATGCCAGCCCTATAGCGGCAAGACGCAGGTAAGAGAGCACGTTGCCGAAGGTGGAGATCATCTCGAGCGGGCCGATGAGAATGCCCAACCATCCCTGGACGTACATGAGACCGACCAGCCCCAGCACAACGGCCGCTACCGCCGGTGTCATCAACCCGACCGGCAGCTGGTTGGAAGCGACGCCTGCCAGCAGGAAGAGCCCCATGAGTGCCGCCAATCTGCCCATTCGCTCGATCAGGGCACTTCGCTGTTTCAATCGGGCCGCTTCCCACAGTCCCAGCAGCAAGCCGAGCGTCATGTGGATGGCACCGACCGCCAGAGCGAAAAGGAGCAGAGGTTGGATGGCCTCTTCGCGGTTGATCCAGATGGGCTTCATGCCAAACAGCTCATGCCCGAGATTGCCTAGGAACTCTCCGTAGATTGCGCCCCATATCACCGACCAAATCGAGCTGTACACGAGTACGCGTGAGAGGTCACGCATCGCCGGCGACCTGGCTCCGAAGCGCCGACCCACCCACAATGAGAGGGCCAGGGCGAAGAGACCGTAGACAATGTCTCCGAGCATTATCCCGAAGAACAAGGGCAGGAATACGAACATCAGCCGGGTCGGATCGATGGTGTTGTAGCCGGGAAGGGACAAGAGCCGTACGAGAAATTCGAACGGCCGAACCGGTGATGGATTGCGCAGCAGGATCGGGGGCTCTTCATCGGGCTCCGTAGCGATCTGTTCCATCATCACTTGGGGTCCGACTTCGGCTTCCAGAGCTGAATGGAGGTCGGGCAGATCCGGCTCCGGCACCCAACCCACCGCAACAAACGCGTGGTGGGTAGTGCCGACCCTGCGGATGGCGTCCAGTTCATCGAGGCGTGCGTCGATGGCGGACCGCGTTGCCCACCAAACTCGACGCGGCTCCACCAGATCGGTAATGGTTCGGTGAGCTTTTTCAATCTCTCCGGGCAAGGCGCTGATCCGCCGTTCCATTGAAGCCAGTGCCTGGCGAAACGGCATTCCCTCAAAGCGTTCCGGTAGCCTGACCCGGCTCACCTGTATCCGACCGAGCAGGGCGTGGACCTTGCGGGCGACCTCGCGGCGGAAAACGAGGATGGCGCCGATGGTGTCTCGGTCGACCTGGGCTGTGATGATCTCATACAGGTCTCCGGCGACTTCCGTCATCTCGGTGTTCAAGTCGCCGAGGACGTCGGCATGGCGACTCTCGATCAGCAGAGCTGCTGTTTCGTATCCGCCCAGTTGGGTAAGTTCCGGAACGAGTGGCAACAGGCGGCGGAGGGATTCCAGATAGCGGGGGAGCGCCTGTTGTTCGGTCTGCAAGTCGTCGAGCCGGCGTGTGAGTAACTCGAGTTCGGGTCCCAGCTCCTCCAGCTCTGCTCGCAGGGCCTGGAGATCTGCGGGCTGCACTTCGGAACGCCCGACACCCTCTGGGGTCGGAACCATCCCGAGGACTGCGTCGAGCCGGGTTCGTAGGTAGCGGAGCTCCTCGAGTTCTCGTAATTGCTTCTCATCCGCGGTGAGAGGGGGAAGCCGGACACCCGGGGTCGATGTCACGTCGATCAGCTGTATGGTCCGTAACCCGTGGAGCAGATGCAGAGTAACGTCGAGGCGATCCCGGTGGCCGATGATCTCGACTTTGGCCATGGGTACCAGCATCGATCACGCCTCCTCGGTGTTCCCTCCCGGTAGGACGAATTCGACCAGGGCGGCAACCGCCTGAGACAGATACGGTTTTGCCAGATCGGATACGTTCGCCGCTCGTGCTTCACCTTCGCTCACCAACTGCCGTGCATCGGCCTGCGCCGCCTCCAGGGCCTCCTGGTGGAGACGGAGGGCGACATGCCTGCCCTGTTCCTCGGCCTCAACGAGCATCTCGGCGGCTCGTGCCCTGGCCCCCTCAAGCTCGTCTTCTGCCTCATGGCGAGCGGTTTCGACGAGTTCCGCTGCCGCTCGTTCAGCTTCGCGGATGGTGATCAGCGGGGACTCGTTCATGGTCGGTTCCTTCGATGGGCCCTGGCCTTGTGTTCCTTGACACGCTTCAGGCGGAAATGGTCCTGGCGTTCTCGCTCCTCCAGGACCGACTGGATCCACTTGCTCTCACCGATCAGTCGGGGTATCACGACGAACTCCAGGGCGTTGACCCGACGGGTCGTTTTGCCTATCTCCTCGGCGAGGCGCCGGAGCCGAATCTCCGTGGTTGCCACCTCGAGAACGAGGTCGAGCTGCCCTTCGTATGCTTCGGCAACAGCGTCGATGCGGGGCCCGGTGCCCGCGAGACTGTATCCGCGTCCGGTTCGGGGCCGGCCGACGGGTTGGTGGTCGATCCGCGCGATGCGAACGCCCATGATCGAGGTTGTGCTCGCTTCGAGGGGGATTTCACCTCTTGTGGCCACGGCAGCCGAAAGGACTGCCTCCGGGCCGTCGCCGGCCTCCGCGATGGTCAGCAGTCGGCGCCCTTCGGCTGCAGATCGTTCAAGAGCGTCCGTTCCGCCCAGCACCACGTCGGCTACCCGCCGGAATTCCTCGAGGAGCTGATCGCGCTTTTCGTTGAGCAGGTCTCTGCCCCGATTGGCGAGATCTATCTGCGCCCGGCGAGCGAGGAGTTCGGTTCGCGTGGCGCTCACTTGCTCCACAGATCTCCTTTCCACTTCAAGTCTGCGCTCGTTTGGGTTTGGAGATCAGCGTGCTTTAGGCACTATGTGACGGGCCGTTCGACCTTCGCCTACCACGCTAGCGCAGTCGGGGGCAGGTCGAAGACGCGGGCCGCGGAGCCTGGCGCGGTTGACCGACACTGGGACTCCTGGGTCCGGGACACGGCGTGTCTCATTGAAGCTCATCGGTCCGTCCGAGGGTTCGGCGCTTCCTGGTACGCTATCCCACCGCTCGGGCGTTTAGCTCAGTTGGGAGAGCGCTGCCCTTACAAGGCAGAGGTCGGCGGTTCGAGCCCGTCAACGCCCACCA
>DHIO01000041.1 GCA_002403855.1 Acidimicrobiia bacterium UBA4744
AAACCTGAAACCTGAAACCCGGGTCCTACCCGGCCGGCGGATAGACCGCCCCCAGCGAGTCTCGGAAAGGAGCGGTGGGTAGCAACACGTAGGCCCCTTCTGTCGTCACGTAATCCCGGACCGATGTCGATATGCGCTTCACGTCCGAGGCATCGGTACCGCGGAAGGCCCAGGCGAGCGACACTGCGTCCCCGAAAGAGAACCCCAGGTCCAGCACCACGGTTCCGGAGAGGCTCGCGGCCACCTCCGAGAACGAAGCGAAGGAAGAAAAAGAATTGAGCCTCCCGGCGACCTTGAACAGCATGTCCTGCTGTTTCCGCTGCCGGGTGAAGTCGCTCACGCCGGCCATCGTTCTCCATTCACCGTCGACGAGCTCCTCGGTGCCACGGGAGCGCACCCAGGCCAACGCCTGCGCTCCGCCGGCGGTGGAGCATCCGGCCGGCAGATCGAGCATCGCTTTGGCGTCGCGCACGGCATGCTCCACACAGATCTGGACGCCCCCGACCGCGTCGATGACCCGCTGGAACCCGCTGAAGTCCACCCGTGCGAAGTGATCGACTTCGATGCCGGTGTAGTCCTTGACCATCAGAGAGAGCAATTGCGCTCCGCCTGCATACCCGGCACAACCACCGAGGCCGGCATTGATGCGCGTGTAGCGCTGCGTGCACGGGTTCAAGACGTAGAGATCCCGGGGAAGCGACACCATGATCGGGGTCGAACCGTCCGACGGCTGCAACAAGTAGATGATGGCGTCCGCCCGGAACCCTCCCTCTACCCCGACCAGGAGGTAGGAGGTGAACATGCCGTCCGGCAATTCGGGACTGTGGGCATATGGGTTTTCGAGTTTCCCGCTGTCGACCGGGGCCGTCACGTTGCGTTCCGCTTCCAACTCGGCCAGCAATTCGGCCTCCACCTCGAGCTGTTCGGCGAGGCGGGCTGCTTCCTCAGCAGCGTCCTCGGCGACGCGGAGCTCTTCGACCTCGGCCTCGGGGATCGTACTGAGCACCTCGGCTGCCACCGCGCTGTCTTCAAAAGGAACCCTTTCGATGTCCTGATAGGCCCTCCAGGCGCTCCATCCCGAGATGGCCACCAGCACTACGCCGGTCACGCCCAGGAAGACGGCAAGACGACGCAATCCACGATTTATGGCGCGGTCGTCTCGGCGATGTTTTCCCATAGTCGACTCATGGTAGATGCTTCCGTGAGAGGTGAGTAGTCAAATCGGCAGCCAGGAACACACAGCAAGCAGCAAGCAGCAAGCGGCAGGCAACAAGCAGAAGACCCGAAACCTGAAACCCGAAACCTTCCCTCAGTTTGCGATACGAGGCACTCGCTTCTTGTTCGAAAGCTCGCGGAACGCCAGAACAAGGAAGAAGATCACCACCGACATACCGGCCATCGTTGCCCCTGCCGCGATGTCTGCGTGCCAGCTGATCAGCAGACCACTGATGACGGCCAGGAACCCGAAACCCACCGCCGCGGCCATCATGGTCGGCACCCGCCGGACGACCAGCGACGCTGTTGCAGCAGGGGCCACGATCAGTGCGAAGACCAGGAGCGTGCCCACAGTACGGAACGAAGTCACGATGGCCAGAGTGAGTAGCGCCAGCATGACGAAGTGCGCCAGACCGGGCCGTAATCCCAACATCCGGGCCTTCTCCTCGTTGAAGGAGAGCACGAGAAAAGCCCGGTAGAAGACCATGATGACCGTCAGGGTCACCGCAGCGGCCAGGCCCTGCAACAGGATGTCCTCCTGACGGATACCCAGTGTGTCGCCGAACAGAATGGTGGACAGGCTGCTAGAGAACGACGGCAAGCGGGACATGATGATGACTCCCAACGCCAACATGCCGACGAACAGCAACCCGATCCCGGTGTCCTCCCGCAGACGTGCTTTGCGGTGAACGAGGTTGATCCCGAGGGTCATGGCTACCGCCGCGGCGACGGCTCCCAGCGTCAGGTTGAATCCGAGGGCAAAGGCCAGCGCTATTCCCGGCGTTACACCGTGAGCCAGAGCATCGCCCATGAAGCTGAGCCCGCGCAGCACGACCCAGGTGCCGATCAATGAGGCCGTCATGACCGCCAGGGTGCTGCCCAGCAGGACACGCTGCATGAATGGCTCGGACAGCGGGTCGATCAGCCATTCCATGCGGAAACTCCCGGTTTCACTTCAGGTTCTCGACGATGAGACGGGTGCTGGTGCGCATCATATCGAGGTAGGTTTCGGCGCCCGACCCGCCCTCGCCCAACGATCCGGTCGGGAGAGTGACCACCTTGACCTGGTAGCCGACCTCCTCGGCAAGAGCATCCGCCAGGGTGGTCGACTCGGTCGTCGAGCCGAAGATCACCGACACTCCCTCTCGCTCGAGAAGATCAACCAAAGCGGCGAAGGCGGCCGGGCTGGCTTCGGCCGCGGTGGTCGCCGCCGGTATCACCGTCCCCAGAATCTCGAGCCCGTAGCGGTCGGCGTAGTAACCGTAGGAGAAGTGACTGGTCACCATCTTGCGACGGTCAACCGGAACTTCGTCGATCAGCGTGGTGATCTCGTCATGGAGAGCCAGCACCTCTCCTTGATAGACGGCGGCGGAGTCCGAGACATCTACTCCTGCAGTCTCCGAGAGGTGACCGGCAATGATCTCTACCGCCGCGGACATACGCACCGGATCCATCCAGACATGAGGATCAAGAGTGCGGGAATCGGTTTCCCGATCGTGGTTGTCTTCTCCATGCTCCTCTGGAGAACCGGCGACGTATGGCTGCGGGTCGAGTAGGTCGCCGATTCTGATGACTGGAACGCCGTCGGCTTCGGCGGCAGCGAGGATATCCGACAGCCCTTCCTCGAGACCGACCCCGTTGGCGACCACCAGGACGGCTTCGCGCAATCGCGAGGCCTGCCGCGCCGAGGGCGAGAAGTCGTGAGGATCTGCGCCGATCGGCATCAATACCTCAACCTGCAGGGCATCACCGGCGGCCTTGTCGACGATGTCACCGAGTATCGTCGTCGTCGCCATCACGAGCGGTCGGCCGTCATCAACTTCGTCCGCGGCCCCACAGGCGGACCCGAGTACCGCCACGATGATCGCCGGGATCAGGATTCGTTTCATGGTGGGGGTCTCATTCGAGAGAAATGAGAATGGTTCTCATTCGCTTTGTACGGTACCATTCCGTCCCACGATGGGTCAAAGGAACGACGCCCTCACGGCCGCTCGGCGCCGCCTGGAGGCCTTGCAGATGCGGTTCACGCCCGCCCGCCGGTCGGTAGTCGAGATACTCGAGACATCACCCGGTCCTCAATCGGCGGCCGATCTCATTGTCGCCGTAGAAGGGGCAGTTCCCATTTCGTCGCTCTATCGGACGCTGTCGGTGCTCGAGGACTCCGAGGTGATCGTACGCTTCCCCGATCCGAATGGCGTTGCCCGCTACGAACTGGCAGAGTGGCTGACCGGGCATCATCACCACATGACCTGCATCGTATGTGGCGCAACCAGCGACGTGCCCGTGCCCAAGGATCTCGAGACGGCCGTCGACAACATCGTGGCTGAGGTAGGACGACGCTTCGATTTCCAGGTCGCCGGTCACCGTCTCGACCTGCAAGGAGTATGTGCCCAATGTCGGTGAACGACATCGCCGTCACCGCCCGCGACCTGCAGCTTGCGTATGGCGAACACGCGGCCCTGGCCGCCTCCGATCTCGACATCCCGGCGGGGACGGTCACCACCGTCATCGGGCCCAATGGATCCGGAAAGTCCACACTGTTGCACGCCATCGCCGGCCTCCTCGAACCGGTTGGCGGCGAGTTGGGTGTCCTGGCCGGCCATCCGAAAAACCGCGGAGTGGCCTTTGTCTTGCAGTCCACCAAGGTGCATGAAGAGATCCCGATCACAGTGCGGGAAGTAGTGTCGATGAGTCGGTACGGCCGGCTTGGGATGTTCGGGCAGTTTCGATCGGCAGACCGTGCCGCATGCCGGTCGGCCATGGAACGCCTCGATGTGCTGGACCTCATCGACCGTCATCTCGATGAGCTGTCGGGCGGCCAGCGCCAGCGCGTATTCGTCGCGCAAGGCCTCGCCCAGGACGCCGATCTGCTACTACTCGACGAACCGGTCACCGGATTGGACATCGTTTCCCGGGATCGCATCCTGGAGGCGGTAGCCACCGAACGCGCTCGCGGTGTCACCGTAGTGATGGCCACCCACGACCTGAGCGAGGCGGCCGCTGCCGACTACGTGATCTTGCTCTCCGGATACGTTGTTGCCTCCGGCACCCCGGAGGAAGTGCTCACCCCTCAGTGCCTGACCAAGGCCTACGGCATCAAGCTGATAACCACTGAGGACGGATCGGTCATTCTCGACGATCCCTACCATCGCACCGGTTCAGGCCGCCACGTTCACTTCGACCGAACCGGGCATGCAGAGCACACCGACCAGCGGCGTCAGGATTGAGCAACTCGGTCGCCGGTTCCCGGTGTCCGGACGACCGGCAACCACACGGAGGTCGGAGGCCGGCAAAGAGCGCTTGAGAGCTACGCTTCCCCCGTGTCACAGGTAGAGAGAGCGCTGGCCCGATCCCTCGCCTGGTTGTCCGCAGGGCTGGTGGTCGCCCTGCTCATGGTCGCCCTTCCGGATGCCGACCCCGACCGGTTGCTGCTGGTGGTCACGATCCATCTCGGAGCCGTCGTCGCGTTCGGGTTGGGGATCGGATTGGACCTGGCCCGGTTCACGGACGGACCCTGGTTCGTGGGCATGGGCAGCAGCTGGTTCTGGCGGCGTTTCGGGGCCCTGGCGTCCATCGTTGCCTTGACTACCGGAGTGGTCGCCCTGATCACTCTCGCTTCGTCGGCCGCCCTCGGATATCAACCGTCGCTGCAGTTCCTTCAGCTCCTGTCGGCGCTCGACATTGCGTGGGCTACTGCCGGGTTGATGTTCGGGGTCCGATTGGCGGCCGGCGATCGGTGGGCATTGCCGGCCGGTTTGATCCTGGCGGTGATCTGCGTCTGGTCCATCTGGCGCTATCTGGACGTGGTGGGCTTCGCGGCAGACGGCGGGTGGCTGGTGTCCGCTCCGGACCTGTGGAGATACGTTCTACCGTTTGATATTGCAGCCGCAGTAATGGCAATCGGCGCCATGGTGGTCGGCGTTCGGTCCACTCATCCCACCGAACACCGCAAGCCCCAGTCGTAGCTCTGGTATTCGACCGAGACCTTCTCCGTGGCGACCCAATCGGCGGACCGGCCCATCCAAGGGAGCAGCGCACCAAGGAGATTATCCGATCGAGCCGGAAGCCATGTGGGCATACGGCCGGGGCGAGTGAAATCGCCGCCGTACCAGAGGAATACGCGCGAGAGCCGAACCGTCCCCGTAGCCGCGTCTAGCTCGGACCCACCGGCCGCCAAGAACCGTCGCATCTGATCTTCCAGTTGCGTATCGAGTTGATCCCCCCGGTACGGCTCATGTCGCAGGGTCGGACACGACACGGATCCACAGACGAGGGCGGCATGAATACGCGGATCTCCGAACCGTCGGACCTTGCCGTGTTCGATAGCGTCCAGCGACAGATGTTCACCGGCGATCTGATACATCGGTGTGTCGAAGCCCCCGGGTAGACGGAGGACCGAGTCGGCCCCCGCGGCGAAGGCCCTCGCAGCCAGAGCGAGGGCGCCGGCGTTGTAGAGATTCAGCCAAAACGCCAGGGCCTCGGACCGGGTGAGAGTGTCCGGGTCGACGGTGCCGGCCTCCGCCAAGTACCGGTCGAGATCATCCTCTACGTGGGCCAGGGCCGGCGTCCCCCCTTGGGAAAGGGCTTCCAGGACCGGCTCCAGGCCGGTGTGGTCGACACCACCGGTCCCGTGCGGGCGGGGTCGGGCGACCAGAAGGGCTCGCAGGATCGACCAGGCAACACGAAGAGGATTCGGCGACTCCATCAACGAGAGCAACCCGACTGCAAGGCCTCATGTTCCCTTCTCCGCGAACTCCGCGACTTCAGCGAGCCAGGCCGCGAACAGCCGATCCGCCCGGATCCGCAGATTCTCCTGAGTGGCCTCGACCGCGCCGAGAAACCGGCCGGGGTCGATCCCCACCTCGTGAAGAGAATCTCCATCGCGGCTGATCCAGGTCTCGAGAATCTCCGGAGTCACTTCGGGGTGGAACTGGACACCGACGGCCGAGCCAATCCGGAAAACTTGAGGGTACCGATCGGAAACGGCGAGCAGGGCGCCGCCGGGGGGAAGATCCCAGCTGTCGTGATGCCACGAAGCCATAGGGCTCTCGAAGCCCCCCAGTATCGGATCTCGCCGTCCGGCCTCGGTCACCCGCAGGTCGACGAGCCCGGCTTCCTGCGGATCTACCCGATACGCTCTGCCTCCCATCGCCTCCGCAACGATCTGACAGCCGAGACAGATGCCCAACAGCGGCACCCCCCGACGGACGGCGGCTCGCACCAGTGCCTTTTCTTCGACCAGAAACGGATAGGCCCGGTCTTCGTACGCACCCATGTGCCCTCCGAGGATGACGGCGCCGTCCACCTCCCGCAGATCGGGCATCGCGTCGCCCCGGTATGTCTTCACCATCTCCACCGGAACACTCCGCATGGACAGGCTGACGCCGAGCCAGCCCGGAGGAACGGACTCTTCGTTCTGAATCACCGCAATGGGGCGCATCGTTCCTCGTTCCTCGCGCCGTAGAGATTACGAGCTACGGCCACGCCAACCTCGCCACAAGCAAGAGTTCCGACCCACCCGGGTCTCAGAAGAGCTCCCACTACCCTCTTGGTGTGGCCCAGAGCTATTGCTTCTTGTGCGACGCCGCCGCCGAGGAGGAAGTATGCCCCACCTGCGGTACCACAACGTGGCGACCCCTCGATGAGACGGCGCGCCCCGGGACGGACGAACCCCTCCGGGAGAGTGCGGTCCTAACAAGACCCTCGTCGATGCAACCGGCCGAGCCTGTCGCTCCGCCGCAAGCGCCCGGACCTACCTCCGCCCCGGAACTACCCGACGAAACGCCGGACCGGCGCCGGTTCCTTTCAAAACCGGACCGATGGGCGCCGGTCGCCGCTCTGGTGACCACCGGCATTGTGGCCCTTTCGGTTCTGACCGGGCCTTCGGGTCTCGCGCCCGAGTACGAGGCCCTCCCTGCCCCGTCCGTCACCGCCCAGACCACGACGAACGTGCCGGAACCCGGCAGCCGGAGCGACCAGTGGAGGCCTGCTGCCGGGACCTGGGTGGGCGGGTTCGCATTCACCTCTCAACGACCGGACACCCTGTACGGACCGTCGATGGCCGCCGGCCTTCTCCACATCTCTCCCGCCACGGTGATCGTCGACTCGCTCCCGGACGGCAGGCTGGTGGGAGTCGACGGCGACAACCAGCTGGTCGTACTGATCGGGGCAGGAGAGTCGGGACCTTCGTCGGAGGTCACTCCTCTCCCGTGGCCGGGGCCCGGGACCACCCCCCCGCTGGTTTCTCCAGATGGAACCCGACTGGCCATGATCGACGCTGCGGGTGTTCCCCACACCTGGGTCATCGGTAGTGAGTCGATGACTTCACCCGGCGACTCCGCATTGACGGCGATGGGGCCGATCGCCTCGCTCCTCTGGTCTCCCGATTCGACCATCCTGGCGCTCAACGTCCGACAGGGCGGCTACTACCTCTGGAGCCCGACCGCCGGCGACTTGAGCGCACAGGTCATGCCGGGGCGAGCCATCGCCGTCTCGGACACCCAGGTAGCCGCATGGAGCGGCAACGGCCTCGAACTCCGCCATCGGACCGGGAGGGTGCTGCGCCGGTGGAATGATCTAGTCGGGCATTCCTCGACAGATTCGACAAGCCTGCCCACCCTGATAGAAGGAGCATTCGATCCCCAACTGCGCTACCTGGCGGTGAAAGGACACGCCGGACGCGATGACGATGAACAGGCGGGCCTCACGGTACTTTCCATGGTCGGCACTGCCCGGGTGTTGCTCACGACCGACCCGGCGCAGGGGTTTGCCTGGTCCGGAGACGGAAGCGGCCTGTACTGGATCAACACAAACGGGCTGCAGGCCTGGTCCGCCGACCCGGAGAGAGCTCCGGCCACACTGGTGGGTAGAGGCTCCAACGATGTGTTTCTGCGACTCCGGGTCTACGACCCGGCCATCTCTCCCGTCTCCCATCCAGCACTGACTACCTCTCACCTGCTGGAGAGACGCGAGGAGGGCATCTACGTCCGAACCGGCGAGGGGTTGGGACTCTTGGACGGTTTCGAGGACGGAGTGGGGACCATCACCACCGCCGGAATCCCCGCACATTTCCTCTCCGTCACCACCGCTGAGACGGAGCGTCCCGTCCTGCTCGCCACGGCCGGTCCGGGGGCACCCCTGATCGTCGGATCGCTCGACTCATCTCAGCTGCCGGAGGGGACCGACCTCGCCGGTGCAGTCGCGGTGAGCCCCGGCAGCGCTGGAATTGCGACACCCCTTCGACCGGAGTCCACGCGGTGGTACCTGGAAACGCAGGACGGCTCGATCCTTCACGGGCCGGATGCCGGTGTCTTCACGGCCGCGGCAGAAGGAAGTTCGCTCGAATCTCTCGCCGAAACCACCTTCCACATAACGCCGGACGGGTCGAAAATTCAAACGATCCCGAACGACGCCGGGATCAGGACCCTCCTCGGCGCAGCGGACCTCGAAGCCGAGCGCATCCTGGCGCTCGGGGTGATCCACCGGACACTCTTTGTTCTGGTTTCGACCGCGGACGGCACCGCGCAGATCTGGCAGGTGCCGGCGGACAGCCCCCTGCTCGCCACTCCGCTCTTTCCACCCGCTCCCTCGATTACCTCCTGGGCCTGGATCGTGCACTCATACCCGGGTAGGGCCACGGGCGGAGCAATCCTGACCGAACCGGACGCCAGGCCGGAAGTCTTCGCCACCCGCATCGACGGTCCTGCTGGGCCGATCACCGTCGTTGTAGCAGCTCCGATGGCTCTCCAGTCGGTGTGTAGCGTCGAGCCCGGGGGAGCGTGCGTACTGACGACCCGGCCGGGGAGACCACTCGGATTCTCACCGGACGGCCACTGGCTGCTCCTCGACGACGACGGGCGGTATTCCGCCCTGTCCACGGTGGGGCGAGGCAACGTGCTCCTACCGGACCCGGCGCCGGATCAAGTGGCCTGGGTCGAAGCCACACGCTAGGAATCAGAGGTCATGCGTCGAGCGACTGAGGGCCGGCAACGTGCGCCCGCAGATTGGGGAAGAATCAGCATGATTCGAAACACGTACGCTCTTCTCGCCGACACTCTCGGTCGGCGTTAGCGCCCCGCCTGGGACTCGACGCCGCCCTTGTGGCAGAATGGGACCATGGCTCGGATGGTCTCATGCCTCCCTCGCCACCTTCGGCGTTCGCTCTTCGCCGCTCCGTAGCGGCCTTTCGCCGTCGAACGCAGAAAACCCCGCGAAAGGAGCCCAGATGACCGAATACCTCACCCGCCACCACGATGTCGTCGCCCCCGTGCTGGCCTTCGACACCGACGTCCTCGCCGATCGTGCCGAGGGTATTTGGATCTACGACGAGGCAGGCAACCGCTACGCCGACTTCGCCTGTGGAACGGCCGTGGCCAACCTCGGGCACAACCACCCCGCGGTCGTAGCCGCAGCACGAGCCCAGATGGACCGTTTCATCCACGCCGGGTGCGTCTTCCGGTACGAATCCATCATCAGGCTGGCCGAGAAACTCCGCACGATCACACCCGAGGGGATCGACAAATTCGGATTCGCCAACTCCGGCGCAGAAGCAGTCGAGGCGACGGTCAAGATCGCCAAGTACATCACCGGGCGCCAAGGGGTGATCACCATGCGGGGGGCGTTCCACGGCCGTACGATGGGTTCGGTCGCCTACACCACCTCCAGCGCCCGCTACCGGGACGGCTACCACCCCATCCTGGGATCCGTCTTCGTGACCCCCTATCCCCGCCCCTACCGGTGGGGAAAGACCGAGGAAGAGTCGACCGAGCTTGCCCTCGATGAGCTGAACTACAAGTTCAAGCACGAGGTCACACCGAAGAACATCGCCGCCTTCCTGGTTGAGCCGATGCAGGGCGAGGGCGGGTACTACCCTGCCCCACCGGCCTTCCTCGAAGCCCTGCGAGAGATTGCCGATCACCACGGAATCATGTTGATCTTCGACGAGGTGCAAAGCGGCTTCGGCCGGACTGCGGAATGGTTCGCCTCCGAGCACTACGCGGTCGATCCGGACATCATCGCCATGGGAAAGGGTATCGCCAACGGTCTGCCGCTCTCTTCGTACGGTGCCTCGGCCGAGGTTCTCGACCGGTGGCCGGTCGGCGCTCACGGCACGACTTTCGGCGGCAATCCCGTATCCTGCGCGGCCGCCGGTGCCGTCATCGACACGATGGAGGGGCTGCTGCCCCACGCCCGCGAGCTTTCGGCGCACGCTTTCGAGAGACTGAACAAGCTGGCGGTGGTTCACGACTCGATCGGCGAGGTGCGGGGGTTGGGGTTGATGATCGGGATCGAACTGGTGAAGGATCTCGAATCGCGTGAACCCGATGCGGACGCCATGGCGTTCGTCTCGAAATACGCGCTGGAACGGGAGCTGATCGTGATCAACTGCGGTCCCGACGGCAACGTTATCCGGTTCATCCCGCCGCTGGTCACCGGCATCGACGAACTCGACACGGCGATAGACACGATCGACGGCGCCCTGACCGAATACGAGACGAGCTAACGTTCAACAGGTCGGCGTTCGGCTACTCGTTCTGTTTCCGACCGACGAGCTCCCAGAAGGTGAGCCCATAGGTCGTCCACAGCCAGCGAGCGATGATGTTCCGTTCGGCGTCCACCCGGGACGCTGCATAGAGTTCGGCTTGATGCCGGAATGCTTCGATCTCGTGGCGCCCTCGCCGTCGCATCTCCTCGACCAATTCCGAATCTTCCAACGACACGGTCGCCAGGCCTGCCTCGAGTTCGTCAACCTGCCGGCCGAGATCCTCGACCACCGCTCCGAGATCCTCAGGTGGCCGGTTCAGCATCCGCAGCGACAAGCCGGCCTGTGAGAACACGTCGAGGTAGTAGGACAGCGGAGCGTAGTGCTCTACGCCGTAGGTATCTTCATAGTGATCGGCCCAGACTTGCTCCGCCCGGAGCCGGTCGAGCAACGTGATCCCGAAAAGGCCGTAGTGGCCGTCGCGGATCATGAATTCGACCGCTCGACCGTTGGGAATCTGCAGGAAGATCGATCCACCGTCGTCGAGCAGGGCTGCCAGGTGTGTGGCGGCCAAATCGGGATCGGATACGTGTTCGAGTACATCGTTGCAGAGAATGAAGTCGAAGTGACCTAGGCGGTCGATCACGTCCGGCGAGGTGATGTCGAGTCGTTCAAGCCCGGCATCGACCCGGTGGTCGGCGAGTTGCAGTTTGGCGAGCGTCAGCAGTTCGTCGTTGATGTCGATGCCGGCCAAAGACCGCGCTCCTGCTTCAGCCGCCGCCACCAGAAACCCGCCGTAGGCACACCCAACGTCGAGGACCCTGGTCCCCCGAAATGCCGGGCGTCCGCCCATGGCCGCTACCGCGTACCGGCCTCGCTCAACCGACGACAACGAGAAGTCCAGCCACATCTGCACCGTTTCGTCGTGTACCTCCTCGCCCGGCTGAAGCCCGTATCGACGGTAGACGGCGTCGGAGAACTCCCTCCCCGGGTCAGGGGGAGGCTTCCGAAGGCCGAGGCGCCGCAGGACGGCTCCTCCATAGCGACGGATTCTGGACACGCAACTGAACCTAGCGATCTGGGGCTCGGCGAAGCCCGGCCGCCGGAAGTGATGTTCACCGCTCCCCAGACCGGGCCGGACGTTGCTGGTGCCGACTGCCGTGAGGTTGGGCCGGACTAGGCGACCAGGTTGCGGACCGCTCGCATCCAGAGGAATACTCCACCACCGGTAACCAAAACACCAACGACAACTGCCACAACGACGACCGTCGAGGATCCGTCGGCGGCAGGATCCTGGTTCAGGTCGCCGGCCAATGCCGCCGGGAGGTCACCGGCGGCCGGGGTCTCGTCCTCCGTGAGTGTCGAGGTCGTCGTCTCGGGGATGATCAACTCCGCACCCGACGCCAGAGCTTCGGAGAAGGCAACCAATGCCTCGAGTTCCCGGTCGCCCAACTGCCCGGCGAAACCGGGCATCGAACCGACACCGTTGCGGATGATCTCGTCCAGGTCGCCGGTAGACGTCTGAATACTCACTATGGGACCGCCCGAGCCCCCTTCTCCAGCCGCTCCATGACAGGCGGCGCAGAACTGCCCGTAGAGGGTTTGCCCTTCGAGCAATTCGGGAGGAATGCCCGGCTCGCTCGCGACGGTCGCATTCTCCGTGGTCCCGCTGCCACCCATACCCAGGATATGGTCGGCGATGGCACCGATCTCATCAGCCGACAACCGGGATCCGTAGCCCGGCATCCCGCCCGCTCCACCGGTCGTAACGGAGATGATCTGCGACCTGCTCGACGTCGTTCCCGCCACCGGACCACCCGGGCCCCCTTCTCCATGCAACCCGTGACAGGCCGAGCAATTCTGCATGTAGAGCGTCGACCCGGAGATGGGACTCCCCGACGGAGAAGTGGTGGTCGTAACCCCGGCCCCGATCCCCACCGAAGCGACGAACTGTGATACGTTGTCGATCTCGACCACGCTGAGCCGGCCCGCGAAACCGCTCATAGTGCCGATGCCGTTGGTCGTGATCGAAACGATCTGAGACTGGGTCAACGCATGGCCCCGCAGGTCCCCACCGTCCGCGCCGTGACAGACTGCACAATCGGCGGCATAGACCGCCGCACCGCGGCGCGGAGCCGTCGTTGTGGTGGTGGCGCCGGGGAGGGTGGTCGTCGGGGTACTGAGGCTCAGCAGGAAATCGGCAACATTGCCGATTTGTGCCGAACCCAATTCCGGGAATCCTCGCATCGTCCCCACCCCGTTGGTGATGGTCGAGACCAACTGGGTTCTGCTCGCGGTGGTCGGGACTACATTCCCTCCGGCGGCGCCGTGACATACAGCACAGTGTTGAGCCCATACGGCGGCGCCGCCGGCCGGTTGGGTGGTAGTCGTAGTGATGCCTGGTTGGGTTGTAGTGGTAGTCGCCGGCACCACCCCGCTCACATAATCCCAGATGGCACCTACCTCTTGGCTACTGAGGCCCGTTTGCGAAGGCATTCCCCCCTGCCCGTTCAGTGTTATCGAAATGAACGCCTCACGGGCCAGCGCGGTGCCGTTGAGGTCACCGCCTTCCGGGCCGTGGCAGACGGCGCAACGGGCGCCGTAGAGCGAACGGCCGTCGAGAGGCGCGCCGGGAACGGTCGTCGTCGGCGGCGGCGGAGTACTGCTCGAGGGGTCACCCGGCAGCGAGAGTTGCTGAATCTCCTGACCGTTGGAGATCCCATCACCATCGGAGTCACGATCGACCAGTGCCGGAGCGAGGTAGTCCTTGTCCCCGACGTCCTCCCAGTCTTCCCCGTAGTTGTTGAGGTTGTCCTCGCCGGGATGGGCCGGGTCGGTATGGCAGAGGACACAAGAGTCGAGCGGAGTGCCCGCTGCGTGAGGGTAGGCCTCGGCGAACCCGGACATGAACTTGTTCTTGGCTGCCGCACCCGGCGACAAGAAGGTCACCCCCGCGCCGACCATCACCACCATCGCCACCAGGAAGGCGAGTCCGGGACCTCGGGAAGAAGGAGTGAACCCGTTGGCTTTCACTTCGCCGGCATTTCGAGCCATCACCTTCCTCGCTCTCTCAGCTCCACAACGCTCGCCTCCTTCGCCCGGCGGCAAGTTTCTCCCACTGCCACCAAAAGGCCCTCCAAGAGGTGGTTAAGGACCTGCTAAATGGCATGGTTGGGGATATCGGAGGATCGGGGTGCCAGGTTTGGGACCCGCTCGCAACAACCGGCGCTCGCGGACCCGGGATTCCCGCCCCCGCATTCTTGCAGCGCCTGCGAGCGAGACCGCCCCGGACGAGAGTCTCGAGTGGTCGACCGCTTGACGCCGTCCGGCGGGCCGGTCCCCCGGGTCTAACGCAGGGTCGCCTTTTCCCGATGTCTCGCACCGGCCACCGCGGCGCCTACCAACCACACAATGGCCGCGACGTGCGGCCATTCGCCCAGGACCGCGTAAGGCGTATCGCCCGAGGACCGCACCCGCACCTCCCCCGTGAGGATTTCGGCAGTGAACAAGCCCGAGATGGGCCCGACCGATCCGCCTTTGGAGATGATGGTCGATCTGCCGGTGAGAGCGGCGTGGATCACGTCGACCCCCAGGGCAGAACCGTGCATCCGTGTCATGGCGATGAATTGGTCCGACGCGGGTCCCAGTCCATAGCTCGAATTGTTGGTTGCGACAACCATCAACCGGGCACCTTCTCGAACCGGAGCGCGCATGAGTCGGGCAAAGGCCCCCTCGAAGGAGATCACCGAGCCGAGCGAACCCCATTCCGTTGGAAAGACCACCGGGCCCTCTCCCCGCAACATGTCGCGGGGGGCGGCTCGAAAGCTCTCCGTCCATCCAAAGACCGACCGCCAGGGTATGTACTCGCCGAACGGAACCGGGTGATTTTTGAGATACTCGCCGACGATCTCCCCATTCGGATCGAAGAGCAGGTTCACGTTGGCAAAGTGGTCGTCATCAACAGGCCGATCACCACCGACGAGCAAGTAGCTCTGCAAACGGACCGCCTCGGCGGAGATCTGACCTGCTACCTCGGGGTTGACGGTGGGATCGGTTGCATAGCCGGTCGAGCTCTCCGGCCACACGACCAGGTCGAAGACCCCCGCAGGCAGAGTTCGGGTGAGGTCGAGGTGACTCTGGGTGATCCGCTGTCGTTCGTTGGCGCACCGCTCGGCCGGACAGGGGCTGTTCCCCTGGACGAGGGCGACCTGGAGCAACTCTCCACCTGCAGTGGCCGGCCAGACCGCCCCGGCGCCCGTCATCACCAGCGCGGTCACGGCCGCTGCGGCAGCCCAGGCGGCTCCTCGCCGCCGGTCGTACCAGACGGCCAGACCACCGGCCACCAGCATGGCAAGCACGGTCCAGCCGGAGACTCCGATCCACTGTGCGGAGGCTCGGGCACCGCCGAATCCACTCACGGCATAGCCGAGCCAGCCCCAGGTGAAGCCGCCTACGGGCAGATACGACCGAGCGAGTTCGGTCAACGCCCAGCCGCCGACCACGAACCCCATCCACTGCCAGTCGGGCCGGTTACGTGCCTGAAACACGATCCAGGCGAAGACCGCCGGGAACAGAGCCTCCACGAGCACGAGCGGTGCCCAGGCGATCAAACCCATCTCGGTGATCCACTCCAGCAATGGCCCGAAGAAGGCGATTCCGAAGACGAGCCCACTCAGCACCGCCTCGCGCCAGGATGCCGCCCTCCGCAGGGCGACCAGGAAAGGCACCGGCGCAACAAACACCAGCGCTCCCAAGTCGAGCGGGGGAAAGGCTGCCCACAGCAACAACCCGCTCACGGCACCCAGCAAGACCGACATCATGACCGGACGATTCTATGACCGGCCTCGCCCATAGCATCCGCGAACCGGCACCTTCAACGACCCGGGCTCTAGAGTCCGAGCAGATGGACGCTTCTCTGCAACGAGATCTGGACGTCGCCGTCGCCGCCGCCCGCGACGGCAGTGACGTCATCCGGTCCTGGCTGGGCCGGCTCCGGGGCGCCGACTTCAAGGGCGAGGTCGACCCGGTGACGGCCGCCGACCGGGAATCTGAGGCGATCGTGATCGCCCGGATCGCAGAGACATTTCCGAACGACGCAATTCTGGCGGAGGAGAGTGGCGGCGACCCGCTCGGCCGGGGCCGCGTGTGGGTCATCGACCCGCTCGACGGGACCGTGAACTTCCTCCACGGCGTACCGCACGTAGGCGTCTCCGTCGCCTTGTACCAGGAGGGCAGTGCCCGGGTCGGAGTAATCGTGGACGTATTCCGGGACGAGGTCTTCACCGCTGCCCTCGGGGAAGGTGCCCGCCTGAACGGCCAACTGACCATGGTGTCCGGCCAATCCGACCTGGGGGCAGCCCTGGTAGCAACCGGTTTCCCCTACGACCGCCGCCGGCATGCCACCGGCTATGCAGAGATCATCGGCACCATGCTGACCCACGTGCAAGGGATCCGACGCATGGGGACCGCTTCGCTCGATCTCGCCTGGGTGGCTTGCGGCCGTTACGACGCATTCTGGGAGTTGAAGCTGGCTCCCTGGGACGTCGCGGCGGGAATTCTGCTCATCCACGAGGCCGGAGGCCACATGACGGATCTCGCCGGCAGGCCCGCACGTCCGGGAGACCGGGTGGTGGTGGCCTCCAACGCAGCGCTCAGGGAGGTCTTCCGCCAACGGGTTGCAGAAGCCATCCCGCCGGGGTTGCTCTGATTTCCCAGGCCGCCGGTAGGCTCGGAAACGAGACCACAACGAGGTACGTATGCAGTCCTTCGAACCTTCACCCGAGACATACGAACGCATCACGGGGCTTCGGGTCGTAAGGAAATATCGGCCTGAACCAATAGACGATCAACAACTCGAGAAGATCCTCGAGGCCGGTCGCTGGACGGGTAGCTCGAAGAACACGCAACCCTGGTCGTTCATCGTCCTTTCCGATCCCGGACAACGACAACGTCTGGCGGAGTGCGGCAGCTTCACCGGCCCTTTGGTCGGAGCGCCTCTCGTGGTGGTGGTCGTCCGGTTACCGGGCGGCGGGGACTTCGACATCGGTCGGGCCGCCCAGAACATGATGGAGTCGGCTGCCGCGTTGGGGATCGGATCGTGCCCGGTCACCCTCCACCGCGAATCGTGCGCAAGAGAACGACTGCATGTCCCCGAAGACCACGGTTGCCGGTGGGCTCTGGCATTTGGCTACCCGGACCTCGATGGCGAACGTCAACTGCGCGCCGGTCTTCGATCAACCATCCCCCGCGGTCGCAAACCCCTCAGCGAACTGGTCCATTATGGGCGGTTCGGGGGCGAATCGTGACCGACGACCAGACCGGGCACCGGAGTCCCGGGTCAACCTTCGGCCAATGACCACGAGCCTGGTCGTCGCCGACAGAGTCCGCACCGCACGGGATATCCTCGGCGACGCTCTGTTGCTTCGCGATGGACGGATCGCCGCCATCGGACGGTTGGACGATCTGCGGAGGGCGGACATCCCAGTAGAGCACTTTCGGGGCGGGGTCATCATCCCGGGGATGCGCGACGCCCACATGCATCCACTTCCCTACACCCTCACCCTCACCCGGCCGACTCTGAAGGACGCCGCGGACCTGGACGAGCTCCTCTGGCGGGTTCGGATGACCGCCGCCGAGATGCCGGCCGGACAGCCACTCATCGCGATCCGGCTCGACGACGAGACTCTCTCCGAAGGCCGGCTTCCCACCCGGCGGGACCTCGATTTGGCGGTGGACGACCGGCCGCTGTTGGTCTACCGGTACTGCGGACACGTTGCCGTCGCCAACACCCTGGCCCTTCAGGCTGCCGGCATCGGTTCGGTCGCCGCCGATCCCGTTGGCGGGACCCTGGATCGCGACGATTTCGGGATCCCCAACGGGATCCTCAGGGAAACGGCCATCGAACCGGTGGCCTCCGCCTTGCATGACCTGACGGCCGGACCCGATCCGGAGACCGTGCTGGAAGCCCTCCACGGGCTTGTTTCCCTGGGGCTCACCTCGCTGGGCGCCATCCTGGCCGTCGGCACGGGACCGTGGTGCGACGCCGGTAACGAGTTGCAGGCTGTGCTTGCCATATCCGAACGACTCCCTCTCAAGCTGGCCGTGCTGGTCATCGCCGCCGACTCCGCCGAACTCGAACACGCCGCCCTCGCCCTCGAGGAGGCCGGACCGCGCCTCAGATTTCTGGGCGTCAAGGAGTTCGCCGACGGGAGCCTCGGGGGCCATACGGCGGCGCTCGGATCTCCCTACTCCGACCGTCCCGACACCCGCGGCACCCTGCGGCTCGACCCGGGGGCGGAGACCAGAGCGCGGACGGCACTTCGCCTGGGCGGCAAGGTGGCCGTGCATGCCATCGGTGACGTCGCCAACGCCCGGGTACTCGATTTGTTCGATGAGCTTCTGGCCGATGGTGCCCGACCCGTCGACCTGCGGGTCGAACATGCCTCGATTCTGGATCGTGAGCTCGTTTCTCGCTTCGCCGGCAGCGGTGTCACGGCTTCCGTGCAGCCTGCCTTCATGGCCTCCGAGGCGGGCTGGCTCCAGAAGCGGCTCGGAGCCGAACGGCTGGCGCATGCCTATCCGCTGGCATCACTCAGCTCGGCGGGAGTTCCGTTGGCCGGAGGTTCGGACTGTCCGGTCGAACCACCGCACCCTCTTTGGGGAATGGCCGCCGCTCGTGACCGGGCGGGCCTTGCTCCCCAACAAGAGTCACTGTCGGGCGCCCTTGCGCTGGCCCTCTTCACAGACGGTGCAGCCAGAGCGCTGGGCGAACCGGAACCGCTGGCCGTCGGCAGCCCGGCCGACTTCGTTGTACTGGACTGCGATCCGGTAGAAGCCAGCCCCCCCGAACTGCGGGAGGCGCGCGTACTGGCAACCTGGATCGATGGCGAAGCCGGCTCGCTTCGCCACGAAGCGATCACCTGGAGGGGATGAACCGAGTTCTTGCGTGAGTTCCTATCCGCAACGATCTCACGCAAGTTCCGCAGGCGGGCCTAGCTCCATGGTTCTTGCGTGAGTTCCTATCCGCAACTATCTCACGCAAGTTCGGCAGGCGGGCCTAGCTCGGAACCGGGTTACCGAGCGCGGATCGGGCCGGCAACGTCCTCATACTCGGCGTGGCGCCCGGTGGCCTTCTTGCTGTAAATGAGGTCCCCGTCCACCTCAACTTCGTAGACGCCGTCCTGTCCCGGAACCAGTGTGATCTCGTCGATCGATTCCTCGAACTCGGCCAGCAGTTGTTCAGTCATGCGGACCGCACGATCTGTGTAGTTTCAAGCCGCGCAATACTCGAGCCGGACCTTCACGAGAATCCTCTCCTGGGATCGCCGCAGGTGAGCCTAGCTGGGACGAGCCGGCGGGAGCCGGCCGGTTCCGGGCAGACAGCGACGCGTCTTCCCGGCTTCCATCCTTTCGATGCCGAGGCTCTGGGCTCCGAGCACGAACCGGGAGGAGGAATCTCGACGGCGCGGCTGTGATGGACGGGAACGTACCCCAGCAAATTCGGTACGCGGGTGAGACCGGCCGGTCAGGGGACCAGACGGCCCTCCATGCCGCCCGCCACCACAACCACCTGACCGGTGACGTGTCCGGACAACCTATCAGAGGCCAGCACCACCACCTGAGCGGCCACGTCCTCAGGGGTGCCCAGTTTCTTGAGGGCCATCGTCGACGTCACCCGGTCCTCCAACTCGGGATCTCGACGCGCGCCAGAGGTCATCGGAGTAACCGTCCACCCGGGGGCTACGACGTTGACTCTCACCCCTTTCCCTAGACGAGAGGCCTCGTTTTTTGCGCTCAGAAGCAGACCGGAAAGAATGGCGCCTTTGGCGGCCGCGTAATCCGCGTGACCCGCCTCGCCGAACAGACCGGCCGTCGAGGCGACCATCACCAGGCTCCCGCCATCGGTGGAGGCTGCGTGCCGGAAAAAACTCCTGGCAGTCAAGAACGTCGTGGTGAGGTTGGCGTCGAGGGTTTCCTGCCAACGCTCGAGGGAGAGCTCCCAGATCGGACGGTCTACCGATGGCCAAACGCCCGCGTTGGCGACCACCACGTCGACCCGGCCCAAGGCCTCCACGGCTTTCGGGATCAAAGCGTCGGCTTCCTGCTCGATCCGCAGATCGCCGCCAAAGGCGATGCCGTTCACCTCGGAAGCCAGCCGCTCTGCAGATTGCCTGGAGGTTCGGTAGTGGATGGCCACCCGTGCACCCTCGGCGGCAAAGGCCCTCACAACAGCCTGACCGATACCCCCACCGCCCCCGGTGACGACGACTCCGGATCCGGCCAATCCCGTGTCCATGCAGGAGAATGTAGTACGGGAACTCAGTCGCCGAAGAGCATGTCGCGTTGAATCCGGGCGAAGGCTTGATCGAGTTCGAGCACGTCGCTCGGGTTGAGCTTCCTTTCGAGCCGGAAGGGAGCAGTGGTCCGAATGACTTCACGCGCCCCCCAGGCCACCGCAGCAGCAATGCCGATCACGGACGCTATCCCGAGGATGGACAGAAACCACACCATGAGATGGAATCGGCTCTCGAAGGTTCCGCCTTGAGCCAAGACGCCGTTCAAGCGTCGCCGGGTTCCTCGACGTCGATGCTTTCCAGCACACAGTCCCGAAACGGGGAGACGTCGATGCGGCCGCTTCCGCATCTGGGACACACCGACTCCTGCCGGGCCGGGCCGGCGTACATGCAGTCCCAGCAGTTCACCAGCCTCGACTCCCTTCTCACCCGCACCATGGCACCCTCGGCTATCGTCCCCGCGCTCAGAACCTCGAAATTGAACCGGAAGGCCTCGTCGGTCACATGTGACTCGTCACCGATCACTATCCCGAGTGCAGTCACCCGGCGAGCGTCGTTCGATGAAGCTACGCGCAGAGCGGCATCTACTATCCCTTTGACGACTGCGACCTCATGCATACGCACCTCCCAGGACCAGGAAGGATCTTGGCTCAGCGTACCGGACCGAATGTCTTCTCCGGGATTCTTGCCACGATCGATCCTGCTCACAACCTCTCCAACCGCCAGCCTTAGGACGACACCTTCGTGCTCAGGAAGAGTCCCGCCGGCGGCAGGACCAAAACCGGAGAGGGGTCACGTTCCCGGGCGGCCGCCCGCCGCGCAGGCGGACCACCGGGCAAGTTTTGGAATCCTTAACCTCTCGGCAACCCCCTCGAAACTCTCATCTGAGATCGTGTCCACTACGTAGAAACCGACAACCCCGAATTTTTAACATCTAGATAGTGGAATTTGTGATGAACCTGAGCTACAGTCACGTGGCTCTCGACCGGCAGAGCTGAAAATCGGGAACAAATGTCGAGAGACAGACGTTGAAACTATTTCCCAGAAACATACTGAGGAGGCCATCAGATGGCTGACACACTCAAAGGCAATCGGCTGCGCGGCGGAATCCGGCCCTCCCGCAAATTTGGCGAAGGGCGCGTCTGCGCCGAGAAGAACTGCGAAACCCGCTTGTCCCAGTACAACCGGCGCGAATACTGCTTCGCTCACGCCCCGGTGCGGTTTCCCCGGGTGCGGGGTCGGGTCGTACCCGAGGGCACCTGAGCCGAACACATCACCGTTAGGCGCCGTCGGGACCCCTCCACCAGACTTTGGCGTCTACCCGAGACCCCGGACACCCCTCCTCCGGGGTCTCGCCTTCTTGCGGGTCACCTCGTCCTATCCCACCCCAGGTGGGGTGCTATCATGAGAACTCATGAAGGAAGAGCACCAGCAGGCCGCGCTCAACCGGCTCAAGACGATACGCGGGCACCTGGTGGGCGTCATCGGGATGGTCGAGGACGAACGGTATTGCCCCGACATCATGAAACAGGTGTCCGCTGTCCAAGCCTCGCTCGAGCGAGTCAACCGCATCCTCCTCCAGAATCACCTCGAAACCTGCGTCAACGAGGCGGTCGCGGAAGGGCGGGCTGCGGAGATCGTCGATGAGTTGATGGAAACAATGAAATACACGGCAGCCGTGACCGGACCGGCCGCCATGAGGGAGGACTCATGACCAAGCAGACCATTCTCGTGCCGGACATCTCGTGCGATCACTGCAAGATGTCGATCGAAGGGGCCGTCGGCGCCCTGAGCGGAGTCGACAAGGTAGAGGTGCGCGTCGAACCACGGACCGTCGACGTCGAATACGATGAGGTTTCCGTGTCGCTCGACGCCATCCACGCGGCGATCGAAGCACAGGGTTACGAGGTAGCCGCCCGCTGAGTGCTCGCATGGTCAACTCGCACACCCCCCAGCGAGCCGACGACGGCAGCCTTGTCTTCGATGTCGAAGGTATGACCTGTGCCTCCTGCGCGGTCCGCGTCGAGCGCGTCCTCAGCAGACAAGAGGGGGTGAAGTCGGCAGTCGTCAACTTCGCCGGATCCGAGGCCCGGATCCTTACCGACCGCGATCTTGATCTCGACGGCATCTCCGATGCGATCGCCAAGATCGGCTATGAGATCCACCTCGTCCAGGAGGACGAGGAGCGTCAGAGCATTGTCGAAAGGTACGACGAAGAGGTCCGGTTCCAGTGGAGGAGCTTCCTGGGCGCAGCGCTGTTCACGGCACCCGTCCTGGTCCTGGCTATGACCGGACAGGATGCCGGGTGGAGTCTGATCGTTCAATGGGCCCTCATAACGCCGGTCGAATTCGTTTTTGGCCGGCAGTTCCACCAGGCGGCTTTCAAGCGTTTGCGATCGTTCGGGGCGAACATGGACACGCTGGTCTCAATCGGGACTCTGGCGGCGTACGGCTACTCGGTTTGGGCGCTCTTCAACGCCCAGCCGGTCTACTTCGAGACGGCCGGCGCCATCATCACCTTGATTCTTCTCGGCCGGTTCTTCGAGGCACGCGCCAAAGGAAGGGCGTCGGCCGCAATCACCAAGCTCTTGGAGCTGGGCGCCAAGCAGGCGCGAGTTGTGAGCGACGGGGAACCACTACTGGTCCCCATCGAATCAGTCCGGGTCGGCGACCTGATGCTGGTCAAGCCGGGTGAGAAGATACCCACCGACGGGACGATCGAAGTTGGCAGCTCCTCGATAGACGAGAGCATGCTCACCGGCGAGTCGGTACCGGTCGACAAGGGACCGGGGGACGCCGTCTTCGGAGCGACCATCAACCAGCAGGGCTTACTGACCATCCGAGCCGGACGAGTGGGCTCCGACACCGCCCTTGCCCAGATCGTGCACCTCGTGGAGGAAGCCCAGGCGTCCAAGGCTCCCGTGCAAAAGCTGGCGGACCGCATCTCCGGTGTGTTTGTGCCGATCGTCATGCTCATCTCGCTCGGGACTTTCACAGCCTGGCTCTTGGTCACCCAAGACGGTGCCGAAGCCCTCATCGCAGCCGTAGCAGTGTTGATCATCGCCTGTCCCTGTGCCCTGGGACTTGCCACGCCCACGGCCATCATGGTGGGCAGCGGCCGGGGCGCCGAGTTGGGCGTGATCTTCAAAGGAGCCGAGATCTTTGAGCGTTCACGGGAGGTCGACACCATCTTGTTCGACAAGACCGGCACCCTCACCAGAGGCATGATGAACCTCTCAGATCTCCGGACTGATGAGGACGAGCGGCGTTTCTTGTACATGGCCGGAACAGTTGAGGCCGCCAGCGAACATCCGGTGGCCAGGGCGGTCGCACTGGGGGCAGAGGAACGGGACATCGAATTGGGCACAGCCGTCGATTTTGAGAACGTAACCGGCCTCGGCGTTCGAGGCACCGTCGATGGTCAGCAGGTGATCGTCGGCAAGGCAAAACTACTGGCGGACCGGGGAGTGCTCATACCAGACCGGTACCTGGATGATGCAGCACGGCTGGAGAGCGAAGGCAGGACGGCGTTCCTGGTCGGCTGGGATTCCGAGGCGAAGGGCGTACTGGCGGTGGCGGACACGTTGCGAAGCACAGCGCGCCCGGCAGTTGCAGCACTCCGGGATCTCGGCGTGGAGGTCGCCATGATCACCGGCGACAACCAACTCACTGCCGCCTCCATTGCCGCTGCGGTTGGCATCGATCGAGTCGTCGCCGAGGTGATGCCCGGCGAAAAGGCCGAGCAAGTACGCCGTTTCCAGGAGGACGGCAAGATGGTGGCGTTCGTCGGCGACGGGATCAACGATGCTCCCGCGCTCACCCAGGCAGATCTCGGCCTGGCCATCGGCACCGGAACCGACATAGCCATCGAGGCGGGGGATGTGATCCTCATGTCGGGTGACCCGGCCCTGGCCGAAACGGCAATGAAACTGGCCCGTGCCACCTTCCGGACGATCAAGCAGAACCTGTTCTGGGCCTTCTTCTACAACGTCGCGATGATCCCACTGGCCGCGGCGGGATTGTTGAATCCGATGGTGGCCGCCGCCGCCATGGCCTTCTCGAGCGTCTCGGTAGTCACCAATAGCTTGCGGCTGAGACGGTTCCAGCCCGATCCGACGTGAATCATTGTGCCATGCGGCACGCCCGGTGAATGCGCCGACTCCCAAGGCGATGAACTCCTCTGAGTCGGAACCCGACTCCGGGATGCTCGACCAAGCACAACCTGCGAGACGCCTCTGCGACGGCGAGCACACCTAAGAGCCATCCGTATGTACCCCGGACCCGGTGGTACGGATCGCGATCTACTCTGCCGACACCGCGAGGCTCGCCGAAGTGGCACCTTTCAAGACCGCCGTCGAGCTGGCGAGCATGCGCCTAGTCAGAAAGGAGTTCGTCGGCGATCGAGACGGCCCAGTTGCCGATCTCCTCCCAGTCCCGGAAAGTCGCCCTCGGGAGCCCGGACTGCGGCAGCGATCGCTCGTTCCGCGAACCCGAGCTCATTCTTGACCAGCTTGCCCGCGAAGACCCGGTGCTCCTGCGGATCGACCGCGCTGATGATGGGAGCGATTTCAACCATATCTTCCTCCGGTTGGGGGGGATCGCCCAGCGGTCCGCTGGAGAACAACCAGACCGGGAGATCCGTAAGGTCTTCGGCGTAGCGCTCAACGAACTCCTTGGCGGGTTTGAGCCATTGTCCGGCATAGACGCCGCTTCCCAACACAACCGCCCCGAAGCCGGCGAGGTCGTTCACGTCTTCCGCCCGGGACACCGCAACGTCGAGTCCCCGGTCGGCAAGGGTCTTGCCAATAGCGCGGCAGATCTCGGCGGTTGCTCCATGTTTGCTGGCGGCTGCCACCAATACCTTCATCACCCACTCCGGTTCTGTCTTCTGGAAACCAAGGCGTCAAGCTTGCGGCAGGCTCTCCCGAGCCATGCAATCCTCGTCCCCCACCGCCGCCTACTCCGCCGTGCAACTACTCTGGATAGAGATGGACGTCGTCGAATGGGAAGAACGGCCTGAGCTTCGCAACCCGGTCGCCTTGGTCGCCTTCGAAGGGTGGAACGACGCTGCCGATGCCGCCTCCGGTGCGGTGGAGTTCATACTCGACCAGTTCGAAGACATCGAACCGTTTGCGGTAATTCTGCCCGAGGAGTTCTTCAACTTTCAGACACGCCGTCCCGACGTCGAGATCTCCGACGGCGGGGCCCGAGACATCACTTGGCCGGTCGTTGGTTTCTACGCGATTCCACTCCCGGAACAAAGTCGCGATCTGGTAATCGTGCTGGGCGAGGAACCTCATAACCGCTGGTTGACGTTCGTCGGGCAGGTTATCGAGGTGCTCAACTCGGTTGGCGTCGAGGAGGTCATCACGCTGGGGGCCTTCATCGGTCAGGTCGCCCATACCCTCCCTGTGCCGGTCATCGGAGTGGCAAGCGACCCGGCCGTCGTCGAACGGCATCAGCTCCTGACCTCCGACTACGAGGGTCCGACGGGGATTACGGGTGTCCTGAATCTCTCATGCACCGAGGCCGGTTTGGAAACGGTCAGCTTGTGGGCTGCCACGCCGCACTATCTAGCCGCCAACGAAAACCCCAAGGCAATGCTCGCCCTTCTGACGAAGGCAACCATAATCGCCGGGATAACCGTCGATGCGACCGAACTGGCCGTAGAGGCGGGAGAATTCGACTCGCGGGTCAACCAGGCGGTGGATACTTCCGACGATCTTTCCACCTACGTCCACCGGCTCGAAGAGACCTCCGGCGACAGCGTGCATCCGGCGGTGACCGACCAGCTCCTCGATGAGATCGAGCAGTTCCTGAAAGAAGGGGATTGAGAATGGCGGCCGACGAGCTCATCGAAGTCATTGAATGCTTCAGCACAGCCGAGGCAGAGTTGGCCCGCGCTCATCTCGCAGCAGAGGGTATCGACGCCACCGTGGCGGCCGACGACATCGGAGGAATGTACCCGGGGGTATCAGCCGGACGAATCCGGCTATTGGTCCGCAGCGAGGACGTCGCCACAGCGAAACAGGTCCTCGAGATCGAATGACCTGCTTGGGGGCAGATCAGTCTTTCGAGAGCGGACGGTGGCTTCCTGCAGTGATTCTGCTGGTGGGCCCGGGTGTGGTCGGCGCCGCGGTTGCGCTTTGAGTACGCGGCTACTTCTTGCGCTTGTGCCGGTTGGCCTTGAGGCGCTTCCGGTACTTGTGCTTGCTCATTTTCTTGCGCCGCTTCTTGACCAGCGAGCCCATGCACGACCTCGGATAGACGGATTTTGAGCCAATAGCTTGCCCGTTTGGCTGATCAAGCGCAAACGCAGCCGGACTCAGAATGCGGAAACACCCGGTTGTTCCAGGAAGCGGAGGGATGATCCGGCGACCGCCATGAGGTGGGCGCGTTCGGTGGGTCGGTTCCCATCGTGCGCCCGGCCGGCGGCTAGGAGGGCCCGCAATCCGCCGTAGAGGGGAATGGTCATTTCGAAAACGGCCGCTCGCTCCTTGTCGGCATCGTATCCGGCCAGCAGAAAGGGGATCTCGGCTGCGTTATCCGCCAGAAACCCGCCCAGGTCCCATGCCGGGTCGCCGCTGCATCGGTCGCCAAAACCAACGATACCGGCGATCTCGCCGTTGTCGACCAGCACGTGGGCCGGATCGAACCTTCCGTGCAGTAGGTGCCCGACCGGACCGAGCTCGTAGTAGTCGAAGTGGCCGGCAACTACCGCCTCCACCCGACCGGCCTGTGCGTCGCTTATGACCCCACTCGCTCGCAACCTCGGCAGAGCCATGTCCAGCAGCCGGTTGAGGAACTCTTCCCACGAGTCGAACTCCCCCTGCACTTGGGCGGTGCGAAGATATGTGTTCTCCTCCAGCAAACCGAAGCCGGGGATACCGATCTCATGGACGGCGCGGATAGCCCAGCCCGCCTGACGAATCAGCCGTCGGCGTGCACCCGGTTCGAGATCGGCGTCGCTGAGCGGAACTCCTCCTATCTTCTCGATGATGATGAAATTGCGGGGGTAGGTTTCTCGGCCCAGATCGGTGGCGAGGACCCTGGGTGCCGGCGCGCCCAGCTCCCGGACGCGCTGATGGGCCCAGGCCTCCAGGACCACTCGGCCTGGGCCGGATGGGCGATCGGCTTTGAAGAGCACCGTCCGATCAGCAAGGGCAGCTTCGAATACTTCCTCTCCGGAACCCGACAAGACTGCGGTGACGTGTTCGGGCCGCACCCCGAGTTGGTTCTCAATCGAACTCGCGACAAAAGCCGCCCCGGCGTCCATGCCGACAAAACTACTCGCTCCTCGTCGGCGGAAACGCCTACACGAGACCCACGACGGCGACCCCGGGAGTCAACACCACGCCTTCCCCGCCGAGAACCGATTCCATACTCCCCACGACCTCCGGAACCCGCGCCCCCGAGGCGATCGCCATCACCGACGGGCCGGCTCCCGACCAGCAGGCAAAGAGGCCCCCGGCCGCCCGGGCTGCTTTGATCAGCTCTGCCGCCAACGGGTTCAGCTGCATTCTCGGTCTCTCGTGGATCTCGTCTCCGGTCGCCGCGTCGAGGAGTACGGGATCAGCCGACCGCAGCCCTTCTACCAGCGCCACCGCCCGTTGCAGAGACCTGACTACCGCCTGTCGACCCAACGCGTCGGGTAGAGCGGCGCGGGCGTCGGCAGTCAACAACTCCCTTGCTGGTACGGCCACCACCGGGACCAGATCTGGGTGCAGCGCCAACCGGTGAGCAGCACCGGTAACCGTGACGGTTTGGAGACCGCCGAACACTGCCGCAGCAGCATTGTCTGCATGACCTTCCAGATCGGCTACCAGACCGAACACCTCCCTCCGGTCGGGCTCAACACCGGTCGCCCGCCAAGCGGCGAGCGCTCCGGCTGCGTATGCGGCTGCCGACGATCCCAACCCCCGGGCCACCGGTATGTCAGAACTGACGGTGAGGTGCAGGGGGCCCTCCCTCCCGGCGGCTCGCTGGGCGGCTGCCAGGACGGCGTCCTGCGATCGCGATCCCGGGAGGTGTTCGCCAACGTGGTCGACTTGCCAACCATCTGCGAATTCCGCTACCACCCGGCACCGCAACTCGATGGCCAGCGCCAGTGTGTCGAACCCGGCCCCCAAGTTGGCCGAGGACGCCGGAGCCGATGCCTCAGCCATCGACCCTGGTCTCCAGCTCGACGAAGATGTTTGCCGCACCGGGAAGGACCCCTTTGATCTCGGACTCGATGCGGTCGATGACCTCCTCCGCCTCGTGGTCGGTGAGCCCGTCGGCGAGATCCACTTCCAGATTCACCAGAATCTCCTCCGGTCCCATATGCATGGTGAGGAGCCGGCCGACACTATCCACTTCCGGAAGGGACAAGACCGCCATCCGCAGGGCCGCCCGATCACGGCGGCCGGCCGCCTCACCGACCAGCAGCTGCTTGGTCTCGATGGCCAGCACCACGGCCACCACGCCCAACAGGATGCCGATGGCGATGGAAGCCACCCCGTCCCAGACGTCATTACCCGTTGCCTGGGCGATGGCCAGCCCGATAACGGCGAGCAGCAACCCGATCATTGCGGCGCTGTCCTCCATGAGGACCACCAGAAGGGCACTGTCTTTGGTCTCGCGAATGCTGCGCCACATCGCCCGCGACCCTCGAGCCGCGTTGAAGTGCTTGTAGGCGACCCGAAACGTGAAGGCCTCGATGAGGATGGCGGCCCCCAACACTATGTAGTTGGGAAGAAAGCTGGTGATCTCGTGGGGATGCTGAATGGCATCGATTCCCCGCTGAATTGCGAGTACCCCACCGGCGACGAAAAGCATGACCGCCACCATCAGACTCCAGAAGTAGACCTCCTTGCCACGGCCGAAAGGGTGACGGACGCTCGGCGCCCTCTGCGACACGTTGATGCCGCGGAGCAGCAATACCTGATTGCCGGCGTCGGCCACCGAGTGGAAACCCTCTGCAATCATGGCCGCACTCGATGTCGCAAGACCCACGACGAATTTTGATACGGCGATGAGCGTATTGCCGACGAGCGCCGCCAACACGGCCGATTTTGATCCTTCTGCAGCCATACGGAGCAGTCTAAGTAGGTGCGACACGCACCTTCGATCACGTCGCCGCCGCGCCCGGCAACGGCCTCGGCTCGGTGGGGATGCCGGGGAGAGCCCGCGCTATGTGCTGGATGGGCCCGGACCCAGATGGGAGCGAAAGAAACCGAACATGGAGCGGTAGCGACGTCCCGGGTTCTCCCAGGTATCGTGGTTTCCAGGAAACAGCAATAGCTCCCTCGAAGGGCCGAACGATTCATAGAGGGCGGCAACCGAGGCTCGATCGAAGGACTCATCCCGGTCGGCGTTCGCCAGCAGCACCGGCCGTCGCCTGATGAGAGGCGCATACGTTGCGGGATCGGTAACCCCAGTACCCGTCGCACCGCCGACGGCGAATACCCCAGCACGCACGCGGTGATCAACTGCCATGAACGGAACGCCCACCAGCACTCCCATGGAGAAACCCAGGTAGCCGAGCGAGAGGGTTGTGAATCTCGGGTCCGATCCCAGGGCCGAGCACAACCGCCGCAGGTCGCCAACCGTGCGGGTCAGGAATGGTTCGTCGCGAGGCGGGTCGGGGGTCTGATCGAGATATCGATCACCATGGTAAGGAGCGTCCATGCTGGCTATCGCCAAACCGTCGCGGGACCACCGCTTGGCGGCTCCACTCACATAAGGAGATTTGCGGTGGCCGCCCACACCGTGCATCGTCACCACCATCCCCCAAGTGGGTTGATCGACCGGGAGGTACACGTCGACGGGCACCGTGTCGCCGAGGGCCCCGCGCAACGTCCAGGCTTCGAGCGAGAATCCGAGTCCTTTGCCGACCGTTTGCACCCGGACATCGAGCGGCCCTTCCGGCTCGGGAAAGGAGAGACGGCGAGGTGTCACGGGGTCAGGTGTCCAGCCACCGCACTTCGTCCTTTCGAACGGTCCCCCCGATGCTGGCTTGGGTTCCGCGCCACTCCAGGCTGATCGCGGACGGATGGCCGACCTCGATCCCCTGGCTGACCTCCACACGGCCGGCCGTCTTGCCGTCGGCTCGGAGGGCAGCCCCCAAAGCTACGGCCGCACTACCGGTAGCCGGGTCTTCGAACACACCGGAACCGGGCGCAAAGAACCGAGCGCGCACCTCCGTCGGAGATTTGAAGGCATACAGGTACACCATGTCCAACCCCGATTCTCGAAATGCCGCTTCAGCGGCAGGGAGAGTGGCGGCGACGACCGAAGGCGACTCGGCCTCGATCAGCAGATAGGGCAAAGGCATGTTCACCCAACGCGCCGACGCCGGCTCCGGCAAACCGACCGCGGCTGCGAGCGATGCCGCGTCCGGGGCAGGATGTACGGTCTGTTCCAGCGGAACATCGATGGCCGCCCTGTCCCCGTCGACTCGGATCGCCACGTCATAGGCTGCGCATCGGAGGGTGTTGGGATCGCCCGGGCCGAGTCGTTTCAGCGTCCAGGCCATCCCGACCAGCGGGTGCCCGGCAAATGGAAGCTCGGCTCCCGGGGTGAAGATACGGACCCGGGGGATCCCGCCCTCCTCCCATTCGAGGAACACGGTCTCGGAAAAACCCAGCTCAACGGCAATCGCCTGCATCGACCCGGCACCGAGGCCCGTCGCGTCGGTTATCACCCCCAGGTGGTTGCCCCCCTCGTCACCGCGAGTGAACACCCGAAGGACGTAACAGTGCCTGGGCAATAAAGCTCCTTTCGAGGCGCCAACCATACCCGCTACCGTGGCGGGCGATGGACGACATCTTCGGGTTGGAGAGCTTGTTTCCTGAGGCCGTTCTGGCCATCGGCCTGGCGATGGTCATCGGCAACGGGCTGGCCATCTACAAGAACCGACGGGGCGAACGGCCCAAGGGCGTGGAAGGCGAGTTCCGGCCGGGTCGGGCCTGGTTTCTGGGGGCGGTCGGGGTGCTGTTGACCATCTGGGGCGCAGCCAGCGTCTTCTCCTGAGTTGGGTTCCGCTTCGCGAGTCCCGGACGGGATTCAACGGACTCACGGCCCGGGACACGTTGGTATGATCACCGTCCCGCGGGTGTAGTTCAGTGGTAGAACACGAGCTTCCCAAGCTTGTAACGGGGGTTCGATTCCCCTCACCCGCTCTGCCGGGCGACCCGGAGCGGGTCGCCCGTGCGTAGAGGGGGTAGCGCAGCCATGCTGGCCTGGAGTTGCCATCAGCACGACGAGAGGGGACCGGCATGATCTTGTCGGATCGCACCATCAAGGAGTCGATTGCGATAGGGAGGATCGTCATCGACCCGTATGTCGAGTCGTTCGTCCAGCCGTCGAGCATCGATCTGCGGGTGGACCGGTTCTTCCGCGTGTTCGAGAACCATCTCTATCCCTACATCGATCCAAAAATGCCACAGGAGGACCTGACGACGCTGGTCGAGGTCGGTGAGGAAGAGCCGTTCATCCTTCATCCCGGGGAGTTCGTGCTGGGATCGACGCTCGAGCGGGTGCGGGTCGCCGAGGACATCGTTGCCCGGTTGGAAGGTAAGTCGAGCCTGGGCCGCATCGGACTCTTGATCCATTCGACGGCCGGTTTCGTCGACCCCGGATTCGATGGGTACCTGACGCTGGAGTTGTCCAACGTATCCAACTTACCGATCGCCATCTATCCCGGGATGACGATCGGGCAGATCTCGTTTTACCAACTCACCACTCCCGCCGACCACCCCTACGGGAGCCATAGCGCCGGCAGCAAGTACCAGGGCCAGCGAGGACCGACCCCCAGCCGGGTGTATCAGGACTTCGAGTAGAGGTCGTTCCGGGGGTCCGCAACCGGCAGTCGATCCGGCGACGAACGGGCCGGGCCTCCTCAGGAAGACCGGTTGTGCAGGAGATCTTCGATCTCGATCATCTGCGCTCGGGTCAGTGGACCAAAGGCCAGGGCGCCGGCGTTTTCTTCCGACTGGGCAGTGGTGCGGATACCCGGTATGGGGATGGTGCGCCCGCTGCGGGCCCAGAGCCAAGCGAGCGCTCCCTGCGCCGGCGTCCGGCCGCCGGCGGTCAGCACCTCCCGAATGGCCGGCAAGCTCTCCATGATCGGACCATGGAACCAGTCCTTGAACCAACCGGCGGATCGCACGTCATTCGCCTCGAAAGCCGAATCCTTCGTGTACTTGCCCGTCAGCAGGCCCATCCCCAGGGGACCCCGGTTGATGCTCGCCAGATCGAATTCGTCGCACACCGCCAGGATCTCCGGCGCATCGTGGACGACGTTCATGTTGTTCTGCACTGTCGCACAGTGCTCTCCGAGTGCGAAGACCCGGGCGCCGTCGGGATTATCGGTACTCCATCCGTAGCAGCGGATCTTCCCGGCCACCACCAGTTCCTCGAGGGCGTCCCGGACCGCACCGGCCTTGTCCACCGGGTATTCGTTGATGTGGAACTGGTAGAGGTCGATCACGTCGGTCTCGAGTCGGCGCAGACTCGCTTCGCAGTCGGCGGCGAGACGGTCGACGACCTCACCGTCCTGGTCGTATTCTGTGACGCTCTTTCCGGCCTCGTCGAGGCGGTATCCGAACTTGGTGGCAATCACGACTTCGTCTCGCTTGCCGGTGAACGCTCGAGCGACGATCCTCTCCGCGTGACCTGCGCCGTAGTTGGCCGCGGTGTCGAAGAAGCCGATGCCGCGATCAAAGGCCGATCGCAGCGCAGCAACCGACTCTCCGTCGTCGACCTCACCCCACCCGGCCGGCGACGTCCCGAAATCCCACGGACCTCCAATAGCCCAGGTGCCAATTCCCAAGGCGGACACCTCGATGCCGGACCGTCCGAGCCGTCGTTTCACGGGCATACCCATCACTTGTTGTCCTCCACGCTACCCACGCTCCAGCCAAGCTCGGAACGCCGTGGGAACCACACCGGTATGGGCCAGTTGAATGGGGGTGATGGCTATGCCGCCCGACCGGAGCACTTCGACGTCCGACCCGGCCAGATCTCCAGTCATCCGCAAACCGGTATTGAAGTCGTGGACGAACCGTCCCGGTTCACTCTCCCGAAAGATGTTGTCGTATCCGACCTTGGCCAGACTGGTGATCCGCCGCGGGGAATCGATGGTTGCCCCGACGGGAATGTTCACCGAAAGCACGTCGACTCCCTCGGGATAGCCGGCTCGGAGGATGTCGGCCAGCACATCGATCGCCAGAACGGCCGTTTCCTCCCAGAAGGCTTGGGCCGCATCCGACCAAGCCTCCTTGGCCCAGGTCCGGTGATCGAACGGCGAACCGGTAGAGAAGGCAACCGCCGGAAGACCGGCGATCCATCCCTCGGCGGCGGCCCCTACCGTGCCGCTCGACAGGAGGAACCCCAAGCCCTGATTCAGCCCGACGTTGATGCCCGAAAGCACCATGTCGGGCTTGGCGCCGAAGAGCGAATGCACCCCCAACTGGGTGCAGTCGGCCGGATAACCGTCGGCGACGCAGACCTCGATGTCCTCCCGGACGGTCCGTTCCACCCGGATCTGGTCGAATCGGGTAATGGCCTTGCCGACCCAGCTCCGTTCCTCGGCCGGCACCACCACCTTCAGCGGACCGATCTCATCGAGAGCCCGGGCAAAAGGCAGCAAGGCCGGCGAGTCGATTCCGTCGTCGTTGGTCAGCAGCATGTATCCCACGGACCGGAGGCTACCGGCCGCGTCGGAGCTTCAGCGACCCACTACCGGCCGGTCTCATCCCTCGATTGCGAATTGCACGGTGACCACTACCGAAACCAAGCTTTCGCCAGGTTGGATAGGCGTCGAGAAGTCCGCACCGGCTTCGGCCATCGCACCCCCGTAGGCGATCGGCGGCGGGGCCGGGCCGGACGTCTCGCTGATCGAGACTGCCTTGCCGAGCTGCACTTCGGCCAGCGCGGCCAGCTGGTCGGCCTTGGCCTTCGCATCGTTCCAGGCTGCTTCCCGTGCCGCGGTGATCAGTGCCCCGTCGGCTTCGAGATCGAACCGCAGGCCGTTGACGATCGTATCGTCGCCGCCGGCCGCAGTGGCGGCGTCGATGACTTCACCGGCCCCGTCCAGATCCCTTATCTTGGCGCTGACGGTGTTTCCGACCCGGAATCCGCGCAGCGTCTGGGTGTCGTTGCGATAGTCATACTCCGGCCAGATCGAGTAGTTGGTTGTCTGGATGTCCTTCTCGGCGACGCCTTCTGCCTTGAGAGCGTCGATGATGCCCTGAGTGAGGCGAGCAGCGTCGGCGGTGGCCTCGCCGACCGTCGATCGCAACACCTGCACCCCGAGGTCGATGATCAGCGTGTCCGGTGTTCCGGTCACCTCACCCGTGCCGGACACCGATATCGTGTTGCTCGTGAGGGGCTGGTCACCTCCCGTCTGTGCGACCGGGGGGGCACTGGTAGAGCCCGAGCAACCGGCCAGCAACAAGCCGACCGCCGCCAAAGGTATCAGCAATCTGCACATCGTCGTCTCCTAAGTCAACATTTTGACGATCCGGCCGGGTCGGTCGGTTCCCGGTCGATCGGCCCTCACGGCTGGTTCGCTCCTGCCTATTGTCCCTCGTAGTTCTCGACCACATCATCGACGACGTCGAGATTCACGCCGGCCTGGTTCAAGATGCGGCGAGTGTCCTGGCCGGCGTGATAGCGGCGGCGGGCGACCACCCTCCCAATGCCGCTGCTGGCGATCAACATGGCACACACCCGACACGGCTCCATCGAGCAGTAGAGCGTGGTCCCTTCCAGCGACAGCCCGTAACGGGCTGCCTGGCAGATGGCGTTTTGCTCTGCGTGCACGGTCCGCACACAGTGCTGCCGGGTGGTTCCATCCTCATCAATCATCTGCTTGAAATCGTGGCCGGCGTCATCACAGTGCGGCAAACCCGACGGCGAGCCGACGTAACCGGTACAGATGATCCGCTTCTCGCGGACAATCACACAACCGCTCCTACCGCGATCACAGGTCGCTCTGCTACCAACCTGGTCTACCAACTCGAGGAAGTATTCATCCCAACTCGGTCTCATGACGGGACACCCTAACCCCGGGGCCTTCGCACCGCTCGTACTCAACAGGGATCTGCTCAGGTCGGCATCGGCCCACCAACCACCAGGACGACGATCGACCCCATGCCGCCTACCGCGCCGATGACCATCGGCACGGCGTAGGAGATCCTCGCTCGCTCTGCAATAGCCCAACCAAGAGAGTTGATTGAGGTGTAGACCAGGGCTCCGAGGGCCGCCAGCGCCAGCGGGCGCCCCCAACCGGCGGCGCTCGAGACTCCAACTGCACCTGCCACCAGGCCGGCGGCGGTGCCGTACTCCGCGATCCAGTGGGGCAGCATGAGCGTTCCGGCTTGCGGATCCCGGGCTCGAAGCCGCCCCGCAGAGATATCGAGCTTCTGGGCGGAGATGATATCCCGAGTCCAAATCCCGGCCAGGGCGATCCCCATCAGGGACATGAAGATGGCAATGACCGGCATGACCTCACCAAGCCTACGGGTACCCGGCCCCTCCGGCAGGTACCTGCTCCTAGACCAACATCGCCTCGGCCAGCGCCTGGGCGATGCGCTTCTCGCTGACTTTGCCCCGGGTACCGAGCGTTTGGGCAAACAGGCTGACCCGGAGCTCCTGCAGCATCCAGGCGATCTCCAAGATGGCAGGCGAATCGTGCAGCGTTTCCCGCAGGCGGTCGTGCTCCTCCTCCAGTCTCTGTACTACGGCCATCTGTCGGCGGTCGCGCTCCGGGTTCTCCGGTAGGCGCTGGAGCCGTCGCTCGATTGCCTGCAGGTAACGATGGACATCCGCGAGGTGTCCGGCTCCCATCCCGGTGAGGAAGTCCGGATAGACCAATCGATCGAGCTGTGCTTCGACATCCGTCACGGTGTCGTCGAACGTCGGGGAGACCTTCGTCATCGCCACCCGGACCGACTGAAGGGTGTCGAGGATTTGCAGCGAGGTTTCGGCCACCGAAACGAGACGCCCTCCAAGTTGGTCGCGAGCAGCGGCCAGCAAGCGTTCGAAACCGACCCCGTCCCAGGCTGGTGCTCCGGTCTCCCCCATGATCTGATCGACGGCGCAAGTTAGGCAGTCCTGGGCCCAGTCGGCCGACGTGTGATGGGGCCCACTCTTGACGGCGGTGGCGGCCTGGTCGGTCAGCAACGGGCGGAGCAAGCGTCCGGGCGGGGGCAGGTTGAGCAACAGGAGCCGGCGGGTTCCCTGCCACATAGCGTTGGCCTGTTCGGTGGGGGTGGCAAGCAGCCTGACACCCACCGAGGATCCCTCATCGATGAGGGCCGGATACGCCTTGAGGACGTGGGCTGCTCCCTTGATCTCCGCCACCTGTGGAAGCTCGCCGATGCTCCAGGCGGTCAAACCGGTTTGCTCGAGGTCGTGGCCCGAGGTAGCCATCGTTGCCCTGGTTTCCTCCTGCAGTTCGATTCTCAGCATCGCCAGATCACCGCCTTCGGCGAGGAGACGCCCTTCACTGTCCACCACTCGAAATGTGGGCTGCAGATGGAACGGAAGTCGTTTCAAATCGAACGCATCCAGAGGAACCGGAACGCCGCCGATCCGGGTGAGTTCTCTGCAGAGGTGCCTGATCAGTCCCCCGTCCTCCGGGTCGAGTTGGTTCATCAGGGTGCGAACCGTATTGGGAACGGGCGAAAAGCGTCTTCTCAGCTGCTTGGGAAGAGATCGAATCAACGCCGTGATCAGCTCTTCGCGCAGGCCGGGTACGTGCCACTCGAACACGGCCGGGTCGATCCGATCCAGCCCGGCGACGGGAACATCGATGGTGATGCCGTCGGTGGGGCTGGAGGGATCAAACTCGTAGCTGAGCGGCAGGATGAGATCCCCGTGGGTCCATTGTCCCGGAAACGCCCTCTCGTCGAACGGTCGCGCGTCGGGGTCGATCAGCAGATCGAGACTGAGGTTGAGGAGTTGCGGATCCTCGGATCGGACCTCTTTCCACCACCGATCGAAGTGACGGACCGAGGTGACGTCGGCCGGGATACGTTGATCGAAGAATCCGTAGATGACGTCGTCGTCGACTAGCAGGTCGGCTCGCCGCTGGCGCGCCTCCAACGCCTCTACCTCTTGGATCAAGGCCTGGTTGTGCCGCATGAACGGGTGATCGGTCTCCCAGTCGCCTGCTACCAGAGCATGGTGGATGAACAACTCCCGGGCGCCGGGCCGGTCGACCCGCCCGTAGTGAACCGTCCGGGCAGTCTGCAAGGGCAGGCCGTAGAGGGTGACCGTTTCCCGGGCCAGCGACGCACCGCGAGTCGGCTCCCACCAGGGATCGGAATACGAACGTTTGACCAGGTGAGCGCCGATCTCTTCGGCCCACTCCGGATCGACCTGCCCCACACCTCTCGCCCACAGCCGGCCGGTCTCGACCAATTCGGCGGCCATCACCCACTCGGGTGATCGCTTGAACAGGGTGGATCCCGGGTTGATGGAGAACCGGGCCCCGCGTGCCCCGCGGTACTCGAAGCCCTCCGGATCCCGGCGACCAATGTGGGAAAGTAGCCCCGCCAGCAGGGACCGATGAATGTTCTCGGGAAGGGCCGGTCGGTGGTTGGCGGCAAGCCCCAACTCCCCGGCAACGTCACGGAGCTGGGCATGGACGTCTTGCCATTCCCGCACGCGCCGGTAGTTCAAGAACTCCTCCCGGCACATGCGGCGGAACTGGTTCGAGGTGCGGGCCCGCCGCTCGTCGCCCAGGTAGTCCCACAGATGCAGCCAGCTCAGGAAGTCGGAGTCCCGGTCGCGAAACCGACGGTGCAGTTGGTCGGCGTGCTCTCGGTGATCGGTGGGCCGTTCGCGGGGATCCTGGATGGCCAGGGCGGCGGCGATGATCAGAACTTCCTTGAGGCAATCGTTGCGATCGGCCTCGATCACCATCCGTGCCAATCGGAGATCGAGGGGGAACTCGGCGAGTTGCCTGCCGAGCTGGGTCAACCATCTCCCGGTTCCCTGATGCTGAGGCCGGACCGCACCCAGCTCGACCAGGAGGGCGATCCCGTCACGAATGGTGCGGGCATCGGGGGGATCGAGGAAGGGAAACGTCTCGATATCGCCAAGATCGCGGGCGGCCATCTGCAGGATGACCGAGGCCAGGTTGGTCCGCCGGATTTCCGGTTCGGTGAACTCGGGACGGGATTCGAAATCGTCCTCGTCGTACAAGCGAATGCAGACACCCGGGCCGAGTCTGCCGCAACGTCCGGCCCGCTGATCTGCGGAAGCCTTTGATACCGGTTCGATCGGCAAACGTTGGACCTTGGTCCGCCGGCTGTAGCGGGAAATGCGTGCAGTACCCGGATCGACGACATAGCGGATCCCGGGCACGGTCAAGGAAGTCTCGGCCACATTGGTGGCCAGCACGATTCTCCGGCCTCGATGAGGTTGAAAGACTCGATGCTGTTCGGCCGCGGAAAGGCGTGCGTAGAGGGGCAACACCTCGGTGTGCGGCAGGTCCAGGTCTGTCAGGGATTCGGCTCCATCTCGGATCTCCCGCTCTCCGGAACAGAACACGAGGATGTCGCCGGGTCCCTCCTCGAAGAGTTCGACTACTGCGTCGGAGATGCCTTGCGGCTGGTCGCGCGGCTCCGACTCGGTGGGGCCATCGAGAGGTCGGTACCGTACCTCGACGGGGTAGGTTCGGCCCGACACTTCCACGACGGGGGCGTTGTCGAAGTGTTGAGCGAAGCGCTCGGTGTCGATGGTGGCGGAGGTGATGATGAGTTTCAGATCGGGGCGCCGAGGCAGCAATGTCTTCAGATAGCCCAGCAGGAAATCCACGTTGAGACTGCGCTCGTGCGCCTCATCGATGATGATGGTGTCGTACCGGGTCAGGCCCCGATCGTGGTGGATCTCCGCCAGCAGAATGCCGTCCGTCATGACCTTGACCAGGGTCCCGTCACCGACCCGGTCGGAAAACCGTATGGTGTACCCCACCGACCCACCGACCGTGGAGCCGAGCTCCTCGGCGACCCGCTCCGCTATCGTTCGCGCCGCGATGCGCCGAGGTTGAGTGTGACCGATCAACCCTTCGACGCCACGCCCGAGTTCGAGGCAGAGCTTGGGAAGCTGGGTGCTCTTCCCCGAACCGGTCTCGCCGGCCACGATCACTACCTGGTTGCTGCGGATGGTGTCGAGTAGCTCCTGTCTCCGTTCGGTGATCGGCAACTCGACCGGGTAGGCGAGCTTCCGGGGCACGGCGGCTCTGCGTCTCTCGATTCTCTGCCGGGCGGAGTCGATCTCGGCGCCGATGGTGGCGAGAACCTTCAGGCGCCGGTCGGGATCGGCAATTCGATCTGCACCGGCCAGCCGACGGAGAAACCGCCGCCGGTCTTTCGGCGTGAGCCCGTCCAAGCGGGAGCGGAGATCAGAAGGAGTAGAGGTCATAGGAGACGCAATGAGCGTTCTCATGATGGCTGATCCCGGCCCTGCTGGCGAGCGCCCCGGGCCGTTCAACCCCGGGGGCGNNGCGTAGATTCGGCGGGGTGAGCGACGATGTCCGTTCGAACCGACGTCCGCTGACGGCACTATTCGTTGCCAATGCTGTGTCGATGACCGGCAACGTCATGGCGATGGTTGCCATCCCCTGGTTTGTGCTGGTAAGCACCGGGAGTCCCTCCAAGACCGGATTGGTGGCCTTCTTCACTTTCCTCCCGGCGGTCCTGGCGGGTTTTCTGGGCGGGACGCTGGTCGACCGGATGGGGTTCCGAGCAATGAGCGTCGTCTCGGATGTCGCCTCCGGGATCACCATGGCGTTGATCCCCCTGTTGCATGCCGTGGGGGGAATCGAATTGTGGCAACTGATCGTGCTGGTGTTCCTGGGGGCTCTGCTGGACGGACCCGGAACGACGGCCCGCAGTTCCCTGCTGCCCGATCTGGCCGAGGCTGCGTCCATGGAGCTGGAGAGGGCCACCTCAATCAACTCGGGGATCCAGCGAGGCTCGACCATGGCCGGAGCGCCGCTGGCAGGTGTGCTCATTGCCGTATTCAACCCTCCGACGGTGTTGTGGATCAACGCCGCAACCTTTGGGATCTCGGCACTGCTGGTGGCACTGTTCGTCCAACGTCCCGAAAGAGTTCCCCAGGAACGCGAGAGCTACCTGACGGAACTGACCGTCGGGTTGCGGTTCCTGTCGCGTGATCGATTGGTGAGAGTGATCGTGATCATCGTGATGGTCACCAACTTCCTCGACGGCCCGGTGTTCGCCGTCTACATGCCGGTGTACGCCCAGGAGGTGCTCGGCAGCGCCGTCGCCCTCGGTCTCATCCTCGGCACCTTCGGGGGATTCGCTTTGCTCGGCACACTCGTCTTTGGGCTGATCGGTAACCGCTTGCCACGCAGGCCGGCCTTCATTGGAGCCTTCATCGCCGTGAGCCTTCCGTTCCTGGTTCTGGCTACCTTGCCACCACTCTGGGTCGCCCTCCTGGCGGTAGCGGTAGCCGGATTGGCGGCCGGGCCCATCAACCCGCTCATTTCGACTGTTGCCTTCGAGCGGATCCCCTTCGAGATGCGCGGGAGAGTGGTGGGCGCGATGACCGCCGGTGCATTCGTAGCCATGCCGGCCGGAATGCTGCTGGGGGGCTACCTGGTCGAATGGATGGGACTGGGAACCACCCTCCTGACCGTCGGGGCATGCTACGTCGTCCTGACGACCAGTCTTCTCTTGAACCAATCGCTCAAGGTGATGGAAGCCGAACGATCGCATGTCGGTTTCGTCTCCCCAGGGAGTGAGAGATCGACCCCCTAGCGCCGGGAGGTGCGCACACAACTCCTTGGCGGCACGGGGCTCGAGGTGACCCACCCTGGGCCTTGGCCTGGCCGCTCTCAGCCGGCCCGGGTATCTCAACCTCGGTCACGGTGAGTTCGATTTGGGGGTATCGGTACACTGCCGGATCGCGGATCGACGCCGAAACCCACGAGGTCAAGGACCTCGGCGTCGACCATCTGGAAACGCAATATCGCCAAACCACCGATCTCCTCGGTCCGTACCTCAAGCTCTATCAGATTCATTCCGCAACGCTGCCGGTGCTCGACGACCAGAGCGTTCTCGCACGGCTTGCGGAGATACGCGGAACAGGGATCGCGATCGGGTTGAGGATCAGCGGACCACAGCAAGCCGCAACGATCCGCCGGGCCGTTGAGATCGATGTCGCTGGTGAGCGCCTCTTCTGGTGCAAGCGACCTGGAACGTCCTCAAGCCTTCAGCAGGCCCGGCACTCAGCGAAGCGCATGAGGCAGGACTCGGCGTGATCGTGAAAGAACCACTGGCCAACGGTCGACTCACCGACGGGACCCCGACGTCGCCGAACGACTCCGATAAGCCCTCCCTGGACTGCCGCCCGACGCAGCCCTGGGCCGGTGTCGTTTTGAGCAGAGCGGCTACCGTCGATCAGCTGGCATCCAACCTGCGGCCCTCGAAGTTGACCCAGGCGAGCTACCCACTCTGGCCGAGGATCCTGAGCGATACCGGCTCCGAAGGAGAGGCCTCAGCTGGACGTAGCTGCCGAAACTACTTCCACTGTGCCCGCCCGCCGATCCGTATTTACGAAGTGCCGGTAGGTTGGCACAACCGAGAAGAGGTAGGAGCAACCATGCAGACCGAAATCAGTCGACGGGGCTTCCTGTACGACCTCGGCAAGGGAACGCTCGCCCTGGCGGTTCTCGGTCTGGCCGCCTGCACCGAGGCCGGCGACTCGTCGGGCAGCGGTTCGACGAGCGCTGAACCGGAAGCGACGACGACACCTCGACCCCAGACCGGTCGGTCGAACCCGCCGAGCAACGCCGGGTCGGCCTGGGAAAGGGTCAACTTCGGCTTTGTTTCGGCCTACATCGTGGTTCGTGACGGCGAGGCGGCGGTTGTCGACACCGGAGTGGAGGACGGTGAGGCGGCCATTGAAGCCGGCCTAACCTCACTCGGCGTCGATTGGACTGCAGTCGGCCATGTGATCATCACTCACCGTCACGGAGACCATCAAGGGAGCCTCCCGGCCGTCTTGGGGTTGGCCGCCGATGCAACCGGATACGCCGGGGCCGGTGATCTGGCGGCCATCACCTCACCCCGGCCGCTGGTATCCGTCGGAGACGGTGACACGGTGTTCGATCTCGAGATCATCGAGACTCCCGGTCATACTCCGGGGCACATCTGTGTGCTCTCGGCGGACGCCGGCCTGCTCATTGCCGGAGACGCACTGAACGGTGATGGCGCAGGAGTGATCGGTGCCAATCCTCAATTCACGAGCGACATGGCCGTCGCCAACCTCTCCGTCAAGAAACTGGCGGGCTATCAGTTCGACACAGTGGTGTTCGGGCACGGCGAACCAGTGGAGGGCGGCGCTTCAGCCCTGGTAGCCGAACTCGCCGCGTCCCTCTGAGTTCTCCGCGGGGATAAGAAGGACCTTCCCCATCGTAGAGCGAGATTCGAGGGCGCGGTGAGCGGCCGCGGCTTCTTCCAGAGGAAAGCGGGCTCCGATCCGCACCTGCAACCGGCCCTCCATCATCCACTCAAAGAGGTCGCCGACCCGGCTCTCCAGCTCGACCCGGGTCTCGATGTAGTCCTTCAGCGCGGGACGGGTGAGAAAAAGGCTCCCTTCCTGAGTGAGCTGAAGCGGAGCGATCTGCGGAACCGGTCCGCTGGCATTCCCGAAGGTGACCATCAGCCCCCGCCGGCGTAGCACTTCCAGCCCTCCTGCAAAGGTGTCAGCCCCCACCCCGTCGTAGACGACGTCGATGGAATGGCGACCTGTCAGAGCCTCCACCGCTTCGACGAAGTCGACTTTCGTGTAATCGATGACATGGTCGGCCCCGGCCTCGGCAGCCATGAGCACCTTTTCCTCTCCGCCTGCAGTGGCCACTACCTCGGCGCCGGCCAGTTTGGCGATTTGGATGAGAAGCTGACCGACGCCTCCTGCTCCGGCGTGGATCAAGCACCGGTGACCGGGGCCAAGGGGAAACGTATCGGTGGCCAGATAATGGGCGGTGATGCCCTGCAGCATCACCGCCGCGGCCGACTCGAGGTCGATCGCATCAGGCACCCGCACCGCCCGTTCGACCGGGATCGCCACCCGGTCCGCGTACGAGGAAGGAACGTCGGACCAGGCGATCCGGTCCCCGACCCGCCAGCCTTTGACTCCGGCTCCCAGTAGCTCGACAGTGCCGGCCCCCTCCAGGCCGGGGATGAAGGGCGTTTCGAGTGGGTACAGACCGCTGCGGTGATAGGTGTCGACGAAATTGAGTCCCGCAGCTGCGAGTCTGACGGTCACCTCCTCGGGTCCCGGCAACGGACTGGGCACCTCGGTCCACTCCAGGACCTCCGCACCCCCGATTTCGCTGACCACAACGGCATACATCGGCCTGCTCCTCTCCATTCCCGACACTAGAAGGATGGCAGTCGCAACGCCGGAAGACGCCCAACACCTCATCCGGAGCACTGGACCGCCTCGTATGTAGAACAGGAGAGTCGCCCAATTCGCCATGGGCGCAGCACATTCGGCATGCGGGTCCTGGTCACCGGAGCAACCGGCTACATCGGAGGTAGGTTGGTGCCTCGACTGCTCGAGGCCGGGCATCAAGTGCGCTGTCTGGTGCGAGATCCGGACAAACTGGATGAGGATCCTTGGCGCGAACTGGTCTACGTCGTCCCGGGGGACGTCATGGATCCGGAGACCGTGCAGAAGGCGCTCGAAGGTTGTGATGCCGCCTACTACCTCGTGCACTCCATGGGCGGGGTCGGACACTTCGCTCAACGCGACCGGATAGGCGCCGAGAACTTCCGGGACGCCTCCGAGCGGGCGGGAACCAAGCGAATCGTGTATCTCGGAGGTATGGGCAGCGGCGACGGCCTGTCCGAACATCTTTCGAGCCGCCACGAGGTGGGCCGGGTGCTGGCCGGTGGCTCCACTCCCGTGACCGAGCTCCGGGCGGCGGTCATCATCGGATCGGGCTCGGTTTCGTTCGAGATGCTCCGTTATCTGACCGAAGTCCTGCCCGTCATGGTGACCCCCAGCTGGGTCCGCACCCGCTGTCAACCGATCGCCATTCGCGACGTCCTCGGCATCCTGGTAGACGTGCTCGACGACCACACCAACGAAGACCACATCTACGAGATCGGTGGTCCCGATGTGCTCGAATACGAGCAAATGATGCGGATCTACGCCGAAGAGGCCGCCCTCCCCCGCCGGTTGATCATCCCCGTGCCGGTGCTCAGCCCGAGACTGTCTTCCCACTGGGTCGGGCTGGTGACTCCCATCCCCAGCGGTGTTGCCAAGCCGCTGGTGGACAGCCTGCGCAACGAGGTCGTCGTGCAGGACGATTCCTTCCTGGACCACTATCCGCGGGAGCTGATCCCCTACCGCAGAGCCGTCCGGCTCGCTATCGACGTTTCGTCTGAACTCAGGGTTCCCACCCGGTGGTCTGATGCAGCGGGTTCGCCCGCCCAGCCCATCGTCTCCGATCCCGACTGGTCGGGCGGGACCTTCTTCCGGGACCAACGGATAGTGAGTACCCATGCCTCCCCGAGTGACGTGTTCTGGGCCTTTTCCAGGATCGGCGGAACCAACGGCTACTACGGTTTCGACTGGGCGTGGCAACTGCGCGGCGTTATCGACAGCCTGGTGGGGGGCGTGGGGCTGCGGCGAGGCCGCCGCCACCCTGAGGAACTCCGCAAGGGAGAAGCACTGGACTTCTGGCGCGTGGCCGCCGTCGAGCCTGCCCACCGACTCCTTCTCCACGCGGAGATGCGCCTGCCGGGAGATGCCTGGCTGGAGTTTCGGACCGAGAAGGAAGACAACTCAACCACTCTCGTGCAGACCGCGTACTTCCGGCCCCGCGGCTTGATGGGCCGCCTGTACTGGACGGTGCTGGTCCCGTTCCATGCCGTTATCTTCAGGTCGATGGCGCAGAGACTCGCCGCGGCCGCGGAGGCCCGTCCCACATGAGTATCGCGGCCGGTTAGGAGGTTCTCAGGTCAGTGCGGCGGCCACCGCCTCACCGGTCCTCCGCCCCGAGAAGAGCGCTCCCTGAATCGAGCCGGTGTCCCGGTGGTCCCCACACACCCAGAGTCGATCCGCGAGGCGCACCTTCTCCTTCGGGTGGAAGGGTGGAGACTGATCAGGCTGCCCGTGGTCGATGTGGTAGGTACGCAGGTGCTCCCAGCTCTCGACCTGCGCCCCGAACCATCCGGCCAGCTGAGCACGAACCATTGCTTCGAAGTCGACCGGCTGCCGGCCGGGGCAGGCCGCCGCAATCAACGTCCGGCCGGCCGGAGCGTACGTAGGCGTCAAGGTGCTCATCACAGCCAGATTCGCCACCGGACCCGTATGCCCGCCGTCGAGCACCACCACCGGCTCGCCGATGGGGTCGGATGGGGCCGAGAAGTACGCGCACGACACCGAGCGCGAGCCAACCGGTGCGATGTCGACGAGCCGGGCCGCGACCGGCCCCTCCGTCGCGACAATCACCATATCCGCCTCCACCCGCGCCCCGCCGGCCACTCTCACCTCGCCGGGAGCAACGGCCGCGACTTCGGTGTTCAGTTGAACGGCTCCAGCCGGCAGCCGCGAGGCAAGCTGCTGCGGGATTGCTCCCATCCCGGCGGCGGGAACTGCCGACTCACCGATAGTGAGTGACCGGAAGATCGTGTCGAACATGCGACGCGACGTACCCAAGGCGGGATCAAGTTGTATGCCGGCGAAGAGGGGACCGAGAAACCTGTCCACAAACCGGGCGCTGAAACCGAGGTCCCGGAGGTACCGACCGGTCGGGATGTCGGGGCCGCGCAACAGCTCGCGGGGATCGGCTCGCTTGAGACGAGTGCGGAGGCCCAGCAGCCGGAGCTTGTCGACCGGTGAGCCAATCGGGCTCCGTACCGTGTCGAGCAGGGTGGAAGGTTCACGAAAGGGATCACCGACCCGATAACCGCGCTCGCCGAGCCACACCAGCGCCCCGGGGGCAAAGGGCTGCAGATCGAGGGCGGACAGATCGAACTGGCGATGCACCTCCGGATAAGCGGTGAGCAGCACCTGAAAGCCCCGATCGAGTCGGAAGCCGTCGATCTCGTCGGTCCGGACCCGCCCGCCGACCCCGTCCGACTTCTCGAGTATCAGCACCTCCCGCCCCGACTCGTGGAGCGTGGTGGCTGCGGCGAGACCGGCCAGGCCGGCCCCGACCACCACGGCCTCAACACGCTCCGGCACGTTCGAATCGTTCACTCGCTCATCCTCGCACACCCTCGGGGTCGAGGCCGCCAGATGGGGCGACAGGGAGCAGGACACATGGCCGTGGCCATCAGAACCGAGGCTCTCTCGCATTCCCCCTCTTCCGGTTCGGGGAGGGGAGCGCGACAATCACGCCAGACCCGGGGAAGGAGCCGGCATGGATGAGGCCAAGAACCACCGAATTCTTGTGGCCAAGCGCGGGGGACCCCACGTCCTGGAAGTCGTGGCGGAGGATGTGCCCGAGCCCGGGCCGGGTGAGGTTCGGGTCAAGACCCTGGCCGCCGGGGTCTCAAGCTACGACGTCATGCTCCGCCGGCACTGGTTCCCGGGAGTGAAGCTACCGTACACACCGGGCGAGGACGTCGTCGGGTTGGTGGACAAGCTGGGTGACGGCGTATCGAACCTGGAGATCGGACAGCGGGTCTCCGTCTGGACGTTTGGTGAGGCAGGTGGGTACACGGAGTTCATCTGCACGCCTGCCGACTGGGCGGTTCCTGTTCCTCCGGGCCTCGATTCTTCCGAAGCGGTTGCTTTGGTGGTCAACTATCTGACGGCGAGCCTGGCGATGCACCAGATGGCTGGTGTACAGAGCGGAGAACGCATAGTCGCTCACGGTGCGGCCGGAGGAGTTGGCAGCGCCCTGGTTCAACTGGGCACACTGGCCGGTTTGGAGGTCTACGGCACCGCCTCGGCACACAACCACGAGTTGGTCGAGTCTCTCGGTGCCACGCCGATTGACTACCGCAACCAGGACTTCGTTGCCCGTATCCACCAACTGACCGGTGACGGCGTCGATGTTGTCTTCGATGTCATCGGGGGCGGCCGGCAGCTCTGGCGTTCCTACCGGGCACTGCGCAAAGGTGGACGGCTGATAATGCTCGGCATGGCCGGCGCCATAAGGGGCGGTATCAAGATCATTCCGCCCAGCATGCTGGTGGTTGGTCTGGTCAAGATCCTGCCGAACGGCAAGACGGCGCCGCTGGGACCGGGAATGGAGACCTACCCCAAGGAACATATGGATTGGTATAGAGACTCCCTTGCCGAGTTCTTCGAACTGGCCACAACCGACAGAATGAGACCGGTGATTGCCGAACGCTTCCCACTGCTCGAGGCCTCCCGTGCCCACGAGTTCATCGAACGCGGCAGATACGCCGGCAAGGTGGTCTTGACCGCCGATGCCTGACGGGTCTTGCCCCCCGACACGGCGGTCCAGAGCACCGGAGATGGCCGCACGAACAGACCACGAGCCGATGGCGCAGAACGGCCAATTGCGCCATATCGCCCGTCCGCTCGGGGTGCCCAGATGGGCCCATTTCGAACGGAAGCCATCACCGCCCCGCTGTGCATGTCATCCACATCCTGAGCAAGGTTCAAGCCAACGCCGATCGGGCCGGCATCATCCTGGACGTGGAGTTGGTCCCTTCCTGAATGACTCCTCGTCACAGCGCCGTCCCGGCCGGTCGCGGGCGAGATCCGGTTTGGAGGCTGCGAGAAATCAGTCGACGACGTCGTCGATAGTGTGGAGTCCATAGACCGGAGGAATCCCTGAGCGAAACCTTCCGGCCAGACTGTCCGCTTCTGTCAGCAACCGCCCGTCCTCGATGTACCGCTCCCCGCGCAGATCCTGGACCCATTCGATGATGGCGTCCATGGTCGGTACAAGGAGCTCGAGCTCCTGCGCCATCCACTTGGCGATACACACTCCATAGGAAATATCGTCGGTGAAGAACCGATGATCGGTATCGATCACCCAATCGCCTTCGGGAAGCCGGCGGGTGGGCGGTTTGATGGCTCCCAGGGTCTGGGAGGTCGTGAACGACTCGCGGATGTCCGTGTTGTCCGACTGATAGGAGAGTCGCTCCAGGGCCAGATAGTCCAGCATGTGGGTGAAGGAACGCTCCGGGAACCTCTCCTTGAGTGCATCGCGGACCTTTGAGTAGTCGGCGTCCAGGTCGCGCAACACGTCCGCCGACAGGTCGTCGAAGTCCCGGTAGAAGTAGGGAATCTGATCGGCCGTCTTCCAGCGTCCGCCGTGGCGGCGGAAGAGGCCGTAACACCGGGCGGGGTGAATGATCTGGTTGTCCACCGAGAGGGTCAGCGAAAGGAAACTGTCGGCCTGGATGAAGGGACCCTTTCCGAGCGGACGCTCGCACAGGTCGGACAGAATGCCGTCCTCGAGCGTCGAGAACCGTTCCCGCGGTGCTACGGCCGCCACGTTGAGTTCTTTGCTTCCGTACGTCACCCCGCGTGATCCGTATTCCAGCACCCGGCACACCCAGGGGATCAGTCCGACCGCGAAGGTCGTAACCGAGTCGAGCTCGAATTCCCGGACGATCTCGTCGACCATCCAGTTGAACCCGGCCTGGCCGTAGATGGTGCCTACGAACACTCCCGGACTCAGATGAGGGGCGAGGTTGTGCAGGGCCTCACGGTAGCGGGCCACCGGCATGCACAGCACAACCACATCGGAACCGGGGATCACATCAGCGGCCCGGTCGCTGCTACGAGCAAGCGAACCGTTGAAGGTTCGCCGGAGTTCGCCGTCGATGGATTGCAGCTCGAGTTCGATCTGGTTGGACCAGTCATTGGGCCGTCTCGTCAGCAACCGAACCTGATAACCCGCTGTGGACAAAAACGGGATCAGCACGTGCGCGCTCGCCCCGCCCCCGACGATGGTCACGACCTCCATGGCCGACCCTCCTACTCGAGCCGCTTCTCCTCGGTGAGATTACGCTACCAACGGCGGTTCCGGCCGGGGCCGGCTGCTACTCGAGGACGAGGAAGTCGGCGCGGTCGAGCACCCGTCCGTTGACCTGAATCTCAACCGTGTGAAGGCCGGGGAAAATGGCCCGGGTTGAGAGCGGAGTCAGGTTGATCTTGCGTCGCATCTCGATGTGTGCGGCGGGATCCAGTTCGGTCACCTTGCCCTTGAACACCTTGCGGGACCCGGCACCGGAGGCGTTCTGGAAGACTACCGCGTAGTCGATCATCAGCAGCTGGGGCTGATTGCCCGTCGAAAGCACCCTGAAACGAAGCTGCACCGATCCTCCGATAGGTGTGGAGACCGGCTCTACGGTGGCAAAGGGGATCGTCACCCGAGGATCGGGATCGAATCCCAGCAAGGCCAGCGCGCCCCGGTGGCCCTTCTTGAGGAGGGTACGCAACGCATGCTTGGACAGTGCTGCGGTCTCGGCGCTTCCGTCTTGCCAGGACGAAAGGATGGCAACTGCCAGGTCGGGATGGTCCTTGGAGATGTCGTTGAGATTGTTGGCGACACTGCGCTGCACATCTTCGGACGGGTCCTTGCGCAATGACTCGAGAAGGGGCACGAGGGGAGAAGGGTCCTTCTTCAGGGCCAGCAGGCCCATGCCCCACGGCAGTCGCGGGCGAGAGCCTTCGCTGGCCAGGCGCCGCACCCGCCAGTCGTCGCTGTCCGCCCAGACCGCGAGCTGATCGAAGAGCCGCTCCGGATATCGCTTGATGAAGGGCCTCACTGCGAACTCGGACGAGACCAGCGTTGTGAACTGTTCGAGGGCCGGGAGGGAGGTGTCGGGGTCGTCGACGCCGAAGACTTCCACGAAGTCATTGAAAGCCATGGCGGTGAACCCAAGGTCGTCCACCTCCGCAGCCGCACGTCGAAGCACCGTTACAGCCTGGCGATAGTCCTCCGGCAGATGCTGGCGGAGCACCACCGCGACGTGACGGATGCGCTGCTTCAGCTCTCGTTCCTGCCAATGGTCGTCGAAGACTTGCTCCACCACGGCTTCGGGATCGACCGCCGGCCTGACTGCCGCCACAAAAGTCACCAGGGCGGTCACGGCCGGTTCGTCGATGAGGTCTTTGAGGAGCAACCGATCGTCCGTCACATCGACCGGAAAGCTAGCCGGTGTCTCGCCCCCCTCGCCGCAACGCGGACCACTGCATGACGCCGAAGTCGAGCCCGGCCATGGAAACGATGCCCAGGGCCCACTTGCCGCCTGTCGAGAGTGTTGCCGGCAACGCAATGACGACGGCGCCTACCACCCAGGCCCAATCGCCGGCAATGGCAGCCGGGTGTATCGCCGTTCCGGTCGCGGAACGTTGACGAAGACGAAGCCCGTCACTACCGCAGCGACAAATTGGAGCTACGTCTGTTCTCGACGATCGCCACGATCGGCGCACCATACGACATCACCTTGGAGGAACTCCACCTGGAGCCCTTCTTCCCGGCCGATGAGGGCTTCTGCCGCCGCGTTGGAGAAGCTATCGAAGGCCTGAACCCTCACACACCGATAGCCTTGGAGAGATGCGCACCGCCGCGTTCCGCTTCTATGGAGAGCTCTCCGATTTCCTCCCCGACTCCACGATCACCCGCCGGTTTGAGCTGCCTGCCTCCGTCAAAGACATGATCGAGGCGGTCGGCGTCCCCCATCCGGAGGTGGACCTCGTACTCGCCAACGGCAACCCGGTCGGTTGGGACTACCTCGTGAGAGACCAGGACCGCGTGGCCGCGTATCCGCGCTTCCGGTCGCTCGACGTGTCGAAAGACTCTCCGGTGCACGTAGCGCCGCCCTCACAGGTGCGTTTCGTGCTCGACGCGCACCTGGGCCGGCTCGCTCGCTATTTACGGCTCATCGGCCTCGATGCCCTCCATCACAACGATTACGACGACGAGCAACTTGCCCAGATCGCGGCTCGCCATCACCGCGTTCTGCTCACTCGAGACCTCGAACTGCTCAAGAGAAACGCGGTTCGGAGAGGACGATACGTGCGGGCTATTCGTCCGCTCGATCAGGCAATAGAAGTGGTCGATCGCTTCGACCTGATCGACCACCTCGAGCCCTTTTCCAGGTGCATGGCGTGCAACGGCAAGCTGCGGCCGGCAGACCGGGACGCGGTCGCGGACCTCGTACCCGAGCGTGCCCGGGGGCACTCCGACTACACAGCGTGCTCAGGGTGCGGACGGGTGTACTGGAAAGGCAGCCATTACCGCCGACTGGAGGCTCTCGTCGCGGAGATACGTGCGTCGGCCGACAGGTACGAGTGACCGGGCGACCCCTCAAGCCACCACCACAGTCTTGGCGTTCATGAACTCTTTGATTCCGAGGTCCGCAAGTTCTCTTCCGTAACCCGACTGCTTGATCCCTCCGAACGGCAGCCGGGGGTCGGAGGCGACCAGAGCGTTGACGAAGACGCTCCCGGCCTCGATGCGCCGAGCCACCGCCTCGCCGCGATCGGAATCGCGTGTGAACACGGCCGCACCCAACCCGAAGTCACTGTCGTTCGCCACGGCTACAGCGTCATCTTCGCCATCCACCTCGATGACGGCGGCAACCGGTCCAAACATTTCCTCCTCGTAGGCCGGCATTCCCTTTACAACGCCGGTCAGCACCGTAGCCGGGTAATAGGCTCCCGGTCCGGGGGGAATCTCGCCGCCCAGGGCGATTTCCGCTCCGGCCCTGACGCTCTCCGCCACCTGGCGGTGTAGGTCGTCACGTAGGTCCCATCTGGCCTGAGGCCCGATTACCGTTTCCGGATCCAGTGGATCGCCCATCTGCTTCGATGCCATGCCCGCCACCAGCTTCTCCGTGAAGTCGTCGCGCACGCTTCTGTCCACGATGAATCGCTTGGCGGCGATACAGCTCTGACCGCTGTTGATCAGCCGGCTGTCTGCGCAGGTGGTGGCGGCCACGTCGAGGTCGGCATCCGCCAGGATGAGATACGGGTCGCTGCCACCGAGTTCGAGCACGGTCTTCTTCAGGTGCTTGCCGGCTGCAGCCGCCACGGCGGCTCCGGCCGGACCCGACCCGGTCAAGGTGGCCGCCCGTACCAACGGATGGGTTACGACCGCCTCGACTCGCGAGGACGGAATCAACAGGGCACGGAACAGCCCTTCGGGGAGTCCGGCGCCGAGGAAGAGGTCTTCGATGGCCAGTGCGCAGCCGGAAACGTTCGAGGCGTGCTTGAGGAGACCGGCATTGCCGGCCATCAAGGCCGGGGCAGCGAACCGAAACACCTGCCACAGCGGAAAGTTCCAGGGCATGACGGCGAGGATCACGCCCAGCGGCTCATGTACCACATAGCTCCGGGACGCCTCCGTGGCGATGCCGATGTCGAGCAGGTACGCTTCCGCGTGCGCGGCGTAGTGCCTACACACCCAGGCACATTTCAAGGCTTCGCTCTCACCTATGGTGACCGGCTTCCCCATCTCGAGGGCCATCAGCACTGCTAGTTCCTCGGACCGCTCCTCCAGGAGATCTCCGGCGGCGTTCAATACCTCGCCTCTGGCATCAAATCCAAGCCGGCTCCAGTCCCGGAAGCGTTCATCGGCTATCTCGACGAAGCCCTCCACCAGCTCGGGCGGATGCTCCCGGTGTTCGGCAACCAGCTCGCCCGTTGCCGGGTTGATCGACTCCATCACCATCGGCCTCCAATATGCAGTTTGTCGACGGTCCTTGGACACCGCCGGGTTCCAGGCTATTCGCCTCCGCAGGCGCCTTCGCCGAGAACCGGCAAGACCCCTCCGTTCGCCCATCGAACATACGTTCGACTATCATCGGGTCATGGCTGTCGAGGCCACCATCCTTCACGCAGACCTCGATGCCTTCTACGCGTCGGTCGAGCAGCTCCTCGATCCGTCGCTGCGGGGTAAGCCGATCGCCGTTGGGGGCGGGGTGGTGTTGGCAGCGTCCTACGAAGCGAAGGCGTACGGCGTTCACGGGGGAATGGGGGGACACCGGGCCCGAGAGTTGTGTCCCCAGCTTCAGTTTGTGGGCGGTCACTTCGTCGAATACCAGCGCCTGGGCGACCAGGTGATCGACATCATGCGTGACTTCACTCCGCTGGTGGAAAGGATTTCGATTGACGAGGCCTTCCTCGACGTCGCCGGTTCGACCCACTTGTTCGGCTCACCGCCGGAGATGGCCACGGAGATTCGCCGGCGAGTTCGCGATGAGGCCGGTCTGCCGGTATCGGTTGGCGTAGCCCGGACCAAACATCTGGCCAAGATTGCCTCCCAGGTCGCCAAACCCGATGGGCTGATCGTCGTCGACCCCCAGGACGAGCTGGAGTTTCTTCACCCGCTGCCGGTAGAGCTGATCTGGGGTGTGGGACCGGTTACCAAGACCCGCCTCGCCGAGAAGGGCGTCACGACCATCGGCGAGCTGGCCGTCACCCCGAGCCGATCGCTCGAACACATCCTGGGCCGGGCCGTCGGGGGGAAGCTCTTCTCGCTGGCCTGGAACCAGGATCCGCGCTCTATCCAAACGACCCACCGGGCCGCTTCTGTCGGGGCTCAATCGGCTCTGGGTCGCCGGCCGATATCCACCGAGCTGTCGCTCCGGACCTTGCGCCATCTGGCCGACCGGGTCGCCACTCGTCTGCGCGCCAAGGAACGGGCCGGCAAGACCGTGACGGTCCGGGTGCGGTTCGCGAAGATGCAATCCGTTACGAGGTCTATCACGCTCCCCGCCGCCATATCCGCCACGTCGATCCTGGCCGAGGTGGCGCACTCACTGGTTACCAGCGCGCTGACCGATCACCCGGAAGAGAAGTTCGTCACCCTGCTGGCCATCTCAGTGTCCCAGCTGGTCTACGAGCCCGCGCTGCAGTTGGAGTTACCGATCGAACTGGGCGACGAGCAGCGAAGACCGGGGACCACCGCCGGCGCCGCTCGTTGGGCCCTCGACCGGTCCGTCGACGCAGTACGCGATCGATTCGGTCGCAAGGCCGTCGGGTATGCGTCCGTTTCCCTGTCGGAGCTTGGATCCATTCCCGATGAATTCAGGGAACTCGCTGAGAAGGACGGTTGATTCCCGGGAACAAACCGGGCCGCCGCGGTCGCAGTCCTTCAGCCTTAGCCCGGGCGCAGCATGGGCAGCCGGGTGCAACCCGACGGCCCGGTGGTCAACCGATCCCGGCTCCATCACCGTGTCCGGGTCGGTCGAGTACGCGCGTCAGACCAGTGATCCTTCCAGCGACGGCCGGGCGTCGGAGCTCGTAGACAGGTACCGGTAATGTTGGACCTCGACCGTACGTCGGCCTCAACCAACAACCGGCTGTTCCGCCGACGCCGCCGCCCGGCCCTGCCAACCGGCAGCCGCACCGGCAATCAGGACCAGCACGACCCCCAACCAGGTGACGCCATCTCCCGTTTCCCCGAGGAAGAGGGCCGCCCACACTACGGCGGAGGCAGGTTCCATGTAACTCAGTACGGCGACGGTGGCGACGGGAAGGGCGGTGACGCTCCTCCAGTAGACGAAGCCGGCAATGCCGGTGAGCACAACTCCCAGGATGGTCAGCTGCCACCACCATTGACCCGCCTCCGGGAGGGCGGTCACCGCCCACGGCAGCATGAGCAGGGCAGCGACGGATGTTTCCAGGGTGGCGAGCCTGAGTGGACCGATTTGCTGGGCGATGGGTTTGCCGGCCAGCACCAGACCGGCGAAGCTGGCCGCCGCAACCAGGCCGGCCACCACACCCTCCACGGTGGCGCCCTCCCCGGGTCTGGCCACGAGAATCACCCCCACCAGAGCTACCCCCAAGGCCGCCGCCGCACCAGCGCGGAGCGGCTCTCCCAGTACTACCGGTGCCAGGGTGGCCATACCGACCGGCGCCAGGTACACCAGCACCAGGGCGATCGCCACGGTGGTGGTGGTGAGGGAATAGAAGAAAGCCACCCAGTGGAAAGCAAGGAGCGCGCCCAGCCCGACGACCCGCCACCAGTACGAGACAGTCAGCCGCGGCATACCCCGGCTCAGCAACACGGCCAGCAGGGGCAAAGCCCCCAGCCACAACCGCGCCGCAACCAGTTGTTGTGCAGAAAGGTCCACTGATCGCACGATCAGTGGGATCGTGCCCCAGGCGGTGGTGAGGAGCACCAGCGAAATCATTGCGTTCGAGCGGGAGGGCACCGGAAGAGAATATCGGGCGCGAGCGANNGAGGTTTCGCGGGCGAAAGCCTCGCGAGATTCGCGCTCAAGATACGGGCCGGAAATCCCGATGATTGACGTACAAGTTCTCACCCGGTCTCATGCACGCCGAGCAATACGGAGTTCCCCCTTCCTCCGACTCTTCCCGAGAGGATCGGGCGAGAACCAGAGGCCCCCTCATCGGCGGAGGGGGCCTCGCCTTTCCGGTTCTTGCGCCATGGTGTGCTATTCGCAGGAATCTCACCCGGAAAGGGCGCGCTCCTCGATGAACTGCGCCACCAGATCGGCGAGGTCGGGCTTGCCTACCTCCTCCAGATCGTAGAAGACCCGCGTAGTGGGCTTGTTGATGTCGACGACCCGGCTGAGGTCAATCGGAGTCCCGATCACCACTGCGTCGCAATCGGTGGCGTTGATAGTGGCTTCGAGATCCCGCAGCTGCTCCTCGCCGTAGCCCATCGCCGGCAGAACCGTACCGATGTCTGGATAGATCTCGAATGTCTCGCGGAGACGCCCGACGAGGAACGGACGCGGATCGACGAGCTCGGTGGCTCCGTTCTGTCGAGCAGCCACCACCCCGGCCCCGATCGTCATCTCCCCGTGTGTCAATGTCGGGCCGTCCTCGATGACCAGAACCCGTCTCCCTCTCACCAGATCCGGATCCTCCATACGCACCGTGGACGCTGCTTCGACGATAATCGCGTCGGGGTTCACCGCCTCGACGTTCTGCCGGACCGTCTCTACTCCTTCGGGATCGGCACTGTCGACCTTGTTGATCACCACCACGTCAGCCACGCGAACGTTTACCTCGCCCGGGTAGTAGCGGAGCTCATGACCGGGTCGGTGGGGGTCGGCCACGGTGATCTGGAGGTCGGGCTCAAAGAAAGCGAAGTCGTTGTTTCCGCCGTCCCAAACGATCACATCGCATCCGGCTGGATCGTCCTCGGCGGCGCGCAGGATGTCCTCGTAGTCGACACCGGCATAGATGACATTTCCTCGCACGATGTGCGGCTCGTACTCCTCCATCTCCTCGATAGTGCAGTTGTGCGTCTCGAGATCGGCCAGATCCGCGAACCGCTGGACCCGCTGCGCGTTCAAGTCGCCGTACGGCATCGGGTGGCGGACGGCCACCACCTTCAGATCTCGCTCCATCAGGATCTCGATCACCCGCCGGGAGGTCTGACTCTTCCCCGATCCGGTGCGGACCGCGCATACCGCCACTATGGGTTTGGTGCTGGACAGCTGCGTGTCGCCCGGACCCAGCAGAGTGAAAGCTGCTCCCGCCGCTTGAACGATGGCACCGACGCCCATGACATGCCCGTAGGTAATGTCGCTGTAGGAGAAGACACATTCGTCGACGTTCAGTTTCCGGATCAGGTGCGGAAGGTCTTCCTGGGCGTAGATCGGGATCCCGTCCGGGTACAAAGCTCCGGCCAGTTCAGGTGGGTACCGGCGACCTTCGATGTCGGGGATCTGGGTAGCCGTAAACGCAACCACCCGTGACGATCCATCCCCCCGGTAGCGGGTGTTGAAGTTGTGGAAGTCCCGCCCGGCAGCTCCGATGATGATCACATTGCGGTGGCCCACTGAACCCTCCGATCGACGGTGCTGCCGGCCATCCTACGGGCTATGCACGCGCCGCATAGGCACGGACGGCTCGATCCACGTAGACCGCATGATTCGACGTGGACCGGGACCAGCGCTCCCGTGGTGCACAGCTGGTGGGAGCGTCGCTAGTTGGAGGCCCGGGCCAACGCCCGGACGACGACGGCAATCAACGCCACCAGGATCACCGCCCCGAACACCCATCTGAGAACCGCGAGCAGCTGTCCCAGCAGAACAAGGGCCACGATGATGGCGACGATCCACAGGATTCGCGATCTTCCGGTCATACGGGGGAACCTAGCCAACCGGATGCCCGACAACTGCGCATTTATGGAGCGCAGAGACAGACGGCCGGATTCGCGGCGTCCGGGAGGGCGGGTTTGGAGTCAGTGTTGGTTTGGTGGTCAAACCGACACGTCTCGCCCCAGGTCGGCGAAGAGGGTGAATTCCGGAAGGAAAGTCATATCGACTCTGCCGGTAGACCCGGCCCGGTGCTTGGCGATGATTACCTCGGCGAGGCCCTTGGTGTCCTGAGCTTCCGGGTGGTAGTACTCGTGGCGGTAGATGAACATCACCACGTCCGAGTCTTGTTCGATGGCACCGCTTTCCCGCAGGTCACCTAATCGAGGCCTCTTGTCCTCCCGGGCTTCGAGGCTGCGGTTCAATTGAGACACAGCCATGATCGGCAGGTCCAGCTCTCGAGCAAGGTTCTTGAGACTACGGCTGATTTCGGCTATCTCCTGCTGGCGGTTCTCGCGGGCCGACCCGGTCATCAGCTGGAGATAGTCGATGATCACCAGATCGAGTCCGTGCTGTCGCTTGAGACGGCGGCACTTGGCCCTGATATCGGTGACCGTCAGCTGACCGGAATCGTCGATGTAGATGGGTGCCTTGTACATCTTCGAGGCTGCCTGCACGACCTTCTGCCAGAGTTGCGGGCCAAGCTGGCCGGTCCGTAGTTTCATCGAATCAACCCTGCCGATCGAGCAGAGCAGGCGCTGGACGACTTCCTCGCGGCTCATCTCGAGACTGAATATGGCAACGGTGCCACCGGTCATGGCGACGTTGGTGGCGATGTTGGCCGCCAAGGTGCTCTTGCCCATCGAGGGCCGCGCCGCCACGATGACGAGGTTGGCGGGCTGCAGCCCGGCCAGTTTGCGATCCAGGTCGCGGAAGCCCGTGGCGAGACCGGTCAACTCGGACCCGCGAGCTTCCATCTCTTCAATCACCTCGAGGGTGCTGTGCAACAGCGGGCTCATGGGAATGAGGCCTTCACCGATCCGGCGTTCACCCACCCCGAATACCGCTTGCTCGGCCCGGTCCAGAACAGCCGAAATCTCGAGGTCCGTCATGACTGCCAGATCGCCGATTTGGCCGCCTGCACCGATGAGCCGGCGACGCAACCCATGTTCCTCGACGATCTCTGCGTAGTACTCGATGTTGGAGGCCGTGGGCACGCCCTCCATCAGGTCGGTGAGATAGCCGGCACCACCTACTCGTTCGAGTTCGCCCTTCCGGTGGAGGGCATCAGACACCGTCAGCGCGTCTATTGGCTGGTTGGCGTTGTAGAGATGCACGATCGAGTCGAAGATGGCCTGATGGGCAGGAACATAAAAATCATCGGGGTCCAGTTTGTCCATGACCAGGTTGGCCGCTTCGGCCGACAGCATGATTGCCCCGAGGACGGACTCTTCGGCCTCAATACTGTGCGGGGGGACGCGTCCTCGACCGGATACGCTCCTCGGTCGAGTGGAAATCCGGTCGAGATCGGTCACTCGTGCCTCACGCGGGAATCACATCGAGGGTCAACGCAAACTGAACCTCCGGGTGCAGCTTGACCATCAACTCGTGGAGACCGATGCTCTTGATGGGAGCGGTCATCTGCACCGTGGAGCGATCCAACTGTACGCCGGTGAACTTCAGGACGCCGTCGACCACATCCGCAGCCGAGATGGAACCGAACAGCTTGCCTTCATCGCCTGCCTGAGCGGCGATCACCACCCGGGTCCCGGCCAACGTCGTGGCGGTTGCCTGGGCTTCTTCGAGCTCCTTGCGAAGAGCGTCTTCATGGGCCTTCCTGATGCTCTCAGCATCCCGCAAGGCCCCCGCAGTCGCCTTCATAGCCAGCTTCTTGGGGAGGAGGTAGTTTCGACCGTAACCATCCGCGACTTCGACTACTTCTCCCTTCCCACCCAAACCGGCGACATCCTCTGTGAGTATGAGCCTCATCCTTGCCCCACATACGGAAGCAACGCCATTTCCCGAGCGTTGCGGATGGCAACCGCCACTTGCCGCTGGTGCTGCGTGCAGTTTCCGGTCACACGCCGTGCCCGGATCTTGGCCCGGTCCGACATGTACTTCCGGAGAACCGCGACATCCTTGTAATCGATGTGGTCGATCTTCTCCCGGCAGAAATAGCAGACCTTCTTCTTGAATTTCTTGGCGTTCCTCGGGTTCTCCCGCCGACGCCGTGCTGATTTGCCAGCCATTACCGTGTCGTCCTCCTACCTAGAAAGGTGCCTCGTCCGGCCCGTAGTCATCTCGAGCGACCGGCGCGGCCGGGACGCTCTGGCGCCCACCATCCCAGTCGTTTCCGCCCGAACGAGCCGTCTTGGTGATAGAAGCAGTTGCCCACCGAAGCGAAGGTCCCATCTCGTCGATACGGATCTCGACGACGGATCTCTTGTCACCCTCCTGGGTCTCCCACTGCCGCTGCTCCAAGCTGCCGGTGATGATCACCCGGGCACCCTTCGTGAGCGACTCGGCGGCATTCTCGGCCGCCTCTCGCCAAAGGGTGCCACCAAAGAAGCTCGTCTCCTCCTGCCACTCGTTCTGTTGATCACGCCACCGGCGGTTGACGGCCACCCGGATCTTCGCCATCGCCACCCCCGACGGGGTGAATCGAAGCTCTGGGTCCTCAACGAGATTGCCGATCACGGTCACACTGTTCGTCGCCATTATTCTCTCTCCTTACAGGTCAGGCTCACCCTCACTGTGCCAGGAGGGTGTGACACCTGCCGATCGGTCATTCCTGGTCGAGATGGAAGATCTTGTGCCGGATCACCAGGTCGGCCAGAGACAGCACACGATCCAGGTCGTCGACGACGTCCGGTTCGGCCTCGAATTTGAGCACCGAGTAGTAGCCCTCGTTGAGATGCTTGATCTCATAGGCAAAGCGGCGCTTGCCCCAGAGATCGGTGTCGACAACGTTCGAACCGCGGCTGCGGAGGAATTCCTCCGTCTCGTTCACCAGCGTTCGATAGTCAGAATCGGCCAATTCGGGCCGATGAATGGTCATCAGCTCATAGCTGCGCAAAGGCATCCTCCTCCTGTGGACATCCGCTTCGCTGCGGAAGGCCCCACCGTCCGGTGGAGCAGGCTCGGGTAAATCGTTGGTTACCCGGGGAAGCGATGGCAGTGTAACCGACCCCTGGTGGGTAAAGGAAGCCCGGCAACAAGGGAGTTTTCGCGGAGCGGGTGCTCAATGGTCAGTAGTCGGCACTCGGTACCGAACCGGGTTGGCACCGCCCTGTTGAGATCATGGCCCGACTCGCGCTAGGAGCTTGCCGCTTGAAGCTCTAGCTCTTCAGCGGAACAAAGGGGTCCCGGCCAACGTCGAGGCGGGCCGTCGGAGGAAGTCCATCGAAGTCACCGGCCCGCACCTCGATGGCCCACTGCCACGGCTCGTCGATGGCGTAGGTTGGGCAGGGATCCGACGTGCAAGGTTCCATCGTGAGCACGGCCAGCAGGGACCCGTCCGTCGCAAAAAAGGCGACGTCCAACGGGATCAAGGTGTCCTTCATCCAGAACCCGCCGGTCGACGGTGCGGGAAGCAGGAACACCATGCCGTCGAGGTCGCCCAGATCGGTCACCCCCATGAGGCCCCGGCTTCGCCGGTTGGGCGTGTCGGCCACGGCGACGAGCAACCGGTCGCCGTCCAGGACAATCTCGGCAGTCTCGAAACCGGGCAGCGCCTGGGGACCGCCGGTGGAAACGGTGGTGGACGTGGTAGTCGTCGTCGACGCGGAGGGCTCGGTGGTCGGGGAAGAGCCTGTGGCGTCGCTACAGGCAGCGGCTACCAGGACAAGGGCCAGGACAAGTCGTCGCGTGGCTCCTCCTTGAATAGCGCCGTGGCCGCCTCGTCGGTCATGTGGTAGCTCTCCTCTTCGCTCGGGAAGGCACCCGCCTGAACATCCCCTACAAACGACTGCAGAGCGGCTACCGCTTCATCGAAGAGGCGAGCATACTTCCGCACGAACTTCGGCATCCGGCCGTCGTGCAATCCGAGGACGTCGTGGAATACCAACACCTGCCCATCGGTGTGATGACCCGCTCCGATGCCGATGGTGGGAACCGAAACCTCTTTGGTAATCAGCTGGGCCAGCACGTCGGGGATACCCTCCAGGACAAGGCAGAAAATGCCCGCGTCGGCCAGCCGGTGGGCGTCCTGGAGCAGTTCCTTGGCAGTTTCGGCAGCCTTGCCTTGTACCCGGTAGCCGCCCATAGCATGCACGGATTGAGGTGTGAGCCCGAGGTGGCCCACAACCGGGATCTCGGCGGCGAGTATGGCCTCAACGACCGGCACCCGCTTGCGCCCGCCCTCCAGTTTGACGGCTTCCGCCCCACCCTCGCGAACAAGCCGACCGGCGTTGCGAACGGCATCGTCGATCGATACGTGATAGCTCATCCAGGGCATGTCACCGATCACCAGCGCTCTTGGCTCCGTGCGGGCCACCGCAGCCGTGTGGTGGATCATCACGTCGAGGTCGGCGGCCAGCGTGTCCTCGTAGCCGAGCACGACGTTGGCAACCGAATCCCCCACGAGGATCATGTCGATTGCGGCCGCGTCGGCGATCCGGGCCGTCGGAGCATCGTAGGCGGTGACCATGGTCAATCTGGGACCGCCCTTGCGAGACCGCACATGCGGGACGGTGATCTTGTCGGCCATGTCTGATTCCTCTCTCCCCACCGCGGAGGGTTGGGGGACTCACTGAAATCTCGTGTCCGGGTTCGAATGAGCCTCGGCCGTCCGTCCGGATCGCCCGTGCTCGGAGCCTCCTCCAGATTACCGGAAGTGACCACGAACTCGCCCGAGCGGGCAGAGTTGAAGCCGCCCCGGTACGCTGACGGCCATGACCGCCTCCCACACGTTCCTCGCCGAACTGACCACGTCGATGGAAATCCCAACCGAGGGGACCCTCAGCAAGGTGGTCTACAAGGATGACTCGGTCCGCGTGGTCACGTTCGCCTTTGACCGAGATCAAGAGCTCACCGAACACACGGCCGCGATGCCGGCCATCGTGCAGGTCCTTTCAGGTCGCCTGCGCCTGACCATGGGAACCGATACTGTCGAGGTTCGTCCCGGTGACTGGGCCCACATGACGGCCGGCCTGCCGCACTCGGTCGCGGCCCTCGAACCGAGTGTCATGCTGCTGACGCTGCTGCGTGAGGCGCCGTAGAGACTCTATCGCTCCCGTCCGGTCGGCAACATCAACTCGAATTCGCTGCGTGTCTCCGCCTGTCGGTAGGTGAGGGTGCCGTTCATCATCTCCGCCAGTTTGCGGGAGACGGACAAGCCCAGCCCCAGCGAACCGGGCAAACCCGGGGCGTCGTGGGCCCGCCGGAATGGTTCGAAGATGGAGTCATGTTCCGACTCGGGGATTCCGGACCCGCTGTCGGCCACGACCACCTTGCTCCACACGGCGTTCCCTTCCAGTTCGATCCAGACTTCCTTCCCTCCGTATCGGAACGCATTCGTGACGAGGTTCCGCAGAATCTGACGGACCCGTTGGGAATCCGCCGCTGCACTCCCGGCAGATCCTGAAACAGATATGGATCGGGTTGAAGGTGTTCGCAGGTGATTGGTCTCCGCCAGCACCCCTTCGATAGCACGGTGGAGGTCGACTTCCTCGGAAACGACCGTCACCTTTCCGATATCAGCCCGGGCGGCCACCAGCAAATCCTCGACGATCGCCGCCACTTCGTGGCTCTGGTCGGCAATCATCCCGATGAATTCCGCGATCTCGGCCAGGTTGAACAACTGGTAGCTCGAGCGCAACTCCTCTGACAACCCGACTACCGCAGTGAGCGGCGTGCGAAGCTCATGAGCGATGGTTGCCACGAACTCATCCTTGGAGCGAACCAACGCCTCGAGGCTTGCCTCGGCGCTCATTCGTTCCGTCACGTCGGTGGCCACTCCGATTACCCGCTCCAAGCTGCCGTGCGCATCGACTTGCGCCGAATATTGAACCTGAAAGAACAGGTCCCCAAGCTGGACGACATCAGAAAACGATTCGCCTTTCAAGGAACGCTCCACACCGGCGAGCACCTGCGGTGCGTCGGCGTACACCTCGAAGACCGATCGGCCCACGACCTCTCCCGGAACCAGTCCGAGCGCTTCCAGACCTGCTCCTTCGGAAAGCCCAAACCAACCCTTGGCGTCGTACTCGAACAAGATCAACGGTGCCGCATTGACGGTCAGATCGAGCTGTCGCTTGCTGGCCGATAGCTCTGCGTCGAGCCGCCCTGCCGACTGGAGGACTCCAGAGGCGGCAATCAGGATTGCCACCATTCCCGGCAGGTAGACCAGAAGCGCGATCGCCCTGATGATCCACAACTCGGCGCCCGACCATCCGCTCCCATCCACGACGAAGAGGTGGACGAGGATCCACATGACCGGATAGGGCAAGAACCGGAGAGCAGAGCGGACATCCAACAAAGCAAAGGCAGCGACCACGATGTAAGAGAACGGAGGGATCACCACTTCGACCGGCAGCTGACCAAACACGGTCGCAACGCCCACCGCAGTCGAGTCGACCAGAAGAGGCAAGTGAACCGACCGGAACCAGCGACCCTGGTGTCGCAACCAGGCATCGATCGCCGCGCAAAGGGCGACGACGGAAACGAGCAAACCCCCCACCCAATCCCAGGCAGCCACCAACACCAGACTGGCCAGGGAAATCGCCAAAGCAATGACCAATCGGGTCAGGTGATAGCGGCGGGCGAGGTTGGCATCCAGCCTTTCGGGGTCCGGTCGCCCCCTTCTCGAGTCGTCGGCGGCAGCGTCGTTGCCGACGCGTCGGTGATCTTCGGATGCGGTTCCCTGGGACATGCCCTCCTAGCATCGGCAGGTGGATGGCCGGTCTTGACCAGACGAATCCATGCGAAGAGAGGCATCTCCGAGCCCGGGTGGCGATTCGCCACATCATGAACGTCCGACATGGTCACGATCTCCAGCCTCGCGGCATGTCCCCCACAAGAGGGGTTCTCTCGACGGAACGGAGATACTTCCCCGGATTCAGCCCAAATGCTGCGTTCTGGGGCGGAAGGGACGTTCCCGAGGCACATGGGCTGGTTACTACCGGATAACAAGGCGGCGAGGAGGCCGGTTCCGTCGATCCCACTACAGTCGAGATGCAGTTCGGACTGCATGCACACAACAACACGGTTGTCATTGCCGATACGGAGAAGGTCGTGGATTCATCGCAACCCGCAAGGTTCCAGTTGACCTCCGAGTCGGCGTTGATCGTCCCGGTTCCGGAATCCGAACCCGTAGTGAAAGACCTGCGGGTCCGCTACGATCCGGCCGCTTCGGCCGGCGTGCCCGCTCATATCACCGTGCTCTACCCGTTTCTCGCCCCCGCCGAGCTGGACGATTCGATCCTGGCCGAACTGAAAGCGCTCTTCTCAGGGATAGATTCCTTCCCCTTCAATCTCTCGGGGATTGGTCGGTTTCCAGATGTGATCTACCTCACCCCCGACCCACCGAATCCCTTCGTCCGGCTCACTGCCGCCATCGCCACCCGGTGGCCCGAGACACCGCCGTACGGAGGCGCCCACGACGAGATCGTGCCTCACCTGACAGTGGCTCACACGCCCGATGTATCGGTTGCCGAAGAAGTTCGCCGCACAACGGAACCGAGTCTCCCGGTCGTTTGTACGGCTCGCCGGGTCTGGCTCATGACCAGCCGGGACGGGAGATGGACACTACGCGGTAGATTCCCTTTCGGAAGGCGCTAACGGAGCGCTCTTCCCGGATCTCCGCGGCGACCGATTTCGGGTGGTGAACCGAATCAAGCCGTTCGGCTCCGATGCCGATAGCCATACCGTGGAAGACCTCCCTCCAGATCCCTATGAGCTGCCGGTTGATCCATCCGACCGGCTACCGGCCTCCGGATTGATCCAAGCTACCCATACGTCTGCGGGTTCGAAGCGGCGAGGTCCGCAGATGATGGTGATCGGTGCCGTGACGGCACTCGTCTTGGTCGGCGGAGGAGGGCTGCTCGCTCTCCAAGCCTTCACGGCCGTCAGTCAGGCCCCGGCCGCCTCGATGCCACCCGAAACGGGCGCATATCTATCAGTGGATCTCCTTCAGCTGACGGGCGAGGACACCACCGGAGCGCTGATCGACACAGTGAACGGCATCCTCACACAGCTCGGGGAGGATGTCGCCGAGCCCGAGGATCTGATCGCCGACCTCGACGAGCAATTGTGGGCTTCCGCGGGTTTCGATTTCAGCAACGACATTCGGCCCTGGATCGGTCGAACAATCGGATTGGGAGTCCTCCCCAGCGGCTGGGATCCGATGGACTACACCTCTACACCAGACGTCTTGTTGGCAGTCGAAGTCCGAAACGATGGCAAGGCCCGGGATTTCCTCGAGACCCTCCAGGCGTCACTGGCTCGAGACGGATTCGCCATTGTACCGTCCACCTACCGAGGGGTGGATCTGTTGAACTGGCGGGACGCCGGCACCGGCGTGACCATCGCCGTCTCGGACGGGATGCTGCTGGCCGGTACGACCATTGCCGTGCAACGCGGAGTCGACGCCCAGAATGGAAGCTCTCTGGCCGACCATCCCGGATTCGTGGCGGCAACCGAATCGCTGCCCGACTCCCGGCTCCTCACCGGTTGGATCAACGGAGGTTTCTACCGCGACATCTACGAGAGCATGCTCACCACCGTCGGCGGCATCATGCTCGACGCCAGTCTTTCCCGGGACATGCTGGACGGCTGGGAGAATGCTTCCTTCTCCGTCACCGTTACCGATACCGGCGTGGCCTTCGACGGCGCGCTGATGCTCACCGACGGCGGGCCAGAGTGGTACACGCCGGAGTTGCTCGGCACGGGCTCTGTACCGGCCCTGCTGCCGGTGGACACCCTGGCATTCGCGGAGTATGGGAGTCCGGCCGGACTCTGGTCCTCGATCGCCGCATCGGTGGTCGGACAGGAATCCGCCTACGAAGAAGAACTCGACGCAGCCGCCGCTGAACTCGGCTTCCACCCGATCGATGACTTCGTTGCTCACCTGGATGGGGTCCTCGGCGTGGCGCTGCTCCGATCCGAAGAGGGCCAACTGGCCGCAGAGTCGGGCTACCCCGTCGGTCTGGTCGGGTTCGCGGGCACTTCGTCACCGGATCCCCTTCGCGCCACGCTCGTCATCTTGCAGGACGTGCTGGAGGAGAAAAACACGCCGGTGTCTGCAGCCACCGTCGGAGGAAACGAAATCTACGTCCTCGAAGACGACGCCGCAGAGGTCGTGACGTATGGAGTCACCGACGAGCGCTTCGTCGTCGGCACCAGCAGCAGCGACCTGACCAGGATCGGAGCCGCCGGACCCAACCTCCTGGACAGTGCGGCCTATGCAGCCGCCGTCGATGCTCTACCGGATGAGAACTACCTGGTCTCGTTCTTCGCGGACGTGGATGGCCTCGCCGATGTCTTCGGGGCGTCGGGCGACGCGCAAATCGCCCTCGAGCCTTTCACCGCCGTCATAGCCGCTACCAGCATCGACGGGGATACCTACCGGGGTACGGTCCTGGTCTTGATCGACTACGAATGAATCCCCGGTTTTCGGCGTCCTGAACCCCCACTATTTCCCCTCTCAGGACGCCAAAAACCCTCTGCGACTACTCACAGGGAACCTCTGCTCGCGGCCAGCGTTCCACCCGCTGATCGTCGTAGACCAGATAGAGATAGTCTTCGACATCCGACTCTGCGACCCATACCTCGCGAATGCTGTGCCGGTAACCGCCGGCGGCGGCGTCGGGTGGAAGCTCGGCCCGGTCGCTGAACGTCAGCACCGCGCCGCTGTCACCCACCAGCGTGCCCAGCGCAGCCGTCGGGTCATTGGCGTAGGTATGACCGACGAATTCGAGGAACACCACATCCTGGGTGCCGCACCGTTTGAAGCCCTCGTACTCGACGATGATCCCCGAGGAGGCGATGTTGCCGCTGGGATCCGTCCAGGGCCCGTGTGAGCTGCCACATGCACTCACCACCAGACCGGCCGACACGACCAGCAAGAGGCTTCTCAGAACCATGCGTCCCGTGGAATGGTGGCCGCCACGATCACCAACGTCGCCAGGATTCCAAGAGCGGCGGTCCGGTACGCACCGGTCCCTCCCGATCTGGTGGCGCGGCCGACCACCGCGTGCCCCACCCCGAGGGCGATGAGCATCCCGACCGGATGGATCCAGGCGCGAAAGACGTCGAGGTCCCAGCCGCGGTCGACGATCCATAGCAGGATGCCGATCAGCACCTGAATGTCGAGCATGATGAGGGCGATGGTGAACGTTCGGGCGGTGTCCTTGCGGAGTGGAGCCGCGTCCGACGGACGAGAGAAGCCGTATCCGACGGCAACGATGAGCCCCAGCAGGACGATCCAGCGCCAGATGGAATGAATGGTGACCAAGGTATCCGCCATGAATGATTCAGCCTTTCTCGACGTGTCGCGGATTGTCGAGGGTATCGCCGGTTCGGTCAAGGCGAGGGGTGACGGACGTCGCCCTTGGGCTCCACGCGGATTTGAACCTAGCCGCTCGCGGACCGCAAGAGCCGGTCCGAGCTCGTATCGAGGCAACCGGGCCGGGCATCAGCCCGCCCACCACCGCACCAGCCAATAGGCGGCCGCCCCGATCACGATGGTTCCGACCAGCGATCGTCGCGTGAGGCCGGCACCCACCACGCCCCCCGCGGCCCCAGCCAGAGCCGGCGTCACGGCCACTTCGCCGTCCGGAGCTGCCAGACCGCTGGTTGCCAGCGCCACGAACAGGGCCAGGGGGAAGACCTCGAGGAACCTGCCGACCAGCCCTCCCAGGACGGGCCGGCGGCGAACGAGGAATGCGACGCGGCTGGCGTAGGTAATGGCAGCTACCAGCACGATCAACGCAAGGTCAGGCACGGACGGCCGTCCCGACCAGCGCCGCCGCCGTCGCAGCCCCGGTGATCTGCCATGCGTCCGGAAGGATGACGGTGGCCAGCAGGGCAGCCGCCACCGCCAGCGCGGCGACCAGCCAGTCCCGACGCGTCCGAACCAGCGGAGCCGCCAGTCCGAGGAAGAGCAGAGCGAAGAACACGTCGATGCCGAAGGCGGCCGGGTCGATGGCCCTCCCCAGGAACGCACCGAGAGCCGTGCCCGCAACCCAAGCCGAGTACAGCATCAGGTCTGCGGCCGCCTTGTAGGCCACCAGGTCCGGAACTCCAGATTGCGAAGCACGCAAGGTGAGACCGAAGGTCTCATCGGTCAGGACCCAGGCGAGAGCCACTCTGGTACGGAGCGAACGATCCCCGATGAGATCCGCCAGCTTCGCCGACATCGGCAGGTGACGGAGAGCCAGGCCGGTCGTGGCAACCAGCACCGGGCCCGGACCTCCGGCCAGCAGCCCTACCAGGGCGAACTGTGCGGCGCCCGACACGATGACGACCGACGACAGCACCACCAGCCAGGATGCGAGACCGGCTTGAACCCCGAGCACTCCATAGGCAACTCCGAACGCCGCCACCGCCAGGAACACGGGGAACCCATCTCGTAGACCACGGCGGAACGAGGGACTGGATAGCACCCTGAGATGCTAGGAAGAGTGGGCCGCCGACGCACCCGACACGTCGGGCCGGAAACCACTAGGCACGCGCCGTCTTCGGGCGTACCGTGGATTCGAGGGGTCGCGCGCCCATCCACCGCTAGGGCGCCAATCCGACTCCCAGAGGAGGCGAAGTCATATGCGGTTTGAAGAGACTCGAACCATGCCGGTCGAGTTGAAGAAGGGCTGGGACTACATCAGCGACTACCGGCGCTGGCCGGACTTCTACAGCGGCATCGATCACATAGTCGAACCCGACCTCTGTGCCTGGAGCGAAGTGGGTGACAGTGTCCGCTTCCGTTACCGGCTTCTCGGGCGGACCGTCGAGGGCACAGCCACACTCGACGCGTACGACGAGGGCAAGCTGGTGAAACTCACTACGAAGATCCCCGCTCTCCCCGACGTCGTCCAGGAGTGGCACTACACGGACCTCCACGACCACTTCATCTTGCGGGTGGTGCTCGAGACGGATGGAGTCACCAGCTTCATGGGCCGGCTGATCGACGGAACCCTGCTCCCCAGGGCCCTGGAGAAAGACCTGAACCGGACGATGGACAATCTCGAAGCCATCTTTGAGATTGGCATCCCGGATTAGGGGATATCACCGAGAACTCGGCAGCCAAGGGTCTCCTGCGGGCCGGCCACGGAGGGAGCGCCTGCTCGGCCTGGACCTCCACAAGGCGGACCGATTCGGAGACCACCGTTGAGATCCTCCGGGCCGTCCGACCCGGGGCTCCTCGGCGTCCAGGGTTTCGACGGCGGTGACCATGGAAGAGTCGTCAACCTCCCGGCTGGGAGACCCCATCCCCATCCGGCCGCGGCGATTGACTCACGGGCAGCCGAAAAACCACCCTGCCACCCGGACCCGGTTCAATGGTGATCGAACCACCGTGCGCCTCCACGAGGCCCTTGGCGATGGACAGGCCGAGGCCTGCCCCACCATGGGATCGCGTACGAGCCGCGTCGCCTTTGGCGAAACTCTGAAATGCATCGAGGTCGTCCGGAAATCCGGGCCCTTGGTCGACGATTCTCACCGTGGCGTCCGGGCCTCCATTCCCCACCTCCACCAGAACGTGGGACGAAGCCGGTGCATAGCGAATGGCATTGTCGAGCAGGTTTCGAATCACCCTCCCCAATTCGCGCTCTCCGGCCAGTACGGTGATGTGCCGGCCCGCATCGATATCGATGTCGATCTCAACTCCCCGTCGGTGCGCTACCGGCGCCATAGCCTCGACTGCTTCATCGGCCAGGTCGGCCAGATCGACGGGTTCAGAGCGGATTTCCAGGTTTCCGGCCTCAATCTGAGCCAGGAGAAAGAGATCCTCGACGAGGCCGGAGAGCAGGTCGAGATCGGTGAGCATCGATCGCAAGTATCGGTCGGGATCCTCCGTAACACCATCCTGCAAAGCCTCGATAGCCGCCTGCATCGAGGTCAGCGGCGTGCGCAGATCATGTCCCACTGCGGCCAGGAAAGCCCGCCGCGCCGCCTCGTTTTGCCGACGTTCGGCTTCGGCTGCCTCCAACGCATCGATCATGCCGTCCATGGCCGCAGCCACGGATCCCACCTCGTCGGGACGGTCGAGCCCGGCTCGCTTCGACAGGTCCCCCTCGCCGACCCGCCGGGCCGTCCCGGCAAGTTGCTGGAGGTCTGATGCCAGCGGACGAGATATCGTTGCGGCCAACAGGGCACCCAGGACCACTCCCAAGCCCACGGCTACGACCACCAGCCGCAGATCGTGTGACGACAGGAACATCTGCTGAGCGGATACCGCGACGGCCATGGCGACAACTGCCACGGCGGCCAGGGACACCAGCAGCACCGTATGGTGCAGCGTGCGGAAGCGGGTCGTCATCCTCGGCAGCAACCAGCCTGCCAGACCGGTAGCCCCGGCGATGGCTCCAAAGATCACCAGCAGCGCCGCCCGATCCTGCGCTGATGGTTGCATCGTCAGTTCGGTGACCGCCAGAGCAGCCACCACTACGGCAACGAGGACGAGGAAGAACCTCACGGCTCGAACCGGTACCCGACACCCCACACCGTCAAGAGCCACCGAGGATTCTGCGGGTCGTCCTCGAGCTTCGTCCGCAATCGGCGCATGTGAACGGTCACGGTGGCCGGGTCTTGCCACTCCGCCGACGAGTCCCAAACCTGTTGCAGAAGCTGGCCGCGGGCAAACACTTGGCGGGGGTGCGAAGCGAGAAACGCGAGCAGATCGAATTCCTTCGGGGTGAGGTCGACCGTCGCCTCGCCGACTCTCACCTCCCTGGTCCCGGGATCGATCGCCAGACCCTCGAACTCCAGGGGCCCGTCCGCCTCCACCGGGCCGGCACGGCGTAGCACCGAACGGACCCGGGCCGAAAGCTCGCGAGGGGAAAACGGCTTCACCACATAGTCGTCCGCTCCCAACTCGAGTCCGAGCACCCGGTCGGACTCCTCGGCCCGGGCGGTCAGGAGNNGAGCCGTCCTCGGCGGCGTCGACCCGGAATCCATCGCGCTCCAGGTAGCGGGTCACCACCTCGCGCACCATCGGCTCGTCGTCGACGACGAGCACCCGGCCCGGAGGGCGATTCGCAGCACTCACAGAGCCAGATTACGAACCCTGGTACAGAACTCAACAACGGAGGGCGAAGTTTCGTGTTTGTTCATGCCCCTGGACGCATGGGCGTTTCCCAGTCGATAGCCTCCACCCTCATGGCGGATTCATCCCTCAACGTCGCACTGTTCGGCTCCAGATTCATGGGCAAGGCCCACTCCAACGCCTGGTTGCAGGCCGGGCACTTCTTCGACCTTCCCACCCGGCCGGTCCTACACGTGATCGCAGCTCGGGACGCTGCTCACCTGCAGTCGTTCGCAGAACGGTGGGGTTGGGCCAACTGGACTATCGACTGGCGAACCGCGATCGCCGACCCGGCCGTCGACCTGGTGGACATCGGTACCCCCAACCACCTTCACCGCGAGCAGGCATTGGCCGCCATGGAAGCCGGGTTGGCAGTCGCGTGTGAGAAACCCCTGGCCGGAACCCTGGACGACGCCAGAGAAATGGCCCATACCGCCCGGCGAACCGGAGTGCCCACTTTCGTCTGGTTCAACTACCGGCGGGCTCCCGCCCTGGCCCTCGCCCGCCAAATCGTCGCCGAAGGACGACTCGGGCGGATCTACCACGTGCGAGCGGCCTACCTGCAGGGCTGGGGAGGGCCGGACACGCCGCTCAGCTGGCGCTTTCGGCAGTCGCAGGCGGGTTCCGGAGCGCTCGGCGATCTGATGGCGCACATCATCGATATGGCGCGCTTCGTCACCGGAGATGAAATCGCCGAGGTAGTCGGAGCCATCGAGGAAAGGTTCATCAAGCAGCGCCCCCAGCCCGACGACCCCACCAGAAAGGGCCGAAGCTCGGTCGACGATGCCGTCCTGTTTCTCGCCCGTTTCCGCGGCGGAGCCGTGGCCTCCTTTGAATCGACACGCTTGGCGACCGGGATCAAGAACTCGAACCGCCTCGAAGTCCACGGGGAGCGGGGGGCAGTGCGGTTCAACTTCGAAAGGATGAACGAACTCGACTTCTTCGATGGTACGGAGCCGCCCCGGCTGCAGGGATGGCAGACGATCCAGGCGATGCACGAGGAGCATCCGTATGCGGCTCACTGGTGGCCGGACGGGCACTGGCTCGGCTACGAACACACCTTCGCCAACCAGGCAGCCGATATTGTCGTGGCGATCGGCGGGGGCAACCCCTTCATGCCGATCCCCGACTTCGCCGACGCCCTAACCACCCAACGGGTCATGGAGGCGGCCGTTCTGTCGGCGCGTCATCGCGCCGCAGTGAAGCTGTCGGAGATTCCCGTATGAAGCCAACCTGCAACCGGGTCTTCGGCTCCTCCGCGGACCGAGGGTTGTCGTTGCATCTCAAGAAGGCGTACGGGGAGGCCCGGGAGCTGGCACCGCGACAGCCGGAGGAGAAGGGGTCAAGCCGTGGCCCTGCTCCCGGTACTCGACCGCCTGAGGAACTCGACAGAAATCGCCAGCAGCGCCGCCGCCACCGCCAGCACCAACCCCACGACCTCGAGTCCCAGCCGGGAGACGAGCAAACCCAGCCCACCCGGTATCACCGCGGCGCCCACGGTGGCCGCCGCCAGCTGGTAACCGACCGCGGTCGGCGTATAGGCGACGCCGACCCGGCTCGGTGTCAGCGTCGTCTGGAGCGGGAAGATCGGACCGAGGGCAAATCCCATGACGACGAGGGCCGCCGGTCCCGCCCAAGCCACAGGGTCAAGCCAGAGGGCGACGGCTCCGGCCAGGACCAGAACTGAACTGCCGCTGAGTAGCCGGTAGATCGATACCCGGTGGCCGATGATCCCCAGTCCCAGCCGTGACAGCGTCAGCGCTGCCCAGAAGGCCGCTACCGCGCCGCCGGCGGTGGCTATCGACACGCCTCTGCCCTCGGTCAGCAGGGTGTACGCCCACTGCCCGGTTCCGACCTCGACCCCCGAATACAGGGCGAACATCGTCAACGCTCCCCAGAGCACACCCCTTCGGTCTGGTCGATCGTCCGGCGATATGCCGACGGAATCTGGGGCAACCTTCCATTCCGCCCGGGTGCGTAGATAGAGCAACGCCAGGACTCCTTGCCCGACGGCCAGCATCATGAATCCGATCCTCCACGACACGTCCGTGTCGATGAGGGTGGTCATCATCAATGGTCCGAGCGTGGCACCGATTCCGAACCCGGCGTGCAGCATCCCCATCGCCCGAGCTCCATGACGGACGGCGACTACGGCGTTCACTCCTGCGTCGATCACACCTCCCGCCAAACCCAGACCTCCCGCCGACGTCAGCAGGAGTGTCCACTCCGGCGCGGCCGCATATCCGACCAGGCTGACCGTCGCCAACCCGGATGCCAGCATCAGGAGAGACCCCATCTCGAAGCGACGGGTCAGCGAACCGGTTGCTGCTGAGGCGAGGAAGTAGCCGGCCACGTAGACGGTGATGACCAAACCCAGATCGGCCACTGGCCGGCCGAAGTCGACGGCGACAGAGGGCCAGGCGATGCCGAAGGCGGATTTGGGCATTCCCAGCACCACGAACGCCGCCACGCTCAGCGCCATCAGACCGATCGACTTCTTCATACCGACTGACGGTAGTGCGCAGCTACCGGGTACCCGATTGGGCGCACCACCGTTTCTCCGACGGAAGACCACCCCGGGATCGGCCTTCCGTTCCGGAGACCGGCCGCGGAGATCAGGATGTCGATGCCATCGCTGCTCGCCGGTCGCATCATGCCCCCGGCGCCGCGGCACTAAATTCACTGTCATGAAGACCCGACGGGTAACCATGTCCTCGCCCGACGCCGATCTGGTAGTCGACCTCGATCGCGGGTGCCGCATTGCTTCGATGAGGACGGGGGGCCACGAGCTACTCGTCAGGGAGGGACCTTCTCCCATCGACTGGGGCATGTACCCAATGGCTCCCTACGCCGGACGAGTACGTAACGGCAGCTTTGAATTCAACGGAAATCGGTACGAACTGCCTCGCACCCTCGGCAACCACGCCGTTCACGGCACCGCCTATCTCCAGGAGTGGGAACAGGACACGCCTACCACCTTCGTGACCGATCTCGGACCCCCCTGGCCCTTTCCGGGATTCGTCCGCCAGGAGATCCGGCTCGACGCCCGCTCCCTAGACCTTCGACTCGAGGTCCACGCGACCGACGGGGAAATGCCTGCCTCGTGCGGCTGGCATCCGTGGTTTCGCCGAGTCATCGCCGACACGGCATTGCGCATTGGCTTCCGACCCGGTTTCATGCTGCGTCGCGACCCAGACGGTATCGCCACCCGCGAACGGACCGAGGTACCGGAAGGGCCCTGGGACGATTGTTTCGGAGACGTGACGAGCCCACCCGTGCTCGAGTGGCCCGGCCTGCTCCGCATGGAGGTGACGTCGGATTGCCGCTGGTGGGTCGTGTACGACGAGAGGGACTACGCAACGTGCATCGAGCCACAAACCGCTCCCCCCGACGCTCTCAACCAAGACCCCTACGTTGTTCGACCCGGGTTCCCCCTCGTCGCCAACACAACCATCCGCTGGACCGAACCCAAGTGAGGAGACATGACTGACAAAGTGCGCTGGGGCATCCTCAGCACTGCCGCCATCGGCACAGAGCAAGTGATACCGGCTATCCAGAACGCTCCGAACTGCGAGGTAACCGCCATTGCCTCGCGCGATTTCGACAAAGGAAGAGCTGCGGCCGATCGGCTGAGGATTCCGCACACGTTTGGCAGCTATGAAGAACTGCTGGCGGCCGATGACATCGACGCGGTCTACAACCCATTGCCCAACCACCTCCACCACGAGTGGACGGTTGCGGCCGCCCGCGCCGGAAAGCACGTGTTGTGTGAAAAGCCGCTGGCCCTCAACTGGCGTCAGGCGCAGGACATGGTCAATGCGTGCGCAGCCGAAGGCGTCAAGCTGATGGAGGCCTTCATGTACCGGCTTCATCCTTCCTGGGTGAAGGTCCGCGAACTGGTGGCGTCGGGGGCGATCGGTGAGCTGCGCACCGCGCAAATCCGTTTCTCGTACTTCAACGACGACCCGTCCAATATCCGCAACCGGACCGAGACCGGCGGCGGTGCGCTCATGGACATCGGTTGCTACGCCGTCAACCTGTCCCGCATGCTGTTTGAAGGAGAGCCGACGCGCGTCCAGGCGTCGGTCCGTCTCGACCCGGACTTCGGGACGGACATCGTCACCTCCGCGCTGCTCGAATTTGGAGAGAGCCAGGCGAGCTTCGTCGTCTCAACCCTGACCGAACCCGACCAGGGCGTACACCTGCTGGGCTCGGACGGACGGATCGAAGTCGAGATCCCATTCAACATCCCGCCCGATCGCGAGACCCACGTGTTCATCACGCAGGGGGGTAATCCCCCGGTGGATCCGGATACCGTCACCATCTCGTTCCCGCCCGCCAATCAGTACACGGTTCAGGCCGAGCTGTTTGCGCAGGCGATCCTGGACGATGCTCCGGTGCCGACACCGCCGGAGGATGGTGTGGCCAACATGAGGGTCATCGAGAAGGTGCTCGAGGCTGCCGCGGATTAGGAGCGCCAAGCGACAAGCGCCAACCCGCAACCGGAAAACCGAAACCCCGCAAGCCCGCAACCNNGAAACCTGAAACCTGAAACCTCGAACCTTCCTACGAGTTCAACTCGGCCATCAATTCGCGCACCCTGTGGATCCGCCGGCGCGTTTCCTCGTCTCTCGTCACCGGCTCCAGCAGGGTCCCCCGGCGAGTGTCCCAACGTCTCGCCACTTGGTCGGGTTGTTCTCCACTGAGCTGTGAGGCCGCCTGGGCGGCCGCTCCGAGCGCCACGAGCTCCTCAGCTTCGGGTATCTGTACGGCTCGTCCAGACATCTTCTGCACTACGGTTCTCCAGGTTGATCCCTTCGCCCCCCCGCCGACCAGCACCAGCGGGGCGTCGGCGGCGATACCCGAGCTGCGGTGGTCGATCACATCGAGGGCGTCGAGCAGGCCGACGACCGCTCCTCGATAGGCACCCAGCAGAATCTCGCTCGGCTCGGTGGTATGACGTAGCCCGATGATGGAAGCGGTGGCGTTGGGAAGATTCGGGGTCCGCTCACCGTCGAAATAGGGGAGAACGACAACGCTCGAGTCACCGGCGACGTTGTCACGGTCCAGTCCCAGCCAGGCGGCCACGCGGTCCACGGCCAACGTACAGTTGAGTGTGGCTGCCAAGGGGAGGAAGCGGCCGGTGGCATCCGCGAAACCGGCGACCGTACCCGAGGGATCTACGATCCGGGATTCGGACACCATGAACGCGGTTCCGGAAGTACCCAGACTGATCACCGGCACGCCCGCCTCCAATCCCAACCCGACCGCTGCGCCGGCATTGTCACCGGTCCCGGGGCCGACCGGAATGCCGGCCGGGATCCCGGTGAAGCCGGCTGCCTCGCTCGTGACGGTCCCGGCGGTCTGCGTCGGACCGAGAACTTCCGGGAGAAGGGCCGGATCGAGCCGAAGGGAAGGGTGGCCCAGGACTTCCTCGATGTAGGATTCTGTGGCCGTCGACCACCACGCCGTTCCAGAGGCATCTCCCCGATCCGTCACCCCGCGGCCGCACAACCGTTCGGTCAGGAAATCATGGGGCAGCCGAATCGCCGCGGCAGCCAGCGCAGCCTGCGGTTCGACCCTTCGCAGCCAGGCCCACTTCGTAGCAGTGAAGGACGCTACCGGAACCAGTCCCACCCGCTCGGCCCACCATTCCGAGCCGCCAAATGCTTCGATCAGGGCGGCGGCGTCCGGCGCCGATTCCGTATCGTTCCACAGCTTGGCCGGACGCAGAGGTCTTCCATCGCCATCGAGGACCACCATCCCGTGCTGTTGCCCGGCAATCGATATCGCGGCGATCTCGCCTCCCCGGCCGGTCTCCCCGAGCGCATCACGCAGACCGGTCCACCAGACCTCGGGATCCGACTCCCGCGCTCCGCTCCCACCGAAGACTTCGTGTGCTGCCCTTCCGAGGGCAACCGTGCGACCCGAGTCGACATCAACGACCAGCGCTTTGGTTGACTGTGTCGAGCAGTCGATTCCGGCTACCAGCGGCATACGAACCCCAAACTAACGGCTTCGACACTTCCCGGTCATCGCCTAGAGGTGGGCTCGGAGCCAAGCTATGTCGGCGGCTTGCTCTTCGGCACCACCGGAAGTCTCCACGACCACGTTTGCGCCGGCTTCGCGAACGACCGAGAGCAGCAACTCCGGAGGGATCTCACCCTTTCCGAGGTTGGCATGACGATCGCGGCGGCTGTCGAACGGATCGCGCGAATCGTTGCAGTGCACCAAATCGATTCGGCCGGTAGCCTTCAACACCCGGTCGACGAGCCCGTCCAGTTCCTCACCCGCCGCCCAGAAGTGGCAGGTGTCCAGACAGAATCCGGGACCAAGATCACCGATCTCTTCCCACAACCTGGCGATGTCGTCGACCCGCCTGGCCATCGCCGCCTCGCCGCCTGCCGTGTTCTCGATGAGGATCTGCAGTTCTGTCTCCAGAGGCTCCAGCGCCTTCCTCCATCGTTCCGGACCGTCCTCGATCGATCCTTCGGCAGTCACATATCCTCCGTGCACGATGACCGCTGTCGCGCCGAAGGCCTCCGCCGCCTCGAGGGTCTGGGCCAGGATCTTGCGGCTGGGGATGCGCACCCGGTTGTTGGGCGAAACGACGTTGATCAGATAGGGGGCGTGCACGTAGATAGGAATGGAGGCGGCCAGGAGTTCATCGGCATCGGAGCGCGGTAGCGGCTTCTTCCAGGACTGCGGATTTGAAGCGAACATCTGAACAACGTCCGCCTTCCGGCGGGCGGCTTCCTCCAATGGACGAGCGTTGTTGACGTGAGCTCCAATCAGCATCCCGAGACCTTCCTATTGATCGTCCTTAACCTCGCCATCTGCCGATTCACGGAGTTGCGACAGCGATTCGACGATGCCGGTGGTGGGCGGCGACCAGTCGGATGTGTCGATGAGTAATTCGGCTGAACCAACCCACCTCGCTCCCCATGGGTGATCGGGCAGCCCGCTTCGTTGGGCGAACTCGATTCGGACCGCCGGGTAGGCATCGCCCTCGTCGTCGATCTCCTCGTATTCCATCGCTAGGAAACCGTCCCACGGAACCAGGATGGCGGGTTGAAAGGGTCCGGCCACGGCCAGGTGGATCCCTTCACTATCCGCAACGAACACCTTTTTGGGAAACACGAGTTCCTTGAGGCCCCAGACAACGAGGACGGACCCGACGATGATGCACAGAGCCGCGATAATCGTGTCGCGGGGCTCGAATGCCGGCAGCTCTTCCGCTCCGTAGATCAAGTCCCCAAACCTGCCGATCAGCTTCTGTTCAAGGAAATAGTCGACTCCGATGAGCAAGAAGGGAACCCCCAGGAGAGCGAGCAGCCAGACCTTTACCGCCGACTTCTCGAACTCAACCGTCTGGGCCATCATCAACTCCAAGATCACCGGGCGTGAGGAGAGGCTCGTACTTGATCCCGACGTCGGCCATGCGCTCCCGAACCACGCCTGCGCTCCGATCCACGAGCGCTATCGCTTGCACGATCTGCAGACCTGAGGCTAATGCCACCTCGATTGCTTCGAACAAGGCTCCGCCCGTGGTGGTCGTGTCTTCCACCACGGCCACCACATCCTCCGGTCCAACCGGCCCGACCAGCCTTCCCCCGGCACCGTGATCTTTGGCTTCCTTGCGGATCGAAAAGGCTCGCAGGGCTCTTCCCCGCGGCAGGGCAACCGCTGCCGTCGCCACCGCAATAGGATCGGCTCCCATCGTCATGCCTCCCAGCGCCTCGACCCGCTCATCGAGCACCTCGAGAACGGCATCGGCTACTGCCCGAGAACCGGCGCCGTCAAACGTCGTCTGCCGCGCATCGAGATACCACGAGGTGGTCACACCCGACCGCAAGACGAAGGGCCCGTCGGTCCGCAGAGAATGGCTACGAAGGTGCTCGAGAAGAACCCTCCGCCGATCGGAAAAAACGCTCAAGTCCTGGCCGCTCCGTACCGATGATAGAGGTGGTTAGCCCACCTCCCGTGTTAGCCCGACCATAGCGACCGCCTCCCCCAAGGGCGGTCGCTTCCGTCTGCGACGGCGAGGATCTCGAGACTCGCTTCTCTCGTTGCCCCACCGGAGTACCAAGGATTCGTGCGGCGAATCGTCACGTCCTCGATTCTGCACTAGGTTCAGGCCATGAGCCACGATCCTCATCCCCGTCACGTGGTCCACAACTGGCGCAACTCCGATCTGCCCTTTCTCGAGAAGCTGGCTATGGCAGCAAAGAACACTGCCATCAAGCTCAGAAAGGGGTCGAACTGCTGCGGAAACCACGGCGAGCCCGGGTGTTGAAAAGGTCCCGATGCGCCCGGTCCGGGCGCAACAGACGGGGATGGTCACGAAGAATGAGCCCCGGATAGTCCCGTCACCTGCCGAACCGGCGGTTCCGACGAGTGAAATCACGCAGAGCCCGAAGGAAATCCACTCGCCGAAACGCCGGCCAGTAGACGTCCACGAAGGCGAATTCCGAGTACGCGGACTGCCAGAGCAGGAACCCCGACAAGCGCGATTCACCACTGGTGCGGATCACCAGGTCGGGATCGGGGAGGTCCGCCGTGTAGAGATGACCGGCGATCCGGTCCGCGTCGATGTAGTCGGCGATCTCATCTGCCGGAGTCCCGGCGGCAGCCAGCGACGAAACCAGATCCTGCACGGCATCGACGATCTCCTGCCGGCCGCCGTACCCGACGGCGATGGTCAGCCTGCGATGTCCGGAGCCCGCTCGCTCCTGCGCCTGTTTGGCGGCTCTCACAAGGTCCGGAGGAAGCAGATCCAGGCTCCCGATGAAGCGCAACTCCAACTCGTAGCGTCGGGCGAGGTCGGGCAATCGTTCGAACAGACTGATCAGAACCTCGAAATAGGGCTGCAGTTCCTCGGTGGGTCTGGCCAGGTTCTCCTTGCTCAACAACCATCCGGTAATGGCCGGGATGTCGATCTGCTGCGCCCACCCGAGAAACTCCTCGAACTTACACATGCCGACCCGATAACTGGCCTCGTAGTCCGCCAGGCCCTCAGCCCGTGCGTACCGGCGATGGCCGTCCAGGATGATGCCGATGTGACGCGGGAGTCGCTGTGGATCAAGCTGCCGCAACAAACGGTCCTCGTACAGCCGGTACACCGGCCGCAGCAGCGTTCTCTCCTGGCTCATCGCGATCCCCCGCGTGGCAGCCATTGCATGGTACCGCCCGGGCAATCTTTCCACATCCGACCCGACTGCATCGGCTCCTTGTTCGTGTGGATCAGTGGCCCTCCAGAAGGCAGCTGGCGGTCCTGCCGATCGTCCGAACGAACTAGCTCCGGAAAACTGCCCGGGTAGGCTCCCACCGTGGACCGGGTCAAGCTCGGCAGGATGCATCACCCCGTTCGCGGGTTCCTTCACGGCACCGCTGCGCTGCTGTCCGTGGCCGGGATGATCGTGCTGGCCGTAAAGACGGCAGGGGATCTGCCCCGCATGCTCACGATGCTGGTCTTCTCAGGCAGCATGGTCGCCCTCTACACCACCAGTTCGCTCTACCACTCGATACCGTGGAAGGAGCGATGGAAGAAACGCATGCAGCGCTTCGACCACTCGATGATCTTTCTCCTCGTCGCCGGGACCTACACCCCGATCGCCTTCAATGTGCTCACCGGCACCTGGAAGTGGACGACCCTGGCAGTGGTCTGGGGTATCGCGGTGATCGGGATCCTGCAGAAGATGCTCTTCCCCAAGGTGCGGAACTGGCTTTCGATCACGCTCTACATGGTGATGGGGTGGTTCGCAGTGATCCCCGTTCGGGAACTCTTCGATCGGCTCCCCCTCGAGGCAATGGCGCTGTTGATCGTGGGCGGGGCCTGCTATTCAGTAGGGATGATCCTCCTGGTCGCCAAGCGACCCCGACTTTTCCCTCGGGTGTTCTCGTACCACGAGGTGTTCCACATACTTGTGATCACCGGCAGCCTCCTCCACTTCCTGATGATCCTCACCTACGTAGTCCCGATCGAGCGGCAGTGATCGACGATTACGGCCTGCGAACCATCGACCTACGACTCAATCGGCCTCCCCGCCCCACCACCGGTCAACCTGCCGCCGGTCGCCCCCGGCCGGGTTGAGCCGGAGGCCCGCTTCACCCACCACCCGGCCCGACCTCCTCGCGTCGACGCACTGCCCGCCCGGGCTGCAGGGAGGCCTTACCTCCACAACGACGCTGCCGCCGCGACCCGAAGATCGTGATGCGCACGCTCTAGCGATCAGAACCGAGGCCCTCGCTCGGCACTTCTCGCAGTGCCTTGATGTCCCATCCGGTGGGCTCCTGGAACACCCGCAGCCCGAACTCGGGGACCATGGCCAACACATGATCGAAGATGTCGGCCTGAATGGTCTCGTACTGTGGCCACCTGGTGTCCGACACGAAGACGTACAACTCGAGCGGGAGCCCCTGCGGACCCGGCGGCAGCTGGCGCACCAACGTTGTCATGGTGTCCGTGGCCAACCCGGGGCGGGACCGCAGATAGGCAACCAGGTACGCACGGAAGGTGCCGATGTTGGTCAGCCTCCGGGGATCGCCCACCAGCTCGGGACCCGGATCGTGAAGGTGCTGCCAATCCTCCAACTCCTGGCCCTTCTCCTCCATGTAGTTGTGGAGCGGCGCAAAGCGTTCGAACCGTTCGATTTCCTCGTCGGTCAGGAACCGGATCGTCGAGAGATCGAGGTAGATGGCGCGCTTGATACGCCGGCCTCCGGACTCGGTCATGCTTCGCCAGTTCCGGAATGAATCCGAGACCAGCTTGTACGTCGGAACCGTGGAGATCGTCTTGTCCCAGTTCTGCACTTTGACGGTATGCAGGGCGATGTCGACGACATCGCCGTCGACATTGAGGTGAGGCATTTCGATCCAGTCGCCAACCCGCACCAGGTCGTTCTGGGCGATCTGCAGGGAAGCAACCAGGGAGAGGATTGTGTCTTTGAAGACGAGCAGCAGCACTGCCGTCATCGCTCCCAGTCCCCCCAAGAGCAACCCGATCTGCTGGCCGCTGAGCCGAGCAACGATGACGATCACTCCGAAGACCGACAGAACGATCATCACCACCTGCAGGTAGCCCTTGATCGGCCGGTTCTCGGCGATGTCCAAGCGGCTGTAGACATCATTGAACGAGTTGAAGGCAGCGTTGACGGCGGTCAAGCCGGTGACGATGAGCAAACTGTCCGTAAAGGCCTCGAGGAATCGAACCCAGTCCGTTCCCAGTCCGTCGATCATGTGGATCCCAAAACGGAAGACCACCAACGGCATGAGGAGCGACAGGCGGTGCAGCACCTTGCGGTCGAGGAGGATGTCGTCCCACTTCGCCCTGGTCCGCGCTACCGCCGCATGCACCACCGGGATGAGCAGGTACCTACCGGCCAGGTAAGCGGCCACCGCTGCCCCGAGCACGATGAGCAGCTGGAGCCAGGGTGAGTCGGTCATCGGCCAGAGGTTAGATGAGCGGTTGGCTCAGTCGCGTTTCATCCAGCTTCGCGGCAGCCACCCTGCCGGTCTCGCGGCCGAAACCCGGGCCGGCTCGAATAGTCCTCGCTTGCGGCCTTGTTCCAGCTCACAGATCGGGCAGTTCAATCGTGTAGTCGATCGCCACCGTCGATCCACCCGAACCCACCATCAGAGGAACCACCACCCGGGCCTGCTCGATGAGACAGATACTCTCCTGCTCGGCTTCGCAATAGACCAGGTAGAGGTCGCCGGTTATGGAACCATCCCCAGCCTTGAAGGTTGCAGGTATCTCCATCGGAAAGGACGGGTTCACCACCGAACCAGCGGCATCCGGGGCCAGAGCGGCCACCCCACCGTCAACCTTCCACTCGAAGCGGGACGGAGCGAACGGGTTGACCTTGTACCCGGCCGGGAAGGCGACATCCAGGATCAGGCTGCCGGAACCGGGCGCCACGTTGAAAGGATCCAGGGTGACGACCGTGCCTCCGAAGCGATCGACATCTGAGTCGACCGCGTAGCGTTCCAAGCCGGTGAGCACCAGCGTCGCCGTCTCTCCTGTGGCTTGATCGACGGTCCTGACCGAATGGTTGTTGGTGTCGGCAACGTAGAGCTTCCCGTTGGCCGCGTCGAGTCCGCCCGGCTCGTAGAACAGCGGATCGAGTCCGTCCCTCCATCCCCGGCCACCCGCCAGCGTCTTCACCGCACCGGTATCAGGATCGATGCGCTTGATCTTGGAGTTGTAGGTGTCGGCCACCCACACGTAGCCCGCTTCCACGGCCACCCCGAGCGGGTGCTGCAGGCGCGCCTCGGTGCCGACCCCGTCCTCGTCGCCAAAACTGAACAGGTCCTGGTCGCTGCCGGCGAGGATGCCCACCATGCGCTCCTCACCGTCAACGTCGGCCCAACGGATCGAACTGCTCTCGGAGTCGGCGAAGTAGAGGCGCCCCTTTCCGTCGAGGTCGACTCCGCTCGGTTGTGCTAGTTCTGCCTCGTCCAACGCTCCGTTGGTGGTGCTCTCTCGAGCGTTTCCGGCGTACGGCCGGGCCACCCCTTCAGCCAGGTCGATCATCCATATCTGGTGGTAACCGGCCATCGCCACGTACAGCCGGTCGCCGGCCAGGGCAAGGTCCCAGGGTGAGTTCAGACCGGTGGTCGGCGAGGACCCGCCGGTTGGTGGAAACGTGCCCTTCGACCCGGTACCCGCCACTGTGGAAACCTGGCCGGTTGGGAGATCGACCATGCGAATCAGATGGTTTTCGGTGTCCGCGATGTACAACCTCTCCCCGTCCCGGCTCAAGGCCAGCCCCTGGGGTTGATTGAAGGAGGCCGTACGCAGAAAGCCGTCGGCTCGGCCCCGATCCCCACTGCCGATGACCTCGATCACGTTTCCATCCTCGAGGCCGGTCACGATGATCCGGTGGTGATTGGTGTCGGCGATGAACAGCCGGTCGCCGTCTGCGTCGGCCAGAACCTTGCCCGGGAAGGAAAGAGCAGTTTCCGGCAGGCCCGCCTTCTCGAGCTTGATGTCCAGAGGACTGGAATCGATCTGTCCCTCGAACTCCTGGACGAGGGAGTCGAGCACGGGCTTGAACAGGCTGTAGACACCCTCACCACTGTGGCCACCGACAACGTTTCCGGCGGGATCAACAATCGCCAACGTCGGCCAGGCCTGCACTCCCCAACTGCGCCATACTGCAAAGTCGGCGTCGTTGACCACCGGATGTTCCAGTCCGTAGCGAAGAATGATCTGGCGGATGTTGTCGGTGTCGGCTTCGTTCTCGAACTTGGCCGAATGGACGCCGATCACCACAAGCTCTTGGGCAAACTCCTCTTCGAGCCGTTTGAGGTCCGGAATGACGTGAATGCAATTGATGCAGCCGTACGTCCAGAAGTCGAGAATCACGATCTTGCCGCGTAATTGCTCGAGGGTCAGCGGCCGGTCGGTGTTGAGCCAATCGAGGTCGGGCGGGAACTCCGGCGCTCGCGTGTCACCTGCGTAGGACTGCTCGGTGGTGCCGGTCCTTTCCCGAGCCGTAGTGGACGCGGTCTCGGCGGTGGCCGGGTTGGAGGAGCCGTTCTGGGTACAGGCGGCCACCACAACCGCCAAGCCGGCGATGAGTAGGAAGGGAATCCGCTTCACCATCCCGACAGCTTGCCAGGCTCGCGGAGTTAGAAGCTGAAGGTGAGAGGGGAAGCAATGACGGCCCGGGGTCACTCCACGAAATCCTCGGCCTACCAGCCGGCCCGGTCCCGGCCGACCGGGACAACCCCTTCGCCTCGTTGCAGGCGAGGCCTCCAGGCGTATCGGAGGCCCGCAATCGACCCCTCGAGGTCAGAACCTCGGCATTCGAGACTGTTCGGCGCAGATCGTTTCGATCTCCTCGGTTGAGGAGGGAACCCCGGAAGTCAAGTTCTCGTATCCGCCTGCAATGATGAGAATGTCGTCCTCGATCCGAACCCCGAGTCCGCGAAATTCCGCGGGAATCGGGTGTTCGACCGATCCGGCCTTGTCCCTTTCCTCTGCCTCGAGCTTCCGAGCCGCCTCGGTACCCACCAGATAGCGACGTTCCATCCAGGCTTCGAAGTCGTACTCGAGCAGCGGGAAGGACGTAGACGTCCGGGCCGGATCCACGTATAGGCCCGGCTCAACGGTGAAAGCCATCGACGCTTCCAGGGGTCGTGAGGTCTGGTCGGGGACCGCGTAGCTGCCTACATCGTGGACGTCCATGCCCAGCCAGTGGCCCGTCCCGTGCATGAAGAATTCGCGATAGTGATGCATGGCCAACGAGTCGTCCAACCGGCGCGGTAGAAGACCGAGGTCGATGAGGCCTTCGGTCAGCACCCGCTTGGACGTTTCGTGCATCTCCTTCATCGAGGCTCCCGGCGCGGCCTTCAGTAGGGCAGCCTGCTGAGCGGAGAGCACTACTTCGTAGAGAGCCTTCTGGGGGGAGGTAAAAGTTCCGTCGACCGGAAAGGTGCGGGTGACGTCGGCCGAGTAGTACCCATATTCGGCTCCCGCATCGACCAGCAACAGATCGCCGGCTTCCATCTTGCGAGTGTTCTCCACATAGTGAAGGATGCAGGCATTGGGACCGGAAGCGACAATCGACTCGTAGCCGAGCCGGGATGCTCCCTCGACACGAAACCGGTATTCGAGGGCTGCCTGCACCTGGTACTCGAAGAGCCCAGGACCGGCGAACTTCATCGCTTCGAGGTGCCCGCCGACCGAGATCTCACATGCGCGGCGGAGCTTTTCGACCTCAAGGTCGGATTTGCGCAGGCGCATCTCGCTGAGAATGGTGTGGGGATCCACGATCGCGTCCGGTACCTCCCGTCCATCCCGGGAGCGAAATCGCCGGGCCTGACCCAGCACCGACCTGACCGTGCGGTCATGGGCCGGGTGTCCCATGGAGTAGTACAGAACAGGGCAACCCACCAGGTAGCCGCGCAGTCTCTCGGCGAGTTCCTTCAACGGATAGGCGGCGTCGGCTCCGTAGTCGGCCCTGGCGCCTTCAACCCCGGACCGCCGGCCGTTCCAGATCTCTGCTTCCCGATCGCGGGGTCTCACGAAGAGAACGTATCGCTCCTCGTCGTGGGCGGGATTGATGATCGCCACCGCGTCCGGTTCATCGAAGCCGGTGAGAAAGCGGAAATCGCTGTTCTGCCGAAAAGGATGCTCAACATCCCGGTTCCGGGTCTGCCGACCGCCGGCGGGGATCACGGCGATGCCGTCACCGACGGCCGCGGCGAAGCGCTCACGGCGTTCGCGAAAGGATGCTTGGTTCATGCGCAGCAGCGTAGCGTGGGGACTCCCCTCACTCTTCATGGATATCGGAGCTCGCTCCTGCACCACTATCTCGAGCGCACGAGGCTCGAGGATCGTGCGATCGTCGCGAACAGTGGATAGTGGTCTGAGCCGAAGTTCTCGCCGAGGCGCCGATCGATGGTGGTCAGGTCCGCAGTGTGGACCAGATGGTCGATCGGAATGCTGAACAGCGAATGACCGACCGGCCAGGAGGCTTGAACTCCAAAACCCCGTTGCGAGTTCACCAGGCCCCCTTCGCTGACCAGGGAGAACCCGCGTGACCACGTCGAGGCGTTGAAGTCCCCCGTCACCACCACCGGGAAGGTCTGGCGGGCGGCCCACTCGCCGACGGCCCGCAATTGTTCGTCGCGGGCAGCCGCCCGGCCCGGGCTGACCGGTGACAGCGGGTGCGTGCCGAGAACCTTGATCTCGCTTCCGCTCAACTCGGTGGTGACCTCTATCGACAACTGGCCAGCATCGCCCAGGGCGACCACCTTGGCGACGGCGTCTCCCCCCAGCAAAGCCAAGGTGCCGAACAATGATCCCGGCGCCCGGGCGCTGACTATCCGGTAGGGAAGACTCGATCCGGCCAGCGCCTCTTCCCAATCGATGGAAGTTTCGTGGACGAAGATGATGTCGGCTGCACTGGCATCCAGATAGTCAATGACGGCGTCTCGCTCCGGGTTGGACGCCGTCACGTTGAAACTCAGGATCTGGAGAGTGCCCGAGCCATCCGGTGGAGTCGGGGGAGCTAGGTACAGCGGGATGATGAGGGCCAGATTGACCGCCAGAGCCGTACCGGTCAGTAAAGCTATCCCTCGCCTCCGCAACCAGGCAGGTACTAGAAAGGCCGGCACCAGCAGCGCGGCATACTGGACCCGAAAGTGGGCGGCGAGATCGAAGCCCCACCAGACTCCACCGAGGAAGCCGGCGACGGTGAGGACGACCAGTAACAGACCGACGGCGGTTGCGAAGTTTCCGATCAGCTTCACCGGCGCTGAGATCGATCGTGTCGTCGGAACCATGACCTCGGCCGAATGGTAGGTGGGCGGCCGGTCGAGCAGATCAAGGGGACGGTGGTTGATCCAATATCTGGGGTTTTGAGTCACGTTGAATGTTCCAGAAAAGGCTCGAGCATGCCAACTCCGCACATCGAAGCCGGTGGCGAGGATTTCGCCGAGGCGGTCCTCCTCCCCGGGGACCCGGTGCGAGCGCAACACATCGCCGCGACCTCCCTCGACCACCCGCGGCAGGTGACGGCGGTACGCAACATGCTCGGGTATACCGGAACCGACATGCCGGTCTCGACCATGGGCACCGGGATGGCGGGCCGGGAGGGTCCGAGCAGAGGAACACAACGATCGAGCGGACCGGCTGCCGCACACCACGTCGAAGGGCGAAACCCGGTCAGGCCTCTCTCAGGACAGACCGAAGCTCGGCCAGCTGGTCGAGAACCGACACGTAGCTCCCGCCTCCCGGCGTGTGGCGCCGCTCCACGGAGCTTTGGGGATCGATCACTTCGAGGTCCTCGGGTACGAAACTGAGATGGGCAGCTTCCAGCTCGCCGGCGGTGACGTCGGCCAGGTTCTTGCCTTCGGACAGAAGACGGGCGACAAGCCGTCCCACCGCGTCGTGGGCCTCTCGAAACGGTATTCCCCGCGCCGCCAGAACCTCGGCCAGATCGAGAGCCGTGACCCAGCTTGCCGGTGGCGGCGGATCGAATTCTGCTGAAGCGACCATACCCGAGAGGGCCGCCAGAGCCCCGGCCAGAGTGTCGTCTGCGTCGAGGACGGCCGCCTTGTCTTCTTGGAGATCACGGTTGTAGCTGAGCGGCAGCCCCTTCTGCATGGTCATGAGGCCTGTGAGATCACCGATTACCCGGGCGGCCTTACCCCGTGCCAGTTCTGCAATGTCGGCGTTCTTCTTCTGCGGAAGAGCCGAAGAGCCGGTCGTGTAGCGGTCGGCGAAGGTCACCCAACCGAACTCGGTTGTCGACCAGAGAACCAGCTCCTCGCCGAGACGGGAAAGGTTGACGAGCGCCTGAGCACAGCAGAAGGCATACTCGGCGGCGAAGTCCCGCGATGCTACGGCATCAAGCGAATTGGCAAATGTGGCCTTCATGCCGAGCTCCTCGGTGACGATGAGCGGATCGAGGGGCAGACTGCTCCCGCCCGAAGCGCCGGCGCCGAGGGGTGATACCGCGATCCGGCTTTCCGCCTCTTCGAACCGCTCGACATCGCGCACCAACATCCAGGCGTAGGCCAGGAGATGATGGGCGAGCGGAATCGCTTGCGCTTGCTGGAGGTGCGTGTAGGAGGGAACGATGACGTCTCCGACCTCCTCGGCCTTGTCGGCGAGGATCCTTCCGAACGACCTGAGCTGCTCTACTCGCCGACGAGCCGCCCTCATGAGGTACAGCCGCAGGTCGAGAGACACCTGATCGTTGCGAGACCGCCCGGTGTGAAGCTTCCCGGCTACGGCTCCGACCGTCTCGTGAAGCCGGCGTTCCACAGCCGTGTGGACGTCCTCGTCGGCATCTTCGAATTCGAAACGTCCCTGCCGGGCTTCCTGAAGAAGGTCTCCGAGAGCCTCCACGAGCTGCTGCGCCTCCTCCTCGGTGAGCAACCCCACCTCACCCAGCATCCGGGCGTGCGCAGCCGACCCGAGAAGGTCGTCCTGCAGGAGCCGCCGATCCGATTGTTCGACCGTGAACGACATCAGATCCTCATGAGGATCCTCCGAGAAACGCCCGCCCCACAGGGTCATGAGACCGCCTTGCGGTCTGGCGGCCGGCAACCGGAAACCCGAAGCCCGAAACTCGAACCAGGTGACCTCACTCGCCCTCCCCGAGGCGTTCTTCTGCCAGGGTGCGCAGTCTCAGGGCCTGCAAACGGATGAACCCGCTGGCATCCGCCTGTTCGTAGACGTCGTCCTCTTCGAAGGTAACGGTGGCCTGGTCGTACAGACCGAAGGAATCGGAGCGACGCCCCTCGACGTAGACCTGGCCCTTGTAGAGCTTGAGCCGCGCCTCACCGCTCACACGGCGCTGTACGTCATCCATGAAGGCCTGGAGCGCCTCTCGCTCAGGAGCGAACCAAAAACCGTTGTAGACCATCTCCGCGTAGCGGGGTACCAACTCGTCTCTCAGGTGGGCCACCTCTCTATCCAGGGTGATCGACTCGACCGCCTTGTGGGCGTGGTGGAGGATGGTCCCGCCGGGGGTCTCGTAGACGCCTCTGCTCTTCATCCCGACGAAACGGTTCTCGACGATGTCGACCCGGCCGATCCCGTGCCGGCCTCCCAACCAATTGAGACGCTTCAACAGGGCAACCGGAGACAGCCGCTCCCCCTCCACCGCCACCGGGTTGCCCTCTTCATAGGTGATCGTCACCCATTCGGGTTGGTCGGGAGCATCCTCAGGATCGGCCGTCATGTGGAACATACCCGGCGGAGGTGCCTTCCAAGGATTTTCCAGCACTCCACCCTCATAGGAGACGTGCAGCAAGTTGGCGTCGGTGGAATAGGGCTTCTCAGCCGTCACCGGGATGGGTATCCGGTGCTCTTGTGCATACGCTACGCAATCGGCTCGTCCTCGCAGGGTCCACTCTCGCCAGGGAGCAACGACCTTGATATCCGGCTTGAGCGCGTAAGCAGAGAGCTCGAAGCGGACTTGGTCGTTCCCCTTGCCGGTGGCCCCGTGGGCGATGGCGTCCGCACCCGTCTTCTCGGCAACTTGGATCAAGCCTTTGGTAATCACTGGGCGGGCCAGCGAAGTCCCCAAGAGGTAATACCACTCGTAAACGGCGTTGGCCCGCAAAGCGGGAAAAACGTAGTCCGCCACGAATTCCTCGGTGACGTCCTCGGCAATCGCTTCCACCGCTCCGGTCTGGATCGCCTTGGCGCGGGCGGCCTCGACCTCATCGCCTTGACCCACATCGGCCGTGTAGGCCACCACTTCCACGCCATATTCCTCGATGAGCCACTTCAGGATCACCGACGTATCGAGCCCGCCGGAATATGCCAGCACTATCTTCTTCATCGTCCTGCTCCAATTCGCTCCAATTGCCTCGCCAACCGCCACCCACCGACCTGTTCGTCGACGACCACCAGTAACGTGTCATCGCCGGCTACCGTCCCCAGCACGCCGGTCAGCCCTCCGCCGTCGATGGCACCTGCGACGACCTGGGCGGCGCCGGGCGGGGTTTTGATCACCACCAGGCTCCCGGTCGGCGTGATCGTCGTGGCGAACTGGGCCAACGCCCGCGACACGGTTTCGTTGCCCTGGTCCGCGGGAGCAGGGACCTCCGGCAACGCATAGCCATACAGACCATCTGATGATCGCCTTTTCACCGCACCGAGGTCGGCCAGGTCCCGAGAGACCGTGGCCTGCGTGACCGGGAAACCCTCTCGGGTCAGTTGCTCGACCAGGTCCCTCTGGCGAGTGATGTGGCGGGTCATCAGAATGCGTCGCAGGGCTCGACGTCGTCCGGCGGTGTATCGCATAGTCCCGGGATTATACGAATACTTGCATATATCAGTCAATCCGGCTCGCCGCTCGTTCCAGGCGGAGGAGGTACTCTTTGCGATCCAGGCCGCCGGCATAGCCCCCGAGGCCACCGCCGCTACGCACGACGCGGTGACACGGTATGACGATCGGGAGGGGATTGCCGCCGAGGGCCTGCCCGGCGGCGCGAGCACCTCTCGGTTGGCCTGCCTGCCGGGCGATCTCCTGGTAGGTCGAGACGGCACCGAAGGGGATCTCTGCCGTGACCGCCAGCACCCGCCGGCGGAATCCGGCGATGAGCGCCCAGTCCAGAGTCTGCTCGAAGTGTTCACGCCGACCCGAGAAATACTCATCCAGCTCACGTCGAATCCCCTCCAGACGAGCCGGATACTCCAGAATGCGCGGCGAAACGCGCTCCGCCAGGTCATCGAGCACCCCCTGTTCATTGTCGAATCCAACCCGTAACAGGCCCCGGGGAGTAGCGACCACCATGAGCCTGCCGAGAGGTGAATCGAGGACCCGGTAGGCGATATCGACCGACTCCCCTGCCGCTTCGATGAACCGCCGAGCGGCAGCTGCCGCCGGCAGCTCCGCTGCCCCGAAGTCGCTGAGGGTGGTCTCGAGATCGTTCATGAGTTGATGTCCTCTCTCAGTCGACGAAGACCCGCTCGAACGTTCTGACGTGCTGCAGCCTCCGAACAACCGATCACTTCTCCAATTCTCCGGTACGTAAGATCCTCGACGTAGCGCAGCACGACTGCCGACCGCTGTTTGGGAGGAAGGGCGCTCACCCTCCCCCACAGGGCTTGATCGGCCACATGGGGGTCCTCACGTCCCTCCGTTTCGGGCAGCTCCCCGACCGGGAGAGGGATCCCCCGCCGTCGACGATGACAATCGATTGCCTTGCGGTGAGCAATCGTGAACAGCCAGCCCCTCAAGTTGCTCGAATCCTGGAGGTCCGGGTAGGCCCCCAGCGCCGCCATGAAGGTCTCCTGGAAACAGTCCTCTGCGTCGTTACTGCCGACCGACGCCAGCAGAAAGCGGTAGATCTCATGGCGATGGACGTCGAGCAACGATTGAAAGGGTGGCAGCTTCACGTCAGATACAACGTCGGAAGGAGCCGGAATGTGAGATCACAGTTTCAATCCGGCGGCGGAAAGTTCTGGGGCGGCAATGGTACGAGCCTGCCCCAAGCCCGCTACGTAGCGCGCTTGGACGATTGTGAGCCGAAAGAGGAAGAAATCACCGAGAACGCGGCGAGAAGCAGCAGCAGGGAAGCAACCCACATACGTTCGCCAGGCCGCCTCTAACTCCGGTGAGGTTCGCTCAACGATATGGACGGTTCCCTTGACGCTGAGACGAGCAAGCGTCTGGGGATCGCCGATCGAGGGGTCGGGCTCAGAGATCACCAGGGCGACCCGCGGTTCCAGCATGAGGTTGCGAGTGTGTTCGGACAGAGTGCTCAAGAAAAGCAACAAACTGCGGAGGCCCCGCTCCGGGGCGTAGGCGACCATGGAGCCGGTTGGACCCTCCTGCCCCAAGGTGCTCAAAGCTGCCCAACGATGGGCCAGCAGTAACCGAGCGGCGTGCAGTTCGGAGGGAGCAGCAGCCACGCAACGAGGTTAGCCGGGCGATCGGAGAGCAGCGCCCGGCTCAGTCCTCCCCGTCATGCCGGATCATGGTACCGATCCCTTCCGGAGTGAAGATCTCCAGCAGCAGAGCATGCTGGATCCTTCCATCCAGAATGTGGGTCCGCCGAACCCCTGCCTCCATGGCGGTGATACAAGACTCCAGCTTGGGGCGCATCCCACCTGATATCGATCCGCTCGTCAGTAGATCCCGTGCATCTGCAAGGTTCGTCTTCTGGATGAGGCTCTCATCGTCGTCAAAGTTGCCGTACAGACCCTCGACGTCGCTCAAGTAGACGAGCTTTTCGGCCTGCAACGCCGCCGCCAGCACCCCGGCTGCCGTGTCGGCATTGAGGTTGTACACCTGTCCGTCGTCGACACCCCGCGCCAGCGGTGCAATCACGGGTACCAAGCCGTGCTCAAACATGCCGAAGATGATCTCGGGATCGACCCGAGCCACCTCCCCGACGAAGCCCAGTCGCGGGTCCTTCTGACGGGCGCTGAAGAGACCACCATCAATACCCGTGATGCCTGCCGCCCGTGCCTCATGCCCGATGAGGAGCCGCACGATATCTGGATTCACCTCTCCCGCCAGTACCGACTGCACTACCTTCACCGTGCGTGCATCCGATACCCGCAACCCCTCCACCCATTGCGATTGGATTCCGACCCTCCGCAACGACTCGTTGATCTGAGGACCACCCCCGTGGACTACGACCGGCTTGATGCCCACCAGGGAGAGCAGCGTGACGTCGCCGGCGAAACTGTGACGCAGCTGGTCATCGACCATCGCCGAACCGCCATACTTGATCACCACCGTCTTGCCTCGGAAGGCTTGGAGATAGGGCATGGCCTCCATGAGAATGCGCGCCTTGCCCATCGTGGTGGCGATGCGGGATTTGGCCGGATTCGGAGCCGAATGGCCGAGAGCCATCACAGACCTCCCCTGTTGAATGCAGAGGTCACGGCATCCACCCGGCCACCGGCAAACCGGTGCTCTCCTCCAAACCGAGCATCAGGTTGGCGACCTGGACGGCTTGTCCTGCCGCGCCTTTCAGCAGATTGTCGATGGCAGCTATGACAATGACCCGCTCCGTCGTTTCATCGACGAATGATGCAATCAACGCCCGGTTGGATCCAACCACCCAGCGAGTCTGTGGAGAACCGTCGATCACATCGACGAATCGAGCGTCGCTATACCTGGTCGCCAGGGCATCTTGGAGGGCGGCTCGCCCGGCCGGCCGCGCAAGGGTGGCGGTGACGGTAACGAGAATCCCCCGCTGCATCGGGACCAAATGTGGAGTGAAGGTCACGGATACGCGAGGCACTCCCGATGCCATCTCGAGCGCCATCTCGATTTCCGGCCTATGACGGTGACGCCCCACCCCGTAGGCGCCGACGTTCTCGTCGATCGCTCCATATTGCAGTTGCTCCCGGATATTGCGGCCGGCGCCGGACACCCCCGACATCGCATTGACGACGATCCCGTCCGACCGGATCCACCCACCTGCCAGTAGAGGCGCCAGGGCCAGGACCGTCGCAGTCGGGTAGCACCCGGGAACGGCTACTCGGTCGGATCCGGGCAGCGAACGACCAAAGAGCTCCGGCAAGCCGTACGCCCAATCCCTCAGGCGATCGGGAAAGGGATGTGGATCGCCGTAGGCGGCCAGATATCGCTGCTCGCTGTCGAGCCGATAGTCGCTTCCCAGATCGACGACTTTCGTACCGCGCTCGAGTAGCAGCCCGGCCGTCCGGGCCGAGGCGCCGTGCGGGAGGGCCAGAAAAGCAAGATCCACAGGCGGAAGGGCGGCCGGGTCGACCGGCCCCAGCCGGCGCGTACCGGCTGCCAGTTGGGGATGGATCTCGTTCAGCGTTCTTCCGGCGCGGGTGTTCGCACCCAGATAGGCGACGTCGAACGCGGGGTGGGCGTCGAGAAGGCGCACGAGCTCACCACCCGCGTACCCGGATGCGCCGAGGATCGCCACACTATGAGCCACACCGACCTCATTCGAAGAGCCCGCGACTATACGTTTATTCGCATAGGCAGGCAAATGAGTCCGGCTGCGCTAGCCGGGCGGCGCCAAACCCAACTGCGGAATCGACGGAACCGCCTCTGCGAACAACCAAGCATCGAACAGCGCGTCGAGGTCCTGCCCGCTCACCTCTTCGGCCACCTCGATGAAGTCCGCCGTAGTCACGTTCTGATGCTGGTACGCCATCGCATAGGAACGAACCGCTTCGAAGAAGGTGTCGTCGCCGACCTGCAACCGCATTGCATGCAAGGTCAAGGCACCTCGCTGGTAAACGGAGGCGTTGAAGAGGTTGGTCAACGGAGGAGCGCCTGGAGGAGGGTATTGCTGCGCTGCCAACGCGGCCGCCAGCGCCGGGGCCACGTCTTCCCCAACGAGGTTCAAGCCGCTCATGGTGCGATAGGCGTTGTCGACGAGGCCGTCGAAGGCTTCCGGGCCGTCGGTGTGCTCCGTCCAGAGCCACTGCGCATACGTGGAGAAGCCCTCGTTCAGCCAGATGTCCCGCCACGAAGCCGGTGTGAGGCTGTCCCCGAACCACTGGTGGGCTATCTCATGGGCCACGACGGCTTCCTCTAGTCGCAGCACTCCCCGTCCGAAGGTGGACATTGTTTGGGTCTCGAGGGCAGCGGGAAAATCTGCGTCGACCACCACCGACCCGTAGGAATCGAACGGGTAGGGCCCATACAAGCCCGCAAAGAAGCCGATCATCTCTGCCTGCCGAGAGAAGTAGCTCCGTTCGACGTCCGTGACATCGGGCGAGAAATAGTTGCGGATCGGCAGCCCTTGCGGGCCTGCCTCGGGTTCCTCTTCGAACAGGCCCACCGCAACTACCGTCAAGTAGCTGGCGATCGGATCATCGGACGAGTACACGAAGGTCGTCGTACCGTCTCCGGATCGCTTCTCCATCAGCAACCCGTTCGACACTGCCGTGTACGGATCGTCGACCGTCACGCTGATCGTATAGGTGGCTTTGTCGGACGGATGGTTATTCACCGGATACCACGTCGGGGCCCCGTCGGGTTCGTTGACGGTGAACATGCCATCATCGCTCCGGATCCATCCATTCGGAATCCCGACGGACGGGGAGGAAACCTGCCCGGCCACCCCGGAGTATCCGATCGTGGTGGTGAACGCCGTACCACGGTCTAGATCGGCCAGCACGGTCATTTCGCCATCCGCGACGACAGAGGCGGTTTCCACCCCGTTCACAGCAACGGCGGACACGTCCAACCCGTGGAGATCGAGGTTGAACGACGAAAGCGAGTCGAGGGCAATCGCCTCGATCGAGGCAACGCCGGCCATATCCCCGGTGGCGACGTCCAGATCGAGGTCCAGCTCGTAATGGACGACGTTGTAGCCCCCATTGCCGGCCGACGGGTTGTAGGGATCATTGAGACCGGTCGCACCCGGTGTGCCGTCACCCGCACTCAACGTCTCCGTGGTAGCCACCGTCGTGGTGGAAGTGGTGGGAACAGTTGTCGTCGTGTCGTTCGCCGTCGCGGTGCATCCGGTCACCGCCAGCAGAAGGCCAACGACGCAGGCGGTATTACGACCTCTCACCAGGATCCCCCATTCCCTGCTGGAGCGCCCACTCCCTCACCAGTCGATACGCCTCGGCTGGTTCATATGGCCCCTCCTCGATGCGGTGTTCGGTCAACAGATCCATTACCTCACCGACCTGCGGGCCGGGAGGGATTCCGAGGAATGACATCACGTCGTTGCCGTTGATGGGAGGCCGGAGAGAATCGAGGTGCTCCTTCTCCCTCAGTAGAGCGATCCTTTCCTCGAGTTCGTCGATCCCGTGCTGGATCTCTCTCGCCCTAGCTCTATTGCCGGTGGTCACGTCGCATCGGACTAGTTGATTGAGATCTTCGAGCAGGTGTCCGGCATCTCGAACATAGCGACGAACCGCCGAGTCGGTCCACCCCATCTTGAAGGTGTGCGGCCGCAGGTGCAGAAAGACGAGTTGAGTGACGTCATCCACGACCCGTTTGGGGTACCGGAGTTCTCGCAGGCGCTGCCGGGCCATCCGGGCGCCTACCACTTCATGGTGATGGAACGTGGCGCCGGCTTCGGAAAACTGCCGAGTGGCGGGCTTCCCGATGTCGTGCAACAGCGCCGCCAGTCGAAGCTCGAGCCTGGCGTCCGTCTTGTCGACTACGGCGATGGTGTGGGCCAGGACGTCCTTGTGACGGTGAACGGGATCCTGGGCCATCTCCAGCTCGGTCAACTCCGGAATGATCTGGTCGGCCAAGCCGGTTCGGACCAAACCCATCAGAGCTCTCCCTGGTGCGGGGGCAGTCATCAGCTTGGACAACTCGTCGCGGAGACGTTCGGCGCTGACGATCGAGAGACGATCGGCCATCCCGATGAGGGCCTCGAGGGTGGCCGGATCGGGATCGAAACCCAGGCCCGCCATGAATCGGAACAAACGGAGCATCCGGAGGGGGTCATCGGAGAATGAGATCTCCGGAGCCAGGGGTGTCCGCAACACCCCGGCACTGAGATCTCCGAGTCCCCCGAACGGATCGACCACCTCCGGGTCGGGCAAACGCAGAGCAATGGAGTTGACGGTGAAGTCCCGCCGCGACAAGTCGGTTTCGAGATCATCGGAGAAGACCACGTACGGTTTGCGGCTGTCGGGGCGGTAGACCTCGCTGCGAAAAGTCGTCACCTCGTGGGTATGGCCGTCCCGAACGACGCCGATGGTCCCAAAGGCCTCCCCGACGGTGAAGACGGCGTCCGCCCAATCGCCCACGATCATCTTGATGTCAGCGGGTGTCGCATCGGTCGTGAAATCCAGGTCGAAATGGGGACGATTCAACAGGGCGTCCCGCATCGACCCGCCGACCAGGTAGAAGGCATGACCGGCCTCAGAAAAGAGCCCGGCGAGTTGCATCGGGACGCCATCCGGTTGGAGCAACCAGGACAGTCTCTGGGGAATCATCTGCGGGCCAGGATAGGCAGAAGGGCCGCAATTGCGGCCCTTCTGGCTTTTCCCTCGCTGCGCCCGCTTCGGTAGAAGACTCAGACCCCCACCAGTCCCGCCTGCTCGGCCTGGACCCGCATATCGTGTGGGTTGCTGGCGTTCGACAAGGCCTCTTGGAACGAGATCGATCCATCCTTGAATAGCTGGAGAATCGAGCTGTCGAACGTCTGCATGCCGTAAAACTCGCTCTCCGCGATCACATCGGCGAGGGTGTGGGTTTGTCCCTCCTCGACGATGCGGTCGAAGACTCTCGCATTCATCGTCATGACCTCGATGGCCGGAACCCTCCCGTGTCCATCGGCCCGCTCCAGCAAGCGCTGACTCACAACCCCACGCAGCGTCCCGGCTAGGAGCAACCGGATCTGCTTCTGTTGATAGGGAGGGAAGAAATCGACAATCCGGTTGACCGTCTCGGTTGCATCGATGGTGTGGAGCGACGACAGCACCAGGTGGCCGGTTTCGGCAGCTTTCAGGGCAGCCTTGACGGTCTCCGCGTCGCGCATCTCGCCAATCATGATCACATCGGGGTCCTGCCGAAGCACTCGTTTCAACGCTTCGGCGAAGTCTGCTGTGTCGGACCCCACCTCCCGCTGGGCCACGATCGCCATCTTGTCCGAGTGCAACACCTCAATCGGGTCTTCGATGGTCAGTATGTTGACCCGTCTGTTGCTGTTGATGAAGTCGATAATCGAGGCCAGCGTCGTGGTCTTGCCGGATCCGGTCGGCCCGGTGACCAGGACCATGCCGCGCGGCTCGTTGGACAGCTTGCTGAGGATCGTCGGCAATCCGAGGTCATCGAAACTCCTCGTGACCGGCAACACCTGCCGCAACACCAAGCTCACCGACCCTCGCTGACGGAACACGTTGACGCGAAACCTGCCGAGGCTTGACTTGCCGTACGCAAAATCTGCCTCGCTCCGTTCGGCAAATTCGGAAGAGGCCCGAGGGGTCAAGATACCCTGCGCATACGCCTCGGTGTCCTGCGGGGTGAGCGTCGGCAAGCTGGTGGGATGTAGATCGCCGTCTATGCGCATCACCGGCGGCGACCCCACTTTGAGATGAACATCGGAGGCTTCGACCTCCATCATCTTTCTCAACAACTCGTCGAGCGGTACTGTCATTTTCCCTCCGGCGCACACGGCGTTGTGTCGGAGGGTGTATCGGCAGCAGGAGAACCGTTCTTAAACCAGTTGCCAATAGCGCTGCTGTGCCGCTACCACGAACTCCAGGGCCCGCCATGAGCGGGGACCCGAGACCGGACGCGAGGCTTCGTTCGGCACCGTCACCCCGGCGAGGCCGCTGAGGGTCGCGGCAACCGATCCTCGAACGGCCTTCAAGTCGTATCCCCCTTCGAGAAAGAGAATGGTCCTTCCCGGCCCTACCGCATCGCGCAACGCCGCCCCCATCGAGGCGTAGTCGCTCTCGAGGAGAGCAAGGCCGGCCAGCGGATCGGATAGATGAGCGTCGTACCCAGAGCTGATCAGCAACCAATCGGGCGCAAACGCCGAGAGAACGGGAAGAACGACGCGTTCGAACGAAACGCGGTACACATCGCCGGCGGTACCGATCGGCATCGGGAAATTCACCGCGGTTCCGGCCGCCGGGCCCATCCCAGTTTCGTTCACCCACCCGGAGCCCGGATAGGCGGGAAACTCATGAAGAGAAACATAGAGAACGTCAGGGTCCATGAGAAAGGTCTCCTGGGTTCCGTTCCCGTGGTGTACATCCCAATCGACTATGGCGACCCTGTTGCCCATCCCCGTCAAGAAACGAGCGGTAACGGCAACGTTGTTAAAGACGCAGAAACCCATCGCCCGGTCCAGGAGCGCATGATGGCCGGGTGGCCGTATCGGCAGGAACGCGACCTCCGCCACCCCCCTGCGAAGAAGATCAACGGACCCGGGCCCGGCCCCGGCAGCTCTGAGAGCCGCGTCCCACGAATCAGCACCGACGGTGGTATCGGGATCGAGTTCTCCTCCCCCGGCTTCACAGAACCGCTTGATCGACTCCACGTATTCGAGAAGGTGCACCTCGGTCAGCATTTCGAGTCCGGCCGGCGAGGGAGAGAACTCCACCACTTCGACGGGTGCCTCGTCCACCCCTGCTCGCGCGGCAATGAGCCGGTCGGCACGTTCCGGATGCCATTGACCGGTGGTATGTCGGGCAAAAGCCGGATGGTCGGCAACCAGAACCTTCATGTCCCCATGGTGGCAGACCTTCTCGGGCCCTGTGCCCGACGGCGGCATCACGGTTGCCGGTCACCCCTACGATACGGGCTGTGATGATCCTCAACCGGAACGGATCGGCGGGATGCGAGTAGCGGGAAGCTGGCCGGGACGAATCGTGGTCCGGCAGGGGTGGGCGAAGGCTGAGGCCCGGCCATGGAACGCCGATATCCCCGACGCACATCTCCGCCTCATTCGGGGGAACTCCAGTTTTCTCGCCGCGTGCGCGGACCATCTCATCGGCATCGGAGCCTCCGGTGTTGCGTCCCCTCCCCTGCCCGATTCTTCAGCCGGCCTATGGCTCTCTGCCGGCTATGAGCCCCATCTCGTCCTGGACCTGTATTCCCGCGAACTCAGCGGAGCGCAACCCGATTCGTCGCACGAGGTCATCGCCGGATCCGGACGCCAATGGGCCGCAACCGAAGAGATCGACCAAGCGGCGTTCCCTCCAATCTGGCGGCTCGATGAGGCCGGCCTGAGGGAAGCGATGAAGGCCACCCCCCACGCCAGCCTCCTTCTCACCCACCAGGATGATCGAACCACCGGCTTTGCAATCGTCGGAGTCGGTTCCATAGCCGGGTACCTGCAACGGGTAGCCGTCCACCCCGACCACGCTCACCAGGGTTTTGGACGATCGCTGGTGCGGGCCGCCAACCAGTGGGCAAGACGCAGAGGAGCTCGCTCGATGATGCTGAACACCCAGCCCGACAATGAGGCCGCGGCGCGGCTGTACGTCTCGGAGGGGTTTGAGAGAATGCTCGACCGGCTGACGGTGTATCGTCGGCCCGCTCCGTAACACTCCAACGGATCCGGGTGTCCAATGAAGCGAAGGGAGTTGGCGTGATCCGTGTTGTCACCGACTCGTCGTGTGATCTACCTGACGAACTGGCCGCCACCCACAGCATCGAGATCGTCCCACTGACCATCAGGTTCGGCGACGAGGAGTTCGCCGACCGATCCCAACTCACCCACGCTCAGTTCTGGGAGAAGCTCAAGATCTCGCCGGATCTTCCTGAGACGGCTGCGCCCAGCGCCGGTACCTTCGGGGAAACATATGGTCGTCTGGCTGAGGCCGGCGCCGAGGGCATCGTGGTGATATGCCTCGGTTCGAATCTGAGCGGCACGTATCAAGCCGCCGTGATCGCCGCCGAGCGAACCCTCCCGGTTCCCGTGCAGGTCGTGGACTCCGGGAATGTCTCGATGGCGCTCGGGTTCCAGGTGCTCGAAGCGGCCCGGGCCGCCGCTCGAGGCGGCAGCCTCGAGCGGGTGGCGGAAGCTGCTCTCGCAGCGCGGGAGCGAACGAATTTCGTCGCCGCTCTCGACACGCTCGAGTACCTACAGCGCGGCGGTCGAATGGGCACAGCCCAAGCCTTCTTGGGAGGGTTGCTCAACGTCAAACCACTGATCACGATGGAAAACGGGGTCGTTGCCGCAGTCGGGCGGGTCAGAACCCGGTCCAAGGCACTAGCCGCCCTCGCCGACCGAGTCACGGCCATGGGACCGAGAATCCAGGAGGTAGCCATATTGACCGGAGACTCCCCGGACGTCGAAGCCTTCCGGCAGCAGCTGTCTTCCGTCGTTCCCACCAACCTGATCGCAGGAATCGGCCCGGTGGTGGGTACCCACTCCGGGCCGGGAGTTCTCGGGTTCGCCTACCGGTTGAGGTGAGCTACCGCCGATAAGGTGAAGACGACAGCGCCCGGGAGATACAGGTGCCACCACCGCTTCCAGATCGGTTCAGCCTTGAAGTACGGCTCGGCCGCGATCACGATGTTGAAGAGTGGCTTGCGACCGATACGGCCCTCGATCGTCCCGTCCTCATTCGAGTACTGGGACCCGAGACGACGGTCGAGCGGCGCCGGGGTTTCGTGGAAGACACTCGCTCGGCAGCCTCCGCAACCCACGTCCACCTGGTGTCGGTCTATGCCGCCGGACTCCTCGAGGAGGGCGCCTACTCGGTCACCGAGTGGGCCGGCGGAGTATCCATAGCCGACCGGTTGGCGGCCGGCGAGACGATGCCGGTCGATGAGTTCCTGCCCAACGCTGCCGGGCTGGCCGATGGGCTGGCAGCCCTCCATCGAGCGGGTGGAATCCACGGTGCCATCGATGCCGGAGCCGTCTACTTCTCGGGATCTCATCCGGCCAAGCTCGGTTCGTTCGGGCGCCCACATACCGGTGCCTCGGTAGCCGAAGACACGCGAACTCTCGCTGAAGTGCTGGAAGCATCGATCACGGGCCGCCCCGCCGGCACATCATCTCCATCGCAGGTCGTGGATGGCATACCCTCGGTAGTCGACCAGGCGCTGCAGGCGGCTCGGCGAGGAGACCTCGATGCCGCCGGACTGGCTCAGGAGCTGCACGCCACCACCCGGAGCCCCGCCGGAGCACCCGCCGAGCCGAGCTGGTCGTGGCGGTGGCTGGCTCCGGCCGCGCTCCTTCTCATTCTGGCCGTGGGGATCGTAGCCATTGGACTGGTCCTTCCGTCTGCGCCCGAATCCCCCATCCTGTTTCCCGCATCCCCGGCGCTCAGCACCACCACCCAGACCTCGGCCGTCACCACGACCGGTCCTACCACCACCATTGAGGGCGAGACGACCGTTATCGTGAGAGCGTTCTCCTACGACCCGGAAGGCGACGGCTCCGAGCACGACAACAGCATCCCCAAACTGATCGATGGCGACCTCGAAACCAGCTGGCGAACCGAGCGGTACTTCGACCCGTTGCCGCAACTGAAGCGAGGTGTAGGAGTAGTCATCGAAGTAGGTGGCCGGCCGGACCAATTCGCGGCGACGGGCATGAGCAACGGAACAGCCTACACCCTGATGTGGGCCGAGTCCCTCCCTGCCGGCGGAGTCGACGGGTGGGAGCGGCTGGCCAGCGGCACCGTGTCGGGAGGCCGGGTGGTAACCCAGATTCCCGACCGAAGCAACGGCTTCTGGCTCCTCTGGCTCACGGATCTCCCGGCCCAGGATGATGGCTTCTACGCCTCCCTGGCGGAAGTACGCTTCCTTCCATGAGCTTTCGATCCGCCGAGGACGCCCGACTGATCTCGTTGGTCCTCGGCGGTGACAACCGGGCGTTCGACGAGCTGATGCAGGCCCACGAAGACCGCGTGTTCGCCGTCTGTCTCCGGATTCTGGCCAATCGGGAAGCTGCCCTCGATGCCGTTCAGGAGGTGTTCATCACCGTGTACCGGAAGCTGCAGCAGTTCTCAGGAGCCTCCGCTTTCAGTACGTGGCTCTACCGAATCGCCGTCAACACCTGCTACGACCAACTCCGGCGCGCCCGTCGCCATGAAGTCCTGCCGTGGCCAGAAACCACCGATCCGGCCGATGCGCACAGTGCGAACGCCCTCGAGTCGATCGAGCTCCGACCGGATCTCGAGCGGGCCCTGGCCGCCCTGACGCCCGATTTCCGGGCCGCGGTAGTGCTGAGCGATCTCGAAGGACTCCCGCTGCAGGCGGTTGCCGAGGCTCTCGACGTTCCGTTAGGAACGGTCAAGTCGAGGGTCTTCCGTGGAAGGAGGCTCCTGGCGGAACATCTGCGGAACCTTTCGGGGTCTTCTGTTCATCAAAGAGGTGAACATGATGCATGAGCACGACACCGAACTGATCGCTGCCATCGCGGCAGGCGATATGAGCCGAGAGGAGCAAGCAGCCGCGGAGGCTTCTCTAGCCTCATGCAAGGTATGCCGCACGGATCTGCAACTCCAGCGCGAAGCGTTGGAGGCTCTTGCTGCGGCTCCGCCCGTGATGATGAACGATCTGGAGAGGGCCGCGGTCCGTCGACAGGTATGGACAGCCGTCACTTCCGACGCTACGAGGCCGGATTCTTTGCCGCGAGCCCCCTGGTTCCAGCGGTGGATACCCGCCATGGCGGCGGCCGCGGCCTTGCTAGTGGTGGTCGGGGTCGGTTCCGTTCTCGTAGGCGACTCGGCCGAAACCGACTTGGCCGTGGAGGCCACCACCGCCCCGACCGAGAACCTGCGGGCCACAGCAGATGAGGAAATGGCCGAAGCGCCCTCGGCCGGTGCCCTCGACGATGTCGCGGAGGCCGCGCCCACGCCGATGGCTGCTCTCGATTCCCCAGGGTCGGTCGTCGTGGAATATGGTTCCATTTCGAGCGAAGGACTTCAGGATGTTGCCCTGAGCCTGGGTGCCTCCCTGGAGGCGGCAGAAGCAGACGGCTACGTCTCGCCCTCGGACCTGCAATCACCGTCCCCAGAACCGGCCCTGGCTTGCGCCGAGGTCGCGCTCGAGAACGGCCCAATCTCGGCAATCGGGCGGGCCAGCGTCGAAGGTGATGGGGTGGAGATCTACCGGATCAACGACTCCGTCTATGTGTACGCCGCCGTTGACTGCAGCCTGAGCGCTACCTTCGAGTGAGGAACCGGCCGGGCGATCGGGCTAACCTGCAGGCCATGGACGATTTAGCCACACGCTTTGCAGATCTACTCGAAGACACCGCGGCGAAAGTGCGATCGCTCACCGTCGACCGCCTCGATCCGAAGATAAAGATCGCGGCGCTGGGGATGGTTGCCTTCACCCTGGGAGTCATCGCCGCGGTCTACCTGATTCGAGCCATCTTCCAGGCGGTCGCCGTTCCCCTCGGAGTGCTCGGCGCGTACGCGCTCTTCGGCGGACTATTTGTCGTCGCCGGTGCGTTTGTGTGGGCGATACGGAAACGCCAGCCCGAGGAAGAGCAAATTGACTCCTGAGAAACTGATCATCATCGGCTCCGGCCCGGCGGGGTTGACTGCGGCCATCTACGCCGCCCGAGCAGACCTGCATCCTCTCGTGTTCGAAGGAAGCCAGGCGGGGGGGCAACTGATGCTGACGACTGAGGTTGAGAACTATCCAGGGTTCCCGGACGGCATCCTCGGCCCCGACCTCATGGATCAAATGCGCAAGCAGGCTGAACGGTTCGAAGCCCGGATCGAGACGGCCGACGTCACGAAGGTCGACTTCGGTTCCCGGCCGTTCAAGGTGTGGGTAGGCGCCAATGAGCATGCGGCCGAGGCGGTGATCGTCGCTACCGGTGCGTCCGCCCGTTGGTTGGGCATTCCCGGCGAGGACCGCCTACGCGGTCGCGGCGTGTCGGCTTGTGCGACCTGCGATGGGTTCTTCTTCCGAGAACGCAACATCGTGGTGGTCGGTGGAGGAGACTCGGCCATGGAAGAAGCCCTGTTTCTCACGAAATTCGCTTCCAAGGTCACCATCATCCACCGCCGGGAGGAATTCCGCGCTTCTGCCATCATGGCCGGGCGGGCCCTAGCGCACCCCAAGATCGAGGTGGTCTGGGACACCGTGGTCGAGGAGATGCTGGGAGACGAAGAAGTGACCGGCATCAAGATCCGTAACGTCCGGACGAATGAGGTCTCCGAGATGGGCACCGAAGGCGTGTTCGTCGCCATCGGGCACCGGCCCAACACCGAGATCTTCAAACGCCAACTCGAGATGGACGAGGTGGGTTACCTCACCCTGCGGGGGGACGGCTCGACCGCAACGTCTGTCGCCGGCGTCTTCGCAGCCGGCGACGTCGCCGACTCCACCTATCGACAGGCGGTAACCGCCGCCGGTGCCGGATGCCAGGCGGCCATCGACGCCGAACGCTGGCTCGACCAGGAATGAACGCAGGTACCGGTCCGTTCAGATGTACTGATTAGTCAAGGGAGAATATCGATGGGTGAAAACGCAGTTACGGTTACCGACGCCAACTTCGAAGAAGCCGTTGGCGGAGAGAAGGCGGTGCTGGTTGATTTCTGGGCCGAATGGTGCGGTCCTTGCAGAATGGTAGCTCCTGTTCTGGAAGAAATTGGCACAGAATACGCGGACCAGATCACCATCGCCAAGCTGAACGTCGACGAAAACCCTTCGGTCGCCGCCACGTACGACGTCATGAGCATCCCCACCATGATTGTCTTTCAAAACGGCGTCGAGAAGAAGCGGATCGTCGGGGCCCGGCCGAAGCACATGATGGTCTCCGAACTCGCCCAGTTCCTCAGTTGACCGTCGGGAGCCCTGAAGTGGTACCGGCGAGAGGAACCTAACCGTTTACCTCTGGAAGCCAGATCTGCGACTATTGGGGCTATGAGGCTCTATCGATCGGGGGATTCCGGGACTGCCGTCCGTGATATCCAGGACCGGTTGGGCGCGCTCGGATACCCGTGCAGCCCGGACCCTCGCAGCGAGTTCGGCGAGGCAACCCGTTCTGCGGTGGTCGGGTTTCAGCGACGGCGGGGGTTGCCCTCCGATGGCATTGTCGGACCGGAAACCTGGAGAGCAATCTACGAAGCCGGCTATCGGTTGGGCGATCGCCTGATCTACCTCCGACGGCCCATGTTGCGTGGAGACGATGTCGCCGAACTGCAACGACGACTCAACTCGCTCGGGTTCGATGCCGACAAGGTCGACGGGATCTTCGGTCCTGCCACCTTGCGAGCGCTCCTCGACTTCCAACAGAACCGGAGCATGGCCGAGGACGGGATTGCCGGACCTCGGACCCTGGCCGAATTGCACCTGGTGGCCCGGGCCACGCAGAAGACGGGCCGGGAAGCCATCCGGGAACGAGAGTGGCTACGCGGTCTCCCCCGCTCTGTGGTAGGTGCCCGGGTGTTCCTGGATCCTGCTTGTCGAGACGCCCACGAAGCCGATCAAACCTGGTCCGCGGTCTCCGAAACTGCGCTCGTCCTGCAAGCCGAGGGTGGCATACCAATCCTCTCCAGAAGCAGCGATACGGCGCTTCCAGAGCGCATCAGGGCCCGTAAGGCCAATCGACTCGGTGCTGCACTGATCGTGTCGTATCAACTCCCCTATGCCGAGGAACCCTCCGTCTTCTTCTTCGCTTCGTCGATGAGTCGGAGCGAAGCCGGCGCTCTCCTCGCCGCGGCCATCGCCGGGCGCCTCGGGCTGCCCTTCGAGGGTCGCGCCCACCCGATGCTGAAGGAAACGCGTGCCCCGGCAGTCGTAGTCGCCACCGACGACATGACCCCCGAGTTGGGCAAGCAGGTCGCAGGTTCGATCACCGGCTTCTTTGCCACTGCCCACAGTGATGTCGACAATCTCACTCCTCGCGGCACCGGAGGGGGTTGACCCGACCACCCCTATTTGCGTCACTTGACGTTTTCATGTGGGGTGCTCGATCAGGCGAAGAACTGCCGGTAGATGCGCTCGAGGTCGTCGAGGGAACGGAAGTCGATGACAAGTTTCCCCCGGTCATCGGCGTACTTGATTCTGACCCGGGTATCCAACTGATCACGCAGTCGCCTCTCTAGCTCAACAATGGCTGCGGGCCGGGGTGGCTTCGCCTTCCGGCGAGTTGCCCGGTTGTGGATCGCTACATTCCGGGCCCGGACCGCATCCTCTACTTGACGTACAGACCATCCCTCTTCGACTGCGCGCTCGGCGATGTGCTCTGCGAATTTCCGGTCCTCGAGCCCGAGGAGGGCTCGGGCATGCCCGGCGGATAGTTCCCCTCGTTCCAACTTCCCCTGGATGGCGGCAGGGAGCTGCAACAGGCGGAGGCTATTGGTAATGGCCGATCTGCTCTTTCCCACGCGGTTGCCCACTTCTTCGTGGGTGAGACCGAAGTCCTCGAGCAACTCCTGGTAGGCCGTCGCCTCCTCCAGTGGGCTGAGGTCCTCCCGTTGGAGATTCTCGACGAGAGCTTCCGTGAGAAGGGATCGATCATCGCTGTCCCGGACGATGGCCGGGATTTCCATCAACCCCACCTTTCGGGCTGCTCGCCAACGCCGTTCCCCGGCCACCAAGGTGTAGGAACCTTCCTCCGCTTCGCGCACGATAATCGGTTGCAGCACCCCTACCTCTATGATCGAGGCCGCCAGTGAGGCGAGCGCCTCTTCATCAAACACCGCTCTCGGTTGGTGGGGATTCGGGGACACCCGATCGATCGGGATCACGGCAAACCCGCTGCGAGCAGCTTCTCCCTTAGGGATGAGAGCTTCCAGACCCCGTCCAAGTCCGCTCCTGCGTGTTGCCATAATCGTGGTCCTCCCTATTCACGACCGTGTCGCCGGCGGAATTCTCGGCCGAGTGCTCGATAGGCTATGGCGCCACGACTCATCGGGTCAAATGCTTCAATCGGTTCGCCATACGAAGGAGCTTCTGACAGCCGCACCGATCTCGGGATCACCGTATTGAAGGCGAGATCTCCGAAGAAGTTCCTCACCTGGGACACCACATCGGCCGACAGGTTGGTTCTGCCGTCAAACATCGTCAATACCACACCGCCAATCTTCAACTGCGGATTGAGATTGCTGGAGACCAGATCGATGTTCTTCATCAACTGGCTCAATCCCTCCAGTGCGTAGTACTCACATTGGATGGGGATCAGGACTTCACCGGCGGCTGCCAGGGCGTTGATCGTCAGGAGGCCGAGCGAGGGCGGGCAGTCGATCAAGACGAACTCGTAGTCCCTTTCCATCGGGGCGAAGGCTTGGCGGAGGCGCAGTTCCCGGGAGAACATCGACACCAGCTCGATCTCCGATCCGGCCAGGTCAATGGTCGCCGGAACGACGAAGAGATCCCTGATACTGGTGGGCTCGATCACGTCCACCATCGGCATTCCGCGGATCAACACGTCGTAAATCGACGCGGTCATTGCCGACCGGTCTATTCCGAGGCCCGAAGTGCTGTTTCCTTGCGGATCCAGGTCGACGACCAGGACCCGTTCTCCCTGATAGGCCAGCGCAGCAGCCAGATTGATGGCGGTCGTCGATTTGCCAACGCCGCCCTTCTGATTTGTGATGGCAGTAACCGCGAAGTCGTACTCAGCGTTCACAGGGGTCCATGATAAGGAGCGCAGCCTTACCGTCAAGGACCGTTGAAGGCACATTCACCACCCTGAAGGGCCGTCCGCCCACATCTCCAGGAAGGCCGCGGGCGCTCGGTCCCCTCAATCCGATCACCGCCGTACCACTCGGCTCCAGCACTGATTCCGCGATTTCCAAAGCCCGCCGCCAGGGGAAGACGGCCCGAACGACGGCCCCCTCCCACTTCTGCACCTCCCGCAGCACCTCGCCCTGCCGGACCTCGACATTCTCCAGCCCCAGCAGCCTCACGGCCCTCCTGGCGAGATCAACGCGCCTCCCCGCTCTGTCCAGCAAGGTCACCCCCGTTTCCGGCCATAGGATCGCCAAGGGGATACCCGGAAGACCAACCCCGGCGCCGACGTCGAGCAGGCGAGGCGGGGGAGAGGTGTCTTTCCAACCACATGCAAAAGCCAGGGAATCCGCCAGATGCCTCATCCAGATTCGGTGTACCTCACCCGGTCCCAGGCCCCCGCCGGTTACCGCCTCATCGGCCAACCAGTCGGCATAGCTCTCCAAAGAGCGCCAACCGGATGGCTGCAGGGTAGAGGGTCCGACCCACTCCAGTACCCGCTGTACCTCGGGGTGGTCGAGTTCCCAATGTTTCACGTGAAACTTGAGGGCTGTAGCCCTCCGCCTATTCTTCTTCTGCTGCGATGACCACCGACCGCCGCGGTTCTTCGCCTTCCGAGTAGGTTCGCACGCCGTCGATCTCGCTCACGGTATCGTGGATGATCTTGCGTTCGGCCGCGTTCATGGCCTCGAGGATGACTTCGCCGCCTTCCTCGAGGACCTGTTGGCCAAGACGCTGAGCGTATATCTTGAGAGCTTCTCGACGGCGTTCCGCGTACCCGGCGATGTCCAACCGTATCCGCGCTGACTCCTGGGTCTTTCGTTGCACGACCGTCTTGGCCAACTCGTGAATGGATTGCAGAATGACNNTGAATGACGCCTCTGGACCCCACCAATGCCTCGGTTTCGCTGCCCGATATTTCCGCGTAGATGATGTCATCCTCGACCCTGGTCGCGACGCTTCCCTCCAGGCCAAACGCACTGAGCAGACCCTCGAGAAACTCGCCCACGACGGTGGCCTGCTCTTCTCGGCTCATGGTTGTCTCCCTTGGTTTCTCCCGCGGCTCGCTTTTGGGGCCTTCTCTTGGCAAGCGATTCTCCTGCTTACGTTCCTCGGTTTGGCCGGCCGGTGATCGTTGAGCGGCCGGCTTCTTCTTCTGGCCGCTCCTCCGAACCGGTTCACTTCGCCGGTCGCCGCCCCGCTTCCGCTCGGACGACCGCTTCCGGCGACGCTTCTTCGGACGCGGCTTCACGCGAACGACTGCGTCCTTGCCGCCAATACCCAGAAAGCCCTTCTCAGCTTCCTGGAGAACCTCGACATCAACCTGTTCACGAGATTCTATGCCAAGTTCTTCCAGGGCGGCGTCGACGGCCATCTCGACGGTAGGCGCCTTTACTTCAACCCACTCCACAGTCACTTCCTCCTGCGCCGCTTGCGCTTCCTCTCCGAAACGGACTGTGACGACGGCTTCCGCGGTGTCTCCTCGGGCTCCGGTTCCGGTTCTCGAGGAGGAGGCGTCGGTCTTCCATCGATCTTGAAGATCAATGCTTGCTGGCCGATTCGGAAGATGTTGGCCGTCACGAAGTAGATGTTCAACCCGGCCGGGAACGTGTACGCAAAGAACCCGAACATCAGTGGCATGATCTTGGTCACCAACTGCATTTGCCGAGCCTGGTCGCTGTCCTGCTTCTGGCCACGGGTTGTCTGCCATTGCTGGAAATACGCAGTCCCCAGGACAACCAAGACGATCAAGACATACGGCAACGCCGCCACGAAGTCGAAGCCGGTATCCGCGGTGATCACTTCACTCGGGGAGACGCCGAGGTCCATACCGAGGAATGTGCCCTCTGTTCCCCTGCTCAGCGTCTCATATAGCTTGGAAGTTTCTGGAATAAACGATTCGGCGTCCGGGTTGTTGCTGGACGTGTTGAGCGGATCCCGCAACAGCCGAAAGAGCCCAAACCATATCGGCATCTGGACCAACATCGGGAAGAGGCATCCGGCCGGATTGACCCCCTTTTCCTTGTAGAGGGCCATCATCTCCTTCTGCAGAGTCTCTTGATCGTCCTTGTATTGCTTCTGGAGCTTCTTGACCTCCGGCTGGATCTCCGTCATCGCTCGCGTCGAACGCGTCTGTTTGAGCGTCAGCGGAAACATCAGGATGTTGACCAGCAAGGTGAGGAAAATTATGGAAAGGCCGTAGTTGGGGATGAGCTCAAAGAAGAACGTCATCGGGACGGCGATGATCCTGGCGAGAGCGTCGAGCATCAGTCTTCTTCCTTGGCCGGCACCGGGTCGTAGCCACCTTCGGCAAGAGGATGGCACCGCCCGATCCGCTTGATCCCCATCCACGATCCGCGCGCCAGGCCGAAGCGGCCGATCGCCTCGTACGCATATTGAGAGCATGTCGGGGCGTAGCGGCAGTTCTTGCCCATCGAAGGCGAGACCACCTTTTGGTATGAGCGGATGACGGCTCGGCCCGACCGGGCTCCCGGCCCCAGTCGCTTCGCTTCAATGTCGGCCATCGGATGTCTCCTCACCAACCGCTCGCCGCAACCACCGTTTCACCTCACCGAACGGTGCGGTCAGCACCGACGGGGAGGCAACGACCACATAGTCGTGCCCGTCCCGCAGGGGTACGCTCGCAAGCGCCTCGCGGAGGCGGCGTTTCGCGCGGTTGCGTTGCACGGCGCCACCAACCTTCTTCGCTCCGGCAACCACCCCAACACGCGGTGGACCGGAACCACTCGATGCAACGATAACGACCACCCCACCGCTCCGACGCCGCTTTCCCGTGCGAAAGGCTTTCTGGAAAGCGGTACGACCCCGGAGTGAGGCGTAAGGCCGGCCTCTAGGCAGAGATGCGCTGCCGGCCCTTGGCGCGCCGACGCCTCACAATGGCACGTCCGGACCGGGTTCGCATCCGGGCGCGGAAGCCGTGCTTCCTCTTGCGTCGTCGGACATTGGGTTGGTAGGTGCGTTTCATCGGGACCCTGCGTATCGAAGAATGAGGTAAACAACGAGGTTACAGCGGGTGTGCCGCTAATCAAAGAGCGTCCCCTCGGCCGGTGGCGGTTCCTTCGTCGGTCTGTCGCCCGGAACCCGACCGAACCAGCGCCGCGCCCCGTGACCGGACGACCGCCCAATGCTCATACCGCGAAGATATTTCCTAGGACGCGAAAAGCTCTTTTGGTCCGGTGGGCCGACCGTAGAAACGCTTCCGGCGTTTTCAACTTCCTGAGAAACCGGCCTCAACCTGGGTAAATCTCTTTCTGAACAGCTGTCGAGACAGCAACACCGCTGTGATTTTCCGCTCTTGTAGCCTTCCTGGGGGTGTCATATACTCGCTCACCGCCGATGCTCTGGAGTGGCTTCACTTCCCCTGGATGTTCTTCATCTGGCTGTGTGCTGCTTCTGGGACGGTAGACGTACAGGTTTGTTCTCCACACATTGTGGACAGATCTGTGGAAAGAGAAATTTGAACGCAGACGTAGTGACTCGGGAGGGGACACGTGGCGGAACCTCAGTCGCTGGCGGGGGAAGTGGATCTGTTCAGAAGCGCAGTGCAAGCGCGGGTCAGTCCCGTCAACTGGCAAACCTGGCTCGCTCCGCTGGGGGTCCGACCAACCGAGGACTCCATCAGCATCACCGCCCCCAGCGAGTTCCATCTGCGTTGGGTTCGCGACAAGCACCTGGCGGTTCTAGAAGAGGCCGCGGAAGCGACCTTCGGACCGGCCACCGGCCTGCTCTTCGAAATCGATCCCGCCCACACGATGATCGGCGACGTCGACCTGGAAGACGAAGAGGAAATCCAACCCTCCGGCACCCTCGCTCAATCACCGGAACTGGCCCAGAAAGAACGACGCCTCCAGGCCAAATACACCTTCGAGAACTTCGTCGTGGGGCAATCCAACCGATTCGCCCATGCAGCCGCCATGGCCGTCGCCGAACAACCCGGCGGCCACTACAACCCCCTGTTCATCTACGGCGGCGCCGGTTTGGGGAAGACCCACCTCCTTCATGCCGTTGGTCATAACGCTGTTGAATTGAGACCCACAGCATTGGTCCGTTACGTGTCTTCTGAGAACTTCTTCAACGAATTCATCGACGGTATCCGCAAGAAGCGCATGGACGAGTTCAAAGCTCGCTATCGCACTACCGACGTGTTGCTCCTCGATGATGTCCAGTTCTTCCAGCAGAAAGAACAGATCCTCGAAGAGTTCTTCCACACGTTCAACGATCTTTACGAATCGGGCAAACAGATGGTCATCAGCTCGGACCGTCATCCCAAGCACCTGGCCACCTTGGAGGATCGGCTTCGCAGCAGGTTCGAGTGGGGTCTCCTCACGGACATCCAGCCACCCGACGTGGAAACCCGAATTGCTATTCTTCGCAAGAACGCTGAGTTTGCTCCCACCCCAGTCAATGAGCATGTCCTCCACTTCATTGCCGAGAACGTCCAGGACAACATTCGAGAGCTTGAAGGGGCTTTGACCCGGGTGACGGCCTATGCCGCCCTCACCAGCCAGAACATCAGCCTCGACATGGCGCAGGACGTTCTGCAAGATCTGGTCCCGGCTCCTTCGCAAAGACCGGTATCTGCAGAAGACATCCTCGTCGCCACGGCTGCCGCCTACGGTTTCTCGGCGGCCGACCTTCGGAGCCCCAGTCGCCGGCAACCCCTCGTGCTGTCACGCCAGGTAGCTATGTACCTCTGTCGAGAACACACAGATCTATCCCTGCCCAAGATCGGTGCCCTGTTCGGCGGGCGCGACCACACAACCGTCATGCACGCTATCGACAAGGTGAAACGGCTTTTGCTCACCGACCATCAAGTCTTCGAGAGGGTTACAGCCCTTTCCCAACAGCTGAGGAAAACCTGACCTTGTCCACATTCTGGCCCACCTCATCGCGGAGAACCGTGGATTCCGACCCTGGTATCCCCATGTACTGTGAAGTTCTTTCTGCCCCGGGGCCAGGGGTTTTGGCGGGTTCTCCCCAATCCACAACGTCTACTACGGCTATTACCGTTTGAAAATCAAAGAAACAGAGAAAGAAGGGATGGGACAACTTTGCGGATACGAGCTGAACGCGACGACCTGGCCGATGTGTTCTCGAGAGCCAATCGAGGAGTTGGAGTGCGTCCGGCCCAGGCCATCCTGCAAGGTGTCTTGTGTGAGGTCCACGGTGAGAGCCTTCGCGTAACGGGTACCGATCTGGAAATGACCGTGCGGACCACTACCCGAGTGGAAGTCCTCGAGGAGGGCTCGGTTGTCGTGCCCGCGCGCTTGGCGACAGAGGCAATCAGGAAGATGCCGGTGGGTGCGGTGACGTTGACGTCCACCGACGCGGAGGTCGAGATAATGGGAGCGGGTCCCCGTTTCAGCCTCCGAGAATTGCCGGTCGATGAGTTTCCCCAATTGGGGGAGGTCGATTTTGAGGGCGCTATCGATGTAGACGGGGACGAACTGGTCGCAGCCATCACGCAGGTGACGGTCGGTGCCTCGATGGATTCGGCTCGTCCGATCCTCACCGGGGTCCTCTTCGAAAAGGACGAAGAGGGTGTCCGGCTCGTCGCGACCGATTCGTATCGGTTGGCGGTCCGGAAGCTAGAGGGGCTTGCGTTGAAGGAATCGGGCTTGGTTCCCGCCCGCGGACTGAGAGAAATGGGCCGAACGGTGGGAGCGGCCAAAATGCAATTCTCGATACGGCAACGAGAAGCCGTATTCGGATCGGAAGGCGGATCGCTCACGCTGCGTCTGATCGAAGGCACGTTCCCGAATTATCGTCAGCTTCTGCCGGAGTCATATCCGAACCGGATAGTGGTGGCCAAGACAGGGCTGCTTGATGCTCTCGGGCGGGCCTCCCTGGTGGCCGAAGACCACATCCCGGTACGGCTCCGGTTGATGGAAGGGGGTGTCGAGGTGACCGTCACGCGACAAGACGTTGGGGGGGAGACAGAGCACCTTCCGGGTGAGTATCAGGGCGAGGCCGAGGACGTGATGATTGCCTTCAACCCCCGATACTTGACGGAGGGTGTTTCCGCCATAAGCGCGGACGAAATCCAGATCGAGGTATCAGATGGCCTCAAACCGAGTGTGATCAAAGGCGTTGACGATGACCGATTCACCTACCTGTTGATGCCAGTCCGCATCTGAATGGAGTTCTCTTGGCTCGAGCTCAAGGATTTTCGCTCGTACGCGGAACTTCGGATCGAACCCGACCCNNGGAGCGCCCGACGAAGCGGTGGTCGGTGACCGCGCCCAGGCGGCAATCGTTCGAGGCGAGGTGGGACATGTGCACGGGACGTCCTTGATCGAGGTCGAAATCCCCCGAAGTGGACGGCGGCGCGTGCGGGTGAACGGTCAACGGCCCGGGCGGTCCACAGACCTGCTCGGCCACGTGCGAGGAGTGGTTTTCCTGCCGGATGACCTCGACATCATCAAACGGGGGCCGGTGTATCGCCGGAGGTTCCTCGATGGGGTAGCCGTTCAACTCTGGCCCGGGGCCTACCTGGATCAGCAAGAGCACGAGCGAGCCCTTCGACAGCGAAATACGTTGTTGCGCCAATCCGGCGGGGAGATCGATCAAACCACGCTGGCCGTCTGGGACGAGCGTCTGTCACAGGCTGCCGGCAAACTGATGGTGCGCCGGGCCGACGCGGCGAGAGCGTTGCAGGTATGGATTGTCGAGACATATGAGCGACTGGCAACAGTCGCCACTGATATCGAACTGCACTACACGTCCAACTGGGGAGGTTCTTTGGAGGCCACGGCGGCCGATGAAGTTGCAGGGGTCCTTGCCGAGGCCTTGATCCGGAGCCGCCGGGCCGATACAGAACGGAGGTTGACGACGATGGGACCACACCGAGACGAGCCTTGGTTCACGGTGGATGGTCGCGACGCCCGGACCAGAGCCAGCCAGGGCGAGCAGCGGACGCTTGCACTCAGCCTTCGTCTGGCTACCCATACGGCCGTCCACAGGGCTACGGGGGAGTCGCCCCTGTTGCTTCTCGACGATGTGTTTTCCGAATTGGATACCGACAGAGCCGACGCTCTGGCGGGCATGCTTCCTGAGGCCCAGACCTTCGTGACTACTGCCCGGCAAGAAGAAGTACCCGTACACGGTCGAACATTTGAGGTCCGATCGGGGAGCATTCAGTGAGCAGGCTCGAACCCGTGGAGGAGCTGGTCGGCGCGGCGCTGCAGAACCTGGGGCTGGAGCGCTTGGATGTAGTGCTCGCCCTAGCCGGCGAGTGGGGGAGCCTTGTTCCCGAACCGTGGTGTACCCACGCAACTCCGTCGCTCATCAAGGATGGAGAGCTGCTGGTCGAAGCATCGTCCCCACAGGCGGTGAGCCTCTTACGCTATGCGGTGGGGGACCTGTTGCGGACGCTCGACGAACGATTTGGGGAGGGTGTGGTGGTATCGGTTCGCGTTCAGGCTCCGCCCTCGGGACGGCAACCCTCTTGAAGAACGTGAAACATCGGGAAGGCCCCGTTTTCATTGACGATTCTACGTGTTGAGAGCTTGGGTAAACCGGGCCCGGCCGGTATACTTACATTCGTGTAAACAATGGCTCTGGCGGGACTCGTCTGGTGGTTTCGCTGGCGGGCCGTTTTTCTTTGAAGGAGCTTTGTGAGCACTGCGAATCGCGCCTCTGACAAGTACGGGGCCTCCGATATCACCGTCCTGGAAGGTCTAGAGGCCGTACGTCGCCGTCCGGGCATGTACATCGGATCGACCGGCCCTCGCGGCTTGCACCATCTTCTGTGGGAAGTGGTCGACAATGCAGTCGACGAAGCCATGGCCGGGTTCTGCACGCGGATTGAAGTCAACATCCGTGAGGACGACAGCGTGCGGGTCAGGGACAATGGTCGGGGGATACCCGTCGATAGGCACAAGAAGACGAGAGAGTCTGCACTGACTACGGTCCTGACGACATTGCATGCCGGCGGAAAGTTCGAGGCAGGGGCCTATCAGGTCTCGGGGGGATTGCACGGAGTAGGCGTTTCCGTCGTAAATGCACTTTCGGCCCGACTCGAAGCGGAAATCGTACGGGACGGGTTCCACTGGAGCCAGACCTTCGAAGACGGACGCCCCGCCGGCCCGGTCAAGAAGGGCAAACCGGGGAAACGCACCGGCACGACCATCACCTACTGGCCCTCGCCGACGACCTTTGCCGAGTCGGTATCTCTCGATCTCGGCACCGTGACCTCCAGGCTTCGGGAGATGGCCTTCCTCAACCGCGGACTAGAAATCAGACTCCTCGATGAACGCGAGGAAGAACCTGTCGAAGAGGTGTTCCACTACAAGGGCGGGTTGATCGACTACATAAAGCACTTGAACGCGACCAGGGACCCCCTCCATCCCCACATCATCTATTTCGACGACCAAAGCGAAGACGCCGAGGTGGAGGTGGCGCTGCAGTGGACTTCGTCGTACACGGAGACGGTGCTGAGCTTCGCCAACAACATCAACACTCACGAAGGCGGCACCCACGAGGAGGGGTTCCGGAAAGCGCTGACCCGAGCGATCAACGACTTCGCTCGGGCAAAAGGACTTCTCAAAGAAAAGGACCAGAACCTCACCGGTGAAGATGCCAGGGAAGGGTTGACTGCGGTCGTGTCGGTGAAGGTACGACAACCGCAGTTCGAGGGACAGACCAAGACCAAGCTCGGCAACACCGAGATTCGGGGGTATGTCGAGAAGACGCTCAATCGGCTGCTTCCTGAATGGCTGGAGCGCTACGGCGCTGAAGGACGCGCAATCGCCGACAAGAGCCTCATGGCAGCTCGGGCCCGGTTGGCGGCTCGCAAGGCTCGCGAGCTGACTCGCCGCAAGAGCCTGCTCGAGTCTGCCAGCCTCCCCGGCAAACTCGCCGATTGCTCATCGCGGGATGCGTCGATCAGTGAGCTCTTCATTGTCGAAGGTGACAGCGCAGCCGGTCCGGCCAAGCAGGCGCGCAACAGCGAGACGCAAGCGATCCTGCCGATTCGAGGCAAGATCATCAACGTTGAGAAGGCCCGGTTGACCAAGGCTCTGCAAAACGCAGAGATCCAGGCTTTGATCACCGCCATCGGTACCAGCATCGGCGAGGAATTCGACCTGGGCAAGGCCCGCTACCACAAGGTAGTGCTGCTCACCGACGCCGACGTGGACGGAGCTCACATTCGTACGCTGCTNNAAGGAGGTCCGCTACCTGTCCGACGACGGTGAGCTGGAAGAGCTGAGAGCTGCGATGAACGGCAAGAAGATCGATGTCAGCAGGTTCAAAGGCCTCGGCGAGATGAACGCCTCCGAACTCTGGGAGACCTCTATGGATCCGGCCCGGCGCACGTTGGTCAATGTCGAGTTGGAAGATGCAGCCATGGCAGAGGAAGTCTTCTCCACGTTGATGGGAGATGACGTCGCCTCACGCAAGCTGTTCATCCAGCGAAATGCCAAAGACGTCCGATTCCTCGACGTCTGATAGGGAAGAGAGAGACATGGTCGACGAACGTACCTACGAAGAGAACCCTGCCGCAATCGACATCAACGACGAAGTCAAGAAGTCCTTCCTCGACTACGCCATGTCGGTCATCGTGTCGCGGGCGCTTCCCGACGTGCGAGACGGTTTGAAGCCGGTGCAGCGCCGCATCATCTATTCCATGTTTGAGGCAGGGATGCGTCCGGGGACCAGCTTCCGCAAGTGCTCGACCGTGGTCGGCAATGTCATGGGCAACTACCACCCCCACGGTAACGACGCGATCTACGACGCGCTGGTCCGTCTGGGACAAGATTTCAGTTCCCGATATCCCACGATTTCCCCGCAAGGGAACTTCGGGACGGTCGACGATCCACCTGCCGCGATGCGTTACACGGAGAGCCGGCTATCTCCTATTGCCATGCACCTGCTCGAAAGCATTCGCGAGGACACGGTCGAATTCCAGGACAATTACAGCGGTGAGTCTCTCGAGCCGACCGTGCTGCCTGCCCGGTTCCCCAATCTGTTGGCCAACGGGGCAACCGGCATAGCGGTCGGCATGGCCACCAACATCCCCCCTCACAATCTGGGGGAGGTGATCGATGCCGTGATATTCGCCATCGAAAACCCCGACGCCCCCGTTGAGGACTATCTCGAGATCGTCAAAGGACCGGACTTCCCGACCGGGGCTTATCTGGTGGGTACCAAAGGCATCCGTGATGCTCTTACCACCGGACGCGGGTCGGTCAGGATGCGGGCGGTCGCCGACGTGCAGGAGGTTCGCAAGGGCAGGACCGCCATCATCGTGACCGAACTCCCGTATCAGGTCTCCCAGGACCGGGTTCTGGCCAAGATCGCCGATCTCGTCCATGAGAAGAGGATCGCCGGGATCGCCGACCTACGAAATGAGAGCTCAGATCGGGTTGGGACCCGGCTGGTGATCGAACTCAAGCGGGATGCCGTTCCACAAGTGGTGCTCAACCAGCTCTACAAGATGACCCAGCTGCAGGAGACGTTTGGGGTGAACACCGTGGCGCTGGTGGACGGCGTGCCGCGGACGCTCAACATCTCCGAGTTGGTCGGTCACTACATCGATCACCAGATGGAAGTTGTAGAACGACGCACCCGTCATCGCCTCGACGATGCCCAGGCGAAGGCACACGTGCTCGAAGGCTTGATCATCGCGGTCGACAACATCGACGAAGTGGTGCAGATCATTCGCTCATCCGACGACACCCCAACGGCCAGAACCCGGCTAATCGAACGGTTCGAGCTCTCCGAGATACAAGCGAATGCCATTCTGGATATGCCTCTCCGTCGCCTGACGGCGCTGGAGACCGACAAGCTCCGCCAGGACCTGCGGCAACTGAAGGAGCTCATTACCGAACTCGAGGCAATCCTGGCCGATCCGGCCCGGCGGCGGGCCATCATCGTCGAAGAATTGTCTGAGATCCGTGAGAAGTACGCGGACGAACGGCGGAGCAAGATCATTCCCGACGAGGGGGATCTCTCGCTGGAGGACTTGATCGCCGACGACGAATTGGTCGTCACGGTCTCGGCCAACGGTTACCTCAAGTCGGTTGGGGCGGGCATCTACCGGACACAAGGTCGTGGGGGAAGGGGGATAAAGGCGGCCGCGCTCCACGAGGACGATGTCGTCAACCTGCTGGTTCACACGACCGCCCACGCCTACCTCCTCTTCTTCACGAACCGGGGGAGAGTACACCGGGTCACGGCCCATGAGATCCCTCGCAAAGACCGCACCGCCAAGGGGGTTCTGGCCCAGTCGGTGCTCCCGTTGACTCCCGACGAACGTATCGAAGCCGTCATCGACACCCGTGACTACGAGACCTCCCGCTATCTGGTGATGGTGACCAGGCAAGGTTTGGTGAAGAAGACTCCGTTCAGAGACTACGACTCACGCAACACCACCCTGGTCGCCGTCAACCTGGTCGACGGGGATGAGTTGGTGGCGGTGCGCACGACCAACGGCGAAAACGACATGTTGTTGTTCACGGAGATGGGTCAAGGTATCCGGTTTTCCGAGGGAGATCTCCGACCCATGGGTCGGGCAACACGCGGGGTTCGGGGGATCAAACTTCGTGAGGGTGATCGGGTAGTGGGCGCTGCATCGAGCGCAGACGGAGAGCAGGTTCTGTTGATTACTTCGGGCGGGTACGGGAAACGCGTCAAGATGAGCGAGTTCCCGAACCAGCGGCGCGGCGGAATCGGTGTCAAGGCCATCAAGCTGACGAGGGTACGGGGGACCCTCGTCGGTGCCCGGAGCATCCTCGACGGCACAGAGATATTCGTGATCTCTTCCGGCGGCGTTGTGATTCGCACCGAGGTGAACCAGATCAGCCGTCAAAAGCGTGAAGCGAGCGGTGTCAAGGTAATGAATCTGTCCGACGCCGGTACGATTTCGGCATTTGCCCCGATCCCGCTCGAAGAGAATGGAGGCTGAGGGGAACCTGCCAGCTCACAGAACCGTTGGGAGGGTGGACGTATCCCCTTGGTTGCGACTGTGGGACGTTACACTCGTCCAACGAGGAGTTGATGGTCATGGCGTCCGTGCGACGGGTACGCAGGGTCATTCGAAAGTTCGATCCGTGGACCGTGTTGAAGGTCTCGCTGGTCTTCTATGCGGTGATGTCCGTTGCCGTGGTGCTCGGCCTGGTCATTCTCTGGTCCGTCGTCAACAATGCCGGGATACCCCAGGCGATTGAAGATTTCGGGAAAGAGATAACACTTCTGGAAGCGGACGCCGAGTTGTTCCGCGACGGAGAGCGGTACCTACGAGTCGCAGTGTTCCTTGGTGTCGTGTGGACGGTGCTGTTGACCGGCCTCACGACGCTGGCGGCCTTGATGTACAACCTCGTCTCCGACATCGTGGGAGGAATCGAAGTCGTGGTGCTCGAGGAGACTCTCAACGCTCCCCCTGGCTCCCAGCAGGCGGTGCGGATCCCTCAGAGTTGGCAGACCACCACTCCACCGCCAACGGCGCGTCCGCCCTCCGACCGATCCGATATGCCCACCGAAGAGGTGACGCTGGGCGAAGAGGCCGACGGATCCAAGCTCGAGGTGCGCAGCTCCCAGTAGTTCTTGCGCGAGGCTTGGAAGCGGCACCTGCAGGCTCTGCTACCTTTTTTCGATGAAGGTGGCGACCTCCAGACCGGCGCCGAGGGCCATTTCCAGATAGACCGTTTCTGCTGCAGTGGGATAGTGGATACCGGGCGGATAGGCCCCGCCGGCTGCTGCCAGAACGGCCGCAGACAAAGCGATGCCGGCCAGGTAGGCGCCGTCATCCGTCACCCCGACCGTCCGCAGTTCGACCCCGTCTCGCGTCGCGGCGGTGACTCTCGCCACGAGTCCGGTCCACGGTCCATCGTAGGGGGCAGCCAGGAATTGTGTTCCGGCGGGCGCTCCGTGCCAGATCTCGGCTCCCTCACGGGCCCACAGATTGCCGATCGGTTGCGGGAAGACCAACGGTCGCCCGCGCCGCAAAGGACTGCCGGTCTCGGTCCACCCGACCACGACTTCCATCGGATTGGCGTGGCGAGTGCACTCGTGAGCTGCCAGGCCCGCGGCCAGGCCGGTGCGAGAGTTGGCTCCCACAACGACGGGAATGGCGGGATCATCGGACACCGGGGCCGGGTCAGAAGTCACGACCAGGGGAATCCCATGGTCCGACGCCTGTCGGTAGCGGCGCTCAAAATGCTCCGGATCGTCGCTGGCTACGACATCCCACCCGGCGAGGTCGGTGATCGTGCTGACTCGGGGGTCGCCTGAGGTAGAACGACGTCCTATGAGCCCGACGGCCTCGACCGAGCGCTCTGCCAGCACAACTCGAGCAGCCCTTACTCCGATTTTCCCGGTGGCTTCGAGGGCGATTCTCATCTGTTGTTGGTGAGTTCAACCGGTTCCCACGTTCCGGGACGTGCGGGAGGTCGAATCGGACGTTTCCTCATCGCCAGTATGGCTGCCACCGTTGCCGCCAATAACAGGACGAGTCTGCGGATCATGACGTCAGTGTAGGGAGATTCGTTGGCCCGTCGATCAACCGGCTAGGGTGACGGGGTCCCGGTTGAGCCGGGCACTGTGAGGGTCCCGCTATCGGCTAAGAGCGAAGTCCGGTACCAATCCGGCGCTGTCCCGCAACTGTGATGCCCTCTTCGGAGGGATGAGCCAGGTCGCCTGCCTTCACGGTCACGTTAGTGCTCTCGTAGGAAGGGCGCCCGTGCGACCCGGTCGGGCGGAGCGTCCTCCGAAGGATTGGAGGACTTGTGAAGCGTCTGACGGGTTTCCTGGTATCGATGCTCATGGTGGCATGCTCGTCACCCATCACCGTTGAAAGCGACGCGGGCCAATTGACCCTTGACGAGCGACCGGATCGCATTGTGTCGCTCTCAGCTACGCACACGGAGATCCTGTACGCGATCGGCGCCGCCGACCTCATCGTCGCGACCGATCTCACGTCGAACTATCCCCCCGAAGCCGAGACGACCGCCAAGGTGGACGCCTTCAACTTCAACGTCGAAGAGATCGCCGCAGTTGAACCCGACCTCGTGATTACGGCTTTCGACTTCCAGGGCGAAGTGGCGGCCCTGGAGGCGATCGGGATTCCCGTTCTCCTCCTCGTGCCCGCCTCGGATCTGAGTGATGCCTATGACCAGATCGAGATCCTCGGCGACGTGACCGACCGCCGATCCGAAGCCGCCGACCTGGTCTCTTCCATGCAGACCCAAATCGACGAAGTGGTGAGTTCGACGTCAGCCGGAGCCCTCACGATGTTCCATGAGGTGGACAACACCTTGTTCACCGCCACATCCTCCACATTCCTGGGGGATATCTACCGACTGTTCGGATTGTCGAATATCGCCGACGCGGTTCCGGACGAGTTCGGGTCCGGGTACGTGCAGATTTCCGAAGAGTATCTGTTCTCTGAAGACCCAGATCTCATCTTCCTTGGGGATGCCAGTTTTGGAGAGAATCTCGATACCGTGGCCGCTCGTCCCGGCTGGGACACTCTGACCGCCGTTCAGACCGGGGCGGTGTTCGAACTCGATGGCGACATCGCCGGCCGTTGGGGCCCGCGGACCGTCGATCTCGTGGAAGAGATCGCGACAGCCATCGAGTCGGTGTCGTAGTCAATGACCACTCCGGCCGCCGTTCCCTCTGGCCGCCGGCGGCGAATCTACGCGATCGGCGTCCTGTCTCTCCTGGCCGCGGCGGTCTTGGGCGTCACGTTGGGCCCGGTACGAATCGGAGCCGGACAAGCACTCACCGAGCTGGCCGATCATCTTCTGCCCTGGGACCTTTCCTCTGGTTTGAGCGACCAGGAGGCCGCGATCGTGTGGCAACTACGGGCTCCCCGGGTGGTGCTCGGCGTTTTGGTGGGTGCCATGCTGGCCACTGCCGGGGGTGCGTATCAGGGGGTGTTCCGCAACCCGCTGGCGGACCCATACCTGTTGGGGGTAGCCGCCGGGGCCGGCTTGGGGGCGACAGCAGCGCTGGCCGCCGGGTTGAGTGGGGGGGTTCTGCCGGTTGCCGCCTTCATCGGTGCCGTCTTGGCCGTTGCTGCTACCTACCATTTCGCTCAGGCGGCCGGAGGAAGACGAACTCCGGCAACCTTGATTCTGGCGGGCGTTGCCGTTGCCTCATTCCTCACTGCTGTGCAGACCTTTCTCCAGCAACAGTCCTCAGATCGAATTCGGGAGGTCTTCACCTGGATCCTGGGACGGTTGAGCGGGGCCACCTGGTCGCAGGTTTTGGCCGTCTTGCCGTACACCGTCGTTTCGCTGGCCGTTCTCATTACCTACCGGCGAATCCTCGATGTTCTGTCGGTTGGAGAAGAGGAGGCCGCCACACTGGGAGTGCGCCCGGCCCGGGCCCGGCTGTTGATCATCGGGGCGGCCACCCTCGGCTCGGCGGCGGTGGTATCGGTCTCCGGCCTGATCGGATTCGTAGGTATCGTCGTCCCCCACGCCATTCGCATGGTGGCCGGGCCAAGCTACCGAGCCATTTTGCCGCTCTCGATGTTGATGGGGGCGGCGTTTCTCCTTTTCGCCGATTTGCTGGCCCGCACGGTGATTTCCCCGGGTGAACTGCCGATCGGCGTGGTGACGGCCTTTGTCGGCGCGCCGTTCTTCGCCATGATTCTCCGGCGCCGGGTGGTCCGCTGATGCCGCGCCTTCAATGCCGGGGCTTGCGGGGTGGCTATGGACCCGAAGATGTTCTGCACGGCATAGATCTGGATGTTGCGGAGGGGGAGTGGGTAGCCGTCATCGGGCCAAACGGATCGGGCAAATCGACGCTGCTTCGAGCGGTAGCCGGCACATTGCCGACCAGGGGAGGGATTCTCGTCAACGGCGACCCCGACGACGCGTCGGCCAAGCAGCGATCACGATTGGTGGCAATGGTGTTCCAGAATCCGGTCATTCCGGAGGGGATGACCGTTTTGGACTACGTGCTTCTGGGCCGCACTCCTTACATCCCGGCCTGGGGGAGAGAGACACAAGAAGACCTCCGCGTAGCTCATCGGGTGCTGGCCGATCTCGACCTCGAACCGATGGTCGACCGGGTTCTTCACTCTCTCAGCGGAGGCGAACTCCAGAGGGTTGTGCTGGGCCGGGCGCTGGCCCAGGAGGCGCCCTTGCTGTTGTTGGACGAACCCACAACGGCACTCGACGTCGGTCACCAACAGCAGGTTCTCGACCTCGTCGACCAACTGCGATCAACGCGTTCAATCACCGTGCTGGCGGCGATGCACGACTTGACCCTGGCCGGCCAGTATGCCGACCGGCTCATGTTGTTGGTCGCCGGCCACACCGTCGCCCTGGGATCTGCGGACGAAGTGCTCACCACCGAACATCTGCGTGAGCACTACGGTGCCGACGTGACCATCATGCGCGGCCCGGAGGGAAACGTAGTCGTCGTTCCACGCCGAACGGCCCAACCTCCCGAACTGGGCGGTGGCGCTCCGCTCTAGTCTGGGGCAGGGAGGAGGTCGGGTGGAAGGTATCTCGGAGAGTCTGGGTCTCACGATCGGTCAATTGAAGGCAGTTCAATCGGTCGTCTTGATCCTCCTCGTCGTGCTGCTGCGCTGGGTGGTAGTGCGCATCATCCAACACCGGATCGAGGACCCGGAGGTCTGGTATCGCACCCGCAAGATTTCCACGTACACCGCCACCGTCATCATCGCCTTCGTGCTGCTGCGGATCTGGCTGGTCGATTTCGACAACTTCGCAACCTTCTTTGGATTGCTCTCTGCGGGCGTCGCCATTGCTCTTTCCGATGTGCTGAAGAACCTGGCGGGCTGGGTTTACATTCTGACCCGGCGGCCCTTCCGGATCGGGGATCGGATAGAGGCGGGCGACTTCGCCGGTGACGTGATCGACGTTCGAGTGTTCCGTTTCAGCATGCTGGAGATCGGGAACTGGGTGCACGCCGATCAATCGACCGGACGCATCATCCATGTGCCGAACGGGATCGTGTTCACGCTACCCGTAGCCAACTTCACGGAGGGTTTCGGCTTCATCTGGCATGAGATTCCGTTCCTGATCACCTTCGAGTCCGATTGGAAGCGGGCAGAGGCAGCCTTCAGGGAAGTCCTCGCGGAAGTTGCACCGGGGATCACCGGCAAAGCGGCAGAGCGCATCAAGGCGACTGCCCGCGAGTACCGAATCAAGTACACCAAACTCACTCCCACCGTCTACGTGAGCGTTGAAGACAGTGGAGTGCTCCTCACCGGTCGGGTGCTGGTGGCGGCCCGTCAACGGCGGGCGGTCGACCAGGACATCTGGAAGAGGCTCCTGGACGCTATCGCCGCTGATCCGTCCATCGAGCTCGCCTACCCGACCGTCAGGACGGTGCTCCAGGATCCGATCAGGTTCTCCAACCCCAAGGCCGGGTCTCCGGTCGACCCCGACAGTGCCGATTGAGCCCGAGCCGGCTCAGGAACACTCGGCGCGGCGGCCCGGTCGTTGTTCGAAGCCATGCCCATCGGAGATCACAAGCCGTGGCTGATTTGACGAGGTATGCGGGCGAAGGGTTCAGAGGCGGGGGCCTCTCGCCGTATGAACGGAAGTCCCCTGCGCATCCGCACAGGGTTCGTTTCGTGGGCCCACCTGGACTTGAACCAGGGGCCTCATCCTTATCAGGGATGCGCTCTAACCAGGCTGAGCTATGGGCCCGAACGAGAGCGTTATGGTAGCAAGCCCAATGCGCGACGAAAGCCGGTGAACGATGGAACGAGAAGGCTGGAACGCTCGGTACGAAGGGAGCGAGTTGCTGTGGACTGCTGCGCCCAATCAGTTCCTGGTTGCAGAGGTCGCTTCGCTCACTCCGGGCCGGGCCCTGGACCTCGGGTGCGGCGAGGGTCGTAACGCAGTGTGGCTGGCGGAACATGGCTGGGACGTTACGGCGATCGATTTCTCGGATGTGGGTATCGCCAAGGGTAAGGAAATGGCGGCGCACAGGGGGGTAGAGGTGAGGTGGGTGATAGAAGACCTGAATCGATACGATCCCCCGGCAAGTGCGTTCGAACTGGTGATCGGTTTCTACATCCACATCCCGCCGGATCAGCTGTCGGCTCTGTTGGCGAAAGCCGCCCAAGCCGTCGCTCCCGGCGGGTCGGTATTGGTGGTCGGACACGATCTCACCAATCTCGAGGACGGATACGGTGGACCGCAGGACCCATCCTTGCTGTACACCTCTGATGCAATTGCGTCTGCCCTGGCCGGTTTGGAGGTACTCAAGCAAGGGCCGGTTCGGAGAATCGTCGAGAACGAAGACGGCCGGTTTGAGGCCATTGATACCCTGGTCCGGGCTGAGCGATCCGTCGATTAGCAGTGTGCCCCCAACTGCTGTGCCGAAATGAGGGAGCACGCCGGCGGGACCTGTCGTCTCCGGCGTGTTCGCCGTGTGCATCGCTGAGCTGATCCCGAGACGGTGCCCACGGGCAGCACGGCGGCGGTGTCACACGCCCTTCGAACTGACGATCGTCTTGGAGACGCTTACGTCGATCCTCGATGTGAATGAGAACCGGGCGTCCCGATATCATGTAGCTGGCACGGGGATGTAGCTCAGTTGGAAGAGCACCTGCTTTGCAAGCAGGGGGTCGTCGGTTCAAGTCCGATCATCTCCACCACGATGCGTTCCAGGCTTCCGTGAATGCCCATCAGGCTCCTACGATTGGTACCGCTGACTACAGGGAGCACCACATGCAGACGGCCGTCATCGTCGATGCCGTTCGAACTCCAGCCGGCAGGCGCAACGGGCGACTGAAGGATTGGCACGCCACCGACCTGGCCGCCCATACCCTGGTAGCCCTCGTCGAACGCAACGGCCTCGATGCGGCGATGATCGACGATGTGATCATGGGCTGCGTGTCCCAGACCGGGGAGCAGGGTGTCAACATCGGGCGTAACGCCGCTCTGGCGGCGGGCTTCCCCGAGGAAGTGCCGGGCGTCACGATCGATCGCCAGTGTGGGTCCAGTCAACAGGCTGCCCATTTCGCCGCCCAGGGGGTGATGGCAGGCGAATACGACGTTGCCGTTGCTGCCGGGGTGGAGTCGATGACCAGGGTGCCGATGCTGGTCACCGCCCAACAAGGTCCCGGAGTGCCGTTTGGGCCGAAGATGCTCGAACGCTACGACCATGGTCTGATACCCCAGGGACTGAGTGCAGAGATGGTTGCGGAGAAGTGGAGTATTGGACGCCAAGAACTCGACATTCTCGCTCTCGAGTCGCATCAGAGGGCAGCGCGCGCAACGGAAGAGGGTCGGTTCGAAGGTCAGATCGTTCCCGTGTCGGTGACGGTCGACGGTGCCGACGAGTCGATGACGATTGATGAAGGGATCCGCTGGGACACCTCCTTGGAGAAGCTGGCCTCGCTCAAGCCGGCTTTCAAGGCAGAGGGAGTCATCACCGCCGGTAACTCCTCGCAGATCTCCGACGGTTCGGCGGCCGTGTTGATCATGAGTGAGGAAAAGGCCCGCGAATATGGGCTGCGCCCTCGAGCGAGGTTCGTGAGCTTTGCGCTGGCCGGCGTGGACCCGGTCATGATGCTGACCGGTCCGATCCCGGCAACTCAGAAAGTCCTGGACAGAGCTGGTCTGACCATCGATGACATCGATCTCTTCGAGATCAACGAGGCTTTCTCGTCGGTAGTGGCCGCATGGAGGCGAGAGATGCCCGCCGACGACGCCGAACTATGGGAGCGGACCAACGTCAACGGTGGCGCCATTGCCCTCGGGCACCCTCTTGGGTGCACCGGAGCCAAACTGCTGACCACGCTGGTCCACGAACTCGAGCGATCGGGGGGGCGCTACGGACTGCAGGCAATGTGCGAAGGCGGCGGTTTGGCGAACGCCCTGATCATCGAGCGGATTTGACTGCTGAGAGCAGGATCCGGGTACGCTGCCATTCGTGGTGGACATTCTCATTGCCATTGCCATCGGTGTGACCATCTTCTGGGTGACTCGGAGGATTCTCATCATGCTGGCCACTCCGCCACCGGAGGTCGACCCCGATGAGATCATTGAGGTCGAGCATCATTACCGGTGCTCGACCTGCGGGACCGAATTGATCGTGACTGCGGCCTCGCCGACGGAGAACGACCCGCCCAAACACTGCCGGGAGGAAATGACCCTGACCTGGCGAGGCGGTAGCTGATCCACAGCTTGTTGACGGATTTGGGGAAAACTACACATGTGTAATTTCGGTTCTTGCGTGAAAAACCTGCGCATAGCGCAGCAAACTCACGCAGGAACGGAGGAGGGTTACCTGTAGTTGGTGGTCATCAAGAAGCCGACGGCGATACCGAGCAGTCCTACCCAAAGACCCCACCCGCCGAAGATGTCGGTTATGACGTAGTTCAAGACCACCAGTACGACGCCCAGTGCCATCAAGCCGAACATCGTGACCACGTACCAGGTCGGCGACTCACCTTTGACCTTGGAGGCGGGTGTCGAAGGGGGAGTGGGACGGCCGGGCCGGCCTTTCTTCTTGCGGGTTTTGGATTTCGGCATGTCGGTCAGCGTAGTCGTGCGTTCTGAACCTGTCAGCCGCTGGACGAGGTAGGCTCACGGCCCGATGAGAGTTCTCGTACTCGACAATTACGACTCCTTCACCTTCAACCTGGTCCAGTACCTGGGCGAATTGGGTGCCGACCCACTGGTGGTTCGCAACGATGCAATGACCCCCGCCGAAGCAGTGCTGCTGAAGCCCGCCGGACTGGTGATCTCGCCGGGACCAGGTCGACCCGAGGAGGCCGGTTATTCGATCGACTACATCAAGGCTCTCGGACCGAGCGTCCCGACCCTTGGTGTGTGTCTCGGGCACCAGGCTGTCATAGTCGCCTACGGTGGAATGGTGGGACCCGCTCCCGAGATTCGACATGGCAAGACATCCGAAATCACCCATGACGGGAAAGGTGTGTTTGACGGATTGACCAATCCGTTCACGGCCACCCGGTACCACTCCTTGGCTGCTTCTCGGATTCCCGACGCGCTGGAGGAGTGTGCCTGGAGCGAAGAGGGCGTGGTACAGGGTGTCCGTCACCGGGAGCATCCTGTAGCGGGGGTCCAATTTCACCCGGAGAGCATCCTCACCGTGGAGGGGAAAGCGCTGCTGGCAAACTTCCTGGGCGCCTAGTCGAACCCTCTCACGCGCTTGTCGACGCTCTCCGGCGTCGACTGCGATGGTGAGTGGGGGCTGTTGGTTGATTCCGAACGAGGGGTTCGCATGCCGCTGTTGCCATCCGCCGGCAACGGCCGTCGATGCGCCGTGGGGCAATCATGGTCAATCATCAGGGCAGGCATGGTCATTCATCCATCCGGAAGGTGGAACTCGGCGCCCACTTTCGCGACCAGTCCCTCGGAAACGAGTGCTGCGAGTGAACGGAGCACCCGGGACTCCGCGATGCCGGCCTCGTTCCCTATCTCCATGGCAGTAGAGCGGCCTCTGCCGACGAGTGCCCTCAGAACCGCGCCTCGTGCTTCCCGGCTGGAACCCGAGAACCCGCCTTGAGGCCGCGGGGCCACATAAGTGTCCTTTCCGGCGCACCAATCGACAACCGGGCACACGCCGCATCGAGGTTCCCGCGGCTTGCAGAGCACAGCTCCGAGATCCATCATTGCCTGGTTCCAGTCGACGGCGCGTCCGCAGGGCAGCTCTTCTTGGGCCGCCTCCGTCAGATCGCGGCCGGCCAGTGGTTTTCCGTACCATCGACTCAGCACCCGCCGGAGGTTCGTCTCAACCGTCGGCAGTTGTTCTCCGAACGCGAAGCACGCAATCGCGGCCGCCGTGTAACTACCAATGCCGGGAAGGCCTTCCAGGCGACGAGCATCGGAGGGCCAACCGTGATCGTTGATCTGCCGGGCCGCTTCTCGAAGCCGGAGGGCTCGCCGGTTGTAACCCAGGCCCGACCACATCGCCAGCACCTCGGAGAGCGGTGCCTGCGCCAGCGCCGCGGGCTCGGGGTAGCCCTCCATGAATCGCTCAAAGAACGGCACCACTCGCACTGCCTGGGTTTGCTGCAGCATCACTTCGCTGACCAGGATCGGCCAGGGATCGCTGGTTTGTCTCCAGGGAAACCCTCTCTGGTTTTCCGAGTACCAATCGAGCAGTGCCCGAGTCTTATGACCGGTCGTTCCCGCCAAGATCTACCTAGCCGTCGCCGTCCTGGGACTCTGTCGTGGTGGTCGTCGGGCGAGGAGCTTCCCCGAGGGTCACCGACACGGTGCTTCCCGTCTCGACCACAGTTTCGGCCGCGGGCAACTGCTCGGCGACCAACCCGTCCCGCTCGGCGGGGACTTCGACGGTTGCCTCATTGACTCTGATCACCAGGCCCCGTGCCTCGAGGTCCAAGGTGGCTTGGTCTACCGTCTTTCCAACCAGGTTCGGTACCACAACGGGTTCGGGGCCATCCGAGACGAATACGGTTACCTGATCGCCCTTCATCACCGTGGCTCCGCCGGGCGGTTCGGTTCTCACAACGAATCCCTTGAGAACCTCCATCGAGAATTCTGTTTCGAACACGACCTCGAGCCCCAGATTGCCGAGAATGAAACCAACGTCTCCTTCGGAACGCCCGACTAGGTCGTCGGGGATCGCGAACTCCTCCAGGCCCGTCGACACCGTCAGATTGACGGCGGTCCCCGGAGTGGCATCCTCCCCGGCGACCGGCTCCTGGGCGATAACCGCGCCCGCCGGTACCTCGTCGTCTGGTACCTCTTCTACGGTTCCGAGCACCAGACCGTCTTTCTCTATGAGTTCCGTGGCTCGCGCCAGGTCGAATCCGACCACTGAAGGAACGGGGAACGCTTCGGCACCGAGCGAAACGTAGACGATGACGAAGGACCCGTCTTCGGCTTCCTCGCCGGCGGCCGGTTTGGTGCCGATGACCCGTCCCTCCTCCACCGTGTCGCTGGCGTTCGGCTCGGGAATGACGTTGAAACCGAGTTGCTGGAGCTCGAGAAGAGCCTCGGCTTGCGTCATGCCGGCCACATTGGGGATCACGAGCAGGGTCTGATCCGGTGTACCGGGAGCCAGGGCCCGCAGCAGCAAGAATATTCCCACACCCAGGGCCACCACGAGAGCGAAGGTGGTGATGATGAAGGGGAGTTGGCTACTGCTGGGCTCGGGTGGCGCGACCTGGCGATAGATCTCATCGGGCGTAGCGGTGGGGGGAGGCACAGGAGCGGGCGGTATCACCTGGGTGGGGGCTTCGGGGGCGGGGACCACGGCAGGCGTCTCTCCTCGCAAGTAAAGGAGTAGGTCCTGCCGCAGATCGTCGGCGGTCTGGTAGCGGAGTTCCGGGTTCTTGTCGAGGGCCCGCATGACGATGCCGTCGAGATCAGGTGGCACATCCGGGTTGTCGAGGGACGGTTGAGCCGCCATCGAAGAAACATGTTGATACGCGATCGCCACCGGACTCTCACCCGAAAACGGTGGGTGACCGGTGAGCATTTCATACAGGACGATACCGAGGGCGTAGATGTCCGATCGCTCGTCGGCGGGTGCTCCTTGGGCCTGCTCGGGACTGAAGTAGGTGGCGGTGCCGATCACTGATCCCGTCTTGGTGAGCTCTGAGGAGTCATCCCAGGCCCGCGCGATGCCGAAATCGGTCACCTTCACGGTTCCATCGGCCGTCAGCAGTATGTTGCCGGGCTTGACATCCCGGTGGATGAGTCCCGACCGGTGGGCCACGCTCAACGCGGCTGCCACCTCGGCGCTGATCTCGACTGCCCGCCTTGGCAGGAGAGGGCCCTCTTCGCGCAGGACGTCTCGCAGGGACCTTCCATCCACCAACTCCATGACGATGAAGTAGGTGGATCCCTCTTGCCCCCAGTCGTAGATGCCCACGATATTCGGGTGGCTGAGATTGGCGGCTGCCTGGGCTTCTCGCCGGAATCTCTTCACGAACGCCTCGTCGGAACTGAACTGTGAATGAAGCACCTTGACGGCAACACGGCGGCCCAACAGCGTATCGCGAGCTTCGTATACGTCGGCCATTCCTCCCCGGGCAATGTGCCCGAGCAGTTCGTAGCGGTCGGCGAGGGTGCGGGAGGATTCCATCCGAGGCGATTGTAGGGGTGGTTTATCCATTCGACTGAACCCAATAGGCGAGGATCTCCTGGGCGATCGGTGCTGCCACCGAACCGCCCGTCGCGTTCTCGCCTGCTTCACCTCCCGATTCGACGAGGACGGCGAGAGCGATGGTCGGCTGTTCAACAGGTGCGAACCCGATGAACCACACATGGGGAGGACCGACACCGGTTTCGGCAGTGCCGGTCTTTCCCGCTACACGAACGTTGGGAACGGTGGCGCGAGTTCCCGTCCCGGAAGCCACCACTCGCTCCATCAGGTCCGAGATCACTGCAGCGGTCGAGGGAGATACGGCCCGTTGCAGCAACTCTGGTTCGTTCAGTGAGACGACGCGACCGTCGGGATCGAATATCCGGGAGACCAGTGTTGGTTCCATGATGATGCCGTCGTTGGCGATCGCCGAAGCAACCAAAGCCATTTCGAGCGGGGTGGCGCGGACGTCCCGCTGTCCGATGGCGCTCTGCGCCAGAGCCGGAAGATCGTTGGCAAATGCCGATGGTGGGGGGAAGACCGAGGTGAGCACGGGAATCTCGAAAGGGATCTCCTGATTGAAGCCAAAGGCTTCTGCCTGCAGGGAGAGAACATCGGCTCCCAGCTCTAATCCCAGGGAGGCGAACACCGTGTTGCACGACCGGCGGAAGGCGGTTTGGAGGGTGACCTCGGAGCCGTTTCCGCACACCTGCTCGTCGAAGTTCCGGATGACTTCGGTGGTGCCCGGCAGTTCGAGCTCGAGCGGGTCCGGGAAGAGCGTGTCGGGTCCGGCCGCTCCCGATTCGATCGCGGCTGCGGTCACCACCACCTTGAAGGTTGAGCCGGGGGGATAAGTGCGATTCGTCGAGCGATTAGCCAGCGGCTCGGCCGGATCGACCAAGAGGTCTTGCCGGACCTCGATCGCCTCACTTCCCAGAAAGAGGTTGGGGTCATAGGAGGGCCTCGATACCATCGCCAGCACTTCCCCGGTATGAGGCCGGATAGCCACCACCGAGCCGGGTTGATCTCCAAGTGCAGTGAAGGCAACCTGCTGAAGGGCATGGTCTATGGTCAGCTGGATGCTCTTGGGACGCAGATCACCTCCCAGCAGAGCGCTCAGCAGGTCGGACACCGTCAGGTCTCGCTTCGACCGCAGGTCATCGGCGTAGACCAGCTCCAGGGCTTCGTCTCCGAAGTTCAACGAGGAGAACCCAACCAGATGCGCGTAGAGCTCCCCTTCGGGGTACGAGCGGTTGAACCGTTGCGGGTTGTCCGGGTCGGCGGTCGACTGGGCTAGGACCTGCTCGTCGGACGATAGAATCAGTCCCCTTTCTTTGCCCGTGCGGCTGGCCACTACCCGGGGATTCCGGTCATCGTCCCGATAGCGCGGCCCGGCGATTACCTGCAGGTAGGTGACATCGAGAATCAGGAGCGCAAAGGCCACGAAGAGGGCGGCGGCGAGCCGGCGCAGCGGTTGGTTCATGCTCGCTCCTCGTGGGATATGCGGGCGAGTAAGGCCAGCAACAAGAAGTTGGCCACAAGGGAAGATCCACCGTACGACATGAAAGGAAGCGTGATGCCGGTGAGCGGAAGCAGGCGCATCACCCCTGCGAGGATGAGGAAAGTCTGCAGACCCAATACGAACGCCAAACCGCCCGCCAGGAGCTTGCGGAACGTGTCACGGGACCGTAGGGAAATCCCAAAACCCACAGCGACGAGGAGCCCAAAAGTGGCGATGATTCCGACGCTGCCGGCCAACCCGAGTTCCTCTCCGACGGCGGCGAAGATGAAGTCGGTCGTTGCGTTGGGGATGCGGTCCGGGGCTCCCAAACCCAGGCCGGATCCCGACAGACTCCCGCTCCCGAAGGCGAAGAGACTCTGGGCGATCTGATACCCGGTGTCGATGAAATCGGCGAAGGGGTCCAGCCAGGCAGTGACCCGTCGCTGGACGTGGGACAAAGAAGACCAGGCGATCACCGCCCCCGCTCCGAAGAGGACGCCTCCGCTGGCCAGATAGACGGCACGACCGGTAGCCGCGTAGAGCATGGCGATGAAGAGAGCGAAGAGCAGCAGCGAGGCACCTAGATCACGTTGGTACACGAGGACGACGAAACTGGCTGCCCAGGCGATGACCAGCGGAGCCAATTGGCGCAATTCGGGCAATCGATAGCGGCCCAGGGGGCGGGTGTGCGCCGCCAAGACAGCCTGTCGTTCGCTCAGGTAGGAGGCCAAAAACGCAGCGAGGATCAGCTTGGCGATCTCGCCGGGCTGGAACTGCAGCCGGAGGGGACCGATTTCCAGACGAATCCACAGGCGTGAACCGTTTTGCTCGAACCCCCGCAGGGGGAATGCCCAGTCGGTTGGAAGGAGAGGGAGGAGGAGCAGCAGGAGGCCGGCCAACAAGAGTACATACCGGTAACGGCGCAGCGGAGCCAGGCCGGTCTGGCGCACTGTGAACAGAAGGGCCACCGCGAGCAGGGCGGCAATGAGCAACCACCAGCGCTGTAGAGAAGCCCGGCCCTGGTCAAGTCTATAGACCTCAACAAAACCGACCGCGGTGATGATGGCCGCCAACGGCAAGAGAAAGGGGCTGGCCTCGGGTGACCATTGTCGGACCGCCAGGTGAAATCCACCGAAGGAAGTGAGCATCACCACGAAGGTGAGCGCCACCTGTGCATCGATTCCATCGCCCCGGGCGAGGTTGACGAGGGCAACACCGAAAGCAGCGACAGCAGCTGCGCCGACGAGCAGCGCAGCTTCCGCGTTCCTGGTCACGGACCCACGTCAACGACGGCGAGGGAGATGTTGTCGTGACCACCCGCCCGGTTGGCATTCTCGATCAACACCCACACGGCTTCCTCGGGGGTGCCGAGGCCGAGCGTCACGGCGATGTGTTCATCGTCGACCATCGAGGTCAGACCGTCTGAGCAGACCAGCAAACGATCGCCGGCCTCCAGTCGGGCTTCGATGACGTCGACCTCGACTTCCGGGTCGAGGCCCAAGGCCCGGGTGAGCATGCTGCGTTGCGGGTGAGTCGCTGCGTCCTCGGGTCGAATGCTGCCGGCCCGCACATACTCGGCGACCACGGAGTGGTCATCCGTGAGCTGTTCGAGCGACCCCGAGCGTAAGCGGTAGGAGCGACTGTCGCCGACATGGCCGATGATGAGCGATCCGGACGGCAGGAGTTCCGCGGCGGTGAGAGTGGTACCCATGCCGCGCAGGTCTGGATTCTCCGCAACCACCGCCAGGATGAGGTCGTTGGCGCGGGAAACACGCTCTGCGATCGGTAAATCGGCGTTCTGGGAAATCGCGTCTGTGGCCAGGCGACTGGCGATCTCGCCTCCGACATGGCCGCCCATGCCGTCGGCCACAGCTACTACGAGGCGTTCGTCCGTCCTGCCGCCGGTCTCCGGGAAGACCGAATCTTCGTTATTCTCTCGGATCCGGCCGCGGTGTGATCCAGTCGCCCATGTGAAGATCATTGAACCTCCATGATCGTCTTGCCGATCTGGATGGCGTCTCCCTTGTTGAGGGCAATCGGCGCTCCCACCCGACGACCGTTGACGTAGGTTCCGTTGGTGCTACCGAGGTCGTGCAGGAGGATGCCGCCGTCCTGTCGTACTAGCCGCATATGGAACTCCGACGCGTAGGGATCCTCGAGCACGATATCGGCTTCGGGGCTCCGACCCAATACGACGGCATCCCGCACGGCGATGTCCATGCCGGCTTGTGTCTCCGATTTCACAATCACCACCTGGTTGCTCGGCTTGCGACGCCGCCCGGTCTCACCCGTGCCGACGTGTTGGCCAATCGCCCGGGCTACCTGCCACACGAAGATGTAGATGAAGGCTATGAAGATGAACTTGAGGAGGGTCAGGAGCAGGGCAGGCATCAGGGTTCGAGGCGGAAGGTATAGACCATGGGACCAAACGTTACGACTGCACCGGTGGCGAGGGTCTGGGGAGATGCGGAAGGGGTTCCATTGACCGCCGTGCCATTGGCCGATCCCAGATCGACTATCCAGGCTTCTCCACCTTCCCTCCACACCAGGGCATGGGTACGGCTCACGCCCGGATTTCCGATGGTGACATCAGAGTTCCCGGCGCGTCCCACTACACAACGGTTATTGCTGAGCGCGAGTCGCATGCCGTTCTTCGCCGTCAGGAACGCCCAGGGGCGCAAGGTTCCGGGTGTCCGAACCGCGTGGCAATCGACGGTGCCCGGTGATACGTCCTCGTTCGGCTCCAGCGAGACCTGCACGGGTCCGTCCAGCCGCCATCCCCGGTCGGCGGCCGTTGATTCCAGAACGTCCACCAGTTCGCCCATCAGGCCGGACGGAATAGCGGCGTCGAGGTCACGGGGGTTGAGCCGCAAGTTGTAGACGTTGGCGGCGGTGGGGCCTGCGGGTCCTTCCTTGACGGAAAGATCGGCTTCCCGCACGAGACGCGCCGCCAGTTCCACCGGGTGGAGCTTGCCTCGAAAGACCCGGCCGGCCACCCCATCCACGAGGTGTTCGAGGCGCCGTTCGAAGTCGCGCACGAGCTTCATTCGGCCAGTTTACGGTACGGCAATCTCCTGGTTGTGTCGAGAACTCGCCACGACCGGCGGCGAAGTCGCCAAAACTCCTGCGTGGTACGATGCGGCCCCTCACAGAGTGCTGGGTCCCCCATTACCGGTCTCTGAGGGCGAGTGGCGGAATTGGCAGACGCGCAGGCTTCAGGTGCCTGTGAGCTTAGGCTCGTGGGGGTTCAAGTCCCCCCTCGCCCACCAGGTGTATTCCACGTATCCCAGACGGCGGCGCCGGCGTGGTGCGCTGTTGGCGCTGGTGCTCGTTTCGATAGTGGCAGTGGTGCTCATCGCAGCGGGCAGCCTGCGCTCGGATACCCGCGCCACCGTCGCCTACTTGGAGGCGGCGCGTTCGGTGGCACTCGAGCACGCCGACCTGTCGGTTGAGTTCCAGGAGCAGGTGATTCTGGAACTGCAGAGCCTCGATCGGGACAGGTTGATGACCTTGATGACGCAGATTGTCGAGACTGCCAGAAACGCTTCCGCCCTGCTGGAGACGGTTGAGGTGCCGGCCGCCGCAGCCGGTACCGACGCTGCCCTCACCCTGGCTTTGACGTCATGGGAGGCGGGTCTGAGTGGTTTCGAAGGCGCGCTGCTGGCCGTCGTCGATAACCCGGGCAGTGTGGTCGCGATCGGTGATCTGGCAGACGTCCTGGTTGAACTCGAGGTCGGCGACCGAGCGTACATTCGTTTCGCAGAAGCAGCCGACGCTTTGCGGGGTGAAGCCGATGTGGAGATCGGTGAGTATCCGGATGTGGAGTATCTGACCGTGTCTCTGTCCTCCCTGACGTACGCCGATCGTCTGGCCGGGATTGCGGACAGATCCCCGGGTTTGGCGCTGGCCCGTGATCTGGCCATCGCCACCGTTCGTTCTGAGCCGGAGGAGACGGGTGGGGTGACTGATGGTGTTCCGGTCCTGCCCAATACCGATACCCTGCTCGTCCAGGTCGTGGTGGTCAACCAAGGCAACCGGGACGAGCAGGACGTGACGGTGTCGCTCCTCCTGCAGGACTCCGAAGCCACGGTGTTGGAGGAGCGTTCGGAAGACTTGGTGTTGCTGGAAGCCGGGGGCAGTGTGACCGTTGAATTCGCGGATCTACCCGTTGCAGCGGGGGAGAAGCTCCTCGCGACGATCGCCGTCACGCCGGTGGAGGGTGAGGTGGATACCGACAACAACCGTCGAGAGTTCCCCTTCTTCGTGAACGAGCCGGCATGAGCACCGGGTTCTGGGTCATCCTCGTGGTATTGACGGTGGTGGCTGCCTGGCTGGCCTGGGAGGTGGTCAATCTGAAACAGACCGTTTCCGGTGTCCCGCTTGGCGACGATGAACTGTATGACCTGTTGCATCGGATCGACAACGAACTTGGTTTGCACAACGCGGCGATTGCCGATCTTCAGCAACGTCTCCTCCATCTCGAGGAACGATCCGTGACCTCGCTTCGACGAACCGGGGTGATCAGCTACGACGCCTACGAAGATGTGGGTGGCGCTCGATCTCGTTCAATTGCCCTTTTGGACGATGAAGGGAGCGGGGTGGTGCTCAGCGTCCTCGTGTCCCGGACCGAGACCTCGTTCTACCTCAAGAGGGTTGCGGCCGGTAGCCCGGAGGAGCCATTGTCGCCCGAGGAGCAAGCGGTGATCGATCGAGCCCTCCAGCATTAGCATCCGGGTCAGAATGATTGATTTGAGCGTCTTGAGAGAATCGCCCGATTCCTTGCGTGAAGCGCTGCGGCGCCGCCATGTCGATATCGATGTGGGCACGCTGGTCGAGTTGGACGAGCGGCGGCGGAGGGTCCGGAGCGAAGCGGAACAGGTTCGAGCCGAACAAAAACGCGTGGGCAAGGAGATCTCCACCCTCGAAGGTGAACAACGGCAAGGAGCTATCGCCAGCGCCGGCCGGCTGGCGGAGCGGTACAAGCGACTTCTGGCGGAAGCGGACGAGCTCGATGAGAAGTTTCAGCAGTTGTGGATCACTGTGCCCAACATGGCGCACCCGTCGGCACCGGACGGCACCACTGAGGAAGACGCGGTAGAGATACGCCGTTGGGGGACTCCGGCCGGATACGAGTTTCGGGTGCGGGATCATCAAGACCTCGGGGAGGCGCTGGACATCATCGACATCGAGCGGGCGGCCAAGGTGGCAGGCTCCCGTTTCGCCTTTTTGAAGGGTAAGGCAGTTCTTCTCGAGCTGGGACTGATTCGTTTTGCGGTGGATCAATTGATCGCCGAGGGGTTCATCCCCGTGGTGCCCCCGGTGCTTGTCCGGGAGGAGGCCTTGTTCGGTACCGGCTTCTTCCCTTCTGACCGTGATCAGGTCTACGAGATCGAGCGGGATGAGCTTTTCCTGGTGGGCACGTCTGAGGTGTCACTGGCGGCGCTGCACCTCAATGAGATATTCGAAACCACGGACTTGCCGATTCGCTACGCCGGTTCCTCCACCTGTTTCCGTCGTGAGGCCGGCACCTATGGCAAAGACACCCGGGGTATCTTCCGTATGCATCAGTTCGACAAAGTCGAGATGTTCTCCTTCTGCCATCCCGAACAGTCGTGGGATGAGCACGAGTACATGCTCTCGATCGAAGAGAAGATCCTCCAGGATCTGGAATTGCCCTACCGGGTGGTGAGCGTGGCTGCCGGGGATCTGGGTGCCTCTGCCGCCAAGAAATACGACATCGAGGTTTGGTTGCCATCGCAGGAGACCTTCCGGGAGATCACCTCATGCTCGAACACCACCGACTATCAGGCGCGGCGGCTCCGGACCAGGTTTCGCGATGGGACGAGTAACCGGTTGGTGCATACTCTCAACGGGACGGTCGTGACCAGCTCGCGAACCGTGCTGGCCCTCCTCGAGAACCACCAACAGGCCGACGGCTCGGTCACGATTCCGGCGGCCCTTCGTCCGTATGTTGGGTTCGACTCCATAGCGCCGTGAACGCCCGAGCGCCGGGTCAGGAAGTCTTTGCGGGAATCGCCCGGCGATACGACATACTGAACAGGGTTCTGTCGCTGGGTCGAGAACAAGCCTGGCGACGAAGTGGGATAGACCGGCTTCCGCACGGCGACCTCCTCGACCTCGGTTCCGGAACCGGCGCGGCGGCGCCCGTGTTCGGCAACCGGAGGGTTGTGGCGATCGATCCGGTGTCCGAGATGCTGGCTCTCAATCCACTCGCCTTGCGGGTGGCAGCGACGGGCGAAGCTCTGCCGTTCGCGAATGACTCGTTTGACGGAGTCTTTTCCGCCTACGTGTTCCGCAACCTCACTTCCGTTCCGGCCACTCTGCGGGAGATCCACCGTGTGCTACGTCCGGGTGGGAAGGTGGCCGTCATCGGACTGGGTCGACCGCAGGGAACTGTGGCGGCGTCCCTCCATCGGGCCGGGACCGCAATAGTACTTCCCCTGGCGGGTGCGGCCATCGGAGCTTGCCGGGAGTACACCTACCTCCATCGGTCTTTGGACAAACTTCCTCCTCCCGAGGTGCTCTTCTCCGGCGGCCCGTTGCGGATCGAAGAGATCTGGAGGATGGGCCCACTCGGCTTCGTCTACGGGGCGCTGCTGGCCAAGGGGTAAGGGGTAGCAGGTTCGGGTAGCAGGTAGCAGGCATCAGAGGGCGAACGGCAGACAAACAGCAAGCGGCAAGAGGCAAGCAGCAAGCGGTCAGACCGGGAACCTGTGAGTCAAACCTCGAAACTGCTCACCGAAGGTGAGTGACCGTGCACCTGCCGTCGAATGCCGCAACCCGGCGCTCACCGAGTCGCCGGCTCCAGCCAGGCACTCCTGCGGCACCCGGGGCCGAACGCTTAGGGCTGCTTCCTTCCGGACCTGACCCGGTTCACGGAGTCCCGCCGCGCAGGACCCGGCCTTCAACGCTGCGTGCTCGGTGCTGACCCGAATGGCGGACACCCTCGGGCAGGGATTCGGCCCCGCTTGTAGAGGATTTCGGGTGGAGGGCACCCCTAGCGCCCCGCCTAGCACGATCATGGGGAAGGGTACTACGTGCCCGCGGTTGGCCGGCTTGGTGTCAAGTCACGGATATCGGGCTCACCAGCCGGAACCTGAAGCCTGCAGCCCGACACCCAGAAGCCGGCCCTTAGAGCCGGCGTTGGTGGCGGAGGGAGAGGGATTCGAACCCTCGAGGGCGGTTAAAACGCCCTACGGCATTTCGAGTGCCGCGCACTAGGCCAGACTATGCGATCCCTCCGGCGGCAAGGATTGTACCGTGGGCCGGGACAGCCGACGCGAGGAGACAACAGTGGGAGGCCAGGTTTGTTCCGAGGTCGGTCGATTGCGGGCGGTGATTGTGCATCGTCCCGACCTGGAGCTGCTGCGATTGACCCCGGGCAACAAGGACGAGCTCCTCTTCGACGAATTGGTATGGGTCGAGAAGGCACGCGAAGAGCATGATGCATTCAGCGCAACCATTGCCGCTTCGGGTGCGCAAGTCCTGCATTTGTCGACCCTTCTGGAAGAGGTGCTCACCGATCGCGAGTTGGCGTTCGAGTTTGTGGAAGCCCACGTCACCGACGATCTCTGTGGGCGGCGCTTGGCCGAACGGGTTCGTCGGTTCCTCATCGAGTTGCCGGTTCCCGATCTGGTGCGTCACCTGATCGGTGGGGTTACCCTGGAAGAGGTGGGCGAGGCGGAGGGGTTGGTGGCAGCGTTGCACGGTCCCGACGATTTCATCCTGACCCCGCTCCCCAATGCGGTCTTCATGAGGGACTCATCGGTATGGGTGGGTGATGGTGTCATCCTCAGTCCGATGAACCGTCCCGTCCGGCAACGCGAAACAGACCTCCTGCGCTTGATCTACGGCCTCCATCCGCTCTTCGTTGGCACGCCTATCTGGTTTGGCGACCAGGCGGGCGAGCACTACCCGGCGTCTGTAGAAGGTGGTGACGTTCTGGTAGTAGGTGAGCGGGGCTTGGCGATTGGCGTTTCGGAACGGACGACACCGTCGGGAGCGGCCGCACTGGCGGCCCGGCTCTTCGAGCAGAATGTGGTCGACCGGATCCTGGCGGTGGAATTGCCGAAAGCCCGCAGCACGATGCATCTCGACACCGTCGTAACCATGGTCGACGTTGATACCTTTGTGCTCTATCCCAAGATCAGGCAGCAGGTGCGTTCCCTCGAGGTGTCCCCGGGAGGCGACGGCCATCTCGAGGTGGTCGATTCACCGGACCTCGTCGCCGGTCTCGAGTGGGTCACCGGGCTGTCCAGTGTCCGTTCGATCGAACCGCCGCTCCAGAGCGTCCAGGCCGAACGAGAGCAGTGGAATGACGCTAACAACACTTTCGCGCTGGCCCCCGGCGAGGTGGTGGCGTACGAGCGGAACGTGGCCACCAACGCGGTGCTCGAAGAGGCAGGAATCACGGTTCACAGAATCCCCTCGTACGAATTGCCTCGCGGCAGAGGCGGCCCTCGGTGTATGACATGCCCGATGCTGAGAGACTCAGTTCCGGGCTAGTTGCCGCCCTTGCCCCGCCGGGGTTCGAAGAATCCGCTCAGCTGGGCCGCGCATTCGTCTTCGAGGATTCCGCCGGTTAGTTCGATATGGTGGTTGAGGCGGCGGTCCTGAGGGATGTTATAGAGACTCCAGGCGGCTCCTGCTTTCGGATCCGCAGCACCGAAGACGATCCGTTCGAGGCGCGACCAAACGGCGGCACCGGCACACATAGCGCAGGGCTCGAGGGTCACCACGAGGGTGTGTCCCGTCAGTCTCCAGTTCCCCCGGGTTCGTGCGGCCGCCGAGAGAACCAGCATCTCGGCGTGGGCGGTGGGATCCTGCAGTTCCTCGCGGCGATTGTGGTCCGCAGCGACGACTTGGCCGTTCCGGTCGAGCAGGACGGCACCGACCGGCACATCGTCGTGGGTGGCCGCCCGCGCCGCTTCGGCGAGGGCCGTCTGCATGGCAACTTCGAGTTGGGCAGGGTCCATTGCCGCTTACACTATGTCGCTGTTGGAGGGATCGCATAGTCTGGCCTAGTGCGCACGCCTGGAAAGCGTGTAGGGGGTTCACGCTCCCTCGAGGGTTCAAATCCCTCTCCCTCCGCCACCAAAGCCGGCTCTACGAGCCGGCTTCTAGGTGTCGGGTTCCGGGTTTCAGGTTCCGGCGGGTGAACCTGATACCCGGAGCCTGTAACTTGGAACTGCGGCAATACCGCTGCTCTGGAGGGATGACCGAGCGGACGAAGGTGGCAGTCTTGAAAACTGCTGTGGGGTTCACGCTCCACCGTGGGTTCGAATCCCACTCCCTCCGCTGAGACGCCTTTGATCCCACTCGATTCATGCACTCTCGGTCAGCCCCAAGCTATGGTCCGGCGCTGCCGAAGATCTTGACGGCTCCCTCCACCGCCTCGGCACCTGAGTTGGCGAACCAGAGCTTCTCGATTCCCTTTCCGGGCCTAGGTCAGCTAGAGCGACGAGAACGGTGATCGCCTCGCGCGGCGCGGCGAACAGACCACGGTTGGAGCCATGCCGCATTCAGCCACCGAGGAACCGTCAGCGAACTGTGAAATACAAGAGCAACAGACCGCTCTCCTCGAGTTCGACTTCGAACATACCGGGGATGTTCGCAACCATCGCCACAGAGGTTTTGGTATTGGCGACAAGTTCTGTGGTGATGTCGTACCCGTGGATGTGGAGACGTTCCGCCTGATCGGAGAAGACGACCAGTTCCAGAGTGTCACCCAGGGCAGCTTCCACTCTCTGCACGCCTCCGACAACCTCGCCGCCGCGAATCTCGAGAGCCAAGGTCTTGGTTGCGCGACTCGCCTCTCCTGGGACATCGACGGTAACCGCGTCGGCCACCGGCTTGCCATTGATTACGTAGGGAGCGTGGTTGTTGCCATGCAAGCTGACGGTGATCGTGCTCGAACCCGCGTCCAGCGGGCCGAGGTAGACGGCGGGACCGTACATCCGCCCGATCTTGCGCTCGTCGACGTAGAGATGGGCGTGCCCCTCGCCGGGTACGAGATCTCGTCCCGCCCGCTCCGGGGCCCAGGAGAATCCGGCGGTATCGACGAACACGTTCAAGCCGCCGACCGGATCCTCTTCGACGCTCAGCGCAATCTCCATGTTCGGGTCGGCTTCGAGAGGTGTGTCGTCGGGGTGTTTGTGTAGCGGTTCCGCGGCCTCGATGAAGATCTCATCGCTGATGGGCCGTCCATTCGTTTGGTAGACGGCGTGGTTGTTGCCGTTGAGCGTGACCTCAACCCGATGTTCCCCGGAAGCCAGGTTGTCGAGGTGGTACCACGCCCCGTACACCCGGTCCCGCTTCTCGCCATCGACGTAGAGATGGCCGTGTCCCTCCCCCAACACGAACTCCCGGCCGGCCCGTTGCGGGGCGAAGGTGAAGTTGGCTGTTTTCACCTGGAGGTTCCATCCCGCAACCGGATCCTCGATTGCGAGCAACTCGACTGTGGGAATGTCCTCTCCCTCAGGAATCTCAAATCCTTGATGCGTATGGGCGCCTTCGTCGGCGCAAGATGCGGTCGCCAGGGCGACGAAGAGAACGAGGAGGAAGATGCGAATCTGGTTCACGTTGTGCCTAGACCATGGCCACGCGCTGGTTGTCGCCCTCGCGGGCCACGCCGATGATCCTGCTGCCGTGCTCGTACGCCGGCAGAGTCCTCCGGATGTCGTCCCGTATGCCGGCTTCGATGAGAATTCGTCGCTGTTTCGGGGCTTTCATGGCGTCTGCGGTCGGTCGCATCGAACGCATCGGCGGTGAAGCCTTCCACCATCCAATCGTGCGCCCAGGTAATCGGCGAAGCGCGGCTGCCGGACAACCCTTTGCGAATGTGCCTATGAAGAGGCATTAGTTCACGACCCTGCGGGGAATCCCGTTCATCACTCACCCCGTCGCCTTCCTAGCCGCACATGGGAGTGCCTATCCAAATGACCCTGACTCTGCGGATCGTGGACGATGGCGACGATGTCCCAACTGCCCACACCCCTTCGGTCCTACCACCCAGGACCCCGGCAGAAGGTAGCAGGGCCGGACCGGAAGCGGAGAAGAGGCCCGTGTGTTGGTTCGGCTCCGGTCGGAGTCGGCGCCACATCCGGGTAGCCCCACCGACCGAACCTCCTACGCGGCCGGACAGACGTCCAATCCACGACCCCCAGGGCTTGGACAAGCAACCTGCGGGGGACAATGGACCGGGACGAACGGGCCGCAGGGTGTTAGGTCTGAGCAAGACTGGCTATTCGTCCCCGGGATAGGGTTCGTCCCGGAAAGCTCGGCGGATCTCGAGCTCGATCCGCCTCGCCAGTTCGTCTGCATGAGCAGCCATTTCGTCGATGCTCCTGCCACCTCCCGGCTCTCCCGCTTCCCGTCGAGGGGTGGAACGATCTAGCTTGCCAAGGGTCCGTTTCAACATGCCCTCCGCCAATTCTTCCACCCGCCGCTCGAAGTCCTCCTCCCACTGCTTCTCGCGCCTCTTCCGCTCGGAGCGCGAAAGTCGCTCCGGGGCCGGAGCAGCTTCGGGGGAGACCCCTGCGTCCGACCCGGGCCGTTGCTCCGCACCCTCAATGTCGAGTTCGTAGACGCGTTCGGGTTCGTCGATGTCCTTCAAGTGGCGCTCGCCAAGCGGGAAGACCGAGACACCCGGGGGAAGCGTTGAACTGACGAGCGCCCGCGTCGTCTGGGAGAGGAGCACCTGACCTCCCTTGCACAAGCCACAAAGGCGCGCGGCGCGCACGACGTCAAGCCCCAGATAACCCTCCTCACCGAGCGTCGGCTCACCCGTGTGCAGGCCCACCCGCATGCGAACCTCCCCTCCTTGCGGCCAGGCGTGGGCGACGTGGGCACGCTGAACTTCCGCGGCGGCGGCTACGGCGTCGCGAGCGCGCAAGAAGGCGAAGAAGAAAGCGTCCCCTTGCGTGTCGATCTCAACGCCGTCGTGGTGGGTGAAGGCGTTGCGCACGATCCGCCGATGGGCGGCGAGGACGTCCTCATAACTGTCGGCCAGGCGCTTGAGCAGCACCGTCGATCCCTCAACGTCGGTGAAGGCGAACGTGACAGTGCCGCGGGGCAGTTCGGTCACGGGCTGATCCTAGACGGCTACCCGGGTGGGAACCGCCTCGCTGCCTTGAGCCTGGCAAGCGTCAAGGGTGAGGTGGCGTCGTCACCCGCGATCCACCACCGTAGGAGCTACTCCAAGCCGCCCTCGTCATCAACCGGTCTGCCTCAGATCCCGCCGCTGGAAGAGCACGACGGCGGAGCCAACCAATACCGCAGACAGCCCGGCGAGGACCGCAGCGTTGCCCCAGTCCATGCCCGTCTTGAGCGGGTGTGTGTTGAGGTAGTAGGCGAACGGCGACACCTTCGCCCAGGCGGCCAGGTTGTCGTTGAGCGAGGCAAACGAGTTGACCAAGTGGAACGCCAGAGCGGCGCCCACCGTTCCGAAGACCGCCACTCGTACCCGACCGGTGGCGGCGCTCAAAGCCAGTGACAGGCTGCCAAAAACCAGCCCGACGAGCGTTCCCAGCACAGAAGCGGCGGCGATGTTGAGCGGATCGATCCCCAGCCCACCGGCCAACGACCCCAGCCACACGCCGGCGAAGGTGGCGAAACCGACGGCGAGAGCGTAGACCACCATCGCCAGGAACTTCTCCAGCACCACCCGGGAACGCTTGATCGGATTGGCGAGCAGCAAGCCCATGGTGCGGTTCTGCTCCTCCCCGGCGAGAGCCCGCGATCCGATCACTGCGGTCACGACAATGACCGAAATCGGCACCATCAGACCGTACGTCTCGGCCTCATAGAACCCTTCGGCGGTGCTCATGCTTCCCCCACCGGCGCCGACAAATGCCCACAGTTCCTCGGGGAACTGGTCGGTGTAGCTCAACAGCGTCTGATCCATGAGGCCGTAGAGCGGACCCATGAGCAACCCCATCACGAAGAACATCAGGTAAGCAGTGATGATGAGCAACCCCTGGTGCTCGGAGGCGGTCTTGATCCAGATCCGGGAAACTCGGGTGGCGCCCGCCAGACGGTCGACCGCTTTCTGGGTCAGTGGGTTCTCGCGCAAGCGATCGAGCAGCGTTACGCCAACGTTCTGGCCTCGCAGGTCGCGACGGTTGACGCCCACCAGGGCGACGACAGCGAGCACTGCCGCAGATCCGGCCAGGATCCCCAGGTCGCCCCACTGAATACCGTTGACGATGGGCTGGCCGTTGTCGAAATAGTTCCAGGGGAAGGCCTTGGCCACGTTCTCCCAGCCCTCGATCACGGGAAACACACCGACGGCAACGAAACCCAGCGCCATCAATCCGGCGGTGAAGCCGGAGGCCAGACCCCGCCGGCCGGTCCACGCCCCGATCGCCATGGCCAGGAACCCGTAGAAGATGGCATTGACGAACATGTGCAGGACGTACGCACCGACCTGCATACCGGTGATGCTGACGTCGAGGATCCCCGCGACCAGGGGAGCCGCTCCCCACAAAGCCAGTGCGCCGAGACCAACCAGCAGCAACATCGACCCGGCCTTGGCGACGAGGACATGGGTGCGGCTCCGGGGGTTCCCCAGCAGGAGACCAATGGTTCCATCACGCTCTTCGCCGGCCACCGACGCCGAGCCCATCGACACGGCCAGGGCCGCCAGGGTCAAGGCGCCATAGAAGCCGTACAGCACGCCGATCGCCAAGCTGGCGGCGTCGGCGCCGTCCGGGATGCCCATGATCTCCAAGAACACCTCGGGAAGCTCCAGGTAGATCGAAAGGTCGATGTCGCGATACACCGCCATAGCCATGAGCAGCAGCAGAGCAAGCGTGACGACGGCGATCAACATTCCCTTCCAGCGATCGCGGGTCGTCTTGGTGAAGACGCTGGCCAGCATCAGACCCCCACCTCCTCCTCGCGATAGTAGGTGAGGAAGATTTCCTCGAGATTGGCCTCTTCGGTCGAGATGTCGAGGACGTGGAACCGCTCGGTCACCACCTTGAGCAACGTCTCCATCCGGCCGTCGAACGACAGCACGACGTTGTGGTCGTCCACCCGCACGTCGAGTACACCCGGCAGCGGTCGCAGCACGTCGGCGTCCATGTCGCCGTCGTAGAAGATGTTCACCTTGCGGATTCCCTTGGAGCGGAGGTCGGCCACTGCTTCGAGGGCTATGAGTTTCCCCCGGCGAATGATGCCCACCCGATCGGCGACCCGTTGCACCTCGGAGAGCGTGTGGCTGGAGAGGAAGACCGTCGTCCCATTCGCCGCGACCTCTCGAACCAGCTTCTGGAACTCCCGCTGCATCAAGGGATCGAGGCCGCTGCTCGGCTCATCCATGATGAGAACAAGAGGCTTGTTCATGAACGCCTGGATGAGTCCTACCTTCTGCCGGTTGCCGGACGACAAGTCCCCGATCTTCTTGTCGAGGTCTGCCTCGAGCCGGTCGGCCAGTTCCTGTACGTAGTCCCAATCGACCCCACCGCGGAGGTTGGAGAAGTAGGTGACCGTGTCGCGCCCCGTCAGATTGGGATACATGGCCAGATCGCCGGGGACGTAGCCGATGTGGTTGCGGATCTCCACCGACATCTCGTGGGAGTCCATCCCCAGGATGGTCGACGTGCCTGAGGTCGGGCGGATCTCGTCCATCATGGTGCGGATGGTGGTGGTCTTGCCTGCGCCGTTCGGCCCGAGATACCCGAACACCTCGCCTTCCCGCACGTCGAGATCGAGGTCGACCAGCGCTTTGACATCGCCATAGTGCTTGGTCAGCTTCTCCGTTCGGATCGTGATCTGGTCGTTCATCAACTCTCTTCTTTCTCTCCTGAGACGAAAGTCTCGCTCATCATTTGGACGGTGGTATCGGTCAGGAATCCGCTGAGTATCTCGAGCGCTGGTGCGACGTATGAAGCCGCAGCCTGCGGATCGTCGAGCGGTTCGGTGATGTCGATCCCGATGAGCCGGGCGAGATGCTCGTGAAGGACCAGGGCGCCCAGCGACCACATCGTGAGGATCGCAGCCCGCTCGTGTGGGTACTTGCTCGGGGTGAGCATGCCGTTCTTGACGCCCGTTTCGACATAGACGACGGCATCGGTCACGAGTTCGTCGACCAACTCGGCCACGTGCGGCGACCCGTCCACCAGGGTGCGGGACAGATACTTGGCAAACGGAGGTCCCGACTGTTGAGATCGCAGGGCCGCCAGAGGATCGAACGCGGAACCGGCCGCCATCGCCCCGCCCTTCACGTCGCGAATCACCGCAGTGACGTACTCATCACACGCCACCCGCAATCCGTCCATCGACCCGAAGTGGTGCATCACCAGTCCCGGGGACACCCCGGCGGCCGACGCCACCTTCCGGGCGGTCGTAGCCGCCATGCCCAGTTCGGCGAATACCTCGATGGCCGCATCGCGGATCCGCGCCTTGGCGGTCCGGTCGTCGAACCCCAAACTCGAAGAATCTGAACTCACGTTCAGTATTCTATACTCTTGTTCAATTCGAAACCAAGCTCTCGATGAGACCAGGCTGCGGTCCGCCCACCGTGCGGACGACTCACGGCCCGCGCCGGAACCGGTGGGCGGCACCGAACCTTCCGTCAGATCGAGGTCGTCACCGGGCGACGCTCAGCTGAACCGGACCATGCGAGGTACCGGCGATTCCTGCGCCTAGTCGGCGTCGGCCGGCCATCCTGGCGGTCGGCCTCGACGTCGACCCCGGTCACCTCGACCAAGGCGGGTACGACACGAACGGGCACAGGTGATTGCAGCCGCGTGGGATCTCTCCGGCGACCGACCTACGGGTCAACGGGCAAGGGCCACGACAGCCGCCCTGGAACCATGGAGGGGACAGGCTCCCGGCGGAGGTGCCTCCCATCGACATCGGACTCATCAACCCAGACCAGGTTGGGGCGGGCGAACTCAGGCCGGTGGGGTTCTGTCCGGCTAGATCCCGTCCCGGTGCGTGAAGCTGCCGTCCATCATCGTTGCCCTGACTCGCACGTCTGCGATGTCTCTGGGTTCGACCTCGAACAGGTTGTCTTCGAGAACGACGAGATCTGCATACTTACCGACTTCGAGCGTGCCGATCTTGTTTTCCATTCGGGCCTGCCAGGCGGGAAAGATCGTCACACCTTGAATGGCCTGTTCGAGGGGCAACCCTTCCCTCCCGGGTGGGAACACCTTGGAGTTGGGGTTGCCCGGATCGCGCTGGGTCACAGCGGCTTCGATGTTCAACAGGGCCGACGCTTCGTCCTGAGGTGAGCTGGGCACATCTGCAGACAGGCTGACCTTCAGTCCGGCTTCGAAGGCACCTATGTACGGCATGTAGGTGGTCTGAATCCGTTCCTCGCCCAGGATCTTGCGGGCCTGGTCATCGCTGTTGCTCCAGTCGGTGCCGAAGAGCGGAGTTGTGTTGACGGTAAGACCCAGATCGATAACGCGCTGCTGATCGACGGGATGCGCATTGTGATAGTGCTGCAGCGAGTTACGAGCGTCGGAGTAACCCTTCTTGATAGCTTCCTCGAACGCATCAATGGTGGTACGCGTAGTGGCAGTGCCGTCGACGTGAACAGAGACGTCGAGTCCCGCCGCATTGGCCGCCAGCACGATCTCTCTCACGCGTTCTGGAGAAACACCGGCTTTGCCGCAGTCGCCGGGAGTGTCGGAGAAGGGTTCCAGCATCAGCGAGGTATGGCTGTTCCAGTTGCCCTCCGGATGGATCTTGACACCGGAGACGCGCAACCGGTCCGAATCGAACCGACGGCGCATCTCGAGCGCTGCGCCGACCAACTGGTCGACGGATCCCTCCGCGTCCTTGTAAAGCACCTGCTGAAAGGTGCGAAGCTGAAGCCGGCCCTCTCTGTCCAGCTCGTCGAGCATCTCGAACGCGTATTCGTGGTCGTCGAGACTGGCTGCCAGGTTGGTCAGGTTCGGCGTCGCCAGGCCCTGGTTGATGACGGCCGTGAAGCCCTGCGCCGCAGCGGTCTGATACAAGGACCGCTGGCTGGCTGTAATGAGCTCTTCTCGCTGCCACGCCCCTGCTGCGATGAAGGCATCAGACCAGCACAACTCGATCCCCACGCCGTCGGGATTGCCGGCGTTGTCGCGGCTCCAGTAGCTGAAGCCCGGCTGTGGATCGGGGGTGTCCTTCGTGACGTTGCCCGCCTCGAGCGCCTTCGTATTGAACCACAGGTCGTGGACCGTGAAATCGAAGATCATGGCCGGGCGATCCGCAACTACCGAATCGAGGTCCTTCGCCGTCGGCAAACCACCGTACGACTGCCGGTCCCATCCGTAGCCGAACACGAACCCTTCATCGGGATGGGTATCGGCGTGGCGTTTGATTCGCTCCAAGTATTCGGCTTTGGATGTCGATCCGAAGAGGTTGACTCCGGCCTTGGTCCAGTTCGACGCAATGAGATGATCATGGCCGCTGACAAATCCGGGAAGCACCATCATGCCGTCGAGGTCGAATCGCTCGGCTCCGGCGCCGCGGTAGGCTTCAGCGCCACCGTCGTCACCGACGTAGACGATTTTGTTGCCGCTGATGGCAACGGCTTCGGCCCATTCCTGATCCGGGTTTGCCGTGTACACCTTGCCGTTCGTGAAGATGGTGTCGGCCGTCTGTGCTTCGGTCATTTCTCTACCTCCCGGGAATCGTTCCTCTCTGAGCAATACAGCAGTGCATTGAAGTTCCTGGGCGTGACCTCAAACGCCCGAGCGTAGAACAGAATCTGGATGATGGCGTTCTCGATGGGGACGGTTCGTCGACCGACCATGCGCTCCACCCGCGGCCATCATTGGTTCCCATCGTCTGCTGCGACGGTGAACTGCATGCCCCCGATGCGCTCATAGATCCTGCGATCGTTGCGGTGCGTCCACGTTTCCCACGACATCTTCTCGATCGGGAACCAGAGCGCTACCCAAGCCGCGATCTGCAACCCGAGCGCGACCGTTTCTGCCACCCAATTCGCACCGAGGGCATCGACGAGGCGCGCCGCTGAGAGCAACGCCACGACCGCGACGAGCCCAACTAGCAAGGCCCGACGTCCACGGAGCAACGAAGCCTGTAGTTCGATGCGGGCCGCCTCGATCTTGGCGTCGGTGAAACGCCCGACCGCCGCTCGGACCGCATCCACGTTGGTCGATGAGAGCCGATCGCCGGGAAGAAGGAAGGTGGCATCGACGGTTTGGAGTCGACGGTCCGCATACAGGCGATCGGCAATGTACTCCAACCCGGAGGTGTAGGAGTACACGTGAAAGGACGGCGAGAGTGGCGTTACGCGCGGTGGCTCGAACAGCGCCTCAACAGCCGGCAACCGCAGCGTGATGTCAAGCTTCCTTGGCCGATGAGAGGATCCGTCAGCGGTCATCAATCTCTCCCCGAAGAATTGGAGGGCCAAGAAGGCACAGCTTTGCTACACCTCGGAGTTGTTGCGTTCCGCGAGCTTGGCATCGATCCACTCGTCGATGTCCTGCCACTGGTCATAGAGCCACTGTTCCTGTTCGGCCTCAGGCGGCACATCCTCGGGCGGAACCGACCAGATCCGGGCGACGACGTTCGAGTCCATCGGAATGCCCCGCCAGAGGTCCCGCGCCGTGATGAACTGTTCGAGCCCCACATGACCGACGAACTCGATTTCGGCATCGGGGGCCGCTTCGATGGCCGTGAGGGCGCCCGTGGGCTTGGGCGGCAGCACGTGCCGCATCTGGCGGGCACGCTCTGCGAGGCGCGGCCGGCCGATCTCGTCGAGTTTCTCGATGGCACGCTCCCGTCGACTGGGAGTGAAGTTTCCTCCCTCGGGAAAGAGCACCAGGGCGTCGGCCTCTCCCATTCCCGCCGAGAGCTCGGCAATGGAATCGACAACCACCTGCCCCGCCCGACCGCTGCTGGGGATGAACCGGTTGGGGAGCCGGTTCAGAACCACGTCGACGCAGGGGTCGAGCTGAAGAAGGTCCTTCAGAATGATGCGCGGTCTGCGATTGCCTCCGTTGAGCAATGCGTCAACCAGCAGGAACGAGTCTCCCGGACCCGCGTGGCGGCTGAAGACGAGTAGAGGGCGATCGGTCGCATCATCTTCGACTGGGTTCTCGACTGCGGTCTCGAGGTTGAAAGTGAGCCGAGCGCTTCCCATCACGCGCCGCAACCACCACCCCGCAGTGCGGTAGTGAACGTCCTGAAATCGCGGTGACCGTATCTTCCAGCCGAACCCGGAGGCGATCCACAGCAAGAGCATCATGACGAGCATCAATGACTCGAACACCAGGTAGACCATCAGAAACCACGACACTCGCAACACACGCCACCGGCCCGGCACGTAGCGCGAAGCGAACGCCGCGATGAGGAACCACAGCGGGATCGTTGCCAAGGCCAGGACGGTTCCGATTACCAGCGCCGGTGCCAAGACCAGGCGACGGACCAAGTATGGAGGAGGTCGTTTCATCGCTGTTCCCGCAATTCGTCCAGGTATTGGGAGGTTGCATCATAAGCGGCTTCAGTGAGGCCGGCCGTCTCGCTCATGTCGGACCATCTGAGCTGGCGTCGATCGTCGAATTCGACCGGGTTGGCGCTGGGGAGGACGTGGATCTCAACGCCGGGCAGCGTCTTGTCACGGAGGGAGCCAAAGCGATGGCGGCGGGCGATCTCGAACGCCAGCAGGGCGGTCTCATAGATTCGCTTCGGTGGTCGAAGGGGTTGCTCGAGGCGACCCACTTGGAGCACGTAGATCTCGGAAGCCCCGAGTTCGATCGCCTTGTCGACCGGCACGGAGTTCACCAACCCCCCGTCGTAGAAGTGCTCGCCCTGGATCTCGACAGGTGGGAAGAGCGCCGGGACGGCCGCCGAGGCGAGGAGGGCATCGATCAGGGCACCGTGGTCGAACCAGTGCTCGGCGGCCCGCTCGATCGAGGCGGCAACGCATTGAAAGTCGACCTCCAGCTCCTCGAAGGTCCGAACCGGAAGGGCCTGCTCCAGCAACTCCCGCAAAGGGCTCGCGTCTTGGATGGCCACCCGGAGTCTGGTGAAGCTTCGAACCCGTTCGAACAGGTTCGCGCCGAGAAGGTCCGCCGAGGCCACCTCATCCCAGAGCCTCTCGAGTCTGGCGATGCCGGCGGCGCTGGGATCGGCCGCGAAGACCGCTCCGTTGAATGCCCCGATCGACGTCCCGATCACCAGGTCCGGCTTGAGGTTCGCATCGACCAGGGCTCGGAGCATGCCGAGTTCAACGGCTCCCCATCGTCCTCCGCCTCCGAGCACGAAAGCGATGCGGTATTGCCTGGATGCGGACTCAGGGTTCGAGGTCATGGGTGCCAGGGTATTGGATTGCCCCACGGCCTGCACCCAGGACGCCGGGCTTTCAGGGTTCGGGTCGAGCGATGGCAGCGACCGACATGCGAGTATCACGAAATGTCACCTGAGCGGTAGCGCGTAGTGCACCAACCCATCCTCCCTGCCGGTTGTGGGCGGCTCAGTACCTAGTCGATCAGGTGTTCTCGTAGGAAACGCTGCTGGTTGCCGGCCGACAGGTCGAACTCTGGCGAGTCGTGGTAGAGCACTCCGAAATGCCCTCCGCCGACCGTGAGTAGCTCTTTGGGTTCGTTGGCGGTTCCGAATACGTGCCGGGCCACGTCGGCATCTGCTCCATGCATGTCGTCTTCTTCGGCGACCACCATCAGAAGGGGAGTGTTGATGTGAGGAACGCAGACCTGTGAGTCAAAAGGGGCTGGTGTTTCAAGACGAGTCCACGTCGCTTGGTTCTCCCATCTTGTTCCAAAGCGAGCTCCATAATTGATGAACCAGCGGAAAGCTGTCAGAGGTAGCAGGAACGACGGTGTGCTCAACTGAGCAGCCGACACGACTGGCAAGGGCCCGTCGACGGTGCGCTCAAAGGAATCGAGGTCGGCATCGAGCACCGTGTTTCTGATCAGAGCGAACTGGCTATCCCCTGAGTCCGGTGGTGACAGCTCGTCACCGAATGCTGGCACCTGCAACACAACAGCAGCAACACGAGGTTCGACCGCAGCCACGACCGAAACGACAGCAGCACTAAGACTGACTCCCCAAACCGCGACCCGCTCCGAAGCAACGCTGTCCACGCCACTGAGAAACTCGAAGGCCGCTCGGTAATCACGTGCCTGATTCCAGATGTTGATCTCATGTCGTGGGTCGCCGTCGCTGAGACCAAAACCCCGAACGTCAAAGAGGAGAGCTGTGATGCCAACCTCAGCGAAGGCTTCGGCATAACGACCGAACACCGTGAAGGTGCTCGTAGCCGAGAACCCCGGAGCCATGACGATCCCAGGTGTGGACCCGTCAGGAGCATCTGGAGCAAAAAGCCACCCACGTACAATCGTGCCCTCCGATACAAACTCGACCGGCTGTTTGCCCATCGCAAGTCACTCCGTTCTTCTGGACAGCCACAATCTGACCCTACCCCCGCACATATCGGCATCCCTGAGCGGGCGAGATCACCCCCCTCAGGCCAGCGTGCTTCGACAAGGGAGGCAGACATCGGGTGGCGTCCACCTGTTGGGCAACATACTCCCTCGCATGCCTCATGCGGCCGGCGGTACCCATACCCAATCCGAAAAAGCTGCACTACCCTACGAGGACCGGCACACGTCCCTTTCCCCTTGAGCTGACGAAGCGGACCGTGCCGCAGGAGGAAGGGTATGCCGCTCTATATGGACCGCCATGAAGTGCCCGGTGCCAGCGCTGAGGTAGTGGCAGAGGCCCACGCCCGTGACCTCCCTCTATCGGCGAAGCACAACGTGCAGTTCCTGTCCTATTGGTTCGATGACGACAGCGGACAGGTGTTCTGCCTTGCCAAGGCGCCCGACGGTCAGAACTTGGAGGCTTTGCACCTGGAGTCGCATGGAATGATCCCTCACGAAATCATCAGCGTTTCTGAGGACAGCGTCTTGCGGTTCCTGGGCAAGATCAGCGAGCCTGCCGACCATACCCAAGTCGAGAACCCCTTCCGGACCATCCTCTTCACAGATCTGGAAGGTTCGACCTCGCTGCTCCAGGAAGTCGGAGAGTCGGCGTTCATGGTTTTGCTCACCGAGCACGACCTGATCATCCGGAAGGCTCTCGTCACCTCCCGGGGACGCGAGGTGAAGCACACCGGCGATGGAATCATGGCCTCCTTCGAAGATGTGGGGCATGCTCTTGACTGCTCCATGGCCATACAGGACGGCTTCGAGGCGCGAACGGCCCAGGGCGGGACACCGGAGTTACGGGTCCGGATCGGGATGGCGGCCGGCGAACCCGTTCATCACAACGATGACATGTTCGGCTCGGCCGTGAACCTCGCCAGCCGGGTGTGTGATGCGGCCGATGCCGGACGCATCCTTGTCTCCGAGGTCGTACGCGATCTGGGTGCCGAAAAGGGCTTCTCCTTCGACGAATCCGATGAGCGAGCGTTGAAGGGATTCTCTGGTCCAACCCGGGTCTTCGAGCTTCTACGGTCCGGCCGCTGAGACTGAGGATTGGGGCCTTATTGTCGAAAGGGGTCCTCGTCACCTCGTGGCCTGGTGCCCTCACACGGCGGGACTTGGTTCGTCAACAGCTACGAATGGCGCCGGAAAGGGCTCATGCCTCCGACACCGAGGTACCGAGGTGTCCGGCGGCAGTACCGGTCGTACTCACCGCCAAACACGCGTCGGAGGTGGGTTTCTTCGGTGGTGACCATCCAGTGTCCGATCACCGTCCAGATCACCAGCCATCCCACTGCGCACGGCGATGGTTGGTAGAAAACCACTCCCAACACCATCAACCACCCCCCGAGAATCTGGGGATTTCGCGACCAGCGGTAGGGACCGCTGCGTATCAGACCCTTCACCTCGACCCCGAAGGCTCGGCGAAGCCCGAACCAGCCCATTGTGCCGAACGCCAGCACCATTCCCGCGACGACCAATATCAGCGCAGCGAGCCTGTTCCATGTGCCGTTTGGCAGCCAGTCCCACGCCCACTCGGGGGACAGGTAGGGAAAAAGGAAGAAGGCTAGAAAGACTGCGAGTTGGAGAATCGAAGTCAGTGCGCTCAACCGACCTTTGATCAAGAACTCGCGAGCCATGACTCGGCGAAACACCAGAAATCCGGCCGCCAGCAAAAGGCCGGCATACACCACGTAGAGAATCGCCCGCATCCGATCTCAACCCAAGCATGGCAGGCACGGCAGCCGGTGGACAGCTCCGAACGTCATCGTGGTCTCGATCGTTGGGGGCGTCGGTGATCGTATTCCCCGCCGGGCCGGGCCCTAAGATCCGACGACGGGAGCAAGGGTGGCCAGCAGCTGCTCCCGGTACCCGACCAGGGCGGTGCGACCCTGGAGGGTCAGCGCGACAGTGGTCTGCGGCTGTTTGCCCTTGAACCCTTTGGTGATGGTCACGTACCCGGCCTCTTCGAGTTTGGCCAGGTGCGAACCCAGATTGCCCCAGGTGAGGCCGGTTTGCCGGAGCAGGTAGGTGGCGTTGGCGCTTTCCACCACGAACAGGTTGGTCATGATGGCAAGGCGCGCCGGTTCGTGGATCAAGCGATCGACGCCGACCGGCGCCTGATGCCTAGACATCGATGGGTTCGGGGGTCGAGAGCACCGGATAATCCCGCAGGAAGCGGACCAGCTTGAACACACCGAACGCCGTGATGATGGCTGCCGGGACCCCGAAGGCAACCCACGGCTGGAGGCGGTAGTCCCAGAGGACATCCGGCCAGACCAAGAGCGGCATTGCCGACCCGAAGAGGAACCCATGGAGGTAGAACCGGGGCACGTCGAGGAAGTAGGCCATCGCCCCGAACACGGCCACGGCGTTGACGAACCACACCAGCGGCATCAGGACCTCGAGGCTCCCGATGGAGACGTCGGCGGCAGCCGCAAGCCCGAACAGGATCACACCCGCCACGACGGAACCCAACAGGGCAAACCTGACGAAGCTGATCCGTCGGCGCCGGATCGAGCCCGGTTTGAACTCACCCAACCGGGCGCTGAGCAGACGGCGGCGCACCGTCATCGATACCACGACCAGCACCAGGGAGACTCCGATCATGACCAGTAGACCGGTCGTCTCACTCCCCGACCATTCGGTAGCGAATGCTCCGAGTGCCATCGTTCCGAGCATGAGACCCAGGAACAGGTCGAAGATGCCATCCTCGTAGAACCGGCGAAATGCTTGTTTCTCGAGTGTTCCGAGATCGGTGAGCCCGCTCATCGTTCCACCTCCATTCTATGTGTGATGCAGAGTACTCTGTAGTACAGAGTATGATGCCATGGCCATCACACGTCAATGGTCCACGGGCTTATCCGTCTTGGTCCGAGCGGTGGACCAGGCGATGGGGTCTACGAGCCTTGATCAAAGCTTTGATCTCGGGCTCAGGGGTTTCCAGTGACCTGCCGATCCGGCGGAGCACCGGAACCGCCTGAACCTCGGTGAGCAGCCGCGCCAGTTCGGTGCGAGCAGCTTCGGTGTCTGCGGCAGCCAGCGAGTCAACTGCCGCGTAGGCAACTTTGGAATTCATCGGTTCCACTCCCCACAACCCGCGGACCAGCGAAGAACAGCGAAGCGCCGCCCGGCTGAGGGCGGGTACAGCCTCGGAATGGTCGACGAAGCGGGCACTCCAGGCCGCTCCCCGCACGATGATCGTGTTGACCTCACCGAGGAGCAGAATGTCCGGGTGGTAGTAGCCGTGAACGTGGGTGCTGCCCCCCGTCAATTCGATTGCCGCGATCAAGTCGAGGAGGTCTACCACCAGGGCTCCGAAGGCTTTCGTGGCGTGGGCCCGCTCTTCGGCTTCGCGCCACCAGGCCGCCGACGCTCGCGTTCCGCGGGGGCGGGCCAGGAAGGCGACAGCGTCGATCGAGTCCCATCCCGCATGCCCTTCCGTGATGAGCTCGACCGCGGCCGGCCCGTAGGCATCGTCGTTACCGAAGGCGGTTGGCGCGCTCTCGACGGTGCGGGCGGCAAGCAGTGCACGGACCTGTGGGTGGTAGCTCATCGTCTTCGAAACGAGAAGGCTCTTCGGCTCCTCGGTGAAGGTCGCGTCGAGCCGTCGGAGGGCGGCGATTACAGCCGGAGCATCGTCGGAGGCGAGGATCAGGCGGGCAGCATTGAGTGCCAGGCGGAGTTGTTCAAGCCACGGGTAGGCTGTGGCGAGGTCGACGAGGACTGCCGCGTCGGCCGCTTGGTAGGGCAACTTGCGGGTTGCCAGTCGGTCGAGAAGCTGTTCGGTGAGGTGATCTACGTCGGTCAGCGGGGTGAAGCGCGGCTTCGTTCGCACCCGCAGCGCCTTGTCGGCCATGAGGGCGGTGGCGAGCGCGATCAACCGAAGCGGCGGTTGCGACAGGATCTGCCTGCCCAAGTCGGACCGCGTGAAAGTTGGGATCTCCTCTGGTGATATCCATCCCGCCCTGTGCACCTCGCGGGCCCACTGCACGTGAGCCCGGTAGCCCTCCAGGGCTTCCACTACCGCCGGATCTCCGTTCGGGAGAAGTGCCGCCAGGTGGTCCCGGTTCGCATCGTCGACGAGTAGGAGCCGGTCATCCATCGCACAGGAAATCGTAGAAGGCGTCCCGTACGTTGACCATCATCTGTTCCGGCGAACCAAACCAGCAACCTACGATGGTGAACGATGCCGCGTAGCCTCCTGGATCTCTTCGTTCGTCTCGGGCCCCGACCCTACGACTGGATGTACCGTCGGGGTGCACCCTGGGAGTCGGGTCCACGCCCGGTCTTGGTCGAACTCTGTGAGAACGGTCGGATTGCGCCAGACCGGTTGGCGCCGGGCCGGGCTATCGATCTTGGTTGCGGTACGGGTGTCGACTCGGTCTATCTCGCCGGTCGTGGCTTCGAGGTGACCGGCGTGGATTTCAGCGAGGTTGCCATCCGTCGCGCCCGCGAATCGGTCCTGGACCAGGACTTCACGCACCCGCCCCGCTTCGAGGTCGTGGATCTGCTGGCTCTCCCGGATGGCAGCGTGAGGGGTCCCTTTGACCTTCTCTTCGACGGGGGCACACTCGACGACTTCCCGCCCGGAATCCGGCCCTACGTCGCACGGTCGATCACCGACCTGGCGCGCCCGGGTGCGGTCTTGGTGATGTGGTGTTTCTTTGCCCGAGTTGGGGATCTTCCGCGGATGAGTTTCGAGGGAGCCTCTCGGTGGGGGGCCCCTCCAATCGAACCGGGTGAGGAAACGGCCCTCTTCGGGGAGCATTGGGACATCGAACGGTACGTTCCGTCCGACCCGCAGCCTCACTCGGCCTGTTTCTACATGACGCGCCGTTAGCCCATGGATGAGCGGCTCAATGATTCCCCGTCGGAGAGACCACCCCGGTTTCGCAAGTCCGTGCGGGTTCTCGCTCTCATCGTGATCGTCGCGTTGATCCTTCTCACGGTTGTGCCGGTGCTGGTCCGGGTGACCCGCCCGGCACCCTCAACACCGACTACCGAGCCGGGCATCGTCGCTGCGAGCGGGGTCCCACCAGAATCGATGAGAGCGAATTCGATCGGTTGGAGCTTGGAACACGGAGAATGTAACTTGTGATTGCCACCGGTCATCAGGCGGTGGCCCGGAGAGGTGGCCGAGCGGTCGAAGGCGCTCGCCTGCTAAGCGAGTAGGGGGTTTATAGCTCCCTCGAGGGTTCAAATCCCTCCCTCTCCGCTCTTGTTCCATCTGCTCCGCGAATTCATGAGCGTCTGAAACCTACGGGGTAGGCGCTGCAACGCCAGCCAACAGAGATCCGGCCCGGCCGGATGGGTTGTGCCGCGTTTTCTGGTGCCGCTGAGCCGGTCCGGCAATCCGATGCCCCTCCCGCCGTCGGCGAGCTATGCCGGAGTGGGCGCTTCGTCAGGCAAAGCCGGCAACCCATTCGTCGATCAGCCATTCCAGGATGGACATGGTTACCGGTCCGGAAGTGAGCACCGTGTCGTGGAATCCCTTGAGGTCGAATCGATCCCCGAGCGCGGCTTGAGCTTTGGCTCGAAGCCGGAGGATCTCCCGTTGCCCCAGTCTGTAGGCGAGGGCTTGTCCGGGCCACCCGATGTAGCGGTCGACTTCCACCTCCGCCTCGGAGCGGGCCACCGCGGTGTTGTCGACCAGGAAGCCGATGGCCTGATCCCGACTCCATCCCTTGGCGTGGATGCCCGTATCGACCACCAACCGGGCGGCCCGCCAGGAGTCGGTGGAGAGCATGCCCAGTCTCTGGAGGTCGTCCGAGTACAGCCCCATCTCGTCCGCCAGTCGTTCCGCATACAGTCCCCAACCCTCCAGGAAGGCGGTGGCACCCATGTACCGCTGAAAGGTCGGGATGTGTTCGAGTTCACCGGCGATGGCCAACTGCAAGTGATGGCCGGGGATGGCTTCGTGGAACCCAATCGCCTCTGCCTGGTACTTCATCTTCTCCCGCGGATCGGCCAGGTTGACGTAGAAGGTGCCGGGTCTCGATCCGTCCGGGGCGGGCGGCATGTAGTGGGCGGCCGGCAGGTCCCGCGCCATGAAATCGGGGATGGGAGCAATGAGGCAGTCGGCCTTGGGGAGCACCCCGAACCAGTCGCCCATGGCGGCCTTGGCCCGCTCGAGGATGTCCGCGGCCATGCTCATGATCTCGTCCGGGCTCGAGAACCGAAGCTCCGCATCGTCGCGCAGATGATCGAGGATGGACGCCACGTCACCGGTGTCGAAGACGTGAGCGCCGATCTCCGCATACTCTGACGCCAGCTTGACGTTGATGTCGTCGATACCTATCTCATGAATCTCGTCGGGGGACAGTTCGAGACCAGTGTGCTCGGCGACCGCGGTTTCGTAGATCTCCGTACCGCCGGGCACCCAGCTGAGTCCGCACCGGTCGTCGGGACGGGCAACGGGGAGAAGTTCGCTCTCGAAGGCATCCCGGTAGCGCTGCAGGGAAGGACGGATCGTGTCCCGCACGATTTCCGCCAGCCGATGCCGCCAGGCCTCTTCGCCGTCCCAGTCCTCCGGACCTCCAACCTCCGCGAACATATCCGTCTCCGGCGGAGAGGCCAGGTACCCGTCCAACATGCTGAGACTCCGAACTACGGTGATCCGGGCCGGCGGACGGTTCTTGTCGATGGCCGATCGGTATCTTTCGAGCGCTTGGTCAAGCGCCCCGGGGATGGCGCGCAGGCGCTCCAGGTATGCCTCGGCGTATTCAGGTTCGGGAAACATCCACTGAGGGACGATGTGCAGCATCGTCGCATGTGGAGAGACGAGTTGATCGCTGTGCATCTCGGCGATCTCACTGTCGATTACGGCGACGTTCTTCCGGCATTCGCCAATCAGGACGGCTCTGGTGACCTGCTCGGAGTGACTCAGCGCTTCGGGATCGATCTCTTCGGCTGCTTCGGCAAACTCGAGGATTCTCTCCCGCTGGATCGACTCCTGTTCCTCCGAGAGGTCTTCAATCAGATGGTCGAACCGATGATCGCCCAGCAGAGTTGCCGAGGACGGGGAAGTCTCCATGCCAAAATCCCACAGTTCGGTGGCAAGACGGTCGAGCTCGGGGTGCATGGCTGTACTCCTGGGCAGTGATGGGCGAAGTCTGGCACAGTCCACGGCGGCAACTCGTCGGCGCGGGTTTGGGATTGGGCCTGCGTCGACTACCTTTACGAGCAGCTTCCGTTTCCGGGAGTTGTGCGCCCGTAGCTCAATTTGGATAGAGCGTCTGACTACGNNACTACGGATCAGAAGGTTGGGGGTTCGAGTCCCTCCGGGCGTGCGAGAAACCCCTGCTAGATCGACTACCAGGGGTTCTCTGATCGAGGAAAGTGGTGAGGCTTCTACCGATTCTCTACCGAGAGATCGACCAATCCAGCAAGCTGATCCGCCAGTTCCGCTTGGAGATTGGGGCCAACAAATTGCTGGGAACGGCCTGGGAGGGCGGCGGGCCGATCCCTGCTGTTTCGGTGGTGGCGTAGCCCGGCGGTCGGCGTGGTGCGAGTCTCGAACCCGGTCCGCTCGGCGAGGAGATCCCCGACCAGCTCGCCGAATCCGCCTCGCGCCCGCCTGCCCGACGGCTGGACCGCCCCGGTGGTCGGCTCACTCCTCGGCGCGAGGCAGCGGGAAGACGCCAATGTGGAGGTGGTCGTGGTGCACCTGGTTGGTGAAGGTGTGGGCGACCGCGTCGTCAAACCGCCACGGACTGCCGAACTCCTTGAGGTCGCTGCGCGACACCAACCACTCCGACAGTGCGTACGTGGACGATGTGACGTCGTGGGCGTCGATCACGAGTTCCGACCCGACCATGTAGATGTCGACTGCTCGCCCCACCGTGTGATTGCTCAACCGGGTTGTCCCGAACACATGGTGCGGATGCCCGGTGTGCAACACGCCGACGGAGTACGAAGTGCGCTCCGCGAGGTCGAGCATCGTCTCGAGCAGGACGTGGTCGGTGTGCCCGGAGTAGATGTCCCAGATCGCCGAGTCGGGGAGATCGATCCGTGGGTTGTCGACGACCGAGGCGGCCAACGGCGCCAGGTCGGCGGGTCGTTCAACCGGTTGCCCTCCCGCCGAGGTGATCTCTTCGAACTCCCACGCTCCCGATTCCCCTCTCATGAGGCGCACATCAACCGTCCGGGTCTCGGTTCGCTCGGGTTCTCCGCTGCCCTCGACCCCCACCTCCTGGCGGACCACGACCATGATCGAGATCCGGCCGTCGAGGTGGCCTCCGAGCTGGGCGTACTCCACCGTGCCGCGAGACCACATGCCCGGCTGATGCACCGTGCGAACCTCCAGAGCCAGAGCTTCGGCGCGAGCAGGATCGCCGGGAAGAGTCGCCAGCACCTCGGTCAGCGACGAATCGACCTCGTAGTTCGTGATCACGTAGGCCGCCATGGCGCCCAGCCGCTTGGCTTCCGCTTGCACCTCGTTGGGCGCCGGCTCGAACGGGTCTGGGAACGGGGGAGGTCCTGCGGAGGTCGCCTGCACGTCGCCTGTTGGCTCGAGCGGAGCGGCTGCGTCGGCGGCGGTGTCGGCGGAAGGCCCCGGACTCTCCGCTACCTCGGAGCGGTCCGCAACCTCGGCCGCGATCGTCTCTTCGGACGCCGGGTCCGTCACATCCGGCCTGCCGGACACGTCGCCCTGATCGACGGAAACGTCTGGCGATTCATCGCCACCCGTCGTCAGCGTGACCACCAGCAGCATTCCCAGAACAAGGACGTTCAGCGCTGCCACTCCCAGCACGAGCCGTTTCACGATGTTGAACGTTCTGCTCACACTCGCCCGCCTACCGTGCAACGCCGGACTGGTCCCGAAGACCGACGGATCCACAAGCACGCATACTCACTACGCGTGTCAAATATGCTACACGGAGTGCTCACGAGTGCGTCGGCAGTGCGGTCCGACGAGAAGTGCTGCTCCGATTTCGGAGCTTGGCATCGAGACGCAGGACCGGCCGTTCGACGAGGAACCACGAGGCGCCGGTCGCGGCGGCGGTGAGGACGAGGGCCGTCCACAGCGGGATGTCCGAGCGGATGAACACGTAGTGCCAGAGGTAGAGCCCGAAGGACACCTCGGCGACTCGCACCAGGACCCGGTGCTCCAGCCATGCCGGGCCGGTCGACGTGTACTTAACGGCCATCGCGGAGAGCGTCAAGGCAACGAAGCCGCCCCAGAGGACGGCCCGACCGTCGTCGCCGAACACCGGCAGCAACATGAGCGCCAACAGGCCGGGAACCGACCACTTGACGACAGCCCGCGAATTCGTCGGCCCGGCAACCGCCAAGTAGCCGCCCACGAAGAGTGCCGCCGCGTTGGTGTCGGTCGCGTTGTACACCCAGCCCGGCGACATGACGCCGATCGCGACCGCCCTCCAAAGGACGGCCACCAGCGCGAGGCCCCCAACGACGCGGATCCGATGCCGGGCCGGGAGCCACCCGATGACCAGCGGCCACAGCAGGTAGAAGTGAGCGATCACGGCAATGAACCAGGTGTGCGTCAGGCGCCCCAGATGGAGGCCGTCGATGCGTGCATAGTTGGCGTACAGACCAAGCGTCGGAACGACGCGTGACCACTCCGTCCCCACTGCGACCATCACCAGACAGACGGCCAGAAGGGCCGGGAAGAGGCGCAGCAGGCGCTTGCGGTAGAACGAGCCGAGATCGAGGCGACCGGTCCGATCAACCTCGGCGCAGAGCGAGCCGGTGATCACGAACCCTGACAGGACGAAGAACAGGGTGACCCCCCAGTGCCCGGCGGGCACGACGGTCTTGTCGATGTGATACCCGACGACCATCGCGATGGCGACGGCGCGCAGCCCATCGAGAGCGGGAATCCGCCCCATGCTCAGCGAGGGTCGGTGGCGAACCATCGTGCGCTCGCGTTGTAGACCATGTCGTGGCCTGACTGGAAGTAGACGAGCAACACCGAAGCCGACTGCCGGGCGAAGACGGGAGCGGGATCCCCGTGCCCGAAGTACGTCGCGGTTGTGGTCCAATCCGAAAGACCGCCGGGCACAATTCCCCGACCGAAGAGGTCGACCTCTTCGGCGCTGAGGCGGTCCTCGGGGTCGGCCAACCGGTTGAACACCTCGGCGGCGACTCTCGGAGGCACGAACGGATCGCGGATGCCCTGAGAGATGAAGACCGGGACCTCGTGGTCACGGGCCGAGTCCAGGTAGGTCACCGGACTACGGGTCAGGCACTCGTCTTGAACGGGGCCGGCCACTGTCGGGTCACCCCCGCAGGCCCGCCGGATGTCGTTGGCATAGCCCCGGCCCATCCTTCGCGAGAAGTCGTAGAACTTCACGAGGTCGTGGGGCGGTCCCCAGGCCGAGACCGCGGTGACCTTGTCGGGGTGTCGGCCGGCAAGGAGGAGCGCCATCATCCCGCCGCCGGAGTAGCCGACGACGTACACGCGATCGGCATCCACCCCAGGCTGGGCGACGGCGTAGTCGATCGCATCGGCCGCGTCCTGGACCGCCAGGTGGGATCCGACCGCGTCGGGGTCGTCGTTCCTGCCCCGGAAGTTGGGGGCGATGACGGCCCAGCCGTTCTCCTGGGCCCACATGGCGAAGGGAATCCCAGCGTGCTGGGTGTACGGGGCGCTCCAGGAGTGCAGGATCACCAACAGTGGCTGATCGACGTCGCGGGTCGGAGGGAGCCAGAAGGCGGGTTGCTCGGCACCGTCTGCCGTCGATTTGATCCGAATATCCTCGATACCGGGGACCGACTGCTGCCACCGGGACGAGCCACTGGCCACGAAGCTGGTGAAGTCGCCGATGGTGTTGATGCCGTCGAGCGACTCGAACGTCACACATCCGGGCGACTCGTCGTCGATGTCGACTGCGGGCGAACCCTTGTAGCGGTAGAGGAACGTCGCCAGCTCGCCCCTGGTGACCGTGTCATCAGGCGAGAACGCTGTCGACGATCTGCCCGTGGTGATGCCTTGTTGCAGCATCCACCCCACCGGTGTGATCTGCCAAGCCTTGACCACATCAGGAAACTGAACCGGGGGCGGAGACGCAGGAGAACCCTCCAAGCGATGCAACAACACTGCCAACTGACCCCGAGTCAGATCGTCATCAGGCGAATAGGTCGTCGCCGTCGTACCAGTGGTGATGCCGTTGTTGACCATCCACGACACCGGATCCTGTTGCCACGGGGCCACTACATCACCAAAGACATGGGCAGCAGCGGGGGCCGGGGAACCCTCCATACGCCACATGAACGCCGCAGCCTGACCACGCGTCACCGGATCATCAGGGCCGAAACACGTCGGGGAAGTGCCGGTGGTGATGGCGTTGTCGACCATCCACTGCACCGGAGCGGTGAAGAACCTGTCCGAATCGACATCGCCGAACCCGGCCACCCCCGCAGCCGGCGAAGAAACCGACATCACGCCCGTCATCGTCATCGAAACAGCGAGGCAGACAGCCAGTGTTCGACGCTTCATACTGTGTAGTCCTCCGGTTGGTGCCTCAGCTGCCGACGTTGGATGTGGTGGTCGGTGCCGGCGTAGTCGTCGTTGTGGTCGTGGTCGNNGTGGTCGTCGTTGTGGTCGTGGATGTGGGCGTCGACGTGCTGGTCGGTGACGCTGCCGCGGTTGTGGTGGTAGACGCCGCAGCGGCCGACGGCGTCCAACCGACCTGGAACCGGCACGTCCCGCCATCCTCGTCGGACAGGGTCACGCCCTCGCCCGCGTCGAGCACCCAGGCGTCCACGGGCTCGGTGCCATCGAGTGAGAACGAGGAGTTCGTTGATCCGTCCTTGTTCAGGACATCCACAGCGCACTCGACCGGAGGAGCACTGATGAAGACGTTGATCTCCCCCGGAACTCCAGCAGTGAGGGTGACAGGAGCCGTGTAGAGGCAGTCCGTTCGATCACTGTCGATAGCCATCTCTGCCGAGAGGCTCGTGGGTGTCGCTCCGTCACAGTTGGGGTGGGGCTCTGCGATTCGAGCGACCCCCTCGGCAGGCTGACTGTCCGAAGGAGCGTCGGCCGAAGGCTCACTGGCAGACCCACACGAGGCAAGCAGCAACAAGGTCGAAAGCAGACCGACGGCGGCGGCGGTTCCACGCCATCCCCGGTGGCGTTTCACGTGTTCGCTGGAAGTCCCTCTTGTTCTACGCATACCCTTAACCATCGGTACCCTGAGATGCGTCTAAAGGGATTGAGTCCGTCGGGCGGTGTAGGTCAGACCGCGCAGCATTCGGGTCCTTGGAACACAAAACGGCCCTACCGCCGCGACATCGCCCGACGGGCAAGTGCTGCCCGGCTGCCGCCTCTCTTCATTTCTGAGGTGAGGAGTTGTGGGATCGGTGGGAGGCTGGTGAGTCGCAGCGGTCGATCAGCCGTCGTCTTGGTCGGTCTCCGTCAACATGGACGTGGTGAAGCGTGGCGACTGGGACCCGGATAAGCCACCGCGCACGACAGCGAGGGTTGAGATCTTTACCCCCGCTAAGACAATTCTCCTCAACGGGCCGGTCTTTGGGGATCTGTTCTTCGAGGACTGCTGAGCTACGCGAGCCAATCAACGGCGACACAACAAATGAGCCCCGACGCCGATCACTCGGTCGTCGGGGCTCTGGCGACCCGGTTTCGACGGAGCCAGCTTGGTTTGTCCGCGACACCGACAGACTTGTTCGCGGATATGTTCTAGCAAACTCGGGGCGGACCGAAGCAGCCGGTTGGAGAACTCAAGCCAGTCATTGGACTCATTCCGCCCACCCGCGAAATGAACCAGGCACCCGCCGCGATGTTTGCGGAGCTGGAACCCCGGACTGGCGGACGATCAGCCGACGGGACTAAGCGTTCCGAGACGCCGCACGACCCGCGCCCATATCCGGCAGGGAGGATGTTGGGGTGCGCTGATCGTGGTGGATGGCTGTCACCCTCGGTTTGAATCTACGGTTGGTTAGTTCTCGGGGTTCGGCTTGGCTCGCGAACCGGCTGACACCTCGGCTGATAGGGGTTGTCTTTCGAATGACACGCCGGCGGACCCTGGGAACGGCACTCACCGGTCGGGTGGGAGACCCGTAGCCGATCCTGCTGAAACCAGGTCCGGCTGAATCTCTTGGTCCACCTTCCCGGCAAGTGCGTGCCAACCCTGTCCGTCTAGCGAGGAGGGATGGCATATGTCCATCGTAGAAAACCCTGACGCGGTGGTCGGTGGTGTCGACACTCACGTCGACCTGCATGTGGCTGCGGCGGTCAACCATGTTGGGGGGCTGTTGGGTGTTGAATCGTTCGCCACCACCCACAACGGGTATCGCCAGTTGCTGTCGTGGTTGCGGTCGCATGGCGAGCTGATGCTGGTCGGGGTGGAGGGCACCGGTTCATATGGTGTTGGTCTGTCCCGGTATCTGACCCGGGCCGGTGTGGTGGTGGTCGAAGTCGACCGCCCCAACCGTCAAACCCGGCACCGGCAGGGCAAATCGGATCCGGTCGACGCGGTGGCGGCTGCCCGGGCTGCAATATCGGGTCAAGCCACCGGGCTTCCGAAGTCTCGAGATGGCAACGTCGAAGCGATCCGGGTGTTGATGATCGCCCGCCGCTCAGCGGTCGATACCCGCATCGAAACCCTCAACCAGCTCCGTCACGTGGTGTTCACCGCCACCCCTGAGATCCGCCGCAAGTTCAGTGGTCTCACCGCTATCTCGTTGGCGAACAAAGCTGCGGTGCTGCGACCTCGTGAAGGTGTCGATCCGGTCCGATACACCACCCAGGTCACCATCCGCACCCTCGGACAACGAGTCAAATACCTTCGGGAAGAAACCAAGCGGCTCAACCGGCTGCTGCGCCCCCTCATCCGTGAAACCGCCCCCGGTTTGCTAGAAGTGTTCGGGGTGGGGTTCGACACCGCCGCCAAACTCCTGGTCGCCGCCGGCGACAACCCCGAACGGATCCGCTCCGAAGCCGCCTTCGCCCATTTGTGTGGGGTCGCCCCGATACCCGCCTCGTCGGGCAAGACCGCCCGGCATCGGCTCAACCGGGGCGGGAACCGCCAAGCCAACTCGGCCCTCTTCCACATCGTGCTCACCCGCATGAAACACGACCAAGCCACCCGCGACTACATCGCCCGTCGTCTCGCCGAAGGCAAAAGCATGGGCGAGATCGCCCGCATCCTCAAACGCTACGCAGCCCGAGAAGTGTTCAAACACCTCCCCCGACCCACATAAGTCACCCTGGTCGGGATCTGGCCCGATAGAACCGGCTCACACCCCAACGGGTTGTGCAACGAATGACCTGCCGATCCCGACACCCCACATAGCCGGACCGGCCACAGCGTGACTTACAACGAGCGTGTCCCCACCACCGGCGGGTGACTCTTCCCTGTCGTGTCCGCCGATGCCACTCCGGAACCAAACCGGCCGGATACTGCCCGGCCACCTCAACGCGCCCACCACCCCAAAACCCAAACCCCCCTTGACAAACATACGAGACTCATTCCCGAGCGCCCCACCGAGTGGTCCGGTGAGGGTCGTGGACCTCGTGGACCTGAACCCGACACCCGGTCGCCCACCGGGTTGACGTCCTGGTGGTGGAACCTGTCCTGGTGTGACAACGTTCACGAAGTCCACGAGGTTCACAGATTCGCCACCGTCGTGCGGCAAGCGGGCGGCCGGCAGGCGGGCGGGGGCAGTGAGGGAGGGTCGCTGGGTGGCGGTGTTGCTGGTCAGTCGCTTGCAGGTGGGTGGAGTTGTGGGTCGCCGGGGATGCATCGGGATTCGTTGGCGGGGAGTTGGAGGTCGGTGAGGTAGCGGTCGACGGTTTCTATGACGCACAGGTTGTCGGTGTCGATCCAGTAGGCGCCGTGTTGGTTGGCTTCGACGATGAGCAGCACTCCTCCTTCGAGGTGTTGGGTGAGGTCGCGGCTCGATTTGAGGGGGGTGGCAGTGTCGCCGGTGTTGCCGACCACCAGGATGGGTCCGGCACCGGTACCGGTGAGGGGTGGGGGTGGGTCGGGTTCGACCGGCCACATGCCACAAACGGATGGTCGTTCGACGTATAACGGACCAAGCCGGGGAGCGGCAGCGAGTACCGCGTCGATGGTCGCCTGGGATGCCTCCCAGGCGCTGCGCGGCCAATCAAGGCACTCGATCGCGAATTGACTCTCGATTCCGTTCAGGCCGCCGAGGTCGCGCAGCAGGCGACCGTTTCCGTCCTGAGCCTCGGCGAGCGCCCGGGTCAGATCCGACCAGTCCGCCCAGATCCGATGTTCCTCGAAAAAGAGGCCCGCGAACACCGCTTGGAGAGCGTGTCCCAGACCCACCTCGGTGTCATCCACGATGAGCGGCTCGGCGTCGAGGCGGACCATCAGATCGTCGAATGCGGCGAACGGGTCACCGTCGTTGTGGAACCGACACGAGGGGTCGGCGGCGCACTGGTCGAGCAGCAAGGTCAGGGCCCTCTCTTCCGCCTCGGCCCGCTGCACCAGATAATCCGGCAGCGGGGCGCTGAGGTCGAAAGCCGAGTCGAGGACCATGGCTCGAACCCGTTCGGGGAACAAGGTGGCGTATATCGACCCCAGCGCGGTCCCATGGGACACGCCCAGGTAGCTGATCTGCTCTTGACCCAGAGCTTCTCGGAGGAGGTCCATGTCCCGCGCAGTGGACACCGTCGACAGATAGGGCAACAACTCACCCGACCGTTCGACACACCCGGCCACGAACTCACCGACCGCCGCGTCGACCTGCCCTTCCTCCTCTGCGGTCTCGGGAGTCGGATCATGCAACAGCATTTGCCCAGGGTCATCGACGCAATCCACCTCGGCGGCCTCACTGGCACCCCGCGGATCCCACGACACCACATCAAACCGGTCCAACAACGCTAGACCGAATTGCAGAGCGGCCAGGTCAATGATCACCTCTGTTCCCGGTACGCCGGGGCCGCCCGGGTTGTACAGCAACACCCCAATCCGTTCCTCCGGTCGTTGCGCAGGCCATCGGGCCACCGCCAGATCGATCGTGCCCTCCGACGGGTCATCGTGATCGAGAGGGACCGTCAACGTGGCACACTCGGCGGACCCGCACGGCGTCCACACCAACAACTCGGGTGGCTCGGTCGTAGGGGTCGTGGAGGCGACCGTGGTCGCATTGGTGACAGGGCCGGTGGTTGTCGTGGTCGTCGCCAGCTCAACGTCGGACCCGGTGCAGGACCCCAGCACCAGAACCAACACCGAGACCAGACCACAAACCCGGACAGACTTGCGCATCGGACTCTCCCTTCGGCCCGGAGAACACTCCCTGTATGCCTTCTCTAATCCTCCAGGAACACACCCCGCCCACCAGAGGAGAAGGACCCGAACCGCCCATATCACCCACCACCCGGAGCGATCTCCCCCAGACTCTGGCCGAGCCAATCCGGCCTCTTGTTAGAACTG
>DHIO01000005.1 GCA_002403855.1 Acidimicrobiia bacterium UBA4744
CCGATGTAGTTGTGGTTGAGAAGGCGCGCTTCTTCCTGGGCGAGAACCACGACTCTACGTGCTCGATCTGTGAACCGTTCAAACACGGCGCCAGCCTCCTAAGCCATCATCCTGCACCCCCAACGAGGATGCGTCGCGGCAGTATAGCGATGGGGCCTTTCTAGCCCGACGGCCATCGTTATGCCGTCGGTCTCTTCTACGAAGACTTGAGTCCTTCCGGATGACTTCCTTTCTCCTAACACTACGCGGATGTCGGTCCATCCCGACCTGCCACACTCCCGACGTCACTACCATGCACAACCTCATCGAGCGGAGATCCGGATGGATGCCCCCGAACTGACCGATTTGATCCCGATTCCCCAAGTCTGGGAGCGTCTCGACCGGGTTGAACAACGTCTCATCGAAGCCAGCCGCGCCGACGACGCGTTCCTCACCGAGATCGCTCAACACGGGCTGCTCGCCGGCGGAAAGCGTTTCCGTCCGTTGCTGGCACAGCTGACCGCCGAGTTCGGCGCGAACCTCGACCACCGGGCGATCGACGCCGGTGCCGCGGTTGAGCTGATCCATCTCGGAAGTCTGTACCACGACGACGTCATCGACGAGGCAACCACCCGCCGGGGCGTCGAGTCGGTCAACAGCAACTGGAGCAACACGGTCGCCATACTGGCCGGCGACTTCTTGATGGCGAGGGCCTCGGAGGTTGCGGCCTCCACGCTCGGACAGGAGGCGGTCCGATTACTGGCTCGCACGTACGCTGAGCTCGTCGAAGGCCAAACGCTGGAACTGCAACTGGACCACGATCTGGAGCACGGTCCGGTCGAGTACTACCGGGTCATCGGTGGCAAGACGGCCAGCCTCATACGCACGTCGGCCCGGCTCGGAGCCATGGCCACCGATGCCCAGCCGAAGGTGGTGGAGGCGGTGAGCACCTGGGCGTGGGAACTCGGCATGGTGTTCCAGATCACCGACGATGCACTCGATCTCGTGGCCACCGATGGCTACCTCGGGAAGCCGGCCGGATCTGACATCGGTGAAGGCAAGTTCACCCTCCCGGTATTGGAGGCGCTGACCGGACCGGAAGGCGCCCGGGTCTCCAAGTTGCTGAAGACACCGCGCCCCTACTCAGGAGACGTGGTTGCCGAAGTGATCGATCTGGTGCGGGCCGGCGGTTACGTCGATCGGGCCCTCGAAGCCGCGTCCGCCCGGACGGCGACCGCCCAGCGGGCAGTGGTGGATCTGCCGGAGAGCCCCGCCAAGGCGGCGCTCGGGGATCTCGGCTCGTACCTGCTGAGCAGGGTGCAGGCCGCCCGGGTCGAGGCCTGAGCCGCGGGCCCTCCAGGGTTGCGGGTTTCGGGTTTCGGGNNGAGGGTCTGGCGATAACCGTCGAATGGTTCAGGAAGAATAGGTAGGTCCGGGTTTCGGGTTTCAGGTTTCTAGCGGCAAGCAACCAGCAAGAAGTAGGCGTTGCTCACGCATGAAGCCTGGAATCTTGCTTGAAACCTGACACCTGCTACGAGGAACGGCTGGTGGCCGACCCTCTCCTGCCTTTCCGGCCACGCTCCCCCGCGACGAGCATCGGTCGTCGGAGGAGGACTGCGACCGGCGAGTTCTGCTCGGTTATTCCGGACGCATGGTCGGGAACAGAATCACCTCGCGGATGGTCGCCTGATCGGTGAACAGCATGACCAGCCGATCGACACCAATCCCGAGCCCGCCGGTGGGAGGGAGACCGTATTCGAGAGCTTTCACATAGTCCTCGTCGATGGGATGGGCTTCCTCGTCGCCCGCAGCCTTTGCCCTCGCTTGCTGCTCAAAACGGAGACGCTGCTCGACCGGGTCGTTCAGCTCGCTGAAGGCGTTGACGAGTTCCATGTTGCCGGCAAACAGCTCGAAACGTTCCGTGAGGTTGGGGTCTCGGCGATGGGTGCGGGCGAGCGGGGAGGTTTCTTTGGGAAAGTCGACAACGAACACCGGATCCCACAAGTGCGGCTCGACCAGCGCTTCGTACAGTTCGGTGATCATCTTGCCCNNCATCGGGTTCCTGGTCGAATTGGACCGGCTCGCCTACCGCCTCGGTGACCAGGTCGAGAAGAGGGCGCCGCGGATAGGGAGGAGCGAGATCTACCGACCGTCCCATGTACTCGAACACGGTCCCGCCGGTGGCGGCCGTGGCCACCGCCGGGATGATCTCCTCCATCAAATCCATGATGTCGTTGTAGTCGGCCAGGGCCAGGTAGGCCTCCAGCGTGGTGAACTCCGGGTTGTGGGTGGCGTCGATGCCCTCGTTCCGGAAGACGCGGCTCAGCTCGAACACCCGTTCGAAGCCGCCCACGACCAGCCGTTTGAGGTGGAGTTCGGTAGCGATACGGAGATACATGTCGAGGTCGAGAGCGTTGTGGTGGGTCACGAACGGGCGGGCGAGAGCGCCTCCGGCCAGGCTCTGCAGCACCGGCGTCTCGACTTCGAGGAAGCCGCGGGCTTCGAACTGGTTGCGCAACTCCGACAAGACGCCGGCCCGTACCGTCGCCACCCGACGCGCATCTTCGTTGACGATGAGATCGAGGTAGCGCTGACGGTACCGGCTTTCTTTGTCCTGCAAGCCGTGCCATTTCTCGGGCAGCGGCCGCAGGGCCTTGGAAAGCAGCTGGAACTCTGCGATCCGAACGCTCAGTTCACCCCTCCGGGTCGTCATCACTTCGCCCCGGCATCCGATCCAATCGCCCGAATCAACCGTCTCGAAGCTCTCGAAGCCGTCGGCGCCGAGGGTCTTCCGATCGACGAACAACTGGATGGTGCCCCAGGCGTCCTGCAGCACCGCAAAGATGAGCTTCCCCATCCGGCGCAGGTTGAGCACCCTGCCCGCTACCGCTACCTCCCGACCGGTCTCCCGTCCGGCTTCGAGCTCAGCGAATTCGGCCTGCAGGTCCCCCGACCGGGCGGTACGTTCAAAACGGGCCGGGTAAGGCTCTTCTCCCCCGGCCTGCATTGCCTCGAGCTTCTCGAGACGCCGAGCAGTCAACGGATGTGCATGGAGGGGATCCGTGTCGGGGATCCCGGCATGGGGCTCGAAGTTGTCGTCGTTCATGAATGGCGACCTTAGTGGCGCGGAGGTTTCGGGTTTCGGGTTTCAGGCTTCAGGTTTCGGGTTTCGGGTTTCAGGTTTCGGGTTTCAGGTTTCGGGTTTCAGGTTTCAGGTTTCAGGTTTCGGGTTTCAGGAGGCTCATTGGTTCATCACAAAGAGCATCTGCAGCCCGTCCAGGGTCAGGTTCTCGTCGACGATGCTCACCGTCCGGCAATGTTCGACGATTGTCCACGCCAGTCCGCCCGTGGCGACCGCCTCCACCTCGCCCCCCAACTCGGCTCGAATGCGACCTACCAGGCCGTCCACATATCCCGCATGGCCGTAGAGCAAACCCGCCTGGATGGCCTCAATCGTGCCCTTACCGATGACGGACCGGGGGGGTTTGAGCTCGACCCGCCGAAGGGCCGAGGTGGCCGCCACCAGCGCATCCATCGACACTTCCAGTCCGGGACCGATCACCCCGCCGAGGTATTCCCCGTTCTCACTGACAATGTCGAAATTGGTCGACGTGCCGAAGTCGACCACGATGACCGGAGTCCCGTAACGGGCTCGAGCGGCGACCGCGTTGACGACCCGATCCGCCCCAACTTCTCGCGGATTGTCGATGAGGATGGGCATCCCGGTCTTGATGCCGGGCCCGACCACCAGCGTCTCATCCACCACGAAGTGGCGGAGGGCTGCCAAGAGCGGAGCAGTAGCCCGGGGAACGACGCTGGACAGGATCGCGCCCTGGAATCGCTCCGGGTCCACGCCGTCTTGTTCAAACAGTCCGTGCAGCAGAAGCCGGTACTCGTCGGCAGTCCGCTCGCGTACGGTCGACAGCCGCCAGTGCAGAGCGAGACGATCGGCGTCGAACAGACCGACGGCGGTCTGGGTGTTTCCGAGGTCGATGGTCAGCAACATGTCAATCTCCATAGAGGATGCTCGGGTCCGTGAGTCGAGTCCCCCGGTCGACCGACATCCCTCCGCCGGGATCGACGGCGAACGGGACATTGTCGATGAGCCTGGTGGAACCAACCGAGGCGGCTATCGCCAGGAAGGCGTCACGGTCTACCTCGGGAATGCGAGTTGCGGTCCGGGCATCGGCCAGGGTCACATAGTGGATCTCGGCGCCGGTCACCATCTCCCGAACCATCCCTTCCAGGGTGTCCGCGTCGCGCACACCCCCATCAAATGCTTCCGCAGCCGCCATGAGTCCCCGCGAAAGGCCCAGAGCCCGCTGGCGCTCGTCGTCGCTCAGGAACACGTTGCGGCTCGAAAAGGCGAGGCCATCTGCCTCGCCGACCGTCTGCCCGG